>NZ_LMLK01000007.1:0-141937 GCF_001422605.1 Erwinia sp. Leaf53
CTGAGCGATACGGCGCTGAAGGCGGGTGAGACATCCACCGTGACCATCACCTTCAGCGAAGCCGTCTCCGGCCTGACCCGCGAAGCGCTGACCGCGCCGAACGGCACCCTGTCCGAGCTGATCWCCACCGACGGYGGTATWACCTGGACCGGCACCTACACGCCGAACGCTGACGTGACMGACGCGACTAACCAGCTGGTGCTGAACCAGACCTGGGTTCGTGACGCGGCAGGCAATAYCGGCCAGGGCCTGGTGTCCTCGGACAACTTCGCCATCGACACGMAGCTGCCAACCGCCACMATCCAGCTGAGCGATACGGCGCTGAAGGCGGGTGAGACATCCACCGTGACCATCACCTTCAGCGAAGCCGTCTCCGGCCTGACCCGCGAAGCGCTGACCGCGCCNGCTGAGCGATACGGCGCTGAAGGCGGGTGAGACATCCACCGTGACCATCACCTTCAGCGAAGCCGTCTCCGGCCTGACCCGCGAAGCGCTGACCGCGCCAAACGGCACCCTGTCCGAGCTGATCACCACAGACGGCGGCGTGACCTGGACCGGCACCTACACGCCGAACGCCGACGTGACCGACGCGACTAACCTGATCGTCCTGAACCAGACGTACGTTCGTGATGCCGCAGGCAATATCGGCCAGGGCCTGGTGTCCTCGGACAACTTCGCCATCGACACGCAGCTGCCAACCGCCACCATCCAGCTGAGCGATACCGCGCTGCGTGCGGGTNGGGTGAGACATCCACCGTGACCATCACCTTCAGCGAAGCCGTCTCCGGCCTGACCCGCGAAGCGCTGACCGCGCCAAACGGCACCCTGTCCGAGCTGATTACCACCGACGGTGGAATCACATGGACCGGCACCTACACGCCGAACGCCGACGTGACCGATGCGACTAACCAGCTGGTGCTCAACCAGACCTGGGTGCGCGATGCCGCAGGCAATACCGGACAGGGCCTGGTGTCGTCCGGCAACTTCACCATCGACACGCAGCATCCGCAGCCGGTCAGCCTGACGCTGAACGCCGGTGGCGAAGCGCAGACGCTGAGCTATCAGCTGGAAATGTCGGAAGGGGTCAGCGGTCTCAGCGTGGCCGATTTCAGCCTGCTGACCACGGGTTCGCTGAACGCCACACTGACTTCGGTTACCGCTATTGATGCCACGCACTGGCAGATCCAGCTGACCAACGTCACCGGCAACGGCACGCTGCAGCTGCGCTATAACGCCAGCGCATCACTGGCGACGGATGCCGCAGGTAACGGCGTCGGCAGCGATATCAGCAACGCTTCGTACAGCAACAGCACCCCGCAAACCCGCGGGCTGAACGATGCGCTGGCCACCCAGCAGCAGCCGTTCAGCCTGACGCTGCCGGCCGGTGCGTTCAGCGATGCGGACAGCGCAGACGCGCTGAGCTACAGCGCCACGCTGGCCGATGGCTCGGCTCTGCCCGGCTGGCTGAGCTTCGACCCGGCCACCCGCACGCTGAGCGGCACGCCAACGCTGGCGGGCAGTATCACCGTGCGCATCACCGCCACCGACCACTTCGGTGAATCGGTCAGCAGCAGCTTTACCCTGCGTACCGCCGACTTCCTCAACGGCGATCCGCAGTTCCGCAGCGAGCAGCGTCACAGCGCGGTGGACAGCGGGCAAAACGCCAGCTATTCCCGCGAACAGCTGACCCTGCTCGGCCTGGCGCAGGGTGACGGCAGCCCGCAGGAGAGCGGCTCGCTGTTTACTCCGCAGGGCACCCCGGCAGGCGATGCACCATCGATTACGGCGGCGTTCAGCAGCGGCCAGCAGGGCGGTGACGGCAGCGGATCCTCAACCCTGGCAGGCGTGTTCAGCCAGAACGGTGTTAACCACTATCAGCCTGTGGACGGCCGCAGCCACGGCAGCGACGTCAACGGCGATATGAGTGGCCGCTCCAGCCTTGCCGCCCAGTTCGCTATCCCGTCGCTGCCGGGCGCCACCGGACTGGAAGTGTTCTCCGGCAGCAGCTGGCAGCAGGTCAGTGACAACACTATTAACCAGACCGTACAGCCAACCTCGGTATTTGGTACGCCGCTGTTCAGCCAGCAGCTGAGCCAGCCGGAAGCGGAACGGACAGAACAGATCGCCGCGCTGGAAAGCGCATTACGAGACATCACACCGCAGGCTTAATCAGGGCATCGGTGAACCACGTACAACTAAACCACCATTAAGGGTGAAAAAAGAATATGCATAAGTGCGCAAAAGTTTTCAGTGTGACCCTGCTGGCCTTAATCGTCAGCGGCTGTGCCGTCTCTACCCAGCAGATCAACAAAGATCAAAGCCGCCAGCGCGCGGCTGCCGATCTGAAGACCATGTTCAGCAACCAGGAGCCGGTCACCGCGCCGATCACCCTGAATGACGCCACCGCGCGGGCGCTGAAATACAACCTTGAATCGCGCCTGAAGGTGATGGAGAGCGCGCTGGCACAGCAGCAGGTCGATCTGTCGCGCTTTGATATGCTGCCGAAAATGGCGGCGCAGGCCGGTTACACCACCCGTGACAATATCAGCGCTTCCAGCAGCCGCAGCGTGCTGTCCGGTAACCAGTCGCTGGAGCCGTCCACCTCGCAGGATCAGACCCGTTCAGTTGGCGATCTGACCATGGTGTGGAACATCCTCGACTTCGGCGTCAGCTACGTTACCGCGCATCAGCAGTCGGATAAACGCTGGATCGCCGAAGAGCGCCGCCGTAAGGTCACCCATACCATCGTGCAGGACGTGCAGTCCGCGTACTGGCGTGCGGTGGCGGCCGAGCGCCTGCTGGGCCGCATCGATGCGCTAATTGAGCGGGTCAATATGGCGCGTGAAAACAGCCGCACCCAGTCGGTGCGCAAAGTGGGCGATATCGTCGAAGCCTACAGCTACCAGCGTGCGCTGCTGGATGCCACCCGTCAGCTGGAAGAGCAGCGCCGCGCGCTGTCGCTGGCGAAAACCGAACTGGCCACGCTGATGAACCTGCCGCTGGGCAGCGACTATAAGCTGGCGCTGCCGGCGGAAGGGCAGCTGGTGGAACCGGCGCTGAAGGTGCCGTTCGCCGAACTGGAAAACGCGGCGCTGGTTAACCGCCCGGAGCTGCGCGAACAGGATTACCAGGTGCGCATCAGCGCGGCGGAAACGCGTAAATCGCTGCTGCGCATGCTGCCGGGCATTGAGCTGTCCGTGGGCGGCAACTACGACAGCAACTCGTTCCTGGTCAATCAGCACTGGGTGGACGCCGGGGCGAAAGTGACCTGGAACCTGTTTAACCTGTTCAGCGGCCCGCAGGCGTATAAAGTGGCGAAAGCCGGTGAGGACGTCTCTGAAGTGCGCCGTCAGGCGATGTCGATGGCGATCCTCGCGCAGCTGTACGTGGCGCGCGCCAACTTTAACGAGGCGCAGCGTCAGTACCACACCGGCAAAGAGCTGCAGCAGCTGGATGCCGACATCCTCACCCAGCTGAACAACCGCTTCCAGGCGGGCAGCATTGGTGAACTGCAGCTGATCCAGGGCGAACTGAACGCGGTCAATACCTCGCTGCGTAACGATCTTGCCTACGCCGAGCTGCGCAACGCTTACGGTCAGATCTTCGTAACCGTGGGTCTTGACCCGCTGGCAGGCGGCCAGCAGCTGACCGATCTGGCTTCGGTAGAGCGCGCGCTGGCGCAGACGGAAAAACGCTGGGATGCCGGTAACATTGCACGCTAAGCAGGAATTCCCCGTGAACAGAGCAAATAATCGTGCCGCCCGCTGGATGATGGCGGCACTGCTGGCAGCGGCCTCGCCGCTGCCGGCGGCAGAGACAGCGCCGGACCCGCTGGCCGACCCGTTGCAGACAACGGCACCGGCGGCCACGGCGGATGCCGGTAAACAGGCGCGCGGCGTGCTGCGCGCCGTCGATCAGGCCACACTCTCCAGCGAGCTGAACGCCCGCATCGTCGAGATGCCGTTCCGCGAAGGTCAGGCGTTCCAGAAGGGCGACCTGCTGGTGCGCTTCGACTGCGCCGTCTATCAGGCGCAGCTGGCGGCGTCACAGGCGGCGATGCGCGCCGCACAGCAGGAGCTGAGCCAGAACCGCCAGCTGGCCGACCTGAAGTCGGTCGGCCGCAACGCGGTGGCGCTGGCGGAGGCGAAAGTGGCGCAGGCCGCCGCGGAAAGCCAGGTCTATCAGATCCAGACCAGCCACTGCAAAGTGATCGCCCCCTTCGCCGGGCAGGTGGTGACGCGCAAGGCGCAGGTGTCCGAGTTTATCGGCCAGGGCATGCCGCTGCTGGAGATCGTTGACAACCGTCACCTGGAGATCCACCTGCTGGTGCCTTCGCGCTGGCTGGCGCAGCTGAAACCGGGGCAGAAGTTTACCTTTACCCCGGATGAAACCGGCACGCCGCTGGCGGCAGAAGTGCTGCGCCCCGGCGCACGCATCGATGAAAGCAGCCAGACGCTGGGCCTGACCGGCAAAGTGGTCGGTAACGCTGACGGCCTGCTCTCGGGCATGAGCGGCAGCGCGCAGTTCGCGGTGGCGCCGTGACCGCGCCACAGCAGAGCGCCGGCGAACGCGCGTTTGCCACCTTCCTGCAGCTGGAGAATCAGGCCCGGGCGGCGGCCAGCAGTGAAGCCCTCGCTTACAGCATCGTGAACGACGGCCTTGGCCTGTTTGAATTTCGTCATGTGGCGCTGCTGATCGGCGGCCGGGTGCGGGCGGTGACCGGGGTATCGGTACCGGACCCGCACGCGCCGTTTATCGCCTTTATCGAACGGGCGGCATTACAGTTGCAGCAGGGCGACCATCACGCTGCGGCGGGCGTGGTCAGCGCAGAGTGGCTGGACGCGGCCAGCCGTGACGACTGGCAGGCGCTGTCGGCGGCGGAAGCGCTGTGGCTGCCGCTGAAAGGGCGCGACGGTGGCGTGTTCGGCGGCGTCTGGCTGGCACGCGATCGCCCCTGGCAACCGGCCGAATGCCTGCTGGGCGAACAGCTGGCCGGGGCCTGGAGCCACGCCTGGCTGGCGCTGGAGCCGCGTAAAATCTGGCAACCTCAGCGCTTACGCCGGAAAGCGATCGTCGCGGTGGTGCTGGCGGCGCTGGCCCTGCTGTTCCCGGTGCGCCAGACGGTGCTCGCCCCGGCGGAAGTGGTACCGCTTGGCGGCCGGGTGGTCACCGCGCCGCTGGACGGCGTAATCGCGGAATTTATGGTTAAACCCAACCAGCCGGTGAAGAAAGACCAGCTGCTGGTACGCTTCGACAACACCGTGCAGAAAGCGCAGGCCGATGTTGCCGCCCGCGCCCTTGGCGTGGCCGAAGCTGAACTGCATACCGGTTCCCAGCGTGCCTTCCAGGACGCCGAATCGAAATCACGGCTTGATCTGCTGGCGGCCACAGTGGCGCAGAAGCGCGCCGAGCTGGCCTACGCGCAGGATCTGCTACAGCGCAGTGAAGTCCGTGCCGAACGCGACGGCATTGCCGTGTTTGCTGATGCCGACCGCATGACCGGCAAACCGCTGCGCACCGGTGAACGGCTGATGGAACTGGCCGATCCGGCGCAGTCAGAGCTGAAAATTGAACTCGACGTGGGGGATGCGATTGAATTCCCGGCGCAGGCGGCGGTGGCGCTGTTCCCGGACAGCGACCCGCTGACGCGCTACGATGCCCGGCTGGAACGGGTAGCCTATGAAGCTGCACAGACACCCGGCGGTGGGCTGGCCTACCGGCTGGACGCCCGCTTTACCGATCGTGCCCCGCGCATCGGCCTGCGTGGCACCGCGCGGGTCAGCGGTGAGAAGGTGGCGCTGGGCGTTTATCTGTTCCGTCGCCCGCTGGCGGCGCTGCGTAAAACGCTGGGAGTGTAAGCGATGGCCCTGTTACCGGCGCTGCGCGACGACCTGCAGCTGACCCCGGCCGCCCCGGCGCTGGACGGCGCGCCGCAGTGGACGCTGGCCGATGCCCTCAGCGGCCAGTATTTCAAACTCAACGTCACCGCGCTGCGCCTGCTGCGTCACTGGCGGCTGGGCGACAGCGATCGGGTGCTGGTGGCCGCCAACCGCGAAGCCGGGCTGCCGCTGGGCCAGGACGATCTCGACGAGCTGCTGCGCTTTCTGCGCAGCCACGACCTGATCGCCGCCAGCGATGCCGAACAGCGCGGCAGCTACGCGATGAAAGCGGCGATGCGCAAACAGAGCCTGCTGAAACGGGCGCTGCACCAGTACCTGTTCTTCCGCATTCCGCTGTGGCGGCCGGACCGCTTTCTCAACCGCAGCTGGCCGTTGCTGCAGCGACACGGTGTCTGGCTGCTGGCCGGGCTGATGCCGCTGATGCTGCTCAGCGGGCTGTTCCTGGTCAGCCGTGACTGGCCGCGCTACACCCACTCTTTCTCCTGGCTGTTCAGCCTGACCGGGGCCGCCACCTTCGGGGTGGCGCTGGTGTTCGCCAAATTTATTCACGAGCTGGGCCATGCGTATATGGCCAAACGCGCCGGCTGCCGGGTGCGCAGTATGGGCGTGGCCTTTATCGTCATGTTTCCGATGTTCTACACCGACGTCAGCGACGCCTGGCGTGTACAGAGCCACCGCACGCGGCTGCTGATCGGCGCGGGAGGCATTCTGGCGGAGCTGCTGCTGGCGGTGGTCGCCCTGCTGGCCTGGTCGCTGCTGCCGGACGGCCCGCTGCACACCGCCGCGTTTCTGCTCTCCAGCGCCACCTGGGTTACCACCGTGCTGGTCAATATCAACCCGCTGATGCGCTTTGACGGCTACTTTATGCTCAGCGACCTGCTGCGGGTGGATAACCTGCAGGGGCGCGCCTTTGCGCTGTGCCGCTGGCACCTGCGCGAGCGGCTGTTTGGCTACGGCGAGCAGCCGCCGGAGCGCTGGTCGCCGCGCATGTCACGCCGCCTGCTGACATGGGGTTACGCCTCCTGGCTGTGGCGTTTTTTCCTGTTTATGGGCATTGCGCTGACCGTTTATCACTACTTTTTCAAGGTGCTGGGGATCTTTCTGATGATGGTTGAAGTGGCCTGGTTTATTGGCCTGCCGGTGATAAAAGAGGTGCGCCACTGGTGGCAGCAGCGCCAGTTCAGCCAGCGTGGCAACCTGCTGCGCAGCGGGCTGGTGACCGCGGCGCTGCTGCTGGTGCTGTTTGTACCGTGGAAAAGCCAGGTGACCCTGCCGGCGGTGCTGGAAGCGGAGAAGGTCAGCACTCTGTACGCCCCGGTAGCGTCACAACTGTTGCGGCTGCACGTGCAGAACAACCAGCCGGTGCAGGCCGGGCAGCTGCTGCTGGAGCTGGCTTCGCCGGATCTGGAGGCGCAGCTGACCATTGCCCGCCAGCATATCGCCATTCTGCAGCTGCAGCTGAAACGCCAGGCGGCACGCCAGGACACGGTAGCCGACGCACTGGTGCTGCAACAGGAGCTGGCCGAGTCGCTGGCGCAGTATCGCGGGCTGGCCGCGCAGCAGCAGCGGCTGCAGATCCGCGCCACGGCAGATGGCCAGGTGCGCGACCTGGCGAATGACCTGACTGCCGGACGCTGGCTGGCGGCCGATCTGCCCCTTCTGCGGGTGGTCAGCCAGCAGACCGCGCGGCTGCGCGGTTACCTGCCGGAAGAGCAGCTTAACCGGCTGGCAACGGGTGAAACCGGCCGCTTTATTGCCGACGATGCGGGGCGGGCGGCCATCAGCGTGCGGCTGACGGCGATCGCCCCGACCGGGGCATCCGTCCTCGATCGCGAAACGCTGGCCTCGGATCGCGGCGGCCCGATCGCGGTACGGCGTGACGACCAGAGCCGCCCGCGCCCGGTTCAGGCGTGGTACAGCGTTGAGATGGAGCCGGAGCCGGGCAGCGCGGTGGTACAGCAACCGCTGCGCGGCGTGGTGCTGATCAACGGGCACGCCGAATCGCTGTTCAGTAGTGTCTGGCGGCGGGTGGCGGCGCTGGGATTAAGGGAGAGCGGTTTCTGATCGCCGGAAGGGAAGAAAGGGCGAACCCCGGATAAACAGGCAGCGTAACGACAACAGGCAGCGGCTTAACCAACGGGCAGGCGGTGACGGGCGCGTTCGCTGCGTATCGCCGCCCCGGACCCACCGGGGCGGACGATCTGTTACTCGCTGTCGCTGTTATCGCTCAGGTAGTCAAGGTGCTCCGTCAGCCACTGCTGCACGATATTCTTACCCGCCGTTTGCGCGTCCGCTTCGCTGAAACCGCGTTCCTGTTGCAGCCACTTCACGGTGGCGGCAACGGCCGGCTCGATGGCGGCAATCGCCTGCTGACGCTGCGTCTGCGGCCACACTTTCTCGTCGGTCCACTCTTTAATGCGCTGTGCGCCATCGTCGGCTGGCTGGTCATTGTCCGTTTTCAGGAAATCCTTCGGCGTCAGCGTGGCGCGCAGCGCAAGAACGCGCCAGGCTGCGAAGCTGGCAAAGCGGATGGTGCCTGCGCCGGAGGAAACGGCCCGTTCCGGCGCGTCGAACTGCGTATCCAGCGCTTTCCACGCCGCTTTCTCAAACAGGCCACCCTGCGGGGCACAGATCGGCGCAAAGCCGTCGCGGGTGGAGCCGTACAGCGGGCCGAACGCCTCGTACGCAGCATCGCCCTGGCGGCTGAACACGAAGCAGTGGGTCTCCGCGCGTGGTTTACCGGCCGGGCCGGTCTCACGGTACGGATCCTGCTCGATGCTCATGCGCAGCAGCAGCAGGGCAGCGTCTGCAGGCGTGGATTTGGCATCTTTACGCGTATCCTGCAGGATCGACCAGGCGAAACTGTCCTGGCTGGCCAGCGCCGCATCCGCCTCTTTCTGCGCCTGCTGCGCATCCTGATGGCTGATGCCGCTGGCTGGCTCGAACTGCTGCAGATAGACCCGCCAGGCAGCGGCCTGCAGGCCACCCATCTGGCGCAGTTGCCGCGCGGCTGCGGCCGGATCGCGCGGGATCAGTGCCACGGCGGCGTCAGTGGCATCCGTGGCCTGCTGCAACTGCTGTACCAGCACGGCGTCGCGGGATGTCAGCTGTTGCGTCAGGCAGGCAGTCAGCGCGGCGGCGTCGCTGCTGCAGGCGTTGCGCTGCTTCAGCCAGTCGCGCTGGGCGTTGCGAAGCGCCACACGGCCGGTCTGCGGTGACAGCGTCATCAGCTGCTGATAGTGCTCTGCCAGCTGTTCATCCTGCGTACTCAGCGTTTTGCTGGCACAAATCGCCTGCTCAATACCGGCGCTGGCTTTCTGGCAGTCGAAGGAGGCCGCGTGGGCGGGGAGTGCGGCAACGGAGAACAGGCCAAAGGTGAACAGCAGCGGGGTGGCAAGCGTGCGACGTAGCGCCATGCAGAGTCCTTTTATCGGATTTAAAGATTTTTTGGCTTTCTATCCTAATGGCAGGGCACGGGGTGCCGCAAGGGATAAACGGCGTGGCGTTGCACACGGCGGGTGGGCGGTTTTCAACCGCCCCGGCGATATTGCGGCAGGCTCGTCACCGCGGCGGCAGAGATATGGCGCAGGTGCGCAGTGCCTGTCAGCAGGTACCGGAGCGGCAGGCAAGTGCCGTCAGGCGACAATCTGCTCCTCCTGCCTGTTCAGATCGCGACGGAGGGTCTCCCAGGGTGCAATCTGACGCCGGTAGATGACAGAGTATGGAGAATGTAATGCACCTGAAACAGGATGCGACAAGGGGATAAAAGCGTTGCAGAACCAGACGAAAAAAATAACCCCGGCGCAATGCACGCCGGGGTTATTTCTAAACGCTAACCAGACCTGATAACGATTAGTTAGTGACTTTGTTTTTTAGTTCTTCAGAACCCTGCTTGGTTTTATCCCAGGCTTTTTCGGTCCCTTCTTTGGTATTATTCCAGGCTTTCTGTGATCCTTCAGAAATTTTGCTGCCGGTAGTGCCAGTTTTACCTTCTTTAGCATGTTCCGCTTTCAATTTCAGCTCTTTGCCTTCGTTCTGTGACTGGTGCAGTTTCTCTTTGGCCGTGTCGGCACCCTTGTGCGCTTCAGCAACTGCCGCATCAGAAGAGTGGGTAGTCGTCGCGGCAAAGGCGCTGGAAGTAGCCAGCAGTGCGGAAAGAATAATCAGTTTGGTTTTCATGGTGTCACCTTTTTATCTGTTGGTAGGAGAACTATAGATCATTTTAACGTAGCAGGGTTTGAGTATTATTCCTAAAAAGCAGTGGGGACGTGTTGTAAGGGAAGTGTTTTAAAGGTTATTGCCAAACGGCTGACACCGGAAAGCGTGTAACGAATAAGTAAGACATGGCTGTTTTATTATTAGCAATTGTTTCTATTTCTAAAAAAACATTTTTTGCTCGAAAAACGATCAGGTTGAAATAAGCAGGATGTAAAACAGCGCCAGATCTCACCGGCGGCCATCGCCTACAAGCAGCTCACCCCTCATCCGGGCTGGGTGGAGCACGACCCGCTGGAGATCCTGCGCAACATCCGTACCTGTCTGAACTACTGTGGAGTGCTTGATGCCATTGGCCTGACGCATCAGGGCGAGAGTGTGGTGGCATGGGATGTGCAAAGCCGCCTGCCGCTGTACAGCGCGATTATCTGGCAGGATCAGCACACCGAAAAAACGGTGCGGCAGCTGATGTTATTTATTGAATCATGTTACACAATGTCGTTACCAGAATTCCACTCACGTACTCCATCAGGTAAACCTCACTGTTCGTTTATTTAACCTCCCTCATTAATTAGGTGTTTTGTTAATGCCACACTCCATGTCTGTGATATTTGCGAGCTCTGTTCCAGTTTTTATAAATAAACCCTGGCGCTGACGAGAAATAAGAGGGTTTTTAGGTTTTTTTCATTGTTAACATGGTGTTGTGTTTTTGCTTTAGATGCTTTTTACGCTGCCGTGTGCAAAAGATAAACGAAGATAATCCTGCATCATGTTAATCTCAACGCATGTCAGGGCAGAAAGCATGAGGAAGCCGTGAATAGTTTAATGAAAATGAATTCGGCGGTGGTATTTACCGTCTGCCCAGGCCGGAAAATGACGGGTTCAGCAATGACAGGAGTCTGGCGATGAATGTTCTGATACAGGATGACGCGATGAATTATTGCGTTAATTGTGTGGCTTCTGACAGGGCGTTGTCGTATCAGCCCGGCGCCAGGCGAGTGGCAAATAAAGGAGGCACTATGCTGGAAAGACTTGAGAAACGAGTGGAACACCTGGAGACCGACGTCGGCCAGATAAAAGTCGACCTGACCCGGCTTGTCACCCGCTCGGAAGAATTTTCGACCAAAACGGATATGGCTAAGCTGGTTGCGCGCTGCGATGAGTTTGCCACCAAAACGGATCTGGCTAAGCTGACCGCGCGCTGCGATGAGTTTGCCACCAAAACGGAGCTGGCTAAACTGACTGCCCGCTGCGAAGAGTTTGCAACTAAATCGGATTTACACCGTGAGGTCAGTGGGCTTCACCGGGAGATCAGCGCACAGACAAAATGGATCACCGCCACCATTCTCGGCGTGGCCGCACTCTGTATGACGTCGGCAAAGTTTCTCTTTTAGCCGCGTGTGCAGGCAGGACGATGAACCAGGCTGGGTGGTGCCTGCGATATTTTGATGTGACTGTGTGGTTCGTCGTGCTAAGCGAAGCCGCGTACCAACTTCAAGGAGAGATATGCACCGCATCTGATACAAACAGTCTGAAAGCGTAAGCTGGTGACGCATTTCGTACAGAGATTCCAGCGTGATAACGGCGTCAATCCCTTTTGGGATAAAGGTTTCTAATTAACTGGATTAGCTGTATTTATCAGTGCAAGCAGTTTGTGTAAAAAATGGGATGTTGATCACATTTCGCTTGAAGGCGGGGCGGCAGCGGCTCTATCATAAGCGCGCTGTTTACTTGTCCTCTTTTTCTGGCGGAGTCCATCATGTCTGACGTTACTCTCGTGTCACGCAAAGTCGCGTGGCTGCGCGTACTGGCGCTGGCCGTTGCGGCATTTATCTTCAACACCACCGAATATATCCCGGTCGGTCTGCTGTCAGACATCGGCGCCAGCTTTGGCATGGAGAGTGCCCAGGCCGGGGTGATGATGACCATCTATGCGTGGATCGTCGCCCTGATGTCGCTGCCGCTGATGCTGATGACCAGTAAGGTCGACAGGCGGGTGCTGCTGCTCTGCCTGTTCGTCCTGTTTTCTGCCAGCCATGCGCTGTCGTTTGTGGCGTGGAACTTTAACGTGCTGCTGGTGAGCCGCGCCGGCGTGGCGCTGGCCCACGCGCTGTTCTGGGCGATCACCGCTTCGCTGGCAATCCGCCTGGCCCCGGCGGGCAAGCGCGCCCAGGCACTCGGCCTGCTGGCGACCGCTACCGCGCTGGCCTCGGTGCTGGGGCTGCCGCTCGGCCGCATCATCGGTCAGAGCTTTGGCTGGCGCTTCACTTTCCTGGCGATTGGCGTGGCGGCGATGCTGCTGCTGGCGGTGCTGGTGAAGATTATGCCAAAAGTGACCTCGGAGCAGAGCGGTTCGGTGAAAAGCCTGCCGGGCCTGCTGCGCAACCCGGCGCTGCTCAGCCTCTATCTGCTGGCGGTGGTGGTGGTAACGGCGCACTTTATCGCCTTCACCTATATCGAGCCGTTTGTGCAGGAGATCGCCGGGCTGAGCCACAACTTTGCCACCCTGCTGCTGCTGCTGTTCGGCCTGGCGGGCATTGCCGGCAGCGTTATCTTCAGCCGTCTGGCGGATAAGCACCTCTCCGGCCTGATGATTACCGCGATTGCCATGCTGACCCTGTGCCTGACCGCGATGATGACGGTGGCGCACAGCGCTTACGGGCTGGTGGCGCTGAGCATGCTGTGGGGCATGTCCTTTATGATTATCGGCATGGGCATGCAGCTGAAGGTACTGACGCTGGCACCTCAGGCCACCGATATCGGTATGGCGATGTTCTCCGGCATCTTTAATATCGGCATCGGGCTTGGCGCGCTGCTGGGCAAGTCGGTCAGTATGAACCTGTCGCTGAATTCGGTGGGCTACGCCGGTGCCGGGTTTGGCGTGATGGCGCTGACCATCGCCGTGCTGGCGTTCCGCAAATGGCCGACCACTGCCCCGGCTGGCGGCGAGCAGGTCAGCCTGCATTAATCCTTTCGTTGTTATCATGGCGGCCCGCCGATCTGCGGATCGCCGCATTTTTACCCGTACGCCCTGTGCAATTCCATGTTCTCTTAAAAATCCCGGCCTTACGCCGGGATTTTATTAACACCCGAATTAACACTTCTTAAGCATCCTGCCCGGGGGGGCCTGGCTCCTGAAAACAGGCCGCAACCTGCCACCGATCTTTCGCACATTGCCAGCCGAAAGCCTGTGGTTTATCACGACAGCAGTTGTGTATAACTTTCAGTCGGGTTACCGCTTCGCTTCCGGTTTATCCGGTGCCTGATGCCGGGAGAAGATGCGCCAGGAATTTAACAGGTCGGTCCGGCGGCTTAGCCAGCAAACAATTTCAGCTGCGCAATACGCGTCAGCGCCTCTTCCAGCGCCCGATCGTCGGTGGTCAGGCTGATGCGGATATAGCCTTCGCCGCCGGGGCCGAAGCCGCTGCCGGGCGCTACCAGGATATGCGCCTTGTGCAGCAGCCACTCGGTAAACTGTTGGGCGCGAAAGCCGGCGGGCACCGGCAGCCAGAGGAAAAAGCTGCCCTGATCGGGCGGTACCGGCCAGCCGATCGCCGCCAGCCGCGCCAGCACCCGCTGACGGCGCTGGTGGTATACCGCCACCCCCTGTGCAATACGTGAGGCAGGCAGCGCCAGCGCGGCGATCGCCGCATCCTGCACCGCGCCAAATACCGTGCTGTAGCTGTGGCTGTGCAGCTTTTTAAAGGCGGCGATGATCGAGGCGTTCCCCACCGCAAAGCCCACCCGCCAGCCCGCCATCATAAAGGTTTTCGACAGGGTATAGGTTTCCACCGCCCGCGCTCTGGCACCGGGGCGTGTCAGCAGGCTGACCGGGGCATCCGCCGGTTCACGGCCAATCGCCGCATAGGCGAAGTCATGCAACACCGGCAGCTGATAGCGTTCGGCAAACGCCAGCGCGTCATCAAACAGCTCAGGAGTGGCCATCGCCCCGGTCGGGTTGTGCGGATAGTTCAGCGCTAACAGTCCGGCCTGACGTGCAACGTCCTGCGGAACCGCGCTGAAGTCGGGCAGAAACTGCCGCCCGGCTTCCAGCGGGATACCGTAAAACTGCGCCTGTGCCTGAAGCGCTGCCGAGCGGTAGATCGGGTAGCAGGGATCGGTGGAGATCAGGTACTGTCCCGGTTGCAGCAGCGCGCGCGGAATGCCGCTGACGCCGATATGCGAGCCCTGAAACACCGCCACTTCATGGTCCGGGTCCAGTTCCACGTCGTAGTGCCGCTGGTAAAAACGGGCGATGGCCTGGCGCAGCTGCGGCTTGCCCCAGAACGACGGATACTGATGGTTCGCTTCGTCGAGCACCGCGCTTTGCAGGCGGTCGACCACTTCCGGCGGCGTGGGCTGGCGCGGGCTGCCGCTGGAGAGGTCAATCAGCGGCAGCGTGGGGCTGCTGATACCGGCGGCCAGTTTTTCCAGGATGCTAAAAATATTCTCCTCCAGCGCGTTAACCAGCGGGGAGGCAGCAAAGTCGGCCATGATGTTTCTCTGTCTGTTTATTTTAATCTACTATCTCACAGCGCTGCGCCGTCCGGGCAGCGATTGCCTGCCGCGCTTAAGAATAATATCCGCTAACGGCTGCCGGTTTCTGAATATGCCAGCGGCAATTATCGATGTGATAAAAAAGCAAAATGAAACCCGGCGCAGACGCTTACAACCCGAAAAATGATGTGGTTTAATCCGAAATAGCTAAAACACAACGGAAAAATCATAATGAAAAAGAACCTTATTTCAGCGGCGGTACTGACCCTGCTGACCAGCATGGCCGGGGTAAATATCGCACAGGCGGCAGAGGGTAAGCTGATCCGTGTCGGCTTTAACCCCGGCCCGTATAAAGAGCAGTTTGAGAAAGGCGTGGCCCCGTGGTTAATTAAGCAGGGGTATAAGATAGAATATAAAGATTTCAGCGACGGTATTCAGGTCAACGACGCGGTGGCGCGGGGCAGCATTGATGCCAACATTATGCAGCACCCGGTGTACCTGAAGTCGGTTAATGAGCGTCTCGGTATCGACAATACCGGCATCGTGCAGGTGCCGACGCCTCCGATGGGGCTGTACGGCGGTAAGCTGAAAACTCTGGCCACGCCGCCCGCGCCGGGCACCACCGTTTCCGTTCCGAATCAGGCCTCTAATGAGTACCGTGCCGCGCTGGTGCTGCAAAGCCTCGGCTGGATTAAACTCAGCGCAGACAGCGACCCGGCCACTTTCTCGCAGCGTAATATCAGTGAGAACCCGTATAAGATCGTGCTGAAAGAGATCGACAATGCCCAGCAGGTGCGTTCGCTGCCGGATGTCGACTACGGCCTGATTCAGGGTAATTTTGCCGTCTCCAGCGGCATTAAGCTGAACTCGGCGCTGAAGCTGGAAGACGCCAGCAGTAATTTTATTAATGTGGTGACGGTGGCCGGGAAAAATAAACAGGCGGCGTTTGCCAGGGATATTATTGCCGGTTATCACTCGGCGGAATTTAAATCCTATATTCAGTCATCGCCACAATATCAGGGGTATCTGCTGCCCGATTATCTGAAATGAGTGCGGCGATGATCGCCTTCAATAAGGTGAGTAAATCCTTTACCCGCAAAGGCCGGCGCATCCAGGCGCTGGATGCGGTGACGCTGCAGGTTGATAAAGGCGATATTTTCGGCATTGTCGGTTACAGCGGCGCGGGTAAAAGTACCCTGCTGCGGCTGATTAACCGGCTGGAGCAGCCGGACGGTGGCGAAGTAGTGATTAACGGTGAATCGCTGGGCGGCATCAGTGCGCAGCGGCTGCGGGCGGTGAAAAAAGAGATCGGCATGATTTTCCAGAATTTTAATCTGCTGAATTCGCGCACCGTATTTCACAATGTCGCGCTGCCGCTGATCCTGCTGGGGCGTGATAAGGCCACCATTGCGGCGCGGGTGACGGAGCTGCTGGCGTTTGTCGGCCTGAGTGATAAAGCGCACAGCTACCCCAACGAACTCTCCGGCGGGCAGAAACAGCGGGTGGGCATCGCCCGCGCGCTGGCCACCAATCCGTCGGTGCTGCTGTGTGACGAAGCCACGTCGGCGCTCGATCCGCACACCACCCGGCAGATCCTGCTGCTGCTGCGCGAGATCAACCAGCGTTACGGCATCACCATCGTGCTGATTACCCATGAGATGTCGGTGATCCAGACGCTGTGCCACAAAGTGGCGGTGATGCAGCAGGGGCGGGTGGTGGAGCAGGGATCGGTCCTCGATCTGTTTGCCCGGCCACAGCACCCGGTTTCGGCCAGTTTTGTGCAGTCGGTGCTGCACGATCGTCTGCCGCAGCAGGTGCTGGACTACCTGCAACAGACGCCGCAGAAGCCGGCCTTACGGCTGGAGTTTGCCGGAGCCAGCGCACAGCAGCCGGTGATTAACCGCATTATCCGCGATCACGCCATTGAGGTGAATATCCTGTTCGCCAGTATGGCCGACGTGCAGCAGACCCTGCTCGGTTTTATGATCGTGCAGATAGACGGGGATGCGCAGGCCGTCGCCCGTGCAACCGGGGATCTGCGCGCTTCAGGAGTGACAATCAGCCATGTTTGAGTTCTTTGATACCGCCGTAACCGGCGAGCAGTTTCTGTTGGCGCTGCACGATACGCTGCTGATGATTGGCGTCTCGCTGGGGCTGGGTTCGCTGCTCGGGGTGCCGCTGGGCATTCTGCTGGTGGTGTGCCGCCCCGGCGGCATCGCCCCCTTGCGCAGCGTTCACCGGGTGCTTAACCCGCTGATTAACGTCGTGCGTTCGCTGCCGTTTATTATTCTGCTGATCGCCATTCTGCCGGTGACCCGCATGCTGGTCGGCACCACCATCGGGACGGCCGGGGCGATCGTGCCGCTGGTGGTGTTTATCGCTCCCTATATTGCGCGGCTGGTGGAGAACTCGCTGCTGGAGGTGGATGACGGCATTCTCGAAGCGGCGGATGCGATGGGCGCCACGGTGCTGCAGACCATCTGGCACTTTATGCTGCCGGAAGCGGCGGCGTCGCTGGCGCTGGCGCTGACCACCGCCACCATCGGCCTGCTTGGCGCAACGGCGATGGCCGGCACCGTCGGCGGCGGCGGGATTGGCGATCTGGCCATCACCTACGGGTATCAGCGTTTTGACGCCTTTGCCACGCTGTTCACCGCGCTGGTGCTGATCGTTATCGTGCAGCTGATCCAGAGCGCGGGCAGCCGCCTGGCGCGGCGCATCCGCCGGGAATAGCGGCCCTGATCCATCGGCCAGTTGCTGCCGGACGTGACGACATGGCAGCAGCCTGCGTTTGTCAGCGCGTCCTGCTCACTCTGAAACCCACAGGAAAAACCTATGCTCTCTGTTCTTTCGCCACAGGCGTGGCTGCTGGAAGCGGGACTGACCGCCCGCACCGGCGAACTGATCCGCCCGCATGCCACCACGCTGCGTATCCTGACCTCACCGCGTGCCTGGCAGGCGGTGGAGCCGGCGCTGAGCCACAGCCTGGAACGCGCCGGGATAAGCTGGCAACTTGACTATCTTGACGGCGAGTGCAGCGACGACGCCATTGCCGGGTTGCAGCAGCGCACGCTGGCGCAGGGGGCGCAGGGTATTCTGGCGATCGGCGGTGGCCGGGTGCTGGACTGCGGCAAAGCTGCCGGTGCCGCGTTGCCCGGCGTGGCGGTATTCTGCTTCGCCACCCAGGCCGCCACCTGCGCGGCCTGGTCGCCCTATGCGGTGATTTACCATCCCCACGGCGGCCATCAGAAAAGCGTGCTGCTGGAAAAGCTGCCGCTGCTGGCGCTGGCCGACAGCGAGGTAATCGCCCGCGCCGGGGTGCGCTATCTTGAGGCGGGGATCGTCGACGCGCTGGCCAAGTGGTATGAATTTGCCCCTTACCTGCGGCAGAACCCGCACCGGCTGGGGCTGGAGCTTAAGGTCGCGGCTGCCGCTCAGGCGCGGGACGCGCTGTTGCGCTGGGGGGAGGGGGCGGTGACGGCGGTATCACAGCAGCGGGTTAATCTGGCGCTGGAAAAAACCATCGAAGCCAGTATTGTGCTGGCCGGGCTGGCGAACAGCATTCAGGATGCGCTGCCGACGGCGGGGGTGGCGCACGAGATCCACAACCGGCTGACCCATCAGCCGCAGCTGCACGGTCTGCTGCACGGTGAAGTGGTCGGCTACAGCCTGCTGATCCAGTCGCTGCTGGAGTATGATGGCGTGGCCGACCCGCAGTTACTGCAACTGCTGCAACGTTTTAACAGCCCGCTGAGCCTGACGGCGCTGGGGCCTGAGCCGCAGGCGATCCTTCGGCAGATCGCCCGCGATATTCACGTCCCGCCTGCCAGCGCCGTCCATTTACCCTTCACTGTGACGGAGGAGAAGCTGTACCGGGCGCTGGCGAGTACGGTGGTGGCCTGAAAAACCTAGCGCACGCACTTCCCGCAGGCGCTGTCGTTAATCTGCTGGAAGAAGTCATTGCCCTTATCATCCACCAGAATAAACGCCGGGAAGTTCTCCACCTCGATTTTCCAGATCGCTTCCATACCCAGCTCCGGGTACTCCACGCACTCCAGGCTCTTGATGCTCTGCTGTGCCAGCACCGCCGCCGGGCCGCCGATGCTGCCGAGGTAGAAGCCGCCGTGTTTGTGGCAGGCGTCGGTGACCTGCTTACTGCGGTTGCCCTTGGCCAGCATAATCATGCTGCCGCCGTTGGCCTGCAGCTGGTCGACGTAGGAGTCCATGCGGCCAGCGGTGGTCGGGCCGAGGGAGCCTGATGCGTAGCCTTCCGGCGTTTTGGCCGGACCGGCGTAGTAGATCGGGTGATCCTTGACGTACTGCGGCAGGCCTTCACCGCTGTCGATGCGCTCCTGCAGCTTAGCGTGGGCGATATCGCGCGCCACGATAATGGTGCCGCTCAGCGACAGGCGGGTGGAGACCGGGTGCTTCGTCAGCTCCGCAAGGATATCGCTCATCGGCCGGTTAAGGTCTACCTGCACCACGTCGCCTTCGCCCTGCTGGCGCAGTTCCAGCGGGATATACTGCCCCGGATTCTCTTCCAGCTTCTCGATCCAGATGCCGTCGCGGTTAATTTTCGCCTTGATATTACGGTCGGCCGAGCAGGAGACCGCCATGCCCACCGGGCAGGAGGCACCGTGGCGCGGCAGACGCACCACGCGGATATCGTGGGCAAAGTACTTGCCGCCGAACTGTGCGCCGAGGCCGAGCTGCTGCGCGGCCAGCAGCAGCTGCTGCTCCAGCTCTGTGTCGCGGAACGCCTGGCCGTGTTCGTTACCTTCGGTCGGCAGTTCGTCGTAGTAGTGGGTGGCGGCCAGCTTCACCGTTTTCAGCGTGCTGTCGGCGGAAGTGCCGCCAATCACAAAGGCGATATGGTAGGGCGGGCAGGCGGCGGTGCCGAGGCTGCGCATCTTCTCGGTCAGGTACGCCAGCAGTTTACCGGGGCTGAGCAGCGCTTTGGTTTCCTGATACAGGTAGGTTTTATTGGCCGAGCCGCCGCCTTTGGCCATACAGAGGAATTTGTACTCTTCGCCATCGACGCTGTAGAGGTCGATCTGCGCCGGCAGGTTGGTGCCGGTATTCACTTCTTTGTACATATCCAGCGCGGCATTTTGCGAGTAGCGCAGGTTATCGGTCTGGTAGGTGTTATACACCCCCTGTGACAGCGCCGCTTCGTCGCCGCCGCCGGTCCACACCCGCTGGCCTTTCTTGCCGAGGATAATCGCGGTGCCGGTGTCCTGGCAGGTGGGCAGCACGCCTTTGGCGGCAATTTCGGAGTTACGCAGGAACTGCAGCGCCACGTACTTATCATTTTCGCTGGCTTCCGGGTCGGCCAGCACCGCGGCGACCTGGCGCTGATGGGAGGCGCGCAGCATAAACGAGGCATCGTGGAACGCCTGCTGCGCCAGCAGGGTCAGCGCCTGTGGTTCGACCTTCAGCACCGGCTGGCCGTCAAACTCGGCGACTGAGACGTGCTCTTTGCTCAGCAGATAGTATTCGGTTTTTTCTTTCGCGAGGGGAAACGGGTTTTGATAGTAAAACGCTTTGTTTGACATGGTTTGCTCACTTAATCAGCCGCAGCCGCACGGAGTCCGCTGCGGTTCAGGCTAAATGGAAATGCAGTTTATTTTTATGGTGCCGCCCCACGGGAGGGGCGGCGGGAAAGGATGATATAACACTAACGCAACATCTTCATCTCCGATTGGACGAATCAGAACATCAACACCATCCACGGGTAGCCAATCAGCATCAGCAGCACCAGGAACAGCAGGCCGAAGATGGTGCCCAGACGCCAGTAGTCTTTGGTTGGCAGATAGCCGCTGCCGTAGTAAATCGGGCTCGGGCCGGTGCCGTACGGGGTGATAATGCCCATCACGCCCAGTGAGGTACACATCATCAGGCAGAACACCGGCATATTGATGCCCGGGATGGCGGCGGCGATGGTCAGCATCGCCGGCAGCAGCGCGGTGGTATGCGCGGTGGTGCTGGCGAACAGGTAGTGCAGCAGGTAGAAGGCGATCATCAGCACCACCGCGGAGACCTGCGGGTCATAGCCCTGCAGCAGCTCGCCGCCCTCTTTGCCCAGCCAGGCGATAAAGCCAACGCGGGCCAGGCCGTCCGCCAGCGCCACCAGGGTGGCGAACCAGGCGAAGGTGTTCCAGGCCGGTTTGTTGCTGGTAATGTCGTTCCAGTTCAGCACGCCGGTCCACAGCATCAGCACCACTACCAGCAGCGCGGCCATCGCCGGTTCAATCCACGCGGTAGCGAAGATCCACATCAGCAGCGCCGATACCACAAACACCAGCAGCAGGATCTCGTTGCGGCTCAGGCGGCCGAGTTTTTCCAGCTCGCTGACCGCCCAGCGTGGCACTTCGTCGTTGAACTTCACTTCCGGCGGGTAAAGCCAGTAAGCCAGCAGCGGCATGGTCAGCAGCAGCAGCAGGCCAAGCGGCAGGAAGGCGAGGAACCACATGCCCCAGGAGATATCAAAGCCGACCACGCTTTTCACCAGCGCCAGCGCCAGCAGGTTCGGGGCCAGCGCCGAGAGGAACATCGAGCTGGTGATACAGGCGGCGGTGATCGCCACCCACATCAGATAAGAACCAATTTTACGCGCGCTCGGGTCGTTCGGTTTGGAACCGTACAGCGGCGGCAGGTTGGCGATAATCGGGTAGATGGTGCCGCCGCTGCGCGCGGTGTTCGACGGGGTGAACGGGGCCAGCAGCAGGTCAGCAAAGGTAATCGCGTAACCGAGCGTCAGGCTGCGGCGGCCAAGATATTTCACCAGGATCAGCGCCAGCCGGCGGCCAAACTGGGTTTTATCGTAGCCGGCGGCGAACATAAAGGCACCGAAGATCAGCCACACCGTCGAGTTACCGAAGCCGCTCACCGCCCACTTAAACGCCTGGGTGGCGGTTTTGAACTTCGGATCGGCCAGCTCGGCCGGGCTGAACAGCAGCCACTGGCTGAACAGGGCGATAATCACCACCCCGGTCAGGCCGATCACCGCGCCGGGCAGCGGTTCAAAGATCAGCCCGACAATCACCCCAACGAAGATGGCGAAGAAGTGCCAGGCATAGGGTTCCAGCCCGGCGGGAACCGGCACCAGCAGCAGCAGTACCGCGACCAGTACCGGAAGGAACAGCATCAGCAGGTGTTTCTTTGCGCCCGGTGAGGCTTGCGCCTTGCGCGGGTCATTTATCACTGTTGTTTTCATAGTTTTTATCTGCACGTTGAGAAGAATCGTTTTGCGCCCCGGCATGACAGGTGCTTTTTGTAATCGTCCGGTTACTTAACCTGAGCATCTGCCTGGGTTATCGTTTGTGTCTTAGCACATCTGACGATATTGGCTTTATGTGAATATGATGCGACTTCCGTAAATAAGAAGTTTGATCTGGATCAATAAAAATCGGGCTGAGCTTTTATTTGCGTTAAATCGTCATCATTTAAATAGTAAGGATTTTCTTACAGTGAGATTTTGACCCACTTAACTGTAGTCGCCCTGCACGACAAGTCCAGTGCATGAATTTAACGTTATGATCACGAAGGGATTATTTATCTTGTAAATGAAAAGTTGATTTTTGTCAATGCCTGGTTAACAATCAGTGTCTGGCGATCACCTTCCTTCTTCAATTAAATAACGTCTGTTTTTTAACGCAGCGAATTACTAAATTAATAGCAATTAAGCCATGTAAACGGGTATATTAATTCCATGTTGTCTGACCACTTGAAAAAGTTGGCGCTTGCAAAAGAATTCAAAACGTTTAATTTGGAGTTCACCTCATGAGTACGCTCACCCCAGTCCTGAACCCACTCACACTTCCTAACGGTGCCGTGCTGAAAAATCGCCTGCTGATGGCACCGATGACCACCTGTACCGGCTTTCACGATGGCTCGGTGACCCGCGAACTGGTTGACTACTATCGCGACCGCGCCGGCAGCATCGGCACGGTGATCGTCGAGTGCTGTTTTATCGATGCCAAAGGCCCGGCGTTCCCCGGCGCCATCGCCATCGACAGCGATAACAAAATTCCTGGCCTGGCGCGTATCGCCGAGGCGATCCAGTCGCGCGGCTCGAAGGCGATTCTGCAGATTTACCACGGCGGCCGCATGGTCGAGCCGGAGCTGATCGGCGGCCGCACGCCGGTGGCACCGAGCGCCATTGCCGCGCCGCGTGCCGGGGCCACCGTGCCCGCCGCGCTGAGCGGTGAAGAGGTCGAAGTGATGATCACCAAATTTGGTGATGCGGTAAACCGCGCCATTAAGGCCGGCTTCGACGGCGTGGAGATCCACGGCGCTAATACCTACCTGATCCAGCAGTTCTTCTCGCCGAACTCCAACCAGCGTGACGACCAGTGGGGCGGCAGCCGCGATAACCGCGCACGTTTCCCGCTGGCGGTGCTGGATATCACCCATAAAATGGCGCAACGCTTTGCCGACGCCGACTTTATTATCGGCTACCGCTTCTCGCCGGAAGAGATTGAGGTGCCGGGCATCCGCTTCGACGACACCCTGTTCCTGCTGGATAAGCTGGCTGAAAAGGGGCTGGACTACGTGCACTTCTCGGTCGGCCAGCTGCTGCGCCCGTCGATTGTCGATCGCGATGACCCGACGCCGCTGATCACCCGTTACCTGGCCGAGCGCTCGGCGCGGCTGGCGCAGGTGCCGGTGATCGGCGTGGGCGGGGTGATCAACAAGGCTGATGCCGAAAGCGCGCTGGAACACGGTTACGATCTGGTGGCGATCGGTAAAGCCTGTATCGCCTACCCGGACTGGGCCGACCGGATTATCAATAACGACCATCTGGAGCTGTTTATCGACAGCACCCGCCGTGAAGAGCTGAACATTCCCGAACCGCTGTGGCGCTTCTCGCTGGTCGATGCGATGATCCGCGACGTCAGCGTCGGTGGCCGTAAATACAAGGCCGGCGTCTATCAGGAGAAGGTGGAAGCCGAAGCGCTGAAGCTGAAAATCAACGTCACGCTGGATACTGACCGTATCACCGATATTACCCTGGTGCCGGACGACTCGCTGGACGTCGATTTTACCAGCACCTTCGAGAGCCTGCGTAACCGTATGCTGGTGGCCAACAGCCCGCACGTCGATGCGATTACCGGGGCGACCACCCAGAGCGAGGCGCTGAAAAAAGCCGTTTCCCGCGCGATGACCACCTCCAGCAAAGAGCACGTGATTGAAGAGGGCGGTAACCCGCAGGCGCCGCAGAACTACGATGTGGTGGTGATCGGCAGCGGCGGCGGTGGGCTGGCGGCGGCGATTCAGGCCAGCGACGCCGGGGCGCACGTGGTGATTATCGAGAAGATGCCGACCATCGGCGGTAACACCATTAAAGCTTCGGTGGGCATGAACGCGGCAGAAACCCGCTTCCAGAAGCTGAAAGGTATTGAGGACAGCAAAGAGCTGTTTTATGACGAGACGCTGAAGGGCGGCAAGTTTAAAAACAACCCGCAGCTGCTGCGCGAGTTCGTCAACCTGGCGCCGGAGGCCATTGAGTGGCTGGCGGGCAACGGCATCGAGCTGAACGATATTACCATTACCGGCGGCATGAGCATTGACCGCACCCACCGCCCGGCGGACCGTTCGGCGGTCGGCGGCTTCCTGATTAGCGGCCTGGTCAAGAACGTTAACCAGCGCAATATCGAGGTGCTGCTGGAGACCTCGGTCGAGGAGATCCTGACCGAGAACGGCGCGGTCTGCGGCGTGAAGGTGGTGGACGAATATAACGACAGCCGCATCCTGAATGCTAAAAGCGTGATTGTTGCCACCGGCGGCTTCAGCGCCAACCGTGAGATGGTGGTGAAGTACCGGCCGGAGCTGGACGGTTTTGTTACCACCAACCATAAAGGGGCGACCGGCAGCGGCATTGCCATGCTGCAGAAGATTGGCGCCGGCACCGTGGATATGGGCGAAATTCAGATCCACCCGACCGTTGAGCAGACCACCTCTTACCTCGTTTCTGAGGCGATTCGCGGCGGCGGAGCGATCCTGGTCAGCCAGGCCGGTCAGCGCTTCTGTAACGAAATGGAGACCCGCGATAAGGTATCGGCTGAGATTATCGCCCTGCCGGAGAAGAGCGCGTGGATCGTCTTTGACGACCAGGTGCGGCGCAACAATAAGGCCGCCGATGAGTATATCGCCAAAGGGTTTGTGATCTCCGCGCCAACGCCGCACGAGCTGGCGGTGAAGCTGAATATGGACAAGGCCAGCCTGCAGAGCACGCTGGAACGCTATAACGGCTTCGTTGAGCTGCAGAACGATGCAGACTTTGGCCGTACTACCGCGCTGCGCCACCCGCTGGATCAGGGCCCGTACCACGCCATCCGCATCGCCCCCGGCGTGCACCACACCATGGGCGGCGTGACCATTAATACCGATACCGCGGTGCTGGATGCACAGCAGCAGGTGATCCCGGGGGCCTGGGCCGCTGGTGAAGTGGTCGGCGGCATTCACGGCGCTAACCGCATCGGCGGAAACGCGGTGGCGGATATTATTATCTTCGGTATCCTCTCCGGGCGGAACGCGGCGGCGTTTGCCAGGCAGGGGGCGCAGGCTTAGTTGCTGAGTTGCTAACCCTGCTTAGTGAGTCTGGCGTATGAGCGGGGCTGGCGGCATGAAGTAAACCGGTGCAACCCGTGCGCTTGTCTGAAGGAATGTGCACAGCATATTATCTGACGCTAACGCCGCATACAGGCAGGGAGAACTCCCTGCCTTTTTTACTGGAGACGTGACAATGTCACAACCGGGATTCTACGCCTACCAGGCTGTCATGATGGGGTCGCCGATCCTGCTAAAGCTGCCGCAGCCGGACGAGCCGCTGGCCCGCAACGTTTTTCGGCTGATTAAACAGCAGGAGAACCTGCTGACCGTTAACCGTCCGCTGCCGGATGCCGCTGCGGACCGCACCGCGCTGTCCCAGGTGATGACGGTCAATCTGGCGGCCGGTCAGTACCCGGTGCAGGTCAGTCAGCCGGTGTTCAACCTGATCGCGCGGGCACACCAGGTCAGCGTGCTGCCCGGCAGCGCCTTTAACTTCGCCATCGGCCCGCTGGTCAAGCGCTGGAAAATCGGCTTTCAGGGCAACAGCGTGCCGCCGCAGGCCGACGTTACCGCGCTGCTGAAGCTGACGGATGCCCGTCAGGTGGTGCTTGATCCGGCCGCCCGCTCGGTGTTTCTGCCGCAGGCCGGGATGGAAATCGACCTCGGCGCAATTGCCAAAGGCTATATCGCCGACGTGGTGCGTGATTATCTGCGCCAGCAGGGCGTGGTGGATGCGCTGATCAATCTGGGCGGCAACGTGCAGACGCTGGGCAACAGTGCCGGGCAGCCGTGGGGGGTTGGCCTGAGGCGGCCGTATGGCAGCGAAGGCGAACCGATCGGTGTAGTCTCGGTCAGCGGAAAATCGGTGGTGACCTCGGGTGTTTATGAACGCTATTTTGAGCTGAATGGCCGCCGCTATCACCATATCCTTGACCCGCAAAACGGTTATCCGCTGGATAACGAACTGCTCAGTGTGACGGTAATCTCAGACCAGTCGATCGACGGCGATATCTGGACCACGCTGCTGTATGGCATGGGCGTGGAGCAGGGTCTGAGATGTCTTAAAGATCAGCCGGAAATTGAGGCCATTTTCGTTACCCGCGATCGGCAGGTGATCTGCTCGTCGCAGCGTCAGTTCAGTTTCACCCTGCTGGACGCAGAGTGCTTCTCTGTTACGCTATAACCGCTGATATAATCCGTAAGTCGCAGGACCGCTAAGCAAACGTTCTGTTTCAGCGTACTGAGAGTGCCGTTTTTTCAGCAATCACTTCTCGCCAAACATCGCCTGCAGCTGCTGTTCCGTCGGCATGCCGACCACCTGCTGCAGCTCCTGCTTTTCATTCATATAGTAGATAGCCGGGGTGGCGTTGGCGCCGGTTTCGTCCATCAGCCGCTGGTGATACTGCAGGGCGTTGAAAATCGCCTTCGGCGTCTGTTCCGGGAACGGCGGCAGCGTTTTTCCGTTGGAAAGCTCATAGTCGCTCCATGCCTTAGCCGGATCGGCGGCGTTCAGGATCGCGGCAGCGTGGGGGCCGCTTTGCGGATTCATCACCGCCACCAGCAGCGTATTGAGCTGTACCTTGCCGGATTTCAGCCACGGCTGGGCGGCGGCCCAGAACTGCTTACAGTACGGGCAGAACGGGTCGGCAAATACCACCACCTGGCGTTTTGCCGCCGGGTTACCTTCGCGGATCCCCGCCGTTGCGCTGAGTTTTTTCCACAGTTCACGCCCCTGAGGCACGTACAGCTCACGGGTAATCACCTGCTCACTGAGGTTACTACCCTCGGCATCGTACAGATAACCGGAAATGGCGTGCTGACCGTCCGGCGTCAGCCAGATATTCACCCCGGTCCCCTGATACTCACCGAGCCAGCTGCGCAGCCCGCCCGGTGTTTTAATCTCTTTAATAATGGTGATGCCCTGTTTCTCAATGTGCTGCACGGCCGGGGGCAGCGTTTCGCTGGCCCCGGCCATCAGCGGCAGAGCCGTGAGCAAAGTCAGATACCGGTAAGGCATAATTCACTCCGTTTGCCCGGCAGGCGCCTAACGCCTGCCGCTAAGATTATGATTTCGCGTTCTTCAGCGCTTCGCCAACCATCGCTTCAAACTGCTCATATGGCACCCAGCCGGAAAGCATCTGATCGCCAATCAGCGTGGCCGGTGTGCCCTGAATGCCCAGCTTTTCGGCGAGCGCCAGGCTCTGTTCAACGGTCTGCCTGCTCTGCTCATCGGCTTTGGTCAGGCTGACACCGGCTTTCTTCTTCGCCGCAGCGATGCTGGCGTCATCGTGGTAGCCGACCTTAGACATCAGCACCTTGTTAAACTTAAGGAACTGATCGGGCTGCTGTTTCCACAGCGTCAGCGCATCGCGTGCTGAGGTCAGCGAACTTTCCGAGCGGTAGGGCAGGAACTTGATCACCACGGCGACGTTGGGGTACTTCTCCACGATCTTTTCCATGTAGGGATCGAATTTTTTGCAGTACGGGCAGTTATAGTCGCTGAACACCACCAGCGTCAGGTCGGCTTTTTTTGCGCCGATGCGCGGTGAGTTGGCATCGTTATACAGGGCGTCATGGTTCTCCTGCAGCGTTTTGCGGAACTGTGCATCACTGGCTGCCGTGTTCTGCTGATTCAGTTTTTCCGCCACCTGCGCCAGAATTTGCGGGTTGGCGAGCAGGGTTTCCTGCACCAGCGCCTGAATACGCGCTTCCTGTTCCGCGGTGAAGGGGGCCGCCGCCTGCAGTGAGGCGGAGAAAAGCAGCGTGGCAAGGATAAGTTTTTTCATCATTAATTGCTCTTGTTTAGTGCATCAAGCAAACCGGAGGTATCCAGCAGCGTGGGTAGGGTATGGCCGCGATCGTCGCCGGGCTGATACACCTGATTAAATGGAATAGCGTAAGCGTTACGCTTTTGCAAAAAGTCGCTGATGGCCTGCGAAGGCTGGCTCCAGTCACCGCGCAGCGCCACTACGTCGGGCTGATTCAGTGCCTCGATCACTTCAGGACGCTTCAGAACGCGCAGTTCGTTAACCTTACAGGTGATGCACCAGTCCGCTGATACATCGACAAACACTTTTTTATTGGCGGCCAGTGCCTGGCTCAGCGCCTCTTCACTCAGTGGCTGCCAGTTGATGGCGGCACTGCGGCTGGTTTTTTCATTCACATAGGTCGGATCGACCAGCGCATGGATCTGCCAGCCACCGGCGGCGGCCAGCACGGCGGTGAGCAGCAGGGCACCACGATGCGTTTTATCTTGGGTTTTCAGTAAGGCTTCCAGCGTCACCCAGACCATCACCAGCGAAATCACCGCGACCACCGTTGGTCCTGTATGGCTGCTCAGCAGCGTAACCAGCCACAGGCTGGAGCCGAACATCATCAGTCCCAGCAGCACTTTCAGCGTATTCATCCAGCGACCAGGCTTAGGCAGCCACAGCGCCACGCGTGGAACGAGGGCTACCAGCAGCCACGGCAGGCTCATACCCAGCCCCAGCGTCAGGAAAATCAGCCACATCTCAGGCAGTGAGGCCGAGAACGCCCAGGCGACGGCGGTACCGAGGAACGGCGCGGAGCACGGGGTTGCCATCAGCGTGGCGAATGCTCCTTCATAGAAGCTGCCGGACAGCGAGTTGCCACCGGCCGTCGCCAGCCGGTTGTTCAGCGCGGACGGTAACAGCAGCTGTACCAGCCCCAGCAGGCTGAGCGCAAACAGGAACGAAACGACAACGAGGAAGCCGATAAACCACGGGTTCTGGAACTGGGTGCCCCAGCCCGGCGTGATGCCGCTCAGCTTCAGCGCGGTGACCAGCGCGGCCAGTACGGCAAACGAGGTCAGGATCCCGGCGGTGGTCAGCAGGAAGCGCAGGCGGATGCGCTGACGATCGGCACCGGCGCTCAGCACCGAACCGAGCTTCATACCCATCACCGGCAGCACGCACGGCATCAGGTTGAGGATCAACCCCCCGGCCAGCGCCATAAGCAGCATGGCCCAGAGTGAACCGGCGGCGGCGGGCTGCGTTCCGGCAGTCGCGTCACCCTGGTTAATCGTCGCCGTTACGTACTGTGCTTTGTCGCCGTCGGCAATCACCATTGAGAGCGGTTCACCGCTCAGGTTGCCTGCCCCTTCGCCCCATTCGTCGGTGACCGGCACCTTCACGGTCAGCTCGCTGCCGTTCACCTCAAGCGTGGGTTCACCTGGCGTAACGCCGTTGCTTAACGGATCAAAATAGACCGACGGCAGCTGCCAGTTGTCGGACGTACGGGCGGTGATCAGCAGCTGGTCGCCCTGCTGGCGCGCGCTGACTTCCTGGGTTACCCCGTCCTGAGCAGGGATGGTTGCCATGGCGTCGCTGAATGCGCGATCAAACTGCGCGTCGGCCCCCTGATTGAGATCGAGGGTAAACGGATAGTCGGTGAGCACGCAGACGTTACTGCAGGTAGACAGCGTCAGGGTGCCGGACAGCGGTGCGGTCCCGCTGTGCTCAATAACCAGCGGGATCGTTACCTGCCGGTCATAGCCCTGGGTGCTGATCCCAGAGATATCGAAACGTTGCGGGGTTGGCCAGAACCACTGCGCGCGGGTGTCGCCGCTCCACTTAATTGCCGGCGCAACGCCGCCCGCGCCGGGTGAACGCCAGTAGGTTTTCCAGCCGGGGGCCAGTTCAACCTGCAGCAGTGCGTTAACGCTGTTCTGATTCTGTTCCGCGCTGATACGAACGCGGGCGTGAGTATTTTGTGGGGTCTGCATCCAGCCTGTGTCTGCCGCCTGCGCAATACCGGCGCACAGCAGCAACAGGAGGAATACACCCCTGATGGTAGCTAACATTCTATTTTCTCCAGTGAAATTTTTTGACCTTAAATGAAATAAAGGCCGTTATTTATTCATGGAAAACGCAGTTTTGCAGATGGATTCGGGATCGGGGAAGAGGGTCGGGTTTGTCCCGCCAGATTTCGAGCCGCAGTTCGCTGAACACGGCGAGCAGCAGCAGGAAGGAGATCAGTACGGGGATCGCGCTATCGAAGAATAGCGGTTGCGCGCCCAACAGTGACTGGGCGCTGAGCTCACAGGGTTTACCACTTACGGTGAGATCCTGCTGCACCGACGCCCCGGTGGCTGACACAGCCGACAGGGTTTGCGCCTGCGGCGACGTTTCACCGGGTGCATCACGCAGCAGCCACGACCGCTGGATCAGGCACAGGGCCATGATCAGGCAGGTAATCAGCAGAAGCCATCTGGCGTGAGTGTGTCGCGTGCGCATTAAGGATCTCATTGAGTCAGTGCGCGCTATGATAAGGGTTAGCGGGCTGGATACAAGTTATTCTTTGTAAAGTAGTGTCGTAGGAATAATCCAACCCATATCACAAAAACAGCCCAATTATTTTTACTTTGTTTCCTTGGTTAACTATGTTGAACGCCGGTGATTCAGGCGCTACGCGCAACAACAGGGAAACGGGAAAGTGATGGCGAAGAAGCAGACAGTAACAATGAAAATAACCTTGCTGGCCGCGCTGTGCGGCTCGCTGGTGGCGGCGATGCCGGTCACCGTGCAGGCGGAAACGACGATCCAGGCGCTGGCCGGGAAGGTGCTGCCGTACCAGCAGAAACCGCGCGTCTTTGTGCTGACCGACATCGGTAACGAGCCGGACGACCAGATGTCGCTGACCCGTTTCCTGCTGTACGCCAACGAGATGCAGGTGGAAGGGCTGGTGGCGACCACCAGCACCTGGCAGAAGGAAAAAGTGCACACCGATATGATTAAGCTGGTGGTCGGGCACTATGGCGAAGTGCAGCCGAACCTGCTGAAACACGCAGCGGGCTATCCGGCGGTGGCGCAGTTGCAGACGCTGATCGCCCCCGGGCAGGCCAGCTACGGCATGGCCGCAACCGGTGCGGGTAAAGCCACCGACGGTTCCGCGCTGCTGCTGAAGGCCATTGAGCGCAGCACGGATAGCGCCAGACCGCTGTATATCAACCTGTGGGGCGGGGCCAATACTCTGGCGCAGGCGTTGCAGGATCTGTCGCAGCAGCAGACGGCGGAGCAGGTGCGCGCGCTGACCCGCAACCTGATCGTTTACTCCATCTCCGACCAGGACGATGCGGGCAGCTGGGTGCGGGAACACTACCCGGAGATAACCTATATCGTCGACCCGTCCAGCCAGAGCGGTGAGGACTATGCGCGTGCCACCTGGACCGGGATCAGCGGCGATATGTACTACCGCAACGGCAGTGGCGCTGATTTCACCACCGTGTCGCAGCACTGGCTGGATCAGCACATCCGCAGCCAGGGGCCGATGGGCAAAGGCTATCTGAAGTATATGTTTATTATGGAAGGCGATACCCCGGCATTTCTCGGCCTGATCCGTAACGGCCTGAACAGCGAGCAGAACCCCGGCTGGGGCGGCTGGGGCGGGCGTTATATCGTGCGCCAGCCGCTGCATGAATCCCGGCCAGTCTGGACCAGCGGCGGCGATTTCTATCCCGGCAGCCCGAACGGTGCGGATACGGTGACCGGCGCTGACGGAAAAACGGTAACCTCTAACCAGGCAACGATCTGGCGCTGGCGTGAGGCGTTCCAGCATGATTTCGCGGCGCGAATGCAGTGGGGGATCAAGCCGTTTGAGCAGGTTAACCATAATCCGCAGGTGGTGGTCAACGGCGACAGCAGTCAGCAGGTGCTGAGGCTGACGGCGAAGGCCGGTGACGTGATGACGCTGAATGCGGCAGGCAGTAAAGATCCTGACGGCGATAAACTCAGCTACAACTGGTTCCGCTACCCGGAAGCCACCTCAGCGATTTCAACGCCGGTGGCGCTGGATGCGTTGCAGGGCACCATGGGTGAAGACCGGCTGAACGCGCCTGCGGTGCTGTCGCTGGGTAACAACGGCGGTGAACAGGCTGAGGTGAAAGCGCTGCGTCCGGGCACGGAGCATCTGATCCTCGCGGTAACCGATAACGGCAAACCGTCGCTGACCTCATACCGGCGGATAATTGTGACGGTGAAGTAATCGCCTGCCCGGCCAGATTGCCTCACCACCCCGCGCAATTTCTCTGAGTGACCAAAAGCCAGCCGCCTGTCGCAGTGCTATGATTAGCGGGATCAAAGCAACCGGACAGGCTAAGGCACTTTTACGTGGATTATAAGAAGCAGATCCTCAACATCCTGCACAGCGAAAACGCTTCACGGGCGGAGATGACCCGGCGGCTTGGCGTGACCAAAGCTTACATTACCAAGCTGACCGCACAGCTGCTGGCCGAGGGGCTGATTGAGGAGCGGGAAATGGCCGACGTGACCTTTGGCCGCCCGCAGCAGAGGCTGGCGGTGAAGTCCGGCAGCCTGTTCAGCATTAACATTATGCTGCGCAAGAGTAGCCTGCAGGCCACGCTTAACGATTATCAGACCCAGGCCGCCCCCCTCGCCAGCCATCAGATACTGCTGCCCGCGCGGCTGGCCCCCGATGAGCTGGTGGCCTTTACCGAAGCGACCATTGCCGCGCTCTGTGCCGTCCCCCGTGTGGCACGCTCGCGGGTCAGAGTGGTAAGCCTGGCGCTGCAGGGCGGAATTGAGCAGGACACCGGCGTGGTGCGCTACTGTCCGCTGTTTCGCGAAACCCACGTGAACCTCAGGGCGCTGATTGAGGCGGCTACCGGGATTGTCACCCGTATCTACAATATCGCCCACTGTACCAACTCGCTGCTGGCGAAGCGTTCACAGGGGGAGTCTTACGTCGCCTTTATGCCGGGTTTCGGCAGCCTCGGCTATGGCTACAGCACCCACGGCGTGCCTGGGCTCGGGGAGAACGGTTTTTACCCGGAGATTGTGCACCTGCCCTGGCCGGGGGGGATCGAGCAGGCGTTTAACGTCACCGGGGACGATCGCGCCGCCGGCGTGCAGCGCACTGCCGAAGCGCTGTTTTTCGCCATCTGTTGTACGGCACCGATCCACAATATCCGCCTGGTGATTGCCACCGGTGAGCTGTTTGAGGATTACGGCGATGCGATTCTGCCGCTGACCCGGCAGATGCTGGACGCCAGCCCGAATCCGCACATCCGTGAAATCCGCATTCGCCACGCTAAAACCGGCTACCACTATGGGGTAACCGGGCTGGTTCAGCTCAGTGCAGAGGCGATAACGGAACTGCTGTAGTAAGTAAGGGCACCGCTGTATGTCCTGGTGCCGGGTTTGGAACGCCGGGACGCCGTAAATACGTCCGTGTAGGCTCGGATGCCGCGTCCTGCGGCATACGCCCGGCTAACCTGTTCACCAACGGCCTCCCTTGCTGGCATTTGCGTTGCTGTATYAAGGGCATCGCTTTTTGTCTGGGTGCCGGGTTCGGCCGTTGGTGACAGAACGCCGGGACGCCGTAAATACRTCCGTGTAGGCTCGGATGCCGCGTCCTGCGGCATACGCCCGGCTAACCTGTTCACCAACGGCCTCCCTTACGGGCACTTGCGTTGCTGTTAACGGTGTAGCTTTCTACTCAGGTAAATAGTCATGCAATTGTGTTGCAGTCAGTGGTGGATTTCATATGCCGATTGCTGATAGATAGGTTTTGAGGCAGCGACAAAAGAGACAGAGGGCAATCGGGGGGGACATCCGGATAAGCGGACCGTCGACGCGCAGGGATGCGCGGCGCCGAGCGTACAGGGACGTATTTACAGCGTGTCCGCGTTCCGGATGTCCCCCCCGATAAGCCAGGCGCAGACTCCGAAGCGACCCCCCAGCGACACCATGGCCAGCCCGAGCCCTCCGATAAGCCAGGCGCAGACTCCGAAGCGACCCCCCAGCGACMCCATGGCCAGCCCGAGCCCYCCGATAAGCCAGGCGCAGACTCCGAAGCGCCCCCCCAGACGACACCATGGCCAGCCCGAGCCCTCCGATAAGCCTGGCGCAGAGGTAATGTTCAACATCCTGCCAGGGTGGGGCATCAGCGGATTTGTGCCAGGCTTACGGAGGCACTGAACAGACAGCGGCACATTAACGGTATGGACGAAAGGAGCCTGGGCATGAAGGCGTTTGATTACCAGCAGGACTTTAAACAGATCGACTTCCGCAGGGATCCGCAACGCTATCAGGTCGGGCGCGGCGAACAGGGGGTATTAATGGTCGAACCCTATAAAAGTGAGATCCTGCCTTACTGGCGTTTTAAGGATGTCGCAGCAGCCGAACAGTCGTCGAAAAAAATCATGCAGCTGTTCGAACAGTATCGTGAGCAGGATGATTTCGTCGGCATGGATATGGCTCGCAAATTTATTCAGATGGGCTACACCCGCGCCCGCCGTTATGCCAATCATCCGGGCGGGCGCAAGTACGATGCGGATAAGAAGATCCTGCCTTATCAACTCAATGAAGAGAAGGCAGCCGCTGCCGCGGTGTTTAAGGCCTGCTGGGACAGGCTACGCGAGGATAAGGACTATCTGGCGCGGAAGAAAAAACACCAGCAAAAGTACGGCTGAACCACCTACTGCCGCTGACTGAGCCGTACAACACGCGTTGACCCCTTTGATTCGATGCGCTTGATGGCAAACGGCAGTGGCATCCGCAGGCGGTTGCGTGATTTTCGGGCACCCTACGGATGTTGTGCTCTGAAAGCGGTGGGCACCGTATCAACCCTGTGGGGACTGTGTACCTGATACCCGGCTGCGGGCGCGAGGGATAAACAGCCCGCGCCCGCCAGTTAACCTGCCGTCAGGCCGTCTGCGCCTTTTTCGCCGAACCCGAGCAGAACAGCGCCAGCAGCACCATCACCAGCACCGGCAGCATCGCCAGACGCAGGCCGGCGTGCTCGCCGAGGAAGCCGAGGAACGGCGGGCCAACGAGGAAGGCGAAGTAGCCCAGAGTGGCGGCAATGGTCACCCGCACCGCGCTGTTGCCGCCTTCTGCGGCGGCGGAAACGGTCAGCGGGAAGCCGAGCGACGCACCAATGCCCCAGAACAGCACAGCCGCACCGACCAGCCACGGCTGGTCAACGAAGATTACAATCACCAGCCCAACCGCCGCCGACACCGCGCTGGCGCGCAGCATCCATACGCGGCCGAGCCGGTCGACCAGATAACCACCGAGAAAACGCCCGGCGGTCATCCCGGCGGTGAAGCCGACGTAAACCAGGGTGCTGGCGGTGTGGCCGAGATTATGGCCGTCGATCATAATCAGCGGCAGCCAGTCGTTGGCCGAACCTTCGGCCAGCGCCATCGCGAGGATTACCACGCCGAGGATCAACAGCTGACGGTCGCGCAGCTCGCGCATCACCTGAGCGGTGAAGCTGCCGGTCGGCGGATTGTCGGCGTGCGCCTGGGCGCTGGCGGTCGGGAAGTGGCGCAGCACGATGGCGGTCATGGCGACGATCACCGCCAGCACGCCGGTGAAATGATACAGGGTTGAGATATCCAGCGCGGTCATCGCCATGCCCGCCAGCGCGCCGACCAGCGTGCCGAGGCTGAAGAAGCCGTGGATGACGGTCATGATCGACTTACTCAGCGTCTGCTCAAACGCCGCACCTTCAACGTTGACCACGATATCAACCATGCCGGTGCCCGCACCGAGCAACATCAGGCTGATAAAGGTCAGCGCCCGGCTCTGCTCTTCAAGACCCAGCATCAGGGTAACCACGCCCGCCAGCAGCACCAGAATGCCGTATAAAATGTTGCGCCGTGTGCCAATCCAGGCGATCAGCTTGCCGGTGATAAATACGCCGAACATCGACCCGCAGGAGAAACCAAACAGGATCAGCCCCATCATCTCGGTGGTGGCGCTGAGCGAGTCGCGCATCACCGGCGTGCGGCTGACCCATGAAGCCCAGGTGAAGCCGGGCAAAAACATCAGGCCGTAAATGGCGAATTTCTGGCGGGTTTGTGAGGTTAACATCCATTCTCCGTTTTCTGGTACGCAGGTACAGGGAGATTAGCGTTGTATCGCTGTTTTACTAGCTATTTTTTCTCTTTTTTTCTGACGTCCTGAGATGAACTCGGAAATTGACACAGGGTAGATTTTTATTCATTATTTCAGTCTAAAGAAAAGTTGAACTAATTGCGCCTTAACGCAAATTAAACGACGTTTATCATGGAGGGATTATGTCACTGACGTTGCATGTTGTTAAAAAAAATGAACACAATTTTGATCCAGAGCCAGGCACTCTGTTGTTGCTGGAAGATAACTGGGATGACTGGGGCGTGTTTAATACTAAGTATTATGCGGTGTATTATGACTGGCTGGCAAAAAGGCATGATTTGGGATATCTGAAAATAGGTTGCCCGTTAGATTATCTGCAGGATAAACGCCCGCTGCTGGATACGAAAAGCAACCGCTTACCGGGGTTTTGTTATTCGTTAGGGCAGCATGCTGAATATTATGAGAAAATCATGTCTCTCAGCCCTGAGCTGAGAGAAAGTATTCTGACCAGCCTGAATGATATCGTCTTTAATCCGCAGCTCTATTTCAGAAATAAAAACAGTGAGGCGATGACCGATTCGCTTCAACGTTATGTTTCCACTGCGACCATTGAGGGCCACTTTAGCCGCATACTTGCAGGGGCACGGCAACTGTCAGAATTCATTTTCTCTTACGTTAATCACGAAAATGAAAAAATCAGCATCGAATTTTCTGTTGACCAAAACTCGGTTCTGCCCAGCAATATCCATGCGATTATCGGCAGTAATGGTGTCGGCAAATCGACTATTTTGCGTGATATCTCTGATCTTGTTACCGGACGTCAGCGGGACAGCAGCAGGCAAGTGATCAACCATTCCGGCGGAACCTTTGCCAACGTAGTAGCCATGTCCTTTGGTTCATTTGAGAAATTCGAAACAAAACCGATTATAACGCTGGATAAAAATAATGACGTCACCTACAGCTATATCGGTTCAAAAAAGGTGATGTATCTTGAGGACAAGCCGGTAACCATCGGTAAAACAGAGCAGGATTTTTTCAACGAGTTCAGTGACAGCCTGAAAGCCTGTCGCTACGAACCTAAAAAGAGCCTGCTCAAAGATTGCCTGGAACATCTGTGTTATGACCCATTACTGGCAGAATTACCCTTTGATCATCTGCTGGATGCCGCTGAAGATTTGCAGGCCGCCGCTGAGGTATTTGAACGTCTGAGTTCAGGGCATAAAATTGTGATACTCAGTGTGTTTAAACTGGTGGAAGTGATTGAAGAGAAAACCCTGCTGTTGATTGACGAACCTGAGACCCACCTGCACCCGCCGCTGTTATCGGCGCTAATGCGTCTGATTTCTGCCCTGCTGAAATCCTGCAATGGTGTGGCCATCGTGGCGACCCACTCGCCGGTAGTGCTGCAGGAAACGCCACGACGTTGTGTAACGGTACTCAGACGCACAGGTGATGCGATTCGCGCCCGGCGACCTGATAACGAAACCTTTGGTGAGAATGTCTCGGTGCTGACTCATTCGGCTTTTCATCTGGAATTAGATCGTACCGGTTACGTCAAGGTGATTAATCGGCTGGTCGCCAGGTATCGCAGCTTCGATAGAGTTATGGATCGGACGGGTGGGGAACTGGGCAGTGAAGCTGTCGCCATTCTTATTGCACTGAGCGATGACTAAACGGGGGCCTGTAATGTACGAATTACCGCTGCCTGAGGATAATCCTTTTGATATTTTTTCCTGTATCAAGGAGGGTGATAAGTTCAAGTTACTGCTGAGAAAAGAAGACTTTTGCGATAGTGTGACGTTCTTTGACACAATTTACCGCATTAAGGGAAAGACGGCATCACTGAACACATTGCCGGTATTAAAAAAAGCCTTTACCCAGACGATGACCAAAGATGAAATGGAAAAGCTGTATAAAAACCGTCTGTACAAAAGTAAAAGCGGTAATGTTATCTATACACGTATCCGGGATTCGGCCATCGGTGATCTCTGCCCGTTGTGCAGCCAGCGACTGGTGGGAACACTCGATCACTATCTGCCAAAAGCACATTATCCTCAGTATGCCATTTCGCGGGTGAATCTCTACCCGGCTTGTATTGAGTGTAATAAAGCTAAACTGGATACGGTAAACAGTGATAAAGAAAATCAAACCTTCCATCCTTTTTTCGACAGACTGCATGATATTGTCTGGCTTTCCGCCAGCCTGAAAGGTGGAGCTTCTCCGGCGCTGGTTTTTTATGTTAATGATAACGTGCCTCAACGTTTCGCATTACGTCAGAGAATGCGTTATCACCTCAGAACACTGGGTATTGATAATCTCTATGCAACGCATGCTGCATCGGCGATGTCACGGGAAAAATTAACCCTGCAACGGCTGTTTAAGCGTAAAGGGCAACGAGGAGTGGAAAAGTATCTTAAAGATCGCTGGGAATCAGCCTGTGACAATAACAAGAACAGCTGGCAGGCGGTGATGTACCGTACTCTGCTAAATTCAGCCTCCTTCTGCGCAGGTGGATTCAACAATATTGCCGTGATGCCGATCAGGTCAGTACCGTGAAGCTGTTACAGGGTTATCCCGAGAAATAATGCGTCCCTCCGGGCGGAAGGTGTCATCACTGCCGGGATCACCGCACAAAATGGAACGTCTGGCCGGTTGTTCTTCTGTGCTGAACTTTCTACTGTCATGGCACGACTGATTTAAGAGGTAATCAATCATGACCCATTTTGTTCAGCCGCTGCCGCAGGGTAGCACACCGGCTTCACTGACCAGTACGGTCAGTGCGGTGATCCAGCAGGCGCAGGCCGACCAGCGGCTGGTTGGCGCGGTGGTGCTGGTGGCGCGTCACGGCAAGCTGATTTACCAGCAGGCTTTCGGGCTGGCCGACCGTGAAAACGGCAGGCCGATGGCGCTGGATACGGTGTTCCGCCTGGCCTCTGTCACCAAACCGATCGTTTCTGCCGCAGCGCTGGTGCTGGTGGCGCAGGGCAAACTTGAGCTTGATGCCCCCGTCGAACGCTGGCTGCCGGAGTTCCGGCCCACTCTGGCGGACGGGCATCCGGCGACGATTACCGCCCGCCAGCTGCTCAGCCATACCGCTGGCCTGAACTATGGCTTTTCCGAGGCGGCAGGCGGGCAGGATTATGCGCGGGCCGGCGTCTCTGACGGGCTGGATGCGTCCGACGTGAGCCTTGCTGAGAACCTACGCCGTATCGCCAGCGTGCCGCTACCTTATCAACCGGGCAGCAACTGGAACTATTCGCTGGCCACCGACGTGCTGGGCGCGCTGATCGCCGCCGTGCAGGGCGTGCCATTGCCGCAGGCGGTCGAACAGCTGGTGACCGGCCCGCTGGGCATGAGCGATAGCGCCTTTATCGCCCGCGATCCGCTGCGCGTTGCCGTGCCCTACGTGAATGACACGCCGCAGCCGCACCGGCTGGCGGAAGGCGAACGCGTGCCTTTTGACGAGGTTACGGAAGGCGTGCATTTCAGCCCGGCGCGCATCTTTAATGCCAGTGCGTATCCTTCCGGCGGTGCGGGCATGGCCGGTACCGCCGGCGATGTATTGCGGCTGCTGGAAGCGCTGCGCGCAGGCCGCGGCGAGCTGTTGCCGGAGGCGCTGGTGAAGGAGATGGAACGCGATCACACCTGCGGCCGTGAGCTGCCGGAGATGCCTGGTTTTGGCTTTGGCCTCGGGTTTGCCGTGGTGCGTGATGCCGGCATGACCGGGATGCCGCTCTCCAACGGTTCCTGGCGCTGGGGCGGCGTTTACGGCCATTCATGGTTTGTCGACCGTACGCAGGGGCTAAGCGTGGTGGCGCTGACCAATACGCTGTATGAGGGCATGGACGGTCAGTTTGTGACGGATTTGCGTGAGGCGGTATATAGCGGACTGAGAGACGAGGACGTTAAACCGCGATAATTGCCTGAGCATTCTTACGGATAACGCCGTGCAAAGGATTGAGCCCGTTCTGAAGGGATCTCCTCGTCAGAACACCCTAACGTGCAATCAAAGATTTCTGGAACTGGAGAAAAGGCGCATTTTCATGATAATTGCAGAAGGCAAAAATTAGCGATATCTGGCGGATAAATATTAAAAGCGATATCAACGGGAGGAATCATGCTTGAGTTTATTAAGACTTTAGGGTTTCGCCGTAAAACTGATTTTACCACCAGGGTGCTTGAGTGTTACCGTTCCGTAAAACCGGTCAGCGCATTTGCCCGCACGTTGTTTATTGAGGAAAACGCTGGAAGCATTAACGCTCGCTTTGCGAAAGCCCGGCATAAAGTCCCCCGCTAATTACAGTCAGTGACTTGAGGAATCAGCTTTTCAGGTCATAAAACAGTAAAGCCGCATCCGGATGCGGCTTTACTTTCAACAATTCAATCGTCCCGTACGAAACGTTTTGAAATCGTTAAACGGATTACACGTTAAACAGGAAGTTCATCACGTCGCCATCTTTCACGACGTAGTCTTTCCCTTCTGAACGCATTTTGCCGGCTTCTTTGGCACCCTGCTCGCCCTTGCAGGCGATATAGTCGTCAAAGCCGATGGTCTGGGCGCGGATAAAGCCTTTCTCGAAGTCGGTGTGGATTTTACCCGCGGCCTGTGGCGCGGTGGCACCGACCGGGATGGTCCAGGCACGCACTTCTTTAACGCCGGCGGTGAAGTAGGTCTGCAGGTTCAGCAGGGCGTAGCCGGCGCGGATCACGCGGTTCAGGCCCGGCTCTTCAATGCCCAGCTCGGCCATAAACTCTTCGCGGTCGCCGTCTTCCAGCTCGGCGATATCAGACTCGACGGCGGCACACACCGGTACCACTACGGAGCCTTCTTCTGCAGCAATAGCGCGCACGATATCGAGGTACGGGTTGTTTTCAAAACCGTCTTCGTTCACGTTGGCGATATACATGGTTGGCTTCAGGGTCAGGAAGCTCAGGTAGCGGATCGCCGCTTTGTCATCTTCGCTCAGGTCCAGCGCGCGCAGCATGCCGGCTTTCTCCAGGTGCGGCAGGCACTTCTCCAGCGCGGCCTGTTCGGCTTTGGCGTCTTTATCGCCGCCTTTGGCTTTTTTCTGCACGCGCTGCAGGGCGCGTTCACAGGTGTCGAGGTCAGACAGCGCCAGCTCGGTATTGATGGTCTCAATATCGTCGGCCGGATCCACTTTGTTATTCACGTGGATAATGTTGTCGTTCTCGAAGCAGCGCACCACGTGGCCGATGGCTTCGGTTTCGCGGATGTTGGTCAGGAACTGGTTGCCGAGGCCTTCACCTTTCGACGCCCCTTTTACCAGGCCAGCGATGTCGACGAACTCCATGGTGGTCGGCAGGATGCGCTGTGGCTTAACGATCTCCGCCAGCTGGTCCAGACGTGAATCAGGCATTGGCACCACGCCGGTATTCGGCTCAATGGTACAGAACGGGAAGTTAGCAGCTTCGATACCCGCTTTGGTTAACGCATTGAACAGGGTGGATTTACCAACGTTTGGCAGGCCCACGATACCGCATTTGAATCCCATGTTTGAATCACCTTAATAAGCTAAAAATCGGGGCGGTTAATGCACCCCAACGTCGTCAGCGACGAATGTCCGAAAAAGTTACCGCGCATTATACACGTAATTATCGTGGCGATGGCGCAGATTTCTCGGCGGCGAGTCAGCTTTCACTTGTGAAAGCGCTCACATTTTTTCATACTGACGAAAATTGACGAATGCCGGAGAACTGCGCAGATGCCTCGCTCGCTGCCCACGCCACCCTGAAACCGCGACCCTGTCTGCGCAACGCCACGTTGCCTGCCGTTGTCCCTGCGACAACACTCACGCCCCGCACGACGGGGTGTACGCCTGCATATGAAAAAAATAGTGGAAAAACATGTTTAACCTGAACAACTTCAGCGCTAAAAGCGTCAAAAATGACGTACTGGCGGGAGCCGTGGTATCAGTGGCGCTGATCCCCGAAGCCACCGCTTTCTCTCTGCTGGCCGGCCTGTCGCCAACCATCGGCCTGCATACCGCCTTTATCCTCGGCCTGGTCACCGCCTTCTTTGGCGGTAAGCCGGGGATGATTTCCGGCGCGGCCGGTTCGATTATCGTGGTGCTGATTAGCCTGATCGTCCAGCACGGTTACGAGTACGTGCTGCTGGCGACTATTCTGGCCGGGCTGATCCAGCTGGCGATCGGCGTGCTGCGGCTGGGCAAGTTTATCCGCCTGGTGCCGCAGCCGGCGATATACGGCTTTGTCAACGGCCTGGCAATCGTGATTATGCTGGCCCAGTTGCCGATGATTAAAGGGCAGGGCCCGGTGATGTACGCGCTGGTAGCGCTGGCGATGCTGATCGTCTGGCTGTTTCCGAAAATCACCAAAGCAATCCCCGGCTCGCTGGCGGCGCTAATCGTCATCAGCGCCATCGCCATTGGCTTCGGGCTGGACACCAAGCGCGTTGGCGACCTGGCGGATATTTCCGGCACGCTGCCGTCGTTCCACCTGCCCACCGTGCCGCTCAACTGGGAAACGCTGACCATCGTGCTGCCCTATGCGGTGGTGATCGCGCTGGTTGGCCTGATCGAGTCGCTGCTGACGCTGGCGGTGCTGGACGAGATGGGCAGTAAAAAAGGAGCGGGCAACCAGGAGTGCGTGGCGCAGGGCATCGGCAACACCATTTGCGGCTTCTTCGGCAGCTTTGCCGGCTGCGCGATGATCGGTCAGTCAATTATCAACTTCACCTCCGGCGGGCGCGGACGCATTTCCAACCTGGTCGGCGCGGTGCTGCTGATCCTGTTTGTGATCAGCCTGTCGCCCTGGATCGCGCTGTTGCCGGTGGCGGCGCTGGCCGGGATTATGTTTGTGGTGTGCATCAACACCTTTGAATGGAGCACGCTGAAGCGAATTAAGCGCATGCCGAAGGCGGACACGGTGGTGATGCTGACGGTAACGTTGATCACCATCTTTACCGACCTGGCGATGGCGGTGATCTGCGGAGTCATTATCTCGGCGCTGGTATTCGCATGGCAGCATGCGCGCATTACCATCGTCTCGCAGCAGCAGGAGAACGACCAGAAGACCTACCGGCTGGACGGCCCGCTGTTCTTTGGCTCGGTCGCCAGCTTCCAGGAGCTGTTCGAGCCTGAAAACGATCCGCAGACGGTGGTGATCGACTTTGCCCGTACCCGGGTGATGGATTCCAGCGGCGTTGAGGCTGTCGATAAGCTGACCGCGCGCTATCTGCAGGCCGGTAAAACGCTGCGCCTGCGGCATCTGAGTGAAGACTGCATCAGCCTGCTTAAGCAGGCCGGCCCGTTCTGCAGCCACGAACTGGACGATCCCGACTATAAAGTCGCCAGCAATGATGCCTGAACCATAAAGCTGAACTCGCCGCTGCCGATAATAGGGTTATCCCGTTTATCGGGGCGGCGATTAAAGAATTTTCTCCTATAATCAATCTGCTCAGCGCATATATTCAGGGCAGGATGCCTGTTAACTGGCTCAATGGCATGAAAAATGACTTTGTTTGTATTCCTGTTCAGTCACTTACCGGCGAGCTGGTGGCCATCGACCTCAGCTACCGGCCGCAGATTCATGATACGGCCTCAAAGACGCTGCTGCGGCCGGTCAGTGCGGAAGATCGCCTGCTCAATCAACTGCTGATCGTTGAAGAGTACGCCGGCTATTTCCGTCAACGCGGGCTGCTGTGCAGCGTGGCGATCGATTTTCAACTGGCACGCGCGATTATCGAGTCGCCGTTTGTGCAGCAGATCCTGACGCACCTGCCGTTTATCCGGCTCAAGCTGTCGGAGGATTTTCCCAACCTGCATGACGGCATGGATAATCCGCTGCTGCGCGCGCTGCATGAACAGCTGAATATTTTGTGGCTGGACGATCTGGGCGCCGGGGATGCTAACCTGCACGCGCTGCAGTCGAGCCTGTTTGAGGCGGTTAAGCTCGATCGCCAGTTCTATCTGAATAACGTCAGCAAGCCGTTTTTTTCGGTGCTGATTAGCCATATTCGTCAGTACACCAACCGGGTGATCGTCGAGGGGGTCAGCGCTCAGGCGCAGATCGCCATTCTGGCGCGCAGTAAGGTGTGGGGCGTGCAGGGCTATTTTGCGCCATCTGTGGCGCTCAGCGCGCTGGAGCAGGGCGGTTCCGCCGGATAACGCTGCGGGCCGCGTCGTTTGCCGCCGCCCGTTCAACTCAGCCCGCTTTGTAGCTGTGCAGGCGGTTCATCGCCTTCAGGCGATCCTCTTTCAGCCACACCTCGGTGCAGCGCGCCGCTTCATCCACCGCATTATCAATCAGCGTCTGCTCTGCCGCCTGCGGTTTACCCAGCACGAAGCCGACCACCTTGTTACGATCGCCCGGGTGGCCGATGCCGATGCGCAGGCGGTGGAAATTGACGTTGTTACCCAGCCGACTAATGATGTCTTTCAGGCCGTTATGGCCGCCGTGGCCGCCACCCTGTTTGAACTTTGCCACCCCGGGCGGCAGATCCAGCTCGTCGTGTGCCACCAGAATCTCTTCCGGGGCAATGCGGTAAAAGGTCGCCATCGCCGCCACCGCCTTGCCGCTCAGATTCATAAAGGTGGTCGGCACCAGCAGGCGTACATCCTCACCGCCGAGGTTCAGGCGCGCGGTATAACCCCAGAACTTGCTCTCTTCCTTTAACGACTGATTGTGCCGTTCAGCCAGTAAATCGACGTACCACGCCCCTGCGTTATGGCGCGTGGCGGCGTACTCTGCGCCCGGGTTGGCAAGGCCAACAATCAGTTTAATGCTACTCACGTGGTGTATTCCCTGAAGGGTCGGTTCGAGGCGGCTAGTTTACTGAAGCGCGGCGGATAACTCAAAGGGCGGGGCGTTCTGTGCGCTGGCTCACAATAATTCAGTCAGGTGATTATTCAATTTTGATACAAATTCAGCGGGTTAGACGTAAAGTTGTGTCAAAGAATGTACCAAAAGTGTGATCAAAGCAGCACCACCCGCACGATCAATTTCCTACACTTGCATTATCCGGCAATGGATCTTGCCCCGACGATGGACTGGAGGTGGTTAATGAAACGCAAACATACGCATATAGCAGGTAATGGTCTGATGGGCCTGGGGCTACTGATGATGGTCGCCGGCGTGGCCTACGCGGTGGTCAATCAGATGCCGCAGTTCTCTTCTGATGAGTTTCTGGTGCAGGGGGCCATTTTCAGCATCTTCCTGGGTGCGCTGCTGTGGCTGGTGGGCGCCCGCGTCAGCGGTCGCGAAAAGATCACCGACCGCTATTACTGGGTGCGTCACTGCGGTGACAAGCGCTGCCGCCACGGGGACCGCGCTTCACATCATCGCCCGCACTGAGTGCCGGGCTGGTGGCAACTGAGCATCATTGCCACCCTGATAACGTCTCCGCCTTCGGCGACTCCGTTCGCTGCAGGCGTTGCTATTGTGGCGCAAAGTCTGTGTCAGCTTTGCCTGTGACCGCACACGGCGGCTTATTTCGTCGCTCCGCAGGGGTTTTAATCTGCCGTTCGCTGCTTCGGCCTAACCTGTCGCTGACGATGCGATACTCATCTCAGCCCCTAATGCCGGTGTAAAAGCCTTCACACGGTTTCTGCCGTCGGTTTTAGCCTGGTACAGGGCCTCGTCGGCGGCGCTGAGCAACGCGTCAAGATGGTCGTGCCCCGGCTGACAGCTGGCCACGCCGATACTTACCGTATAACTAACGCCGCCGGGGGTAGAGTGCTCAACCGTCGCGCGTATACTCTCCGCGAAGGTCATCGTTTCCCGTTCACCCAGCGTTAATACGGTGGCAAATTCCTCGCCCCCAAGGCGGGCAAAAAAGCCGCCGGGCGGCAGCACCGATTTCACCTGGCAGCAGAAATCAATTAATACTTTGTCCCCCTGATTATGGCCGAACCGGTCATTGATGCTTTTAAAATGGTCGAGATCCAGCAGCATCACGCTCAGCGGGGTGACACAGCCCGCCGGGGTGATTTCGCCCTTTTCAAACAGCGCCCGCCGGTTCCAGACGCCGGTCAGCGGATCGAGCAGGGCAGCCTGCTTATGCCTGAGCAGCGTGCGTTCGTTAACCATCGCCATCAGCGTTACGCTCATGCCGATCACCATCAGAATTGACTCCAGAATCACGTAAACCGAGAACACAGATCCGCCGATCGCACCGTGTAACGGGCTGGGAATACCGCCATCCAGCAGTATGCGGGCGACGTGGAACAGCAGATGGATCCACAGCAGCAGCTGCGCCGGCCAGAAGGTGACCGGCAGCAGGCTGCGCGCGCGCCACAGTTCGCGCATCATCGCGGCCGTGTAGAGAATACACAATACGCAGATTACCAGTACCCGAAGGGGCATCGACTGATAGAAGGCCGGTATCGGGCAGAGTAAGGCCCACACCGCCATGCCTGCCATCCACAGCTTGCCGGCGCGCGCGCCGCGAAAATAGCGGAACGCGCAGAGTAAAATGCCGTAGGCGAACAGCATCAGCAGATTGCCCACCACCAGCGGTAGAAACACATAACCCTGGCTACGCAGGCTGCTGAAAACGATCGCTAACAGCGTGGCGGTAAGTGACAGGCAGTTGATCCCCAGCACCGGGTTGTACTGGGCGCCGCGCCATGCGAACAGCAGTACGATGATTAAAAACATCAGCACACTGAGTTCGCAGACGAACAGCGTGTAGACGTCAAGCGCCATATTCGGATTATTCCTAAGATAATAATGACAGCAAAGTATCATTAATGAATATCCGCCAAAAGAGGAAGCACTCTCAGCCTGCAAAAAAAGTTACGCGGTGGGCTGTCAGCCTCTGATGCGGCGTGGTATCAGGCACAGGCCGATAACCAGCGCGCACAGCAGCGTGACGATGGCCAGCAGGATCAGCAGCTGGCTGAAGGCCGTTTCCATTACCGGCAGTAACGTCGGCTTCAACAGGGTTGCACTGTTCAGATCGGGTGGCGTGCCGGACAGCTGTGGGTGTGCATTCATTCCGCGTGCCACCAGCAGGCTAAACAGGCTGCTCACCGTCGCCAGCGCCACGCCTTCACCGGCCACGCGCACCGTACTAAAAATACCGGTGGCCATCCCCGCCCGTTGCGGCGGCACCACGCTGACCGACAGATTATCCATCAGCCCCCACGGCAGGCCGCTGCCGCTGCCGATCAGCACCATCGCCAGCAGGGTCAGAAACAGGGAACTCTGTGGCGTCACCTGGCTGAGCAGCACAATGCCGGCGGCGGCCAGCAGCAGTCCCGCACAGCTCACCGCTCCGGGGGAGTAGCGGCGGGTCAGGCTGACCGCCAGCCCCGGCACCACCAGCATCGGCAGCGAAATCGCCAGCATCAGCAGGCCGGTGGTGAAGGCATCAAAGCCGTAGAAACCCATAAAACGCAGCGGCAACAGCACCAGCAGCACCACAAAGCAGTAGCAGGTGGCCACCGGCAGCAGCTGCACGCCGATAAAGCGACCGTAGCGGAACAGGCTCAGGTCGAGCATCGGCTGGGCGCTGCGCAGTTCGATAACCACAAACAGTACAAAGGTCAGCAGGCTGCCTGCCAGCAGCAGGCTGGTCAGGGTACTGCTGCCGCTGGCGGCCAGTTGCAGCAGTGCCCAGGTGAACAGCGTCAGCGCCAGGCTGAAGCCGATCATCCCCGGCCAGTCGAGCGGACGCGGGTCATCGTTACGTGATTCGGGCAGGTACCGCTGGCCGGTCAGCAGTGCCAGCAGGCCAAACAGCGCGCAGCACAGGAACACGCTGTGCCACCCGCTGAACGCCAGCAACACCCCGGCGATCACCGGCCCGGCGGCCAGCCCGACGCCGAAGCTGGTGCCGAGCAGGCTGAAGGCGCGCGCCCGCGCGTGGCCCTCGAAGGCGTTAGCCAGCGCGGCGCTGCCGCCCGCCAGTGCCGCCGCTGCCGCCGCGCCCTGCAGCGCGCGCACGGCATCCAGCCATACCACCGATGGCAGCCACGGCGTCAGCAGCGACAGCAGGGTAAACAGGCTGACGCCGGTCATAAACAGCCGTTTGCGGCCATAGCGGTCAGCCAGCGTGCCTGCCGCCATCAGCAGGCTGCCGAAGCTGAGCAGGAAGGCGTTGGTTATCCAGCTCAGTGCCAGCGGCGAACCACCAGGGTTGACGGCGATGGCCGGGGTGGCGATCACCCCGGCGGAAAAACTCAGCGGCAGCATCAGCGCGGCGCTGCACACCGCCACAATGCTCCAGCGGCTGCTATGTGCCGCAAGGGTCAGTGAACTCATCGGTAATCTCCACTTCTCATTATTAAAGAAGCAGGATAAATTGGCGTGACAGAGTGATAAACGGGCTTTAGGACCGGAGATAAAGGACAAAAAGTCGCGAATGAGCAGCGTGGAAAGTTTGAGCGGGCTGCATGCCTTTGTGCAGGCGGCGCAGCTGGGCAGTTTTGTGGCCGCCGCCGAGCGTCTGGGCGTGTCGGCCTCGGCGATTGGTAAAAGCGTGGCGCGGCTGGAGAGCAGCCTCGGCGTCAGCCTGTTTAACCGCAGCACCCGCAGCCTGAGCCTGACCGAAGAGGGGCTGCTGTTTTTTGAGCGCAGTCTGCGGGTGGTGCAGGAGCTGACAGAAGCGGAGCAGGAGCTGTCGCGGCTGATGGCAGAGCCACGCGGGCGGCTGCGGCTGAGTTTTCCGGCGATAGGCTACCGGTTGCTGCTGCCGCTGCTGCCCGGCTTTACTGCCCGCTATCCGGAGATAGAGCTGGATCTGGATTTTAACGACCGGCTGGTGGACGTGATCGGCGAAGGTTATGACGCGGTGCTGCGCAGCGGTGATTTTGCCGACTCGCGGCTGAAGGCACGCCGGCTCGGCAGCTTTCGTTTCCGGCTGGTGGCATCAGCAGAGTATCTTGCCGCGCGAGGCGTACCGCAGCGGCCGCAGGATCTGACGGCTCATGCCTGCCTGCTGTACCGTTTTTCCGGCAGCGGCCAGCTGCAGCCGTGGCAGTTTACCGGTGGGGCAGAGAGCGGGCTGGCACTGAGTGGCCCGCTGGTGTTTAACAACCTGGAGGCGCAGATCTCCGCCGCCCGGCGCGGACTGGGGCTGATCTACGTGCCGGATTTCGCGGTGCAGGAATATGTGGAATGCGGAGAACTGTCCAGCGTGCTGGATGCGCATATTACCGCCGGTGGGCAGTTTTCCCTGCTGTGGCCGGGCAACCGCCATCTGCTGCCAAAACTGCGGGTGCTGATTGACTATCTGGCAGAACACATCGGCCTTGCGCCATAAAAAAAGGACCGGCGGTTAAGCCGGTCCCTTTAGCCGATGGCCAGGCCCGCCGGACAGGCGGGCGAGGGCGATCAGTGGTCGAACATCGCAGAGATAGACTCTTCGTTGCTGATGCGGCGGATCGCCTCAGCCAGCATGCCGGAGAGGGTCAGGGTGCGCACGTTAGGCAGCGCCTTGATCTCAGCAGGCAGCGGGATGGTATCGCACACTACCACCTGATCGAGCACCGAGTTACGCAGGTTTTCCACCGCGTTACCCGAGAAGATTGGGTGAGTTGCGTAAGCGAAGACGCGTTTAGCGCCGCGTTCTTTCAGCGCTTCTGCGGCTTTACACAGGGTGCCACCGGTATCGATCATATCGTCAACCAGCACGCAGTCACGGCCCGCAACATCGCCGATGATATGCATCACCTGGGAGACGTTAGCACGCGGACGACGCTTGTCGATAATCGCCATATCGGTGTCGTTGAGCAGCTTAGCGATAGCACGGGCGCGAACCACGCCGCCGATGTCCGGGGAAACCACGATCGGGTTTTCCAGGCCAATCTGCATCATGTCTTCCAGCAGGATCGGGCTACCAAATACGTTATCAACCGGGACGTCAAAGAAGCCCTGAATCTGTTCAGCGTGCAGATCCACAGTCAGAACGCGGTCAACGCCTACGCTGGAGAGAAAGTCGGCTACCACTTTGGCGGTGATAGGCACACGGGCAGAACGCACGCGGCGGTCCTGACGTGCATAGCCAAAGTAAGGGATAACCGCAGTAATACGACCAGCGGAAGCGCGACGCAGGGCGTCAACCATCACAACCAGTTCCATCAGGTTGTCGTTGGTTGGGGCACAGGTGGACTGGATGATGAAAATATCACCACCGCGTACATTTTCATTGATTTGTACGCTCACTTCACCATCACTGAAACGACCGACGGCGGCGTCGCCCAGGCTGGTGTAAAGGCGGTTGGCAATACGTTGTGCTAGTTCCGGGGTGGCGTTACCAGCAAAAAGCTTCATATCAGGCACGAGAAGAACCTCAGGCTTGCGTCCAGAGAATGAAAAAGCGTAAACGGTACCGGGCGACATACCGCAAACGTTTTCATACGGGTGTATTTCCCCCTGAGTATAGTGTACGCGGTACCGGCTACTCAGGGTTAAATGGTTAGCGATGTGCAGTATCCGGATCGGGTGACACTGTCACATCAGCTCAGTTGCTCTGAAAGAGTGCGGTGCAGCGGCGAGACGTTAACGCCCCGCGCAACAAAACCCTGCAGCCCTTTCGGGGCCAGCTCAAGCACCTGACGGGCGGATTGCTCGGTATTGAATTCGGCAAACACACAAGCACCGGTTCCGGTCAGGCGCGACGGCGCGTATTCTAGCAGCCATGAAAGCAGCGATTCAACCTCGCGAAAACGTTTTCTTACGGCTGACTCACAATCATTGTGGAAATCTGCCTGTAAAAGCTGCACCAGAGGTCGCTTTGGCGTGTTGCGAATCAGGTCGGGATCGTTAAACACCTGTGGCGTAGCGATACTGACGCCCGGATGCATTACCAGATACCACTTCTCGGCCGGTGTCACCGGCGTCAGCTGTTCACCCACGCCCTCGGCAAAGGCGGCAAAGCCCCGCACGAATACCGGCACGTCGGCACCCAGCTGCAGGCCGAATTCGGCCAGCTCGGCCAGGCTGAAGCCGGTCTGCCACAGGTGATTAAGCGCCACCAGTACCGTAGCCGCATTGGAAGAGCCACCGCCCAGCCCGCCGCCCATCGGCAGGCGCTTGTCTACCGCCAGCCGCGCTCCGGCAGATTCGGGCAGGGTACCCCGTGCTGCCGCCCGATCGCGCAACAACGTGGCGGCACGCACGATCAGGTTTTCAGCATCCGGCACGCCGGGCACCGGCGTAAGCAGGCGCAGTTCGCCATCCTGCGTTGGCTCAATGCGCAGGGTGTCGCCGTAGTCGAGGAACTGAAACAGCGTTTGCAGATCGTGATAGCCGTCAGCGCGACGGCCGGTGATGTAAAGAAACAGGTTCAGCTTTGCCGGCGAAGGCCATTCGGTTGTCATTTAACGGTCCAGCTGTCCATTTTCAGTTTGATGCGCTGGCTGCCTTCGGTCAGCTCAAGGTTCGATGGCAGCGTCGGGTTCTGCTTGCTGTCGTAGCCCTGGTAAGTGACGTGCCACTGTTTACCGCCCTGGCTGTAGTTAACCTCACGCAGGCGGTACTGGTCATCCAGCCGGTAGTCGCTGGCTTCACCGGGCAGGCCGAGCATCCACTGGCGCAGGTTCTCCAGCGGGATCGCCATACCGGTCAGCTGGGAGATCATATCGGCGGCATCACGGCTGACGTAGCGTTTGCCCTTGTTATCGACGATTTGTGCCACCTGGCCCTGCTGGTCAAGCTGAAGTTCGGTGCTGCCCAGCGGGTTAGTCAGCAGCAGGCGGTAACGATCCGGCGCGGTCTGCTGCCAGTTAAAGCGGGCATACACCTTCTGCTTATCGCTCAGGTAGGCGAAGGCACCGCGGGTCTGGAACTGGGTGATTTTAGCCACCGCCTGCTGGTGTTGGCGCCACTGCGGGGAGTCGGGGCTCTGGCCCGGTTTTGCGGTCTGGTCGGTAGTGCTTACGCAGCCAGCCAGCACCACGGCGGCCAGAGGAAGCAGCCGCATCAGGCGGCGAGTCGGCATTAACATAGTCAGAAAAGCTCCTTGTACTCGTTTCGGGCAGTCATGCCGCGCAAGCCGTCACGCTAACCAGCTAACGCGGCGGCGTCAATGCTTAAAAGGTCTCAAAAATAAGGATATGAGGCAGAGCTTGTTACAGTGATAGATGAAGCATAGCTTTTATTGATCCCGCGCATCTTGTAGAATGCGCTTCACAAAACCCTGACAACTGTGGGATTACCCCAACCTCGTACCATGACGTTACTGGCTCTCGGCATCAATCACAAAACGGCCCCTGTTGCACTGCGCGAGCGTGTGACCTTCTCACCAGACACGCTTGAGCTGGCGCTCAACAGCCTGCACGCGCAGCCTCTGGTGCAGGGCGGTGTGGTGCTATCTACCTGTAACCGCACCGAGCTCTACCTCAGTGTAGAACAGCAGGAGAACCTGCAGGAGCAGCTGGTCAGCTGGTTGTGTGATTACCATCAGCTCAGCGTCGATGAGGTGCGTAAAAGCCTTTACTGGCATCAGGGTGACGAGGCGGTCAGCCACCTGATGCGCGTGGCCAGCGGGCTGGACTCGCTGGTGCTGGGTGAACCACAGATCCTGGGCCAGGTGAAGAAAGCTTTTGCCGACTCCCAGCGCGGCCACTCGCTCTCCAGCGAGCTTGAACGCCTGTTCCAGAAATCCTTCTCCGTCGCCAAACGCGTGCGTACCGAAACAGAAATCGGTGCCAATGCGGTATCGGTGGCGTTTGCCGCCTGTACCCTGGCGCGACAGATTTTCGAATCCCTTGCCGACGTGACCGTGCTGCTGGTCGGGGCGGGCGAGACCGTTGAACTGGCCGCGCGCCATCTGCGTCAGCATAAAGTAAAAAAACTGATGATCGCCAACCGCACCCGCGAACGCGCTCAGGCGTTAGCCGATGAAGTGGGGGCGGAGGTGATTAGCCTGCCGGAGATTGATGCACGGCTGGCCGAAGCCGATATTATTATCAGCTCTACCGCCAGCCCGCTGCCGATTATCGGTAAAGGTATGGTTGAACGCGCGCTGAAGCAGCGCCGTAACCAGCCGATGCTGCTGGTGGATATTGCGGTACCGCGTGATGTGGAGCCGGAAGTCGGCAAACTGGCTAACGCCTACCTCTACAGCGTGGATGATCTGCAGGCGATTATTGAAAGCAACCTGGCGCAGCGCAAAGCCGCTGCCGTGCAGGCGGAAACCATCGTGGTGCAGGAGAGCGGCGAATTTATGTCGTGGCTGCGTGCGCAGAGCGCGGTGGAAACCATTCGCGAGTACCGGTCGCAGGCCGAGCAGGTGCGCAGCGAGCTGGAAGAGCGCGCGCTGGCGGCGCTGCAGAACGGTGCCAACGCCGAAGAGGTGATGCGTGACCTCGCCCGCAAACTGACCAACCGCCTGATCCACGCGCCAACCAAATCCCTTCAGCAGGCCGCCCGCGATGGCGATGGCGAACGCCTGCAAATTTTACGCGACGGCCTCGGGCTGGAATAGCGTTTACGCCTCTTTTTGACAAGGTAAAACACCATCAATGAAGTCTTCTATTGTTGCTAAACTGGAAGCCCTGCAGGAGCGCCACGAAGAAGTGGAGGCGATGCTGGGCGACGCCGGCGTGATCGCCGACCAGGAACGTTTTCGCGCGCTCTCGCGGGAGTATGCGCAGCTGACGGATGTCACCCAGTGCTTCCGCCAGTGGCAGCAGACCCAGGAAGATATCGAAACCGCAGAAATGATGCTCGGCGATCCTGAAATGCGTGAAATGGCGCAGGAAGAGCTGACCGCGGCCCGCGCCGCCAGCGAAAGCCTTGAGCAGCAGCTGCAGGTCCTGCTGCTGCCGAAGGATCCGGATGACGAACGCAGCTGCTTTATCGAAGTGCGCGCCGGCACCGGCGGCGACGAAGCGGCGATTTTCGCCGGCGATCTGTTCCGTATGTACAGCCGTTACGCCGAATCCCGCCGCTGGAAGGTGGAGGTGATGAGCGCTAACGAAGGCGAACACGGCGGCTACAAAGAGGTGATTGCCAAAGTGATCGGCGAGGGCGCTTACGGGCGTCTGAAGTTTGAATCCGGCGGCCACCGCGTGCAGCGCGTGCCGGAAACCGAATCGCAGGGGCGTATTCACACCTCGGCCTGTACGGTAGCGGTGATGCCGGAACTGCCGGAGGCCGAGCTGCCGGACATTAACCCGTCCGATCTGAGAATTGACACCTTCCGCTCCTCCGGGGCCGGTGGTCAGCACGTGAACACCACCGACTCGGCGATCCGCATCACCCACCTGCCGACCGGCATCGTGGTGGAGTGTCAGGATGAGCGTTCGCAGCACAAAAACAAAGCCAAGGCGCTGTCGGTGCTGGGCGCGCGTATTCACGCCGCCGAGATGGCCCGTCGCCATCAGGAAGAGTCCTCTACCCGGCGTAACCTGCTGGGCAGCGGCGACCGCTCCGACCGTAACCGTACCTACAACTTCCCGCAGGGGCGCGTTACTGACCACCGCATTAACCTGACCATCTACCGCCTGGATGAGGCGATGGAAGGCAAGCTTGATGCGCTGATCGAGCCGATCGTGCAGGAGTATCAGGCCGACCAGCTGGCGGCACTCGCCGGGCAGGATTGATGCAGATCCGCAGCTGGCTGCGTGCGGCCACCCAGCGGCTGGCCGCCAGCGACAGCCCGAAGCGTGATGCGGAGATCCTGCTGGGGCAGGTGACCGGCAAAACACGCAGCTGGCTGATCGCCTTTGACGATCGCGAACTGGACGCGCAGCAGCTGGCCGCGCTGGAGCCGTTGCTGGCGCGCCGCGAAGCGGGGGAGCCGGTGGCGTACCTGACCGGCGAGCGCGAGTTCTGGTCGCTGCCGCTCAGCGTGTCACCGGAGACGCTGATCCCGCGGCCGGACAGCGAAGTGCTGGTGGAACAGGCGCTGCTGCGCCTGCCCGCCGGCCCCGGCCAGGTGCTCGACCTCGGCACCGGCACCGGCGCGATTGCGCTGGCCATCGCCAGCGAGCGGCCGGAGTGCGCGATCGCTGGCGTCGATCGTATCCCGGCCGCGGTGGCGGTGGCGCAGCATAATGCCGCGAAGCTCTCGCTGACCAACGCCCGTTTCCTGCACAGCCACTGGTTCAGCGCGCTGACCGGGCAGCAGTTTGCGCTGATCGTCAGCAATCCCCCCTATATTGATGCCGCCGACCACCACCTGTCCGAAGGTGACGTGCGCTTTGAACCGGCCAGCGCGCTGGTGGCGGACGATCATGGCCTGGCCGATATCAGGGCGATTGCCGCCGACGCGCCCGCGCATCTGCTGGACAACGGCTGGCTGCTGCTGGAGCACGGCTGGCAGCAGGGGGCTGCCGTACGGCAGATCCTCGCCGCTCAGGGGTTTGCCCATATTGCCACCTGCCAGGACTACGGCGGCAACGATCGGGTCACCTGCGGGCAAAAAACGCGTATTTAAGGAGTCTTATGGCCGAATGGTATCTGCCGCTGAAACACTTTCATCTGCTGACGGTTGTCCTTACCGCGCTGATGTTTATCCTGCGTTTCTGCTGGCTGTTGCGCGGCTCACCGCTGTTACAACAGCGCTGGGTGCGCATTATCCCCCACCTTAACGACACGCTGCTGCTGCTGTCCGGCGTGCTGCTGGTCACGGTTACCCACTTTTATCCCTTTTCACCGCAGGGCAGCTGGCTGACTGAGAAGCTGTTTGGCGTTATTATCTATATCGCTCTCGGTTTTATCGCCCTGGGCAAACGTCCACGCGCGCAGAAGGTGCGCTGGATTGCGTTTATTGTGGCCCTGGCCGCGCTGGTGGCAATCGTAAGGATAGCTACAACTAAAATGCCACTGTTGGGGTTTGTATGACGTCCATAGCTGAATTTGATTTTACCGCCGCGCCGCTGAGTGAGGCGGTGCTGAGCGCGTCAGAAAGCATTCGCGGTGACTTCCCGTCGGCCGAGGTACGCGCGCAGCTGGCGCAGCTGGTCGCCGAGGCGCGGGCCGCCATCCCGACCGATCTGGCCGCCGACTTACAGCTGGAGCAGCTGATCGCGCTGTTCTGGCACCAGTGGGGGTTTGGCGGTGCCAGCGGCGTGTATCGCCTGTCTGACTGCCTGTGGCTGGATAAGGTACTGCATACCCGCCAGGGAACCGCCGTCTCGCTGGGGGTGATCTTCCTGCATATCGCCGGCGAACTGGAGCTGCCGCTCTACCCGGTAATTTTCCCCACCCAGCTGATCCTGCGTGCCGAGTGGATAAACGAGGAGGTGTCGCTGATTAACCCGTTTGACGGTGATACCCTCGACGACCACACGCTGGAAGTCTGGCTGAAGGGCAATATTGGCCCGGTGGCCGAGCTGTATGAAGAAGATTTACAGGAATCGGAACCGCTCAGCGTGCTGCGCAAAATGCTCGACACCCTGAAAGCGGCGCTGATGGATGAAAAGCAGATGGAAATGGCGCTGCAGGTCAGCCAGCTGCTGATTGATATGGATCCGGAAGACCCTTATGAAATCCGCGACCGTGGGCTGATCTTCGCCCAGCTCGACTGCGAGCACGTGGCGGTGAACGACCTGACCTACTTTGTTGAACAGTGCCCGGAAGATCCGATCAGCGACATGATTAAGCTGCAGATCCACTCGATTGAACAGAAACAGATTACCCTTCACTAACTTCAGTGAACCTGAATGATAAGGCGATGAAATGAATCAGAAAGTGGTTAATATTGGCGATATCCCGGTCGCAAACGACCTGCCATTCGTCCTGTTTGGCGGTATGAACGTGCTGGAGTCACGCGACCTGGCGATGCGTATCTGCGAGCATTACGTTACCGTGACCCAGAAGCTGGGCATCCCTTACGTATTCAAAGCGTCGTTTGACAAAGCCAACCGCTCCTCTATCCACTCTTATCGTGGCCCGGGCCTCGAAGAGGGGATGAAAATCTTCCAGGAGCTGAAACAGGCCTTCGGCGTTAAAATCATCACCGACGTGCACGAAGCCAGCCAGGCGCAGACGGTGGCCGACGTGGTCGACGTCATCCAGCTGCCGGCGTTCCTCGCCCGCCAGACCGATCTGGTGGAAGCGATGGCCAAAACCGGCGCGGTGATCAACGTGAAAAAACCACAGTTCGTCAGCCCCGGCCAGATGGGTAACATCGTCGACAAATTCGCCGAAGGCGGCAACGACAAAGTGATCCTCTGCGATCGCGGAGCCAACTTCGGTTACGACAACCTGGTTGTAGACATGCTCGGCTTCAACATCATGAAACAGGTTTCCGGCAACAGCCCGGTGATCTTCGACGTCACCCACGCCCTGCAGTGCCGCGACCCACTCGGTGCTGCCTCCGGCGGCCGCCGCGCCCAGGTGGCAGAACTGGCGCGCGCCGGCATGGCCGTCGGCATCGCTGGCCTGTTTATCGAAGCCCACCCGGACCCGGCCAACGCCAAATGCGACGGCCCATCCGCGCTGCCGCTGGACAAACTTGAGCCGTTCCTCGCCCAGATGAAAGCCATCGACGACCTGGTCAAAAGCTTCCCGGCGCTCGACACCAGCAACTAAACCCGCGCCCGATCGCCAGACGCAAAAAAGCCACCCTAAAAAGGTGGCTTTTTTTCGCATAATACCCACCCAACCAGCCTAATCTTGCCAACCCATCCAACCTAGTCAATGTAGCTAACTCAGACAACACTGACGCCCATTATCAGGGAGGGCAGTGGGATGAGCCCGTAGCGGGGTAACCCGCGGAGGGTCGCCCGCATGACGGCTGGCACTCTCGATCGCACAGACGACTTAAGCACCGAAGCCCACAGAAAACTCAAGCACCGAATCCAAAAAGGATCACAGCATCACCGTCATCAGATACGCCACAAACAGCGCCAGATGCGCCGCCCCGTTCAGCACATTCGTGCGCCCGGTCGAAAACGAAATCTGACACAGCACCAGCGCCGACACCATCACCACCATCTGCGGCGACTCCAGCCCGAAAATCAACTCCTGCCCGGTCAGCGTGGCAATAATCGTCACCGTCGGCACCGTCAGAGAAATCGTCGCCAGCACCGAACCAAAAAACAGATTCATCGCGCGCTGCACCTGATTGGCCAGCACCGCCTTAATCGCCCCCAGCCCCTCGGGAGACAGAATCAACAACGCCACCAGGAAACCGGTAAAGGCCTCGGGCGCCTTCAGCGTCTCCAGCAATGAACCCAACGTATTGGCGTTCATCTTAGTCACCGCAATAACCGCAATCAACTGCACCACTAACATCCCGGTATGCCAGGCGCTGGAATGCGCGGAAGGCTTACCATGATGCGGATCGTCACCGTCATCCTCATGCTCATACACGAACAGACTCTGATGCGTCTTGGTCTGGATCAGCAGAAACACCCCGTACATCGCCGCGGAAATCGCCGACACCAGCAGCGCCTGGCCGGTGGTGAAATTGCCACCCGGCAACGCGTCCGGCAACACCAGCACGATCATCGCCAGCGGGAAAATCGCAATCAGATACTGCTTCACCCCGGCCAGATTCACGTACTGGGTGGCAAACTTGCGCCCGCCAAGCAGCAGCGCAAAACCGACCAGACCACCGGTAACGATCATAATGATGGAATAAAGCGTATCGCGCATCAGCGCCGGTGCGGCATCGCCGGTCGCCATCAGCGCAGAAATCAGACTCACCTCAAGGATCACCACCGACAAACTGAGGATCAGCGAGCCGTAAGGTTCGCCGAGACGGTGGGCAAGCACGTCGGCGTGGCGCACCACGCTAAAGGCGCTGCTGAGAATGGCGACCAGCGCCAGCAGGTTAATACCGATCACTGCGGGTAATGAGTTAGTTCCGCCCCATAACCATAAAACGGCCATCGCGGCAGCAGTCAAAATCAGGGAGTACTCTTTGTGACGGGTCTTGCTCTCGGATGCACTCATAGGCTAACGCTCCTGCTCTGTTCCATGACCTGAAAAGGGAAATTCCCGGTCAGTTTAAAGGTGTCGCATGAAGTATCAGCGACAAGTGCCTAAAGTGTAACCTTTTTTAAGGGGGCTCGTGGAGACTTTACGGAATTTTACGGAATAATCGTAAAAAATGAATGGAGATGCTATTTGTCATAAGCATCCTGAATAAGACTATATAAATTAGTGATATTGCGACTGCGATAAACGTCATTTGCAGGGTTAAAGTGATGTTAATGCGGCTGGTTAAGCCCTAAAACAGCACTGTAACAACTAAAAGTTAGTCAGGCAGTTATAAATGGTAGCTTGAAAAACAACCGCTCTCAACCAGTGAAGATTACAGCGGTTTTGCCCGCCGCCACTTCAGCCGCGCCGGCAGACAGCGCTGCGGCTGCTCCAGCGGGCGCTCCTCAATCAGCTGTCCGATCATCTCAAAGCAGTTCCACGCCAGCAGACGCTCGTCCTGCTCAACGGTATCAATACGCACCGACAGCGCATCATACAGATAGTGGTCGTCAAAGCTGCACAGGTGCATCGGCGTGTTTAACAGCCCGTGCTGGCTCAGGTAGCGCAGCACCCCCTCCTGCAGCCCGCAGGCGGCGCAGAACAGCGCCTGCGGCACCCGGCCCAACCGCGCATACAGCTCGGCGAACATCTCATAGCCTGAACTGGCATGGTAATGGCCGTGCATAATCCACTCCGGCCTGACCGCCAGCCCGGCGCGTTCCAGCCCGAGCCGATAGCCCGCCAGCCGATCGCGGGTCGGTGAGATGCGCGGCTGGCCGCCGAAAAAGTAGATCTCTTCATAGCCCTCACGCGCCACGGCTTCCAGCAGGGTGGCGGTGGGAGAGGTGGCTTCGGTGATGACCAGCGGCAGCGTCGACTCGCCGAGATGGCGGTCAAACAGCACCACCGGCAGCTGCTGGTTAATTTTCTGATAGTCGCTGTCGTTTAGCTGGCTGGAGGCCACGATCAGCCCGTCAACCTGGCGCTGGATCAGATTGCTTACCGCCAGCGTCTCCTGGCTGGCGTTCTCTGCGGTACAGGCGATCAGCAGCTGCAGCCCGGCGTCGCGGCACAGCATCTCCAGCTCGTGGGAAAAACGGGCGAAGCCGTGGTTGGTCATCTCCGGGACCACCAGCCCGAGGGTGTTGCTGCGGCTGGAGTTCAGGGCGCGGGCGTGAATGCTCGGCTGGTAGTGCTGTTCGCGGGCCACGTCCAGCACCCGCTGGCGGGTCGTTTCGGCCACGCGCAGCTCTTTGCCACGACCGTTGAGCACCAGGCTGGCGGTGGACTTGGAGACTCCGGCCAGCCTGGCGATATCGTTGATGGTGATACGTTTGCTTTTGGTCACAGTGGCTTACGCGTAAAGGCTCAATGGCTCATTCTATCACGCATTGCTGCAACCTCCAGTGACGCAGGGTAATTTGCGCGTTGCCGGTCAGGCGCAGCCGCGGCTCCGGCTGCGGGAAATAGCGTGAAGACATTACCGCGTCGCCGTCGTTGATAAAGATTTCGACGCTGGAGCGATCGCAGAGAATACGCAGCTGCCGTACCTCGCCGCGCCAGTAACGCGTCTCCTCTTCACCGCTGCGCAGATTATGCCGCCGCAGGGTCAGGCCGTGGCGATCGGCGCTCAAATGCAGGGTGTCAGCAAAGCTGAAATGACAGCTACCGGTCAGCGTCAGCTCCAGCTCGGCGCTGCCGATATCGACGGCGGGCAGGTTCTCTGCGATGCCCCGCAGCTGCGTCTCCTGCCCGCGCAGCTGCTGCAGCTCCCGCACCGGCCGCTGGCGCAGCCGGTCGCCGTGCAGCGTCAGCTCGCGCGGGCAGGTCATAGTGTGCATCCAGCCGTGCTCACGGGTTGGTTGCGCGAATTCATCGCCGTCGGGAATGCCCATCCAGCCGATCAGCAGCCGGCGACCGTCGTCGGCCAGGGTGGTTTGCGGCGCGTAGAACTCGAAGCCGTGATCCAGCTCGTGAAAGTCGCCGTGGCGGTACTGCACGCCCGGGTAATCCAGCGTGCCGCAGAAGTAGCCGCTCTGGAAGGTATTGCGCCAGCGGTACTGTTCGGCGGGCAGCCCCTGCGGGCAGACCAGCAGCACGTCGCTGTCGTCCAGCGTAAACAGGTCCGGGCACTCCCACATATAGCCAAAATCACCCAGCCCGTTGACCCGGCTGCCGGCAATTTCGCCGAGCAGCGTCCAGTCGTGCAGGTCAGCGGAGCGCAGCAGCAGCACTTTGCCCTGCAGCTGCTGATCCTGTGCGCCCAGCACCATGTACCACTGCCCGTCGTGCTGCCACACTTTCGGGTCGCGCACGTGGCCGGTGTACCCTTCCGGCAGCGCCAGCACCGGCCCCAGCTTGCGGAAGCTGCCGTCGCTCTGCTGTTCGGCGAGGCACTGCCAGGCGGTGCGGCCGCCGTCGGCAAATTTGACGTTGCCGGTGTAGACCAGCGTCAGCACCCCCTGATTATCCACCGCGCTGCCGGAGTAGCAGCCGTGGCTCTCATACTCTTCTGCCGGAGCCAGCGCCAGCGGTTCGTGCCGCCAGTGAACCAGGTCGGCCGAGCTCCACTGGCCCCAGAACTTGGCACCGTGGGCGCAGGCCAGCGGGTTCCACTGGTAGCACAGCACATAGCGGCCGTTAAACTGAATAAAGCCGTTCGGGTCATTCATCAGCCCCACGGTGGGGGCGAGGTGCCAGGCGGGGCGATGACGGTCGGCGGCAGCGCGCGGCTGGCCGCTGAGCACCGCGCGTAGCGCCTGGTTCAGTAAACGGGACTCACTCATGCTTTACTCTCCGGCCTGATTTTCAGCAGCAGCGACAGCGTGAACGCCACGCCGAAGGCGATCGCCATCCCGACCAGATAGCTGAGCATCGAGCTGCCCTGCACGATCGCCAGGCCCGGCAGGGCGGTCAGCCCGACGGCGGTCATATTGACGTGCATAATCACCACCCAGGCGCCGCCCGCCGCGCCGCCCGCCAGGCCGGCGATAAACGGCGTGATATAACGCAGGTTTACGCCAAAAATCGCCGCTTCGGTAATGCCCAGCATCGCGGAGAAGGCGGAAGGCAGCACGATGCTGCGGGTTTTCACGTCGCGCACCTTGAACCACACCGCCAGACAGGCCCCGGCCTGGGCGACGTTGGCCATCGACCAGATCGGCAGCAGGAAGTTGACGCCGATCGACGGGTTACCCAGCAGCCCGGCCTCAATGGCGTGGAAGCTGTGGTGAACCCCGGTAATCACGATCACCGAATAGAGCCCGCCGAACAGCAGCCCGGCCAGCCAGCCGGCGTGGGCAATCAGCGTACTGAGTACCAGCGAAATGCCGTCGCCCAGCCCGCGCCCCAGCGGGCCGATAATCAGCAGCGCGACAAAGCCGGAGATCACCACCGTCAGGAACGGCGTCAGGATGATGTCCAGCGCGTCCGGGATCACCCGACGCAGCCGCTTCTCGCAGTGGCTCATAAACCACACCGTCAGCAGCACCGGGAACACCGTGCCCTGATAGCCGATCATCGCCACGTCGAGGCCGAAGAAGTTCATGGTCTGGAAACCGCCCGCCACGCCCCAGGCGTTGGTCAGCGCCGGGTGGGTGAGGATACCGCCCAGCGTCGCCCCCAGATAGGGGTTGCCGCCGAACTCACGGGCGGCGGTGAAGCCGATCAGGATCGGCAGGATGATAAACGCCGCCGAGCTGAACATATCCAGCATGATAAACAGCGCGCTGCTGGCATCGGCCCAGCCGTAGCTTTTGACCATCCCCAGCAGGCCCATCAGCAGGCCGGAGGCGACGATCGCCGGAATGATCGGTACAAAGATGTTCGACAGCACCCGCGCCAGGCGCTGGAACGGGTTGAGTTTTTTCGCCGCGATGTTCGCCGCGTCGCTCTTGCTCGACTCGCTGATGCCGGCGGCCTGGATAAAGGCGGCATGCACCTTGTTAACCAGCCCGCTGCCAAAAATAATCTGCATCTGCCCGGCGTTACGGAAGCAGCCTTTCACGCCCTCCAGCGCCTCGATGGCCTCTTTCTGAACCAGGCTGTCGTCCACCATCACCAGCCGCAGGCGGGTGGCGCAGTGGGCGGCGCTGGCGATATTCTCGCGGCCGCCAAGCAGCGGCAGCAGTTCGCGGGCCGTTTTTTCAATATCCATGTTATCCCCTGTTATACGTTAAGACGGTGGCCGCTGGTCAGAACCAGGTTTCCATCTGAATGCCAAAATTCCACTCGCCGCCGGCGCTGAAGCCGCTGCTGCCAAAGGCGTCATCGCTGGCGTAGCGGTCCAGCGAGCTGTTCCAGTCCATCCAGCTGGTGAACAGGCGGATTTCCGGACGGGTGAAGAAGTCGCCGATATCCGCCACCTTGAAGGTCGGTGCCACGGTCAGCTTCCAGAAGCCGCCTGAAACCGCCTGGCGCTGCTTATAGCCCTGCGGGTCGAGATCCATATACTGATAGCTGCCCTCATAGGCCATGGCGAAGTTCGGGTTAATCTCCTGAATAAAGCGGGCGTTCAGCGTCGCCCAGCGATAGTCGTCGCCGGCGGCATAGCGATCGCGGCTGCTCTGCGCCAGCAGGGCCGGGGCAAAGCTCCAGTTCGGGTTCAGACGGGTCACGCCGTAGCTGGCCAGCCGCCAGGTTTGCGCCTGCTGCGTCAGGTTGCCGTCAGAGCCCAGCCCTTTGACTTCCGCCCCCAGCCCGCGTCCGTACAGCAGCGCGGTTTTCGCCTGGCCGTCGGCCAGCCCCCAGAAGCTGTCGTTATGCAGCGCCAGCATGGCGTGTGCGCCGGTGTCGCCGGCGCTGGCGTTGTTGCGGCTCTCATTGATACGTTCATCGTTGTCTTTGGCGCGCATGCCGCTGACCATCAGCTGCCACGGGCCGGCAAAGGTGTTGGCGGTGACGATATAGTTCTCGATGGTGTTATCGATGGTTTCAATATTGCCAAAATTACGTCCGTAGACCGAGAAGTTGCTTTTCAGCCCGTCGCGCCACTGCACGTCGTAGATGCCGCCGCCGGTACCGGCGAGGAACACCACGTCGCTGTCCAGCCAGTGGATGTCGAAGTTGTCGCGGTCAAAGCGTTTACCGGCCCACAGCGTACTGTGATCGAAGACGCCGTTAAACGCCGGCAGCTCGCCGAGTTCGACGAAGGCCTGACGAATGTTCAGCTCGCTGGTGCCGCCGGTCCAGTCGTTGTAGCTGCGCTGACCGTCGGCCAGCATCGCCTTGAAGCGGGTGGTGGCACCGTTGGCCAGCTGCTGCTTATGTTCGAAATTCAGCTCAACGTAGGTGTTGTTTTCATTGCCTAAACGCCCGACCGCGCCGCCGGTCTCGCCGGCCGGGGTAAGGTAAGGGCCGCTCTGGGTGCCGGCCGCCGAGTCGTTCATAATCAGACCGGAGCGGGCGTAGCCGTGGAATTCAAAGCCATCGGCAAAGGACGGTTTGCCGGCCACCGGCGCGGGGGCGGGTGCCGCAGGCGTGGCCGGGGTTGCGGCAGACGCGGTGCCGGTATTTGGGGCTGCCGGAGTTGTAGAGGCTGGCGCACTGGCAAAGGCCGCCGTACCCGCACCCGCAGCACCGGCCGTTGCCTGCGCGTTGCCGCGCTGCGTTTCCAGCCGGGCGACGGTTTTCTCTGCGCTGGCGGCGCGCTGCTCCGCGTCACTGGCGCGTTTTTCCGCCTGCTGCAGGCGCTGTTCCATAGCGATCAGCCGTGCTTCCAGGCTATCAAGGGTGGCGGCCTGGGAAAGAGGGGTGGCAAGGGCAATACCGATTGCCAGCGCCAGCGTGCTTATTTTTTTCATCGTAACGGTTCCCTGAGTATGCGTTGTTTTATTTTTTTGCTAAACCGGTTCGATAGGAAGGGTAAAAGATCGTGGCCGATCCTTTCAATCAGATTTGCTAACCCGGTTCAGGAACTGTGACCGGGTTAGCAGTTTGTGCCTTCGTGTGGGCGGTTACTGCCGGTATTCAGTCTGCTGCGGCGAGATCGCGGGCGTACGGCAGGGCGGTCATCGCCCCTTTGGCGGTGGTGGCGGCGGCACCGCTGCGCTGGGCCTGGTCAATCGCTGCGGCCAGCCGGGCCGGGGCCAGCGGATTGGCCTCCTGCGCCAGCGCCGCCAGCAGCCCGGCGACAAAGGCATCCCCCGCGCCGGTGGTATCCACCACGCTGACTTTCGGGGCAGGATAGTGCTGCAGCTGCTCACGGTGCCAGACGTAAACGCCCGCGCCGCCCAGCGTCACCAGCAGCAGTGCCGGCTGGTAACGTGCCGCAAAATCGTGGATGCGATCGCTCAGGCTGGCCGCCGCGCTCAGCACGTTCAGTTCGTCCTCGGACAGCTTAATGATATCTGCCGCCTGAAACGCCGCCTGCAGGCAGCGGTTCAGCTCGGCGGCGTCCGGCCACAGGTCGTCGCGCAGGTTGGGGTCGAAGCTTACCCAGCCGCCCGCCTGCTTCACCGCCGCCATCGCCTGCATCGCCGCGCTGCGGCTCGGTTCGGCGCTCAGGGCGATCGAACAGAGGTGCAGCCCTTCACCGGCGGCAAAGCGCGGCAGCCGTTCAGCGGTCAGAAACAGGTCAGCGGAAGGGCGCACCATAAAGGTAAACTGCCGCTCGCCGTCGGCATCCAGACCGACCAGCACCGTGGAGGTGCGCTGCCCGGTTTCGCGGGTCATATACCGCGTGTCCACCCGCTCCTGCTGCAGCGTGCTGCGCAGAAACTCACCGAACGGATCGTCGCCGACGCAGCCGATAAAGGCGCTCTCGCCGCCGAGCCGGGCCACGCCGACCGCCACGTTGGCCGGCGCGCCGCCGGGGCACTGCAGCAGCCGGTTATTCGCTTCCGGCAGCAGGTCCACCACCGCATCGCCCAGCACCCAGATTTTGTTACTCATCGTCACTCTCCTTAAGGTCATTTACGCGTAAGCTAAACTGGTTTAGCAAAAAATGGAAGAATTCCGTTCTTGTTTTGCGACCTGGAATTACGCTGACTGCGATGCGATGCGATGCGATGCGATGCGATGCGATGCGATGCGATGCGATGCGATGCGATGCGATAAAGGAAAGTACGCATGCAGCGGCGGGGTAAAAAGTATGGCGGGCACCTGTATCACGAAACCAGGCGCCCGCAGAGACTTTTTAGGGCGTTACCCTCTGGCCAGTTCTTTCCGCGCCAGCTCAGAGAGGAAGGAAGAACGATTGCGAAAGTGACCGTTTTTCTCAATATAACGGTCTATCGCCGTGAGCAAATTCCCCGGCATCGTCAGATTGAATTTGATCGCTTTTCTCTCATATTTCGCCGGATCCAGCTCAATCAGGGTGAGAAAGCCACCATCTTCTTTCAGACGGCTGTCCCCCAGCCAGGCGGCCGGATCGCGGGGAACGACCACCGGATTGCCCATCTCAGTGAACACTTCCATATGCTGGCCGAATGCCGTTTCAGCATCACGTACGGCCGCTTCCAGGTTATCACCGGAGAAAAAGCACCCGTCAACATCGGGAAAATAGCCGTCATAGGTGCCACTTTCATTAATGAAAACAAAGATTGGATAGAGCATCGTAGCCTCACCAGATTAAGAATGACGATTTCAACAGTAAACAGGCAAATCGGATATCAGGCTCAAAACAGTTTCAGTCCTGATATTTCCTGTGCCTGTCTGATAATCCCCTTTGACAGATCCTTGCGAGGATAGGGAACGGTAATAATTTTAATGACTCCAGGCTTGCTCAGCGTCACATGACTGCCAGATTGCCGCTGCCTGAGCCAACCATCAGCCCGCAATTGCCGGATCAACTCCTCGCTACTCATCTGCTGTCCCTGTCAGTAAGTATGGGTATAATACCCATTATTTTGAACGTTAACCATGATTTTTGTAGGTTCTGCACCCACCATTTTGCACGATTCAGCCGGCGTTTTTTGATACTGCGGGCGCTGTCCGTGAGAACGCTTAGTGTTTCAGCGGGATAAAAAACACTTTTTTGTTATGAAGCCGGTTACAGGCTTGCCGAACGGCCCTGAAATGCATATGGTCATCAGACGGGTCGGTTTTTTATCGTAAAACGGCCAGTTTCAGGAAGTGAGTCAATGAATAACAGGACGTTACGCAGTGGTGCAGGAGGGGTATGTTAACCAGAGATTTTTTAGCACGGGCGGACTGTAAGACCGCCTTTGGCGATATTGATTTGGCGCTGTTGTTAAGCGAAGAGCAGCGTGCGGCCTCGCTGGCGGCGACGCTGGCGAGCCGGCCCGATCACAGCCCGGTGTGGATATTTGGCTACGGCTCGTTGATGTGGAACCCGGTATTTGAGGCCGATGAAGCGGCGCCGGGCACCCTGCAGGGCTGGCACCGCGCATTCTGCCTGCGGCTGACCGCCGGGCGTGCCACCCGCAACCAGCCCGGACGGATGCTGGCGCTGAAAGAGGGCGGGCAGACCAGCGGTCTGGCGTTTCGCCTGCCGGAGGAGAAACTGCAGGAGGAGCTGGAGCTGCTGTGGAAGCGGGAGATGATCACCGGCTGCTACCTGCCGACCTGGTGCGGGCTGACGCTGGATGACGGCCGTACGGTGACGGCGCTGGTGTTTATTATGGACCCGCGCCATCCGCTGTATGAGTCCGACTCCTGCCCGCAGACCATCGCGCCGCTGATCGCCCAGGCCAGCGGGCCGCTGGGTACCAACGCGCAGTATCTGTTCTCGCTGGAGCAGGAGCTGCAGCAGCGCGGAATGGCCGATAACTGCCTGACCGGGCTGGTGGAGAAGGTGCGCGACCTGCAGCAGAACCATAACGGGCTGGCCGGCTGACGTCGGCCTCAGGGTTGCGGGTTTACCAGCCAGGTGCCCGCACGATCGATAGTCAGCTGCTGCTGGCGCACGCCGCCGGCGCTTTTCACCTGCAGCTGCCAGCTGCCCGCTGCCAGGTTCAGCACCGCCAGGCCATCACTGTCCGCCTTCACCGCCTGCACCTTACCGTTCACCAGCAGCGACTCGCCGCTGTTCAGCCGCAGATAGACCGTGGCTAAGCTGGCCGCAGGGGCCGCTGGCGTGGCGACGGCAGAACCCTGTGCGGCGGCGACCGGCGCATCATCGCGATTCAGCATCCACACCACGCCCGCCACCGCCGCCAGCGACAGCAGGCTTAACCCAAGCAGCGCGGGCGACAGCCGCCGCGGCGTCGCCGCCTGGGTGACTGGCGCCGCCGCTGCCGCCGCGTGGTTAATCGCCACGGAGGCGGGTTGAGCGGCGGCTGGCGTCAGACCCGCTGATGCTGCTGCCGGCTGTGCAGCAATATCAGCGGCGGGAATCGCTGCCGGTGCTGCCCCGGCAACCACGTCAGTTCCTGCGCTGCTCTCCGCTGTCACCATCGATGCCGGTAACGCTGAGGAGGTAAGGTTGGCCCGCTGCAGCCGCGCTTCAACCTCGGCTTCCGGCAGCGCGATCAGCGCCGCCAGCTGCTCCAGCGACTGCGGCCGTTCGCCTGGCGCCATCGCCAGCGCCTGGTCCACCGCGTACAGCAGCGGCAGCGACCAGCCGGCTGGCCGACGGTCGGTCAGCGGCGGGTAGCGGTCTTCAATACAGCGCACGACGCTGACCGGCGGCGGGCTGCCGGCGATCAGCGTGTGCAGCACCGCACCCAGCGCGTAGATATCGGTCCACGGCCCCTGTTCGCGCTCGCCCTCTTCGCTGTACTGCTCAATCGGCGCATAGCCGGGCTTGAGCATGATTTCGGTTTCATCCTCCAGGTTGCCGATCTCTTTGCGCGCCGAGCCAAAGTCCAGCAGCACCGGCTGGTCGTTATCCTGGATCTGGATATTGTCCAGCGAGATATCCCGGTGCAGGTAGCCCTCCTGATGCAGGGTGGCGATGGCGCTGAACAGCGGCGGCAGCAGCTGGCGGATCCAGGCTTCGCTGATGCGCGCCGGGTCGTTAAGCTGTAGCGCCTTCAGGCTGGAACCGCTGTAGAACAGCGTCACCATATAGGCGGTGCCGTTCTGTTCCCAGAAGCGCAGCACGTTGAGCAGCCCCGGATGGTTGAAGCGGGCCAGCAGGCGCGCCTCCTGGATAAAGCTGGTCAGCCCGGCCTGGTAGAGTTTCTGCTGGCGCTCGCTGCGCGGCTGCAGCGATCCGTCCGCGTTGCGGCTGGCCAGCGTGGCCGGCATATACTCTTTGATCGCCACCGTGCGTTCCAGCTGGTGGTCCCAGGCGCGGTAGACGATGCCGAAGCCGCCGCCGCCGATGGCTTCGCTGATTTCAAATTCGTTAAAGCGATAGCCGGCGGCCAGGGCACCGGCGGGCGGCGTAGACTGAAGATTCGATGACATGAACGCCACTCTCCTGCAGGTCGGCTGAGCCGCTGCTTAATTAACGCTGCGCCAGGCCGCAATGGCCGGGTCAGCGAGCTCGGCGTGCAGGTCATCAACCAGCAGCACATGAATAGTCACCGTCGGGTCGACCGTTGCCGCCCAGCGGTTATGCAGATCGCTGACGCGCTGCTTCAGCGCGGCGGCATCACCGGCGGCGTCGCGGCTGCTTTTGACCAGCAGGGTGCCGCTGAACGACCACAGCTGCTGGCGGGCGTCATAGGGCAGCAGCAGCCAGCTGTCGGCGGCATCCTGCCGGGCCAGTACCAGGCGCTGATTGTTGGCCGCCAGCACCGTAGCACCGGTCGCCGCAGGCTGCAGATGCGCCAGCGGGTAGCCGTCAATAAAGGTCACCGGCCGCGCGTCGGTTTTATCCGCCTTCAGCAGCTCCAGCTGGCCATTGCCCTCCAGCCAGCCCTGCGCATTGCAGCGCAGCGTGGCGGCCGCGGGAATAAACAGCGAACCGCTGTTGCGATCCCAGCCGGTGCGAAAATGGCAGCCGCCGGGCAGCGCAAAGCGCGGCAGCGGCTCGGCGTTGGCCGGCGGCGAGAGGTCGGTCGGCAGCGCCTCATCACCGGCGGTGACGATGGGGCGCCAGCGCTGCTCTTTTACCGCGCTGCCGCTGGCCAGCACCGCGCCCTGGCCGTCGGTGAGCTGCCACGGCAGCTCCAGCAGCCGCGAACACTGGTTCTGTAACAGATTGCCTACCTGCGGCAGAAAGCCGTTCAGCACCGTGGCATCAGCGGGTTTACCGGCGACGATACGCAGCGGCAGCGTCTGGCGGCACCAGGCCTGCGCCTCGCTGCTGCTGACGTCGTCGATATACACCTCCAGCGCCAGGCTGGGGGAGTAGACGACGCGATAATCACCGGCGTGGGCGGCGGCGGCGAACAGCAGCATCGCGGCTGCGGACGACCAAAATTTCATCGTAATCCCTGCGTTTATTCTCGTGGCGGCAGAAACCGGGCGGCGTCGGTCGGCGAGATCAGTAAGGTGGTTTCCTGCGGCGAACCAAACCAGACCGCCACGGCGCTAAGATTGTCATTTCTGGCCGCCGGCGCGATGGCCTGAAGCAGCAGCGCCAGCCACTCGTCGGGAGAGTTGACCAGCCGCAGCGCCAGCGCCATATCCCCGGCGCTCAGCGGGTTCCAGAAACCGTCGCTGCACAGCAGAAAGGCATCGCCGTCTTCCACGTTCAGCTCGCTGTGCCAGCTGACGTAGGGCGCGTGATGGCCGCCGAGCGCATTATAGAGCAGATGGCCGTTTATGCCTGCATTTTCATAACCGGCGTCGGCAAACTGCTGGCGCAGGCTGTGATCGCGGGTGACGCCCGCCAGCTGACCTCGCCGGAAATGGTAAATGCGGCTGTCTCCGGCGTGTGCCCACCACACCCGTTGCCGCTCGCGGTCGGTAAACAGCGCGGCGAGAGTGGTGCTCATCTGCGCGCACCCGGCATCGTTCAGCTGTGCCGCGCAGATCGCCTCCTCAACGCCGGCAACCGCCGCCGTGGTGTTCTGCAGGGTCAGCTGCTCCAGCTGGCTGACCTGGGCCAGCAGCAGATCGCGCACCAGCGTGGCGGCGCGATCGCCTCCCGCGTAGCCGCCCACGCCGTCACACACCACGAAACAGGCACCGTGCTCGCCGATCCAGCTGCCGAGCACGTCGTCATTGCGCTGGCGGTGGCCAGCCTCAGAGCAGGAGGCGACGCTGATTTTCATCCTTCCTCCACCGGCGTCTGCGAGTCTTTGTACTGATGAACCTCCATCTCGTAGGCGTGCAGGAAAGCCTCGCCAAACAGCGTATGGAAGTCATCTTCGATCTCGCCGGCGGTGTGCTGATAGTGGCGGGTAAAGGCGTCCCACAGCGCCGCCTTGCGCGTGGCGCTCAGCCCGATGCGCGGCAGAACCCCTTCGCGCACGGCGTCGTCCTCCACCCGCTGCGGGTTAAACGACTGCAGCATGGCGGCGATAATCGCCCGGATGCCGGCAATCATCCCCAGCTGATGCGCCTGCAGATCGACCAGCGCATCGCGTACCGCCTGTTCCGGCGGCATAAAGCCGGGCAGCGGGTTCTGGTAGATCTGCCGCATCACCATTTTGCCGGAGGGCAGGATTTTAAACGGGTTATTTGCCTCGTTGAGGATCTGGGTCATCTCGGCCTTTACCCCGCGCTTGAGGATCGAACGGGACGAGAGCAGCGCCACGGTGCCCTGGGTGAACAGGCTCAGCATGCGGCCGGTGGTGTACATCTGCTGTTCGGTCAGCGGCGGGGCATCGCTGGCGTTTTCCAGCCCCAGCCCGTCCACCAGCGCCTGCAGCAGACGCTGCTGTTCCGGCAGCGCCGCATCCGCGTCGTCGCGCGGCGGGCGCAGCGGGTCGATCGCCAGCCGGGCGGCGGCGTCACGGGCCGCGCGCTCTTCCAGCTGTTCAGCGCTGAACGTCGGGGGGATGCGATCCGCTGCCGGTACCGGTTCATCCAGCAGGCCCAGCGGGTCGTCGTCCGCTGCGTCTTCGCCAAACAGCAGCAGCGGATCGTCGCGTACCGGCTCATCCCGCTGCCGCTGCGGGTCGCTGACCGCCAGCTGCCAGGGGCCGATCGCCAGCCGGTCACCGTGGGTCAGCAGCACCTGGTCGCCGCGCGTCAGCGCCACGCCGTTATGCCACACCGGGGTGACGCTGCCCTGTGACGTCAGGCGACATTCGCCGCCGGGGGCGACGTGGATCAGCGCCTGCAACCGCGAGATGGCCCGTTCAGGGTCGGGCAGCACCAGCTGGTTATCGGGGCTGCGCCCCAGCGTGCCGCCCGGCGCGATAAAATCGTAGTAGTGGACGGCCAGTGACGCGGGCGGAGATAAAAGGGTCAGTCGCATAGGATTTTCCTGCTGTAACGCGCGGCTAGTCAAACATCGGCGGATAGAAGCCGTGACGGCCCGCCCGTTTGCCGGCGGTGGGATGAAACAGCTGGGTAAACAGCCGGGCGGTCAGGTTACCGCTGTGGCGGTGGGTCTGCAGGGGAGCGTGGCCGGCCTGATTGGTCCACCAGTAGCTGGTGTAGTGCAGCGGATCGAACCGACGGGCAACCTCCTGCCACGCCAGCCGGCAGGGCCGATCCCCGGACTCCAGCTCCGCCAGCCTGACATCCTGCGCGGGGCGGCTCAGCGGCGCCAGCGCCTGCAGCGCCTGCTCCAGCTGGTCGGCCGGGGTGGCATTGTTCACGGCGGCGAGCAGGGTGGCGCCGAGCGCGTTAAACCACTGCCCGGCGACGTCCAGCTGCGCCGGGTGCCACTCGCAGACGGTAAGACTGTGCTGCGCCAGCAGCGGCCAGGTGCGGCCAACGCGATCGCGCGAGAGCAGCAGGCAGCCCAGCTGGACCTTCTGCACCCCGAGGGTGGCGGGCAGTACAAAATTCCACACCGGCCCGCTGCTCAGCGGTACGTCACCCGCAGGCAGGTGATGCTGGCGGTCAATCAGTCCCTGCTGGAACCAGTGTGACCAGCGCGTGTTCAGCGCCGGTGGCATCCGTCGTTGCACGAAGTCTCCCGCCGCAGGCAGCTTGCCGTACCACTGTAGTTCACTGCTGGCGATCATCGTCCCCCCTTCTGAGCAGCTGGTTGTCACGGGCAAAAGGTGAGCGCTGCACCTGACCGACCAGCAACGCGCTCAGGTGCTCTTCAAGCTGCGAGCGCTGCTGGTCGGTCAGCCGCGGCGCGCTCAGCGTTAACTGCTGCATCACCCAGCCGCGCAGAAACGCGCCGTTGTAATGCTGCGGCTGATACAGCATCTGATAGGCGCTGAGCGCCCGGCGGCTGTAGCGCGGGTCCTGGCCGTCGTCATTACGCAGGGTGGCGGTAATCAACAGCGTTACCTGCGGCAGCAGCAGCGATTTTAACGCGACCTGGTAGACGCTGGTCGCCGCTTCCCCGACCTGATCGCCGCGATACAGCCCGGCGCGCAGCGCGGCCGGCGGCGCATCCAGCGCGAAGGCGTCGCCGTGGGCCAGCGACGCCAGCGAATTCAGCAAGGGTAGCAGATCGGCAAAGCTTTCGCCGTCAGGGTTGCCGATGCGGCTGGCCTGCTGCTGCATCCGGGGCAGCTGCTGTCCGACCTGCTGCAGCCATTGCTGATTGCGCTGATAGCTGGTCAGCCACAGCGCGCAGCACAGCAGCAGGCCGCCGCCAAGCGCGGCGTACCCCAGCCGGTGCAGCAGGCGCTGGCGCTGTTCCCAGCGGCCGTCGCTGCCCGCCAGGCTGTGCTCGGCAAACACCACCCGGGTGAGCAGATCGTGGATAAAGAAGCTCTGGCCTTTACCGGCCGGGATCGGTGTCTGGCGGCTGACGCTGTCCCAGTCGGAGAGCGACGGCTGCCGGCGCGGCGGCAGCTGCAGCTTGCGCGACAGCTCGCCCATTACCCGATCGAAGGGCAGCCCCTCCTGGGTGGCGCTGGTGAAGAAGAGCCCGCGGGGAATGCAGCCCGCCGGCTGCCGGTCGCTGGCAAACAGCGTACTGAGATAGTCGGTCAGCAGCGGGGCCAGCGCCGCGAACTCCTGGGGAAACTGAAAGCATTCGGCGCGCAGGCTGAGATCCGTTTCCTGGGCCATGCGATCCGCCAGCCCGGCGGTCAGCTGGCCGCACAGCTGCTGAAAGCGCGGGGTGAACTCGGCCAGCAGCTGCGCGTGGCTGACCGGTTCCGGCCACGGGAAGCTGATGCCCATCCGCTGCGCACGCTCGCTCTTGTCCAGCTGCTGGTAGTAGCGAACAAAGCCCTGCAGCAGATCGGTTTTAGTGACCATCACGTAGACCGGGAAGGTAATACCGGTCTGCTGATGCAGCTCTTCCAGACGCTGACGCAACGCGCTGGCCTGCGCCTGACGCGCCGAGGCGGCGTCGCCAAGCAGGTCGGCGACGCTGAGGGTGACGATCACGCCGTTGATCGGCTGCCGCGGGCGGTAGCGCTTTAACAGCCTGATAAAGGTCTGCCATTCGCCGGCGTCACGGGTGCGCTGGCTCTCCTGCAGCGCATAGCGCCCGGCGGTATCCAGCAGCACCGCCTGGCGGCTGAACCACCAGTCGCAGTGACGGGTGCCGCCAATGCCGCGCATCGCGGTGTTGCCCAGCGGGCTTGCCAGCGGAAACTCCAGCCCGGAGTTGACCAGCGCGCTGGTTTTACCGGCACCGGGCGCGCCGATAATCAGGTACCAGGGCAGCTGATAGAGGTAAGGCGCGCGGCGGTGGGCCAGCCAGCCGGCGAGTCCACGCGGCGCAGCGCTGCCAAACTGCGCGGTTTTCAGCAGCTGCAGCGCCTGCAGAAAACGGTCGTCCAGCATCTCGCCGGTCGCCTGCAGTTCGGCCTGCTCCTCGCCGCTCATCTGCAGACGAGCCAGCAGGCGGGCGTTCGTCCGCCTGCGCCATAGCTGCGGCAGCAGCTGCAGCAGGAACCACAGCAGCAGGCAGAGCGCGATCAGCAGCTGGCGGCTCAGGCGGCTGCCGGGATCGCCAAACCGGGTGGCGGGCAGCAGCGGGGCGACCAGCCAGATCAGCGCCGACAGCGCCAGCACGCCGGTCAGCCCCCAGAACAGGCGGCGGTTAGAGAGGAAACGCACGAGGTGAGGCATCAGGATTTTCCAGAATTTTTGCTGTCATTGCCGCCGTCGTCCGGTGCAGGCTGCAGAATGATCTCCAGCCGACGGTTGATTGCCCGGTTTTCACCGCTGTCGTTCGGCAGGCGCGCGTGGCTGTCGCCGCGGCCCTCGCTGCGTAGCGTCATGCCCGGCTGGGCCAGCAGCTGCTGTAACAGCGTCCCGGCGCTGTGCGCCTGAGCCTGGGTATAGTCCCAGCGGGTGGGGAAGCGGCTGAACTCAACGGGGCTGTCGTCGGTGTAAGCGCAGACCAGCAGCGTGCCTTTTGCCGTTTCCAGCGCCGCCGCCACGCGGGCGATCAGCGCCCGGCCTTGCGCAGTAAGCTCGGCGCTGTTGGCGACGAACAGGCGGTCCGCGGGCAAAATAATCTTGCTGCCGCTTTCGCTGTCGGTGACGTCCAGCTGACGGGCGTTGATCAGATCGCTTAGCCGCTGCTGCAGCTCCTGCAGGGTCTGCGACGGGTTACCGCGCAGCCCCGGCAGCGCCGCCGGCAGCGGAATCTGCCAGATTTGCTGCAGTACCGGCTCGGTGGCCTTACCCAGCCGCCAGTTCAGGGTGGAGAACACCAGCGAACCACAGAGCAGGGCGCAGGCGGCGCAGACCCACAGCGGGATCGGCGCCTGCCAGCGCGGCCGCACGATCGCCGGCTCCTCCTCCGCCGGCATTGGGGCATCTGCCTGCCGGCTGCGGGTATCACGGATCAGCTGCGCCAGGCGTTCGCGCAGCGCTTCCCGCTGCTGGCGGCCCTGTTCCGCACCGCGATAGCGCCCCTCAAAGCCGAGCAGCAGGCAGTAGTGGATCACTTCCAGCAGCTCCAGATGTGCCGCCGGATGCTGCGACAGGCGCGCCAGCAGTTGAAACACCTTTTCGCCACCCCAGCTTTCGTTATGAAAGGTGACCAGCAGGCCGTTGCCGGACCAGATGCCACGGCTGCCCCACGGCGTCTTCGCCGCCGCCTCATCCAGCACCGCGCACAGGCAGTAGCGGGCACCGATCAGCGTTTCGAAGGGCAACCCGCTCTGGCGGGCAACGGCCTCGAACTGATGGATTTCATCCACCAGCTGCTGGCGCAGGCCGGCCGGGTCGTCATGGGTGGCGGCCTGGCGGATCTGCACAATGGCGTTGAGCAACGGGGCGGCTGCGGTCAGCAGGCGATAATCCTGGACCTTTACGGCGGCCGTGCTGGCAGGAAGTTCCGGCGTCATTGGGTGTCGTTATTCTCGGCTGTGAACCGTCAGGCGCGGGTGGCGCGATCCTGACGGGATAACTGTGCGGGCGTGCCGGCGTTTACTGAATGATCCAGGTCGCCGTGCTGCCGTTACGGCAGGCTTTCCCTTCGCCGCCGACGTCAACGCAGACTTTTTTACTGCTCTTACGCGGGCGCGGGCGGTCGTTGCGCAGGGTGGCATCATAGAGCTCGCTTTTTACCGCCGCCTTCTGCGGCACGTAACCGAGCAACTCGGTGCCGTCGGTGTCGGCTACCGCCAGCCAGCCGTCCGCCATCCCCAGCGCGGTAAACGGCTTACCGTTCTCCAGGTAACGTACCACCTTGCCGCTGTAGTCCGGGCGGGTCATCACCGACGCCTTATACAGGGCGCGATACGCCCGATCGATCGGTGTAAAAGTCTGCGGCGGCTGTACCGCATAGCGATGCGTCAGGCGGACACCGTTAACCTCGCTGGTCACCAGGGTGTCATCCGTCGGGGGGGTGCCAGGGGCTTTACATCCCGCCACGCTCAGTACGGCCAGCAGGGTTAACGCGAGATAAATTTTCACTATGATCCCCGTAAGGTTGCAGTCAGGAAAATTGCCCTGAATTACATCAAGATAAAATCGGCCATAAGTTTACCTGACGCTTTTAAGAATGGGAACCATTGCAGAGTCAGGTTGAACATGTTACCGCCGCAGGTCCGCTCTGGCAGAGTGTGCCTGATAGCCGTGGAAACGGCAATTTGATTAGCGTCAATAACGCGCGCGCGCACTGCTTTATAATCAGCTCGCTGAGCCTGCACTACGCGTATGTCCGCAGCAACGGCATGGTTTTTGCTTGTTTGTGGTCAGTATTTTATGACTGGAGAACAGAATGCGCCTCGCCTCCTCTTCCGCCCTTGCCTGGCTGGCGGCCTCACGCCAGAGCGAAATTGCCGGCCTGCAGCAGCTGCTGCAGGCCGGGCGACTCACCGGTGAAATCAGTCAGCTGATCCACGTTTTACAGCGCGAGCGCGGTGCCAGCAATATCTGGCTCTGCTCGCAGGGGCAGCTGTTTGGCGACGAGCTGCCGCAGCGCGGGCGCGACGTCGGCCGCTCTCTGCAGAGCGTGCTGGCGCTGCTGCCGCCGCTGCCCGCTGCCGACAGCCCGCGCGCCGGTAACAGTCGCCTGTTCAGCCGCATCGCCGCCGCGCTCTGCGCGCTGGAGGCGCTGGACGCGCTGCGTCAGTCGGTCCGGCTGCTGGCGGTGAGCCACGCCACCGCGATGAGCACCTTTAATAACGCCATCGGTCAGCTGCTGAATCTGGTGTTTGAGATGGTGGATACCGCTTCGGATCCGGGCGTCTCGCGGGCGCTGCTGGCGATGTTCAGCTTTATGCACGCCAAGGAGCTGGCCGGGCAGGAGCGTGCCATCGGGTCTGCCGGCTTTGCCGCCGGTGAGTTTACCCCGGCGCAGAGCCAGCAGATGGTGGCGCTGATTGAGGCGCAGGAGCGCTGCTTCAGCTATTTTGAGCAGTTTGCCGACGCGAACAGCCTGCAGTGCTGGCACGGGCTGGGCGGTGCGGAAGGGGAGATGGAACGGCTGCGGCGCATCGCCTGTACCGGTTCCCGCCCGGATCGGCAGGGCGCGGCGATGGCGCTGCACTGGTATCAGCGGCTGACCCGGCGCATCGACGGCCTGAAAACCGTGGAAGACCAGCTGGCCGTGGCGCTGATGCAGCGCTGCCGCCAGAGCATCGCCGAGGCCGGGGCGCCGCTGTCGGCGGCCGAACTGCAGCTGCGGGTGCCGCAGGCGCAGGCGGCCCCGGCGTTCAGCCTGGTGCTGACCGGGGAGGCGTGGCAGGGTGCGCAGCAGGCGCCGCTTGAGGCGGGCGGACTGACGCCAAAGCTCGGCCGCTCGGTGCTGGAGCTGATTCAGCAGCAGTCGAAGCGGCTGCAGGATCAGGACGACCAGCTGGCGGCGATGCGCGCCTCAATCGAGGAGCGTAAGCAGGTGGACCGCGCCAAACTGCTGCTGATGCGCCTGCAGGGCTACAGTGAAGATCGGGCGTTCCAGACCCTGCGCAAAATGGCGATGAACCAGAATAAGCGCATCGGTGAGATCGCCGCCGCGCTGCTGGCGGTCGCGCCGGCCTTCGGCGAGGAGCAGGGCTAAAGCCTGCACGAAGAGTGTGCATATCCTGCTTCACCGCAGGGCAGCAGGACGGTCTCACCACGGTCAGGGGGAAAGTACCAACCGCTCCGTCCCGCTAACGGCGGGGGGTGCAGGAAAATTCCGGCTCTGGCACAGGGCTTGCAAGAGAGAGTAACAACAAACATGCATTTGTTTTGCCAATGGCGGCAGAGCGAGTGCTTTGGATAAAGGCGTCCAGCCGCATGCCCCGTGCATGTCGGAGGACGCCTTTTTTTATTCTCTTTTTTCAGGAAGCCAGACGATGAGCAAACCGGGATTAACGCTGACCAGGCGTCATTTTCTTACCGCCGGCGCGGCGCTAGGCGGCAGTTATCTGTTGCCGGGCATGCTGAACCGGGCCTGGGCCGCAGGGTCGGACGCGCCGGAAAAAAGCGTGGTGCGCGTTGGTTTTATTCCGCTGACCGACTGCGCGCCGGTGGTGATGGCGGCGATAAAAGGCTTCGACAAAAAGTACGGCATCAGCCTGCAGCCGAGTAAGGAAGCCAGCTGGGCGGCGGTACGCGACAAGCTGACCTCCGGCGAACTGGACGCGGCGCACGCGCTGTACGGCATGATTTACGGCCTGCAGCTGGGGGTGGCCGGGCCGCAGCACGACATGGCGAACCTGATGACGCTGAACCAGAACGGCCAGGCGATCACCCTCTCCGCACAGCTGAAGGCGGCGGGCGTCACCGACGCCGCCGCGCTGAAAAAGGCGGTCAGCGGGCAGGAACCGGGCAGCTTCACCTTTGCCCATACCTTTCCGACCAGCACCCACGCGATGTGGCTCTACTACTGGCTGGCCGAGGCGGGCATCCACCCGTTTAACGACGTGCGCACCGTGGTGGTGCCGCCGCCGCAGATGGTGATGAACATGAAGATCGGCAATATGAGCGGCTACTGCGTCGGCGAGCCGTGGAACCAGCGGGCGATTGCGGAAAACATCGGCTTTACCGCCGCCACCAGCCAGCAGATCTGGCCGGATCACCCGGAGAAGATCCTCGCCACCCGCAGCCAGTGGGTGCAGGAGAACCCGAACACCGCCCGCGCGCTGACCGCCGCGGTGCTGGAGGCGGCGCGCTGGATTGATGCCTCTGACGCCAACCGCCGCGAGACGGCGCAGGTGATCGCCGGACGCGCGTACCTGAATACCAGACCGGAGACCATCGAAGGCCGCATGCTTGGCCAGTATGACAACGGCATCGGCCGCCAGTGGCAGGACGCGCACCCGATGCGCTTCTTTGACGAGGGCCGGGTCAGCTATCCGTGGCTGTCGGACGGCATGTGGTTCCTGACCCAGCAGCGGCGCTGGGGGCTGCTGAAAGCCGATCCGGACTATCTGGCGGTGGCGAAACAGGTCAACCGCACGGATATCTGGCAGCAGGCGGCGACGGCGGTAGGCGGCATCAGCAACCCCGCCAGCCCGCTGCGCAGCAGCACGCTGATGGACGGCAAGGTGTGGGACGGCACGAAACCGGCGGAGTACGCCGCCAGCTTTGCGATGAAACGCTGAGGAGCATCACTATGACTAATCCGTTACGTCCGCTGCTGCAGCGGCTGATCCCGGCCATCTGCGGTGCGCTGCTGCTGCTGACCGTCTGGCAGATTGCCGCGCTGAACGCCCACGGCTTCCCCGGCCCGCTCAGCACCTGGCACGCGGCGGTGACGCTGTTCGCCGATCCCTTCTACAACGCCGGCCCGAACGACCAGGGGATTGGCTGGAACGTGCTGGCCTCGCTGCAGCGGGTGGCGGTGGGCTTTGGCCTCGCCGCGCTGGTCGGGATCCCGGCCGGATTCCTGATCGGCCGCTTTGCGTTTGTCGGCCGCATGTTTGACCCGATTATCGCGCTGCTGCGCCCGGTCAGCCCGCTGGCCTGGCTGCCGATCGGCCTGCTGCTGTTTCAGAAGGCCGAGCCGGCCTCCAGCTGGACCATTTTTATCTGCTCGATCTGGCCGATGGTGATTAACACCGCCGAAGGCGTGCGCCGGGTGCCGCAGGACTACCTCAACGTCGCCCAGGTGCTGCAGCTCTCCGAGTGGACGGTGATGCGCAAAATTCTGTTCCCGGCGGTACTGCCGGCGCTGCTGACCGGGGTGCGTCTGTCGATCGGCATCGCCTGGCTGGTGATCGTCGCGGCGGAGATGCTCACCGGCGGCCTCGGCATTGGCTTCTGGATCTGGAACGAGTGGAACAACCTCAACGTGGAACACATTCTGATCGCCATTTTCATTATCGGCGCGATCGGGCTGCTGCTGGAGCAGGCGCTGATGCTGCTGGCCCGGCGGTTTTCCTGGGATGACGCCAGCAAAGGGGGCAAATAATGAAACCGATTATTCAGGTACAGCAGGTCAGCCAGCGCTTTAACACCGCCAGCGGCGAGTTTCTGGCGCTGGACAACGTCAGCTTTGACATTGCCGAAGGCGAAACGGTCAGCCTGATCGGCCACTCCGGCTGCGGCAAGTCAACGCTGCTCAACCTGATCGCCGGGCTGACCCGCCCGACCGAAGGGGTGCTGCTGTGCGATAACCGCGAAATCGCCGGGCCGGGGCCGGAGCGGGCGGTGGTGTTTCAGCAGCACTCGCTGCTGCCGTGGCTGAGCGCCTTTGACAACGTGGCGCTGGCGGTGGACCAGGTGTTCCGCGGCCGCATGAGCCGCGCCGAACGGCAGGAGTGGATCGCGCACAACCTTGAGCTGGTGCAGATGGGCCACGCGCAGCACAAGCGGCCGGGGGAGATCTCCGGCGGCATGAAGCAGCGGGTCGGCATTGCCCGCGCGCTGGCGATGAAGCCGAAGGTGCTGCTGATGGACGAGCCGTTTGGCGCGCTGGACGCGCTGACCCGCGCGCACCTGCAGGACGCGGTGATGGCCATCCAGCAGAAGCTGAACACCACCATCGTGCTGATCACCCACGACGTTGACGAGGCGGTGCTGCTCTCCGACCGGGTGATGATGATGACCAACGGTCCGGCGGCCACCGTCGGCGAGATCCTCAGTACCGGTTTAGCGCGCCCGCGTAACCGCGTGGCGCTGGCAGATGACGCGCATTACCACCATCTGCGCCAGCAGATACTGCAGTTCCTGTATGAAAAACAGCGGGCCGCCTGAGGCCAGGTGACGTTGTCACATTTAGCGCAGCTGAGACTGCCGGAGGATAACAATGAGTAAAGCAACATTAGTGGTGGTTGGGCACGGCATGGTCGGCCACCATTTTCTTGAGCAACTGGTCAGTAAAGGGCTGCACCTGCGTTATCAGGTGATCGTCTACGGTGAAGAGCGGCACGTGGCTTACGATCGCGTGCATCTGTCGGAGTATTTTGCCGGTAAGGGCCACGCCGAGCTGTCGCTGGTGGCAGAAGGCTTTAGCGAGCAGAGCGGCATTGAGCTGCGTACCGGCCGCGAGGTGGTGGCCATCGACCGCGAGCGGCAGTGCGTCACCGAGGCGGACGGCCGCGAGCAGCGGTACGATCGGCTGGTGCTGGCCACCGGCTCCTATCCGTTTGTCCCGCCGCTGGCGGGCGGCGACGGGCCGGCCTGCTTTGTCTACCGCACGCTGGACGATCTGGACGCGCTGGCCGCCAGGGCGGCGGGGGCCACGCGCGGGGTGGTGATCGGCGGCGGCCTGCTGGGGCTGGAGGCGGCGAACGCGCTGAAGCAGCTGGGGCTGGAGACGGCGGTGGTCGAGTTTGCCCCACGCCTGATGGCGGTGCAGCTGGACGACGGCGGCGCGGCGATGCTGCGGCGCAAGATCGGCGCGCTGGGGGTCGCGGTGCATACCGGCAAGTCCACCCAGCAGATTGTCACCGAAGCGGACGGTAGCCTGCGGCTCGATTTTGCCGACGGCAGCAGCCTGGCCACCGACCTGGTGCTGTTCTCGGCCGGCATCCGCCCGCGCGATCGGCTGGCGGCGGCCTGCGGGCTGCGGCTGGGCGCGCGCGGCGGCATTGAGATCAACGACCTGTGCACGACCTCAGACCCCAGCATCTCGGCGATCGGCGAGTGCGCGCTGTGGAACGGTCAGCTGTTTGGCCTGGTGGCCCCCGGCTACCAGATGGCGCGGGTGCTGGCCGCCACGCTGGCCGGCGAAAGCGCGGCGTTTATCGGCGCGGATATGAGCACCAAACTGAAGCTGCTGGGGGTGGAGGTGGCGTCGCTGGGCGACGCCCACGCGCGCACGCCGGGCAGCCAGAGCTACAGCTGGACCAGTGAACCGAAAGAGGTCTACAAGAAGATCGTGGTGTCGGCGGACGGCAAAAGCCTGCTCGGCGGCGTGCTGGTCGGCGACAGCAGCGAGTACAGCACGCTGCTGCAGATGATGCTCAACGGCATGGCGCTGCCGGCGTCACCGGAGAGCCTGATCCTGCCGCAGAGTGAAGGCGCACCGGCCAGAGCGCTGGGCGTCGCCGCGCTGCCGGACGGCGCGCAGATCTGCTCCTGCTACAGCGTCAGCAAGGGTGATATCTGCCGCGCGGTGCAGGACGGCTGCGGCGATCTGCCGGCGGTCAAAAGCTGTACCAAAGCCGGCACCGGCTGCGGCGGCTGCACCGCGCTGGTGAAACAGGTGATGGAGTACCAGCTGGCGGCGCAGGGTGTGGAGGTGAAGAAAGACGTCTGTGAACACTTCCCGTGGTCGCGCCAGGAGCTGCACTCGCTGATCCGCGTTAACCGCATCAAAACCTTTGACCAGCTGATCGCCGCCCACGGCCGCGGGCGCGGCTGTGAAGTCTGTAAACCGCTGGTCGGCTCGCTGCTGGCCTCCTGCTGGAACGAGTATCTGCTTAAGCCGCAGCACCTGCCGCTGCAGGACACCAACGACCGCTACTTTGCCAATATCCAGAAGGACGGCACCTACTCGGTGGTGCCGCGCATTCCGGCCGGCGAGATCACCCCGCAGGGGCTGATCGTCATCGGCGAGGTGGCCGCGCGCTACAACCTGTACACCAAAATCACCGGCGGCCAGCGCATCGACCTGTTTGGTGCCACCCTTGAGCAGCTGCCCGCCATCTGGCAGACGCTGACCGACGCCGGCTTTGAGACCGGCCACGCCTACGGTAAGTCGCTGCGCACGGTGAAATCCTGCGTCGGCTCCACCTGGTGCCGCTACGGCGTGCAGGACTCCACCGGCTTCGCCATCCGGCTGGAAGACCGCTACAAAGGGCTGCGCGCGCCGCACAAGATCAAAATGGCGGTCTCCGGCTGCACCCGCGAGTGCGCCGAGGCGCAGAGCAAGGATATCGGGGTGATCGCCACCGAGAACGGCTGGAACCTCTACGTCTGCGGCAACGGCGGCATGAAGCCGCGCCACGCCGATCTGTTCGCCAGCGACCTGGACGATGACACGCTGATCCGCTACGTCGATCGCCTGCTGATGTTCTATATCCGCACCGCCGATCGTCTGCAGCGCACCAGCGTGTGGATGGATAACCTTGAGGGTGGGCTGGACTACCTGCGCCAGGTGGTGATTGAGGACGTGCTGGGCATCAATGCCGAGCTGGAGCAGGAGATGGCGCAGGTGGTGGCGAGCTACCAGTGCGAGTGGCAGACCACGCTGGCGGACGACGACCGGCTGGCGCTGTTCCGCAGCACGGTGAACAGCAGCGAGGCGGACGAAACCATCCGCTGGCAGCAGACCCGCGGCCAGATCCGCCCGGCCAGCGACCTGCCGCCGGTGCTGCCGGTGGTGGCGCCGCCTGCCGCCTGGAACGCGGTGTGCCGGCTGGAGCAGATCCCGTCTGACGCCGGGATCGGCGCGCGGCTCGGCAGCCAGCGCATCGCGCTGTTCCGCCACGGCGACCGGGTGTGGGCGCTGGATGATAACGAACCGGGCACCACGGCCAGCGTGCTGTCACGCGGCCTGCTCGGCGACGCCGCCGGTGAACCGCTGGTTGTTTCGCCGCTGTACAAACAGCGCTTCCGCCTGCGCGACGGCCAGAGCCTCGATAATCCGCAGCTGGCGCTGCGCTGCTGGCCGGTGAAGATAGAGCAGGGCCAGGTGTGGGTAGCGGCCGCGCCGCTGATTGTCACCAGCATAAAAGACGCGATTACCGCGTAAGGAGCGACCATGACGCTGAATATTGCCGGCATTGAAACGCTGCTGGCGCGCGCGAAAGCCAGCGCCGACCGCGCTAACGGTTCGGGAAGCGATAACGCTGACGGCAGCGGGGATAACGGCGAGGCCAACGGCGGCGAAAACGTCCCCGGCAGCGTCTGGCTGGTGGGGGCCGGGCCGGGGGCCGCCGATCTGCTGACGGTGCGGGCGCTGCGGCTGATCGAACAGGCGCAGGTGGTGGTTTATGACCGGCTGGTCAGCGCCGGGGTGATGGCGCTGATCCCACCTGAGGCGCTGTGCATCGACGTGGGTAAAACGCCGGGCTTTCACGCCATGAGCCAGCAGCAGATCAACCAGCTGCTGGTCGACCTGGCCCGCGCCGGCCAGCAGGTGCTGCGGCTGAAGGGCGGCGACCCCTTTGTGTTCGGCCGCGGCGGCGAGGAGATGCAGTGGCTGCAGCAGGCGGGGATAGCCTGCCATATCGTGCCGGGGATCACCGCCGCCACCGGCTGCGCGGCGGCCAGCGGCATTCCGCTGACCCACCGCGGGCTGGCGCAGTCGGTGCGCTTTATCACCGGCCACCACAGCAGCGGCAAGCCAGAGCACGACTGGCGCAGCCTGCGCGATGCGCAGCAGACGCTGGTGTTCTATATGGGGCTGACCTGGTGCGCGGAGCTGAGCGCACAGCTGATCGCCCACGGCCGCGACGCCGCCACCCCGGTGGCGATCGTTGAACGCGGCACCCGCGCCGATCAGCGGGTGCTGGTCACCCGGCTGGACAGGCTGGCTGCCACGGTAGCGGAGCAGCAGCCGCAGTCGCCGGGGCTGCTGATTATTGGTGACGTGGTGGGGTTATACACGGCGGCGCAGGCCGCGATGCATCATGCGGAGTCGGCGCCGTGCGCAGAACGGGCAGGAGGATAACGGGCAGGAGGATAACGGGTGCTGACCCGGCGGCCGCACCTCAGGCGGCCACCAGCACCTTCACGCCTAACGCCTCAAACGCCGCCACCGACTGCTGAGAGATGCCGCTGTCGGTGATCAGGTACTGGATTTTGTTCCAGTCGCAGGGCAGCGCAAACATCGACACCTTGTCAATTTTGCTGGAGTCGGCCACCACGTAAACCGTGTTGGCCGAGTTGATCATCGCGTTTTTCACCTTGATATCGGTTTCGCTGGGGAAACTGAGGCCGAGGCGCGGTGAGATGCAGGCGGTGGCAAGAAACAGCTTCTCGGCCAGCACGTTTTCAAAGAAACCGGCCGCCTTCTCACCGGAGGTGGAGAGCGTCGGAAATTTGAAGGTGCCGCCGGTCAGCAGGATATTAATGCCCGGTTCACCGCCCAGCTTAAGGGCAATATTCACCGCGTTGGTCACCACCGACAGGCGGCGGATATGGTTCATATGGTTGGCGATGGCGGTGGTAGTGGTACCGCTATCGAAAATCACCGTGTCACCGTTTTCGATCTGCTGCGCCGCCAGCTGACCGATGGCGTCCTTGGCTTCCATATGCGTCTGCCGCTCCAGCAGCAGCGCGCCGGTGTTCTGCTTGCCGGTCATCAGCGTGGCCCCGCCGTGATAGCGCTGCACGTACCCCTCTTTCTGCAGCACGCGCAGGTCGGTGCGGATGGTGGCTTCGGTCAGATTAAACGCTTCGGTCAGCGCCTTCACCGTCACCGTGCCGTCCTCACGGATCATCTCAAGAATCTTTTCACGCCGCTGCAGCATATCAGCCAATTGTTCATTTTTGCTTTTCAAGTGAAACACTCCGTTTGCCTGATTACCGCCAAACCTGCATGCCAGTCAACCCCTTGCGCTGGATATTACCCGCCGACTAAGGCAAATGCGAGGGCTGCCATAAAAGGTTTTTCATTTTCGAACGAAAGTCATTTTTTGGCACATGCTTGATTTATATCAGATTTGTCTGACAAGGCAGCAGCATACACAGCGGTGTTAATCAAAAAAACTAAGTTTTACAGGTATTTAACGTTTTCGTTTGTTTTTGTTTGAAACATGATCTTCTCCACATTCTGTCGACAAACGATAGCGTATATTTTTATTCGAAAATCAATGGTCGCTACTGAACCCGCAAGAAGTCAGCTTTTCGGCCTGCGAACCCCTTCAGAACAACTGACCGTCACCGCTTAAGGAGCAACGGCACATGAGTAACGAATACGACGTAAACCTGCGTCACGGCGTGGATATCAACACTGACCTCAGCGGCAAGGTTGCCGTGGTGACCGGCGGGCTGGGCGGCATTGCCATGGCCAGCAACGAGATGCTGCTGGCGAAAGGCGCCAGCCTGGCGCTGCTCTACCCGGCCTTTGAGCAGGGCAAAGTCGCCGACGTTGCCAGCCAGTTTGACGCCGACCGCGTGCAGTTCGTCCAGTGCGACGTCACCGACCCGGATTCCGTCGAGCAGGCGATTGCCCAGGTGGAAGCGCACTACGGCCACATCGATATTCTGGTCAACTGCGCCGGCTACGTGATGCTGCAGCCGGTACTGGAAACCGACTTCGCCGAGTGGCAGAAGCAGGTGGCGGTGAACCTGACCGGGCCGTTCCTCACCTCGCAGGCGGTGGGCAAACGCATGGTTAAGGCCGGCCGCGGCGGCAAAATTATCAATATCGCTTCACAGGCGGCGTCGATCGCCATCGACAACCACGTGGCCTATACCTCGGCCAAAGCGGGCCTGCTGGGCATGACCAAAGTGATGGCGAAAGAGTTCGCGCCGCACAAAATTAACGTGAATACCCTGTCACCGACCGTGGTGCTGACGCCGATGGGCGAGAAGGCCTGGCGCGGTGAGAAGGGCGAAGCGATGAAGAAGCTGATCCCGATGGGGCGTTTTGCCTACACCGATGAGATTGCCGCCGCGGTGCTGTTCTTTGCCGGCAACGGCAGCGACATGATCACCGGTGCGGATCTGATGATCGACGGTGGCTTTACCATCTGGTAATCGCCGCCCGCCACACCAGTGAAACCGCAGTACCCAAAAAACGCTGTACCTACACATAACAATTATAGCGAGAACGTCACCATGAAAATGCGTTTAACCCTGTTAGCCCTGGCTACCGCCTGCTCCTTCTCCCACGCGGTCAGCGCGGCGGAAAAAGGCACCATCATGATCCTGGTTAACTCCCTGGATAACCCGTACTACGCCTCCGAAGCCAAAGGGGCCAACCTGAAGGCGCAGGAGCTGGGCTACAAAACGTCGGTGCTGTCCCACGGTGAAGACGTGAAGAAGCAGAGCGAACTGATCGACGCCGCCATCGGTAAAAAAGTGCAGGGCATCATTCTGGACAACGCCGACTCCACCGCCAGCGTGGCGGCGATCCAGAAGGCCAAGGACGCCGGGATCCCGGTGGTGCTGATCAACCGCGAAATCCCGGTGGATGACGTGGCGCTGGAGCAGATCACCCACAACAACTTCCAGGCAGGTTCTGACGTCGCCAACGTCTTCGTTGAGAAGATGGGCGAGAAGGGCAAATACGCCGAACTGGCCTGTAACCTTGCCGACAACAACTGCGTGACCCGCTCTAAATCCTTCCACCAGGTGCTGGATCAGTACCCGGACATGCAGAGCGTGGCGAAGCAGGATGCCAAAGGCACCCTGATCGACGGCAAGCGCATCATGGACAGCATCCTGCAGGCGCACCCGGACGTGAAGGGCGTGATCTGCGGTAACGGCCCGGTCGCGCTGGGTGCGATCGCCGCGCTGAAGGCCGCCGGCCGCAGCGATGTGATCGTGGTGGGCATCGACGGCAGCAACGACGAGCGTGACGCGGTGAAAGCCGGCACCCTGAAGTCAACGGTGATGCTGCAGGCGCAGGCGATTGCCGCGCAGGGCGTGACCGACCTGGATAACTTCATTCAGAAAGGCGTGAAGCCGGAGAAACAGCGCGTGATGTTCCGCGGCATTCTGATCAACCAGGAGAATGCTGACAAGGTCCAGGACTTCAACTTCAAATCCTGATGTTAACGCTGCGCCCCGCAAGGGGCGCAAAGGAGCGAATTATGTCCAGGCGTGTCTGGCTGGCAGTAGCCACTTTAGCCCTCGGGGGCTGCCGTATTGTGTCGCAGCAGGAGCTTCAGGATCTGAAAAATCCACCGAATCCCGCGCTGGCCAATGTAACCACCACCTATCAGCAGAAAATTGTGCCGCAGATCCTCAGCGAGGCGAAGCCGCTGGCTGAGCTGATGAGTGCCCTTAAGGGTGCAAAAGATTTTGACGCCGCCTGTAAGCAGTTCGGCTACCGCAGTCAGGAAGAGAACCCGTGCGTGTTCACGGTGAAGGTGCTGGGCACCGTTACCGCGGTGAATACCACCTCACGCAGCGGCAAAATGACCGTCAGAGACGCCAGCGGGCTTGAGGTTGCGGTGCAGATCGGGCCGACCATCCGCGGTACCGCGCTGCGCGACGCCTATAAGGGCGTGAGCTATCAGGACTTTAACGACCAGGTGCTGTTTGGCGACTATGGCAAGGCGATCAACACCCTCGCGTCCGATGAGATTAAAAAGCTGCAGCCGAAAGTCGGCGACAGCGTTGAAGTCGACGGCGTATTCAGCAGCTGGGACGTGCCGCAAACCCCGGCGGACATTACCCCCGCACGCGTAGTTCGTCAGTGAGGAGCTGGGAATGGCAGAACATCTGACCGCAGGCGAGCCGGCCGCTGACGCGCAGCCGGACGTGATTATTGAAACCCGCGACGTTTCCCGCATCTACCCCGGCGTCACCGCGCTGGACCAGGTGAACTATCGCGTTTACCGCAACAAGGTCAACGTGCTGATCGGCGAGAACGGTGCCGGTAAGTCGACGATGATGAAAATGCTGGCCGGGGTGGAAGTGCCGTCCTCCGGTCAGATCCTGCTCGACGGCGAGCCGGTATCGCTGCACTCGACGATGGCGGCGGAGAAGCACGGCATCAGCATCATCTTTCAGGAACTGAACCTGTTCCCGAACATGAACGTGATGGACAACATCTTTATCGGTAATGAGTTTTTCCAGCGCGGCCGGATTAATGAAAAATACCAGTACCAGCTGGCGAAATCGCTGCTGGAACGGCTGGAGCTGGATGTGGATCCTTACGCGCCGCTCGGGGAACTGGGCATCGGCCACCAGCAGCTGGTGGAGATTGCGCGTGCGTTGTCGAAAGACACCCGGGTACTGATTATGGATGAACCGACCTCGGCGCTCAGCCAGTCGGAAGTGAAAGTGCTGTTTAACGTCATCGAGGCGCTGAAGCGCCGCGGCGTCACCATTATCTACATCTCTCACCGGCTGGAAGAGCTGATGGAGATCGGCGATCACATCACCATCTTCCGCGACGGCCGCTTTATCAGCGAACGCGAGGTGCGTGACGCCAGCGTGCCGTGGATCATCGCCCAGATGGTCGGCGACAAGAAGAAACAGTTTGATTACGCCCCGGCGCCGCAGGGCGAAGTGGTGCTGGAGGTCAGCGGCATGACCGCGCTGCGCCAGGACGGCGGCTATAAGCTTAATGAGGTGGGCTTCAGCCTGCGCAAAGGCGAGGTGGTCGGCATTTACGGCCTGCTGGGCGCCGGGCGCACCGAGCTGTTTAAGGGGCTGATTGGCCTGATGCCGTGCCAGAACGGCAGGGTGACGCTGAACGGCGAATCCCTTGAGCGCCGCGACTTTGCGTATCGCCTGAAAAAAGGCATCGCGCTGGTGCCGGAAGACCGCAAGGGCGAAGGCATTATCAGCCTGATGTCGATCAAAACCAATATGACGCTGAGCGACCTCAGCCTGCGCGGCTTCCGCCGGGCGCTGGGCCTGCTGCGCCCTAAGCAGGAGGAACAGCAGGTTGGCGGGATGATCCAGCGGCTGGCGATCAAGGTCAGCGACAGCGAACTGCCGATCACCTCGCTGAGCGGCGGCAACCAGCAGAAGGTGGTGCTGGGCAAGGCGCTGATGACCGGGCCGGAGGTGGTGCTGCTGGATGAACCGACGCGCGGCATCGACGTGGGCGCGAAAACCGACGTCTATCAGCTGATTGGCCGCATGGCGCATGAAGGGCTGGCGGTGATGTTCTCCTCCTCCGAACTGGACGAGGTGATGGCGCTGGCCGACCGCATTCTGGTGATGGCCGACGGCCGTATCGCCGCCGATTTAACCCGTGCCGAAGCGACCCGGGAACGGTTAATCACCGCATCAACACCGCAAGAATAAGCTGGCTTGAGGATAATAAAATGAATCAGAAATACCTGCTGTACATGTACCTGCTGAAGGCCAGAACCTTTATTGCGCTGCTGATCGTGGTTGGTTTCTTCAGCATTATGGTGCCGAACTTTTTAACCCCGTCTAACCTGCTGATCATGACCCAGCACGTGGCGATCACCGGGCTGCTGGCGATCGGCATGACGCTGGTGATCCTCACCGGCGGCATTGACCTGTCGGTGGGCGCGGTGGCGGGCATCTGCGGCATGGTCGCCGGGGCGCTGCTGACCAGCGGCGTGCCGATCTGGGGCGGCCAGACGCTGTTTCTCAACGTGCCGGAAGTGATCCTCTGCGTGGCGCTGTTTGGCGTGGTGCTGGGGCTGATTAACGGCACGGTGATTACCCGCCTCGGCGTGGCCCCCTTTATCTGTACGCTGGGCATGATGTACGTGGCGCGCGGCGCGGCGCTGCTGTTTAACGACGGCAGCACCTACGCCAACCTGGTCGGCACGCCGCAGCTGGGCAACACCGGCTTTGCGCTGCTCGGCAGCGGGTCGTTTCTCGGCGTCTACTTCCCGATCTGGCTGATGGTCGGCCTGCTGCTGGTCGGCCTGTATATCACCCGTAAAACCCCGCTCGGCCGCTATATCTACGCCGCCGGCGGCAACGAGTCCGCCGCCCGTCTGGCCGGCGTGCCGGTGATTAAGGTCAAAGTGTTTGTCTACGCCTTCTCCGGGCTGTGCGCCGCGCTGGTCGGGCTGGTGGTGGCCTCACAGCTGCAGACCGCCCACCCGATGACCGGCAACATGTTTGAGATGGACGCCATCGGCGCCACCGTACTCGGCGGCACCGCCCTGGCCGGCGGCCGTGGCCGCGTCTCCGGTTCGATTATCGGTGCCTTCGTCATCGTGTTCCTCGCCGACGGCATGGTGATGATGGGCGTCAGCGACTTCTGGCAGATGGTGATTAAAGGGCTGGTGATCGTTACCGCCGTGGTCATCGACCAGTTCCAGCAGAAGCTACAGAGCAAGGTGGTGCTGATGCGCCGTCATGAGAAAAAGCTGGCGGCGACGCCGGGTACTGAGGTGAGCCATGGCTAAGGATCTGATTATTGCCCTGGATGAGGGCACCAGCAACGTTAAGGCGGTGGCCATCGATGCGCGGGGGCAGGTGGTGAGCAAAGCATCCCGCCCGCTGTCCGTCGCCACGCCGCAGGCGGGCTGGGTGGAGCAGGACGGCATGACGCTGCTCAACGGTTCGCTGACCGTGCTGCGCGAGGTGATTGCCCAGGTCGGCGCGGAGCGGGTGGCCGCGCTGGCCGTCAGCAACCAGCGGGAAACCGCGATGGGCTGGGATCGCGCCAGCGGCCAGCCGATCGCGCCGGCGATGACCTGGCAGTGTTCACGCTCGGCGGCCTTCTGTGAGCAGCTGCGTCACGATCATCAGGACGCGCGCATTCGTGAAATCACCGGCCTGCCGGTTGCGCCGCTGTTCTCCGGTTCCAAAATGCGCTGGCTGCTGGATAACACCGCAGACGGCGCGGCGCGGGCGGCGCGCGGCGAGATCTGCCTCGGCACCATCGACAGCTGGCTGCTGTGGCACCTGACCGGCGGACGCGAATTCCGCTGCGACACCTCCAATGCCGCACGCACCCAGCTGCTGAACCTGCACAGCGGCGACTGGGACGCGGAGATGCTGGCGCTGTTCGGCATCCCACGCGCGGCGCTGCCGCAAATCTGTCCGTCGGCCAGCCGCTTCGGCGTTACCCGTGGGCTGCAGGGCATCCCGGATGATATTCCGGTGCTGGCGATGGTTGGTGATTCGCACGCGGCGCTTTACGGCCACGGGCTGGGCGCGCCTGGCGGCGTGAAAGCCACCTACGGCACCGGATCGTCAGTGATGGCCCCGCTGCCCACCGCCGACACCAGCATTACTTCGCTGGCGACCACCGTGGCCTGGCATGACGGCGAACGAATGGTCTACGGCCTGGAGGGCAATATTCCGCACACCGGCGACGGCGTGGCGTGGATGGCGCAGGCCGCCGGACTGACCGACGGTAAGGGCCAGGTGCTGGCCAGCGCGCTGAACGAACTGCCGGCCAGCATTGACTCTACCCTGGGCGTCTATTTTGTCCCGGCGCTGACCGGCACCGGCGCGCCCTGGTGGGATGACCAGGCGCGCGGGGTGATCTGCGGCCTCAGCCGTGGCGTGACCCCGGCGCACCTGATCCGCGCCGCGCTGGAGGCGATCGCCTACCAGATTGCTGACGTGATCGAGGCGATGCGCCAGCATCCGGGCTTCCATCTCGACCAGCTGATGGTCGACGGCGGGCCAACGCAGAACGCCTGGCTGATGCAGTTTCAGGCCGACCTGCTCGGCTGCCCGGTGGCGCGCAGCACCACGCCGGAGCTCTCCGCGCTGGGTGCCGGCCTGCTGGCACGCCGCCAGCTTGACGGGCTCAGCGATGAACAGCTGACCGCGCTGATGCCGCAGCATGACCTGTGGCAGCCCGACCCGGTCCGCCACCAGCAGCTGCAGCAGAGCTGGAAGGGCTGGCGTGAGGCGGTACAGCGCACGCTGTGGCAGCCGTAAGCGGCGGGCGTGCCCCGTCTGAGTGGTTAATTTAATGCCGGGCGGCAGCCTCGCCGCCCTGAACGCTTTTGAACAGGAAACGCAGATGAAACGAGATTTCAGTGGTAAAACCGTGGTGATCACCGGCGCCTGCCGCGGCATCGGTGCCGGTATCGCCGAGCGCTTCGCCCGCGACGGCGCGAACCTGGTAATGGTCTCCAACGCCGAACGCGTGCTGGAAACCGCAGAGCAGCTGCGCGGCATCGCCAGCGGCGAGATCCTCGCGCTGCAGGTGGACGTCACCGATGAAGCCCAGGTGCAGTCGCTGTATCAACAGGCGGCGGAGCGCTTCGGCACCATCGACGTTTCGATCCAGAACGCCGGGGTGATCACCATCGACACCTTCGACAAAATGCCAAAGGCCGACTTCGACAAAATTCTGGCGGTCAACACCACCGGCGTCTGGCTGTGCTGCCGCGAGGCGGCGAAGTATATGGTGAAGCAGCGGTCCGGCAGCCTGATCAACACCTCTTCCGGCCAGGGGCGTCAGGGCTTTATCTACACCCCGCACTATGCGGCCAGTAAGATGGGGGTGATCGGCATTACCCAGAGCCTGTCGCAGGAGCTGGCGCCGTGGAACATCACGGTGAACGCCTTCTGTCCGGGGATTATCGAGAGCGAGATGTGGGACTACAACGATCGCGTGTGGGGTGAGATCCTCAGCAGCGAGACGAAAAAATATGGCAAGGGCGAGCTGATGGCCGAGTGGGTGCAGGGCATTCCGCTGAAGCGCGCCGGCCAGCCCGGCGACGTGGCCGGACTGGTGGCGTTTCTGGCCTCCGACGACGCCCGTTATATTACCGGGCAGACGATTAACGTCGACGGCGGCCTGATCATGTCTTAATCGTTGCCGTAGCGGCCAACGATCCCCGCGCCGCCCAGCGCGTGCCCCTTCAGCTCCGCCAGCAGCTGTTCCCGCGTTAAGCCCGCTTTAAGGGCGTCGGGCGGCAGGTCGCTGGCGATCAGCGTAAACACGTAGTGGTGCGCGCCGCTGCCGGCCGGCGGGCAGGGGCCGTGATAGTGGTTATTGCCGGGGCTGTTTTTGCCGCCGGTAAAGCCTTTACCCTCAGTCAAATCCCCCTGGGCAAAGCCGCTGGCGCTGGCCGGAATGTTATAGGCCACCAGATGCGACACGCCCAGACCCTTCGCGCCTTCCGGATCGAACACCAGCAGCGCCAGGCTTTTACTGCCGGCGGGCAGGTTCTGCCAGCTCAGCGCCGGTGAAACGTTCTCCCCGGTACAGCTCGGGTTGCCTTTGGTGGCCCCGGCAAATTTTTTATCCAGCAGCGCGTTATCGTTGAAATCCGGCGAGCTGAGGGTAAACACCCCCTGTGCACCGGCGCTAAGGCTGGCGAGGAGCAGGGCACTGCACAACAACGTCTTCTTCATCCAGGATTCTCCTTATTAAACGGTGACAACTCAGTGTGGTTCAACATAGCAGGTACGTCTATGTGTTGCGCCGTACTGACAGGCGCCTGAAGGCGCGGAGCACGTCGTGCTGTTATCAGGTGACGTCGTTGCCGTTCGCGATATTGCCGGGGCAATAGGTGCGCGCTTTGCGCCGGTACTGACGTGTGCCCTGAACGCGTTTTGCTGTGGCCGTCTGGTGTACGTTCTGCATCGTTTCTGTTGGTGTTAAGTTGATTAAGCCCTCGCGGTTCGTCGGGCGGAGGATCCTGTGCTAAGGTTATTAGATAATTTTCGTGATACAGCGCACAGTTTTCTGTGCAGCACCGTTCGCTACATTAGTCGCTGAGGATATGCAGAAAGTTTTTCGCCGTTCGATCCCAACACAACTCTTGCTGGTCACGCTGCTACCGTTGCGTAGCGCTGATGCCTTCGATGCCGCCAGCCAGTCTTCCGCTTTTCCGCTTACCGAATCCGCTCACCGTTCAGCAGATGCATCGTTATCCGGTGATGCCGCCCGTGAAATGAGTGCCACCTTAGCGGATGTCAGCCCTGTCCGTGACGCACCCTTCGCCGATCCTGCCCGTTTCAGCGCGATGCAGCAACGGCTGCCGCAGCTGGGCGGCGTTGAGACGGAGAATGCGCTGGCCACCCGCGTTGCCGAGGCGGCAAAAAGCATCGGCGAAGCCAGTATGAACAGCGATAACGATCACTCGCTGCGCGAGCAGGCCGGCATCTGGGCGTTTAACCAGCTGCGTGACGTTGCCAGTGAACGGGCCGCCAGCGAGGGCGAGCAGCTGCTGTCGCCGTTTGGCCAGGCCAGCGTGGCGCTGGCGGTCGATCAGCGCGGCAACTTTGACGGCAGCTCGGCGCAGCTGTTTACCCCGTTCCACGATAATTACCGCTACCTGACCTTCAGCCAGCTGGGGGTGGAAGAGGGGGAGTACGGCGCGGTCGGCAACGCCGGGCTGGGGCAGCGCTGGATGCTCGGCCGCTGGCGGCTGGGCTATAACGCCTTTATCGACCAGCTGCTGAGCACGCCGCAGCGGCGCGGCTCGCTGGGGGCGGAGGCGTGGGGTGAATACCTGCGCCTGTCGGCCAACTACTATCAGCCGCTCGGCGGCTGGCGCAGCACCAGCGTTCAGACGCAGCAGCGCATGGCGCGCGGATACGACATCACCACCCGCGGCTATCTGCCGTTCTACCGCCAGCTGGGCGCGTCGCTGCGTTACGAGCAGTATCTGGGCAATCAGGTCGATCTGTTTCACAGCGGCAACCTGCGCAGCAATCCGACGGCGGTGACGCTGGGGATCAACTACACCCCGGTACCGCTGTTCACCCTCAGCGCCAGCCATAAAGAGGGCGAAGGCGGCGAGTCGCAGGATCAGCTGGCGCTGAAGATGAACTACCGCATCGGCGTGCCGCTGCGCCGGCAGCTCAGCGCCGACAACGTTGCCGCCGCCCAGTCGCTGAGCGGCAGCCGCTACGATACGGTGACGCGTAACAACACGCCGGTGATGGCGTTTCGCCAGCGTAAGACGCTGTCGGTGTTTCTCGCCACGCCGCCGTGGCAGGTGCAGCCCGGCGAGACCCTGCCGCTGCGGCTGCAGATCCGCCACAGCAACAGCATTAAAGCGGTGAGCTGGCAGGGTGATACCCAGGCGCTGAGCCTGACGCCGCCCGCTGATAACCGCAACCCGCAGGGCTGGAGCGTGATTATCCCGCCGTGGGATGCCACTCCGGGGGCCAGCAATACGTATCATCTGTCGGTGACGCTGGAAGACAGCCGGCAGCAGCGGGTGACCTCAAACTGGATCACCCTGACGCTGCCCACGCCGGTCACCGAATCCTGGCACCCGGAACAGTACGATCTGATGGCTCCCTGAGGCGGGATGGGGCTTGCGCCATTACGCCTGCCAGCGATTTTCGTCAAGAGGCCGCCCGCAAATATACGTGATCAAAGTCACAATAAATTCCTTTCCAGCCGCAGGGTTTTTCTGCACAATCTGCGAAAAATACTACTCACCTGCAAAACATGATCATTCGTCCGCACCGCCACTGGTTTGTTCGTTTGTTTGCCTGGCACGGCTCCGTGCTGCCCGGGATCTGGTTCCGCCTGACCCTGAACTTAATGATGTCGTTAATCGCCATCTACTGCCTTGACTGGTACGAAACGCTGGGCATCAAGCTGACGCTGTCGCCGTTCAGCCTGCTGGGGGTGTCGATCGCCATCTTCCTCGGCTTTCGTAACAGCGTCTGCTATGCGCGCTTTGTTGAAGCACGCATGTTCTGGGGGAATCTGCTGATCGCCTGCCGGACCCTGTCGCGCATGGCGCTGGCTATCTCGCCGGCAGACGCGCCGCGGGTCAACGCGCTGCTGCTGGCGTTCTGCTACAGCCTCAAGCACCAGCTGCGCCGCACCGACGCCCGCGCCGATCTGCAGCGCTACCTGGGGGACGAGGCGGACGAGGTGCTGCAGCGCCGCTCGCCGACCAACTTTATTGAGCTGCAGCTCTCCAGCTGGCTGGCGCAGCAGCGGCGCAACGGCAATATCTCTGATATCGTTTACGCGCATATGGACAGCAATATCAATCAGCTGTCGCAGGTGCTGGGCGGCTGTGAGCGGCTGGCGAGCATGCCGATTCCGTTTGCCTACGGCCTGCTGCTGCACCGCACGGTGTACCTGTTCTGCACGCTGTTGCCGTTTGCGCTGGTGCCGGACCTGCACTATATGACGCCGCTGGTGTCGGTGTTTATCGCCTATACCTTCCTGTCGCTCGACACGCTGGCGGAAGAGCTGGAGATGCCGTTCGGGCTGGAGAATAACCACCTGCCGCTGAACGCCATGTGCGTGAATATTGAGATCAACCTGCGCGAAATGAGCCTCGAGAGCGATCTGCCCGAGCCGATGGTGCCGGACCGCTGCTACCGTCTGACCTGATCGCCGCTACAAACGCAGCAGGGGGCGGATCGCTCCGCCCCCTGCTTATATTCAGCACGGTTTCCCGCCAGCGTTAGTCGATCAGAACTGGTAGTTCAGACCTACGCCGCTCACGTCGTCGGTTTTCAGCGCCAGCGCGTTGTTGTCTTTCAACAGGTTAAACTTGTACTCCGCATAGGCGTTAAAGTTTTTGTTGAAGTAGTAGTAGGCGCCCAGCGAAGCGTACTTAACGATATCCGCATCACCAATCCCTTCGATATCCTTACCTTTCGACGTCACGTAGGCCAGTGACGGGCGGAAGCCGTTGAGGAACTGGTACTGTGCCACCGCTTCAAAGTTCACCGCTTTGTTGGCGAAGCCGCCGCCGATCGGGGTGGCGTTGTGGGTGTTGCCGTAGATGGTGGCGACGTACACCTGGTTGGCATCATATTTCACGCCGGTCGCCCAGTGCTCGGCGCGGTCGCCGTCGCCACGCGGGGCGGCGTTCTGCACGGCAAGGCGCTTAATGCTGGCGTAGCTGGCCACCGCGCCCAGACCGAAGTCAGAGGTGTAGCTGGCGGTGAGGGCGAAACCGTCACCGTTAGAACGACGTACCGCGTCGGTGCCGGTGCGCTCATTTTTGCCTTCGTACTGCACGCCGAAGTTCAGGCCGTCGACCAGGCCGAAGAAGTCCTTATTGCGGTACGTCGCCACGCCGGTAGAGCGCGATGACAGGAATACGTCGCTGAAGCCGGAGTCACCGCCGAATTTCGGCAGCACGTCGGTGAAGGCAAGGGTGTCATACACCAGGCCATAGTTGCGGCCGTAGTCGAATGAACCGAACTGGCCGAACTTCAGACCGGCAAAGCCCAGGCGGGTTTTGTCGCCGCTCAGCGCATCGCTGCCTTCAGATTTGTTCAGCTGGAAGTTGTACTGCCACTGGCCGTAACCGGTCAGATACTGATTGATCTGGGTCTCACCTTTGAAACCAAAACGCGCATAAGAAACGTCGCCATCGTTGTTGATGTCATCGGAGAACAGATGGCCGACGTTAATCTTGCCGTTCAGATCCAGCTTGTTACCGTCCTTGTTATAAATTTCGCTGGCTTGAGCGGCGGTAGACGCCAGAAGAACCGGCAACAGCACTGCTAATAAAGAACGCTTCATCATTACGGTATCCTGTTTTCGAATTTATATTTTTTTTGCATTTAGTGCGGTTATGAAAATGACATAAATAAGTGTTTCATAAAAACTCAATACTTGTAACAAAATGTATATTTCTGGTTTTTACGGTTTTTAGCCTGTGTGAAATGAAACTAACGCTTATTCATAAAAGTGAAATGTTTAGTCTGAATTGCACTTAGCGGGCGAGGGTTTTTTATAAATTGTGTTTATGAACATAGTGTTATAAAATACTCTGGCTGGATTAAATATGAAGTTTTCCAATACCAACCTAAGCGTGCTAATTAATTTTGCATGTTTTTTGAGCGTAGATTGTTTTTTTGTTTTCTAAATAACAATTATTTGTAAGGTTTCTCAGTCATACAAAATGTGTATGTGTAAATAGGTAATTTGTATTATTAAATTGCGCAAATAAAAACCAGTTGCGCCGGTGGTAGTCAATGGCAGGCAAAATGCCGTGCCGCAGAGTTCACTTTTCAGGCACTCTGCTTCTGCTTCTGCTTCTGCTTCTGCTTCTGCTTCTGCTTCTGCTTCTGCTTCTGCTTCTGCTTCTGCTTCTGCTTCTGCTTCTGCTTCTGCTTCTGCTTCTGCTTCTGCTTCTGCTTCTGCTTCTGCTTCTACTTCTGCTTCTGCTTCTGTTTCGTTCCTGTTCCTGTTCCTGTTCCTGTTCCTGTTCCTGTTCCCGTTCGCCTGGCCTGGCCTGGCCGGACGATAGAGCCACGCTGAGGGGGGATTGCACCAGAGCGGTGCTATACGTCCGTTTCAGGTGCGTTAACTGCCTCTTTTTAAAACCGAAATGTTTTCGCGATCACAGAAATACGATTTTTTTTCCGGCTGCATAATTCCGCTTTTTTTGGGCCTGACAATCGCAGGGATATGCTTGTTTATGCACTTTATATGCATTCGGTGTGAATAGTGGCTTGCTGTAAGTTATTGATATTCTGTTATTGCGATCGGTTTATGCATTTTATTTGCTGGCTGGCACGCCGCGTGCAGATTAGAGTGAAGGCGTGATGAATCATTCCAGTAACACTTTTTAAACTTTAATTTCACCCGGCGCCGCCGGATGACGCGATAAAAGAGGCCAGCATGCAACCTTCAGTCAGCCGTGAGAACTTTGATCAATGGATTGTCCCAACCTATGCCCCGGCCAGCTTTATCCCGGTCAGAGCAGAAGGATCGACGCTGTGGGATCAGCAGGGGCGCTCTTATATTGATTTTGCCGGCGGTATCGCCGTTAACGCGCTGGGCCACGCCCACCCGGAGCTGCAGCAGGCGCTGCAGCAGCAGGCGGCGCTGCTGTGGCACACCGGCAACGGCTACACCAATGAACCGATCCTGCGGCTGGCAAAGCAGCTGATTGACGCCACCTTCGCCGATCGCGCGTTTTTCTGTAACTCCGGCGCGGAAGCCAACGAAGCGGCGCTGAAACTGGCGCGCAAGGTGGCGCTGGATAACGGCAACCCGCAGAAAAACGGTATTGTGGCGTTTAACAACGCCTTCCACGGCCGCACGCTGTTTACCGTCTCTGCCGGCGGCCAGCCCGCCTATTCAAAAGACTTTGCGCCGCTGCCCGGCGGCATTCAGCACGCGGCCTTTAACGACCTGGCGTCGGCGGCGGCGCTGATCGATGACAGCACCTGCGCGGTGATCGTAGAACCGATCCAGGGCGAAGGCGGCGTGCTGCCTGCCGAGCCGGCGTTCCTGCGCGGCCTGCGCGAGCTGTGTGATAAACACCAGGCGCTGCTGATTTTCGACGAGGTGCAGAGCGGGGTTGGCCGCACCGGTTCGCTGTACGCCTATATGCACTATGGCGTGACGCCGGACGTGCTGACCACCGCCAAAGCGCTCGGCGGCGGCTTCCCGATCGGTGCGATGCTGACCACGGAAACGCTGGCCGCGCACCTGAACGTCGGCAGCCACGGCACCACCTACGGCGGTAATCCGCTGGCCGGTGCGGTGGGCGGCAAAGTGATGGAGCTGATCAACCGCCCGGACGTGCTGGCCGGCGTAACCGAGCGCCATCAATGGTTTGTTGAGGGGCTGGAGGCGATCAACCAGCGGCTGAAGCTGTTCAGCGAAGTGCGCGGGCTGGGCCTGCTGATCGGCTGCGTGCTGAATCAGGACTACAGCGGCAAGGCTAAACTGTTTAACCAGGCCGCAGCGCGGGAAGGGCTGATGGTGCTGATCGCCGGCGCCAGCGTGGTGCGCTTCGCGCCGTCGCTGATTATCAGCCGCGACGAGGTGGACGAGGGGCTGGCCCGTTTTGAACGCGCCTGTCGCGCGGTGATTGAAGGAGCCGGCGTATGATGTTTATTCGTCCCGTTGAACGAGACGATCTGGCACAGCTGATGAACCTCGCCGGTAAGACCGGCGGGGGATTAACCTCGCTGCCCGCAGACAGCGCCACGCTCGCCGCCCGCATCGAACGATCGCTGCTCACCTGGCAGGGCAAGCTGCCGCGCGCCGAGCAGGGCTACGTATTTGTGCTGGCCGACGGCGAAACCGGCCTGGCGGTGGGCATCTGCGCCATTGAGGTGGCGGTGGGGCTGCAGGACCCGTGGTACAACTTTCGCGTCGGTACCCAGGTTCACGCTTCGAAGGAGCTTAACGTCTACAACCGCCTGCCGACGCTGTCGCTGTGTAACGATCACACAGGCAGCAGCGAGCTCTGTACGCTGTTTCTCGACCCCGACTACCGTAACGGCAAAAACGGCTACCTGCTGTCGAAGTCGCGTTTTCTGTTTATCGCCGCGTTTCGCGAGCGCTTTATGCAGAAGGTGGTGGCCGAGATGCGCGGCGTCAGCGATGAACACGGCCACTCGCCGTTCTGGGACAGCGTCGGCAGCCGCTTCTTTTCTATGTCATTCACCGATGCCGACTACCTGAGCGGTACCGGCCAGAAGGCGTTTATCGCCGAACTGATGCCGAAGCACCCGCTGTATATCGATTATCTGTCACCGGAAGCCCAGGCGGTGATCGGCCAGGTTCATCCGCAAACCGCACCGGCGCGGACGGTACTGGAAGCGGAAGGCTTCAGCTTCCAGCACTACGTCGATATTTTCGACGGCGGCCCGACGCTGGAGTGCGATATCGACCGCATTCGTGCGGTGCGCAAAAGCCGTGAGCTGAGCGTTAACGTGACGGCGTCACAGAACGGCGACCTGCCGCTGTGCCTGGTGGCGAATCAGGACTATCAGCACTTCCGCGTAATGCTGCTGCCCGCCGACCCGCTGGCCAGCGAGATTGACGTGACCGCCGCGCAGGCGGAAATTTTAGGCTGCCGGCCGGGCGATCGCCTGCGGGTAGTGACACTTTGTCGTGAGGAGAAACAGGCATGACGCACTGTATTAATGGCCAGTGGCTGGCCGGCAGCGGGGAGCACTTCAGCAAGACCAGTCCGGTCGGCGGTGAGGTGCTGTGGACGGGGAACGCCGCCTCGGCCGGTCAGGTCGCCAGCGCCGCTCAGGCCGCGCGCGGCGCCTTCTCCGCCTGGGCGCGGCGACCGTTTGCCGAGCGCCAGGCGATCGCCGAAGCGTTTGCCCGGCTGCTGGACGGGGCCAAAACCGAGCTCAGCGAAACTATCTCCCGCGAGACCGGCAAACCGCGCTGGGAAACCCTGACCGAAGTGCAGGCGATGATTAATAAGGTGGCGATTTCGCTGCGTGCCTGGCACGCCCGCACCGGTGAACAGGCCGAAGGCGAAAGCTCGCTGCGCCACCGCCCGCACGGCGTGATGGCGGTGTTCGGGCCGTATAACTTCCCCGGCCACCTGCCGAACGGCCATATCGTACCGGCGCTGCTGGCGGGCAATACCATCGTGTTTAAGCCAAGCGAGCTGACGCCGCTGACCGCTGAGAAGACGGTGCAGCTGTGGCTGCAGGCCGGACTGCCGGCCGGGGTGCTTAACCTGGTGCAGGGCGGGCGTGACACCGGCCAGGCGCTGGCGCAGGACGCGCAGATCGACGGCGTGCTGTTTACCGGCAGCGCCGCCACCGGCTATCAGCTGCATCGCCAGTTCGCCGGTCAGCCGGAGAAGATGCTGGCGCTGGAGATGGGCGGTAACAACCCGCTGATCGTTGACGATCCGGCGGATATCGACGCGGCGGTGCATATCGCCATCCAGTCGGCGTTTATCAGCGCCGGACAGCGCTGCACCTGCGCCCGGCGCATGCTGGTGAAACGCGGGGCGGCGGGGGATGCGTTTCTCGCCCGGCTGGTGGAGGTGGCGGCGAACATCCGCACCGGCGGCTGGAACGACGAGCCGCAGCCGTTTATGGGCAGCGTGATCTCGCTGCAGGCGGCGGAGAAGGTGTATGCCGAGTGGCAGTCCCGGATTGCGGCCGGCGGCAGGGTGCTGCTGGAGATGCGCTGGCCGCAGCGCGATAACGCCATCCTCACGCCGGGGATTGTTGATATTACCGGCGTGGCCGGGCTGCCGGACGAAGAGGTGTTTGGCCCGCTGCTGGCGGTGATCCGCTATGACGATTTTGACAGCGCCATCCGCATCGCCAACGATACCCGCTACGGCCTCTCCAGCGGCCTGATTTCACCGGACCGCGAGAAGTTTGACCAGCTGCTGATCGAAGCCCGCGCCGGGATAGTTAACTGGAACAAACCGCTGACCGGTGCCGCCAGCAGCGCGCCGTTTGGCGGCGTGGGTGCCTCCGGCAACCACCGCGCCAGCGCCTGGTACGCCGCTGACTACTGCGCCTGGCCGATGGCCTCGATGGAGTCCGCCGGGTTATCCCTGCCCGCCAGCCTGTCGCCGGGCCTCGATTTTAGCGCTAAAGGAGAGACGCCATGAGCGCCCGTGAAGTCAATTTTGACGGTTTACCCGGTCTGACCCACCACTACGCCGGGCTGTCGTTTGGCAACGAGGCATCGGTGCGCTCTCAGCATCAGGTCTCTAACCCGAAACTGGCGGCGCTGCAGGGGCTGATGAAGATGAAGGCGCTGGCCGATCTCGGCTTTGCCCAGGGGGTGATCCCCCCGCACGAGCGGCCGAACGTTGAGGCGCTGCGCCAGTTAGGCTTTAGCGGCAGCGATGCCGGGGTGGTGGCGGGGGCGGCGAAACAGGCACCACAGCTGCTCTCCGCCGTCAGTTCCGCCTCATCGATGTGGGTCGCTAATGCCGCCACGGTATCGCCGTCCGCCGACAGCGCCGACGGCCGCGTGCACCTGACGGTGGCCAACCTGAACAACAAATTCCACCGGGCAATTGAAGCGCCGACCACCGCCGCGCTGCTGCGGGCGATATTCCGCGATCGCGACCACTTTACCGTACACGACGCGCTGCCGCAGGTGGCGATGTTCGGCGATGAAGGTGCCGCCAACCATAACCGCTTCAGTAACGGCTACGCTGAGCCTGGCGTGCAGCTGTTTGTTTACGGCCGTGAAGAGGCCAGCCCGGCGCTGGCACCCACCCGTTACCCGGCGCGGCAGACGCGCGAGGCCAGCGAGGCGGTGGCCCGGCTGCACCAGCTGGACCCGGCGCGGACGGTGTTTGCGCAGCAGAATCCGCAGGTGATCGACCAGGGCGTGTTCCATAACGACGTGATCGCGGTCAGCAACCAGCAGGCGCTGTTCTGCCACCAGCAGGCGTTTGTTAACCAGCCGCAGCTGCTGGCCGAACTGGCGGAGAAGCTGCCGGGCTTCCAGCCGATTGAGGTGCCGGCCGACCGCGTCAGCGTTGCCGACGCGGTGTCGACCTACCTGTTTAACAGCCAGCTGCTCAGCAAGGCCGACGGCAAAATGCTGCTGGTGCTGCCGGAAGAGGCGCGCCGTCACCCGGGCGTCTGGGCTTACCTGAGCGAGCTGGCGGCCAGCGGCGGAGTGATTGACGAGCTGAAGGTGTTCGACCTGCGCGAAAGCATGTGCAACGGCGGCGGCCCGGCCTGCCTGCGCCTGCGGGTGGCGCTGACCGCGCAGCAGCAGGCGGCGGTCAACCCGGCGGTAATGATGAACGATGCGCTGTTCGCCACCCTGAACGGCTGGGTGGAGCGTCACTACCGCGACCGTCTTACCCAGGCCGATCTCGCCGACCCGCAGCTGCTGCTGGAAGGGCGCACGGCGCTGGATGAGCTGACAAAACTGCTCGACCTGGGCAACGTTTACCGTTTCCAGCAGTAACAGGGCGGTGCAGGGCGGGCGTGCGCCGCGCTCTGCACCGGTCGCAGACGCACTTAAGGAGTACCGATGAAGGATTTTCTTGCCCTGACGCTGGCGGGCGTTCAGCCCGATCGCACCGCTGGCCGGCAGGTCGGTTTCGACTGGCGCTGGCTGGACGAAGGAATACTGGAGCTGACCCCGGTGCAGCCGGCGACGATGGCGCTGGTGCTGTCCACCGGCGTCCACGGCAATGAGACCGCGCCGGTGGAGATTGTCGATCGGTTGCTTAACCGCCTGCTGAGCGGCGAACGGCCGCTGGCGGTGCGGCTGCTGGTGATTTACGGCAACCCGCACGCGCTGCGGCAAAACAGGCGCTATCTTGATGTCGATATGAACCGGCTGTTCGGCGGCCGCTGGCAGAAGGTGGCCGACTGCACCGAGGCGCGGCGTGCGCTGCGCCTTGAGCAGGCGGTTGAACAGTTCTGGCAGGCGGGTGAGTCAGCCGGGACGCGCTGGCACCTGGATATGCATACCGCCATTCGCGGGTCTTTGCACCCGCGTTTTGGCGTGATGCCGCAGCGCGTTGGCCCCTGGCCTGCGGATTTTCTGTGCTGGCTGGCCGCCGCCGGGCTGGAGGCGCTGGTGTTCCACCGCGCGCCGGGTGGCACTTTTACCCACTTCACCGGTGAACATTTTCAGGCGGCCAGCTGTACGCTGGAGCTGGGTAAGGCGCTGCCGTTTGGTGCCAACGACCTGGCGCAGTTCAACGCCGCGGACGCCGCGCTGAGCGCGCTGCTGTCGGGTGAAGCCTGGCCGCTGGCGGAGGCCACGCCGGTACGCTATCGCGTGGTGCAGCAGATCACCCGGGCGTCAGAGGCGTTTACCCTGCATATGGGACCGGAGACGCTGAACTTTACCGCCTTCGGGCAGGGTACGCTGCTGGCCGAAGCGGGAGAGCAGCGCTGGGTGGTGGAGCAGCCGCGTGAGAGGGTGCTGTTCCCTAATCCGGCGGTAGCCATCGGCCAGCGGGCCGGGCTGATGCTGGTGGAGGAGAGTGATTATCCGCCGGACCCGCTTTAGCCGGTGCGGTTACCCAGGGCACGTTCAGTCCGACTAAGGAAAAACCATGACTTTTTTCTTCCGTCGGACTTACGGACCTATTACACTCCTCCTTAATTTCTGCACAAACCCGCCACTGATTCATACTCTTTTTCAATTCTTATCATTAATCTTCGTAATCTCTCCACGATCGGCGTGAAGTTGTCTTTTATGCTTGCAGGGCTTTACCTACCCTCTGACTGATTGACGTTCAGCACCGTAAACTTGCTTTCGACATCGCGACAATACGGTCGCCAGAGAACTGAAAAGTAAGGATAAATAATATGCGTAAATTAACTTCTCTCTTCGTTGCCGCTTCACTGGCTCTGGGCGCGGCCAATATTGTTCATGCCGCCGCAGACAACCTGACGCCGCCGCCGGCCGGGGCTGAAAAACCGATGAACCATAAGCCGCCGCGTCCGGACGGCCTGCATCAGTTTAAAGGCCTCAACCTGACCGACGCGCAGAAACAGCAGATGCGTGACATTCTGAAAACGGCGCACAAAGATTTTAAACGTCCTTCGCTGGAGGAGCGCCGTGCGCTGCACAGCATCGTCGCGGCGGACAGCTTCGATAAGGCTAAAGCGGAAGCCCAGGCGGAGAAAATGACGGTCAACGGCAAAGCGATGGCGCTGGCGCGTCTGGAAACCGAAAACAAGCTGTATAACGTGCTGACCGCCGATCAGAAAAAACAGTTCAACCAGAATTTTGAGAAACGTCTGACTGAAAAGCCGCGTCATGAAGGTAAAATGCTGCCAGCCGAAGACTAAACTTCGCGCCGTAAGCAGTCCGGTGCCGCGCTGAAGCCTTAGCCTCGCGCGGCATTAATTGAAACCGCCGGTGTTGCCCACCCGTCCGAGGACGGTGGTCAGCCCCGGCGGTTTTTTTTAACGTTTACCCGAGGGGGATAACCGGCAGCCTGCCGCTGATTAACGGCTTGCAGAGGATTTTATAGCCGTCGCTGTCAAAGCCCGGCGGCGTGCTGGTCAGCGCCGTGGCGTCCGCCAGCTCGCTGACCGAACCGAGGTAGAGCCAGTTGTTAATGACGTGGATCTGCTTCTGACCCGGCCGCTCTTCCACCACGCCCACCGCCCCCGGCCACGGCCAGCACTGCACGCGCAGCGCGTCAAGCGCGACACGCAGCCGCTGCTGGTGGGCCTCCACGCTCTCTTTGCCGCAGCAGGCACCGGCACAGCGCTTCAGCGCCGCGCGGAAGCAGCCGCGCCCGGCGGTCACCGACTCCAGCCCGAGCAGGCCATAGCAGAGCTGGTGCTGGTCGGCGATCTTCTGCAGTGCCTCCAGCGCCGCCCGCCGGCTGGCAAACAGGCCGAACAGATTGGGGGTGTGCGAGAAATCGACCTCGCGTGCCGACACCACCTGCGGGCGCTGGTCATCCAGCCGCAGCGAGCAGAGCTGGCGGTTTTTGCGCAGGCGTTTGTTAAACAGCGGCTGCTGCAGCTTGATCATCTGCGCCTCGAGCAGCAGCGCGCCCAGCTCCCCGGCGGTGGGGATCCAGCTGATGCGCAGCGCCTGCCGCAGCATGCGCGCTTCGTCCGGGGTACGCAGGTGCGACAGCACCCGGCTGCGGATATTGACGCTCTTACCGATATACAGCGGCAGGGTTTCACTTTCACCGTGGAAGATATAGACGCCGGGCAGGGTGGGCAGGTCTTCCAGCCACGGCCGCAGGTGCTCAGGATACTGATAAATGGCCGCTGCCTCGAACGCCAGGCGGGGGCTTGTGGCTCTTCTACTCACACATCACTCCGATTACTGTTTGCCTGTACAGTATAGCAGCAAAAATGCGCGGTGGCAGGCTATGCCGGGTGGCGAAGCGGGCATCGACGATCGTAATGGATTGCGGATTGCGGATTGCGAATGCTGATGACAGATGACAGATGACAGATGACAGATGACAGGTGACACAGGCTGGGGAAGAGATAATGTGATGCAACGCCGGACACAGGAGCGGCATGGAGGAGGCGAATGGGTAATCTGGCTGAGAGAAGTACGCAGGGCAGAAATTTCCGCCCTGCACAACGTGTTACTGTTTCCAGAAATCGTCAAATACCGTGATCGGCGTGCGGCGCTTATGCTCGGTTTTCAGATACCAGCCTTCGATGGTCTTCGCGGCGTCCGGCTCGATGCTTTCACCCTGCAGATAGCGGTCAATCTGCTGGTAGGTGACGCCGAGCGCCACTTCATCCTGCAGCCCCGGACGATCGTCTTCCAGATCGGCGGTCGGCTGTTTCAGGTACAGGTGCTCCGGGCAGCCCAGCGCCTGCAGCAGCTGTTTACCCTGGCCCTTGTTGAGGCGGAAAATCGGGTTGATATCGGTGCCGCCGTCGCCGTACTTGGTGAAGAAGCCGGTGACCGCCTCCGCCGCGTGATCGGTGCCGACCACCACGCCCGCCGTCATGCCGGCGATGCTGTACTGGGTTTTCATCCGTTCACGGGCTTTCTCGTTGCCGCGCACAAAATCGGACAGGACGATGCCCGCCTCGCGCAGCGCCTGCTCACTGGCCTGCACCGCCGCCTTAATATTGACCGTCAGCACGCGATCGGGCTGGATAAAGGCGATGGCGTCCTGGCAGTCCTGCTCGTCGGCCTGCACGCCAAACGGCAGGCGCACGGCGATAAACTGATAGTCGCCGTTGCCGCTCTCTGCGCGCAGTTCGGTAATTGCCGTCTGGCACAGCTTACCGGTCAGGGTCGAATCCTGCCCGCCGCTGATGCCCAGCACCAGCGACCTCAGGAACGGGTATCTTTTCAGGTAAGCCTTAAGAAAATCGACGCTGGTGCGGATTTCGGCGTCAACGTCGATGGCCGGTTTAACGCCGAGCGCGGTGATAATTTCCTGTTGCAGAGACATCTGGTACTCCTCAGATTCAGCGCCACCGGCGGTGGCGGTAAGCAGTTGCGTCTGATTAAGCTAACGCGCATGACGCGAAACAACAATCATCAATCCCTTATGTCTCGCGTCGGTTGCTGAAAAATCAGGCGGACCTGGGCTTTTGCGCCAGCAGGGTGAACATCAGGATCGCCAGCGTGTAGCAGCCGAAGATGGTGGCGGTCATGGTCATCACCGAGGTGCCGCCAATGCCGGTGACCGGCACGCTGATGCCGCCGAGGGTGAACATGGTGACGCCCAGCACCGCCGAGGCGCTGCCTGCCCGGTGGCCCTGGCTCTGCATCGCCAGCGACGAGGCGGTTACCGAAATGACGCCGTTGCTGGCCACGCTGCAGAACAGCGCGATCAGCACTACCGGCAGCGCCGCGCCGCTGATGCCGGCCAGCAGCAGGCTGGCAGAGGCGACAAACGCCAGCGTCAGGCCGGCTTTCAGCACCCTGTACTCACCAAAATGGCGGCTGAGGCGGGCAGCGGTCTGCGAGGCGATAATCAGGCCGATGCCGTTGGCGGCAAAGCAGAAGCTGAACTGCTGCGGGGTCAGCTGGTAGATCTCCTGCAGCACGAAGGGTGACGCGCCGATGTAGGCAAACATCCCGGCCATCATAAAGCCCTGGGTCAGGCAGAAGCCCATAAACGGCCGACAGCTAACCACCTGGCCGAGCGCGGCCCACGCCGAGAAGATACTGCCCTGGCTGCGCCGCTCGACGGGTAGCGTCTCATGCAGTTTGAGGCGGGCGAGGATAAACAGCAGCACCGCAATCACGCCGATGGTCATAAACAGGCCGCGCCAGTCGAGGAACGCCATCAGCGCGCCGCCCATCACCGGGGCGGCGATCGGAGCCAGGCCGTTGACCAGCATCAGCAGCGCAAAGAAGCGGGTCAGATCGTGGCCGCTGTACATGTCGCGGGCGATGGCGCGCGACAGTACGGCTCCGCCGGCACCCGACAGCCCTTCAAACAGGCGTGCCAGCAGCAGCTGGTTAATATCCTGTGCCAGCGCACAGCCAATCGATGCGATCAGCAGCAGTACCAGCGACAGCAGCAGCGGGCGCAGGCGTCCGTATTTGTCGCTCAGCGGGCCGAAAAACAGCTGACCTACGCCAAGGCCCAGCAGCCCGGCGGTCAGGCTCAGCTGGGCGCTGGCGGTGGAGGTCTGCAGGTCGCTGGCCAGGGAAGGCAGGGCGGGCAGGTACAGGTCAATGCAGAGCGGGCCAAGGGCCGCCAGCAGGCCAAGCGTAATGGCGTAACCCATACGGTTAGGGTGTGCAGATGTCATGATGCCTCGGAATCAAATAGCAGGTGATAAAACTGTTGGTAGAGCGGGTAGAGCTGTTCCGGTGATGCCTTCTGCGGCATCAGCCGCCGCCACGAGGTGCCTTCCACCATCACCGCCAGCAGCTCGACGCAGGCGCGCGCACGTTCATCGCTGAGGTGCGGGTGCTGCTGCTGCACTTTCTGGCAGGCGTGGCTGAACAGGCGGGCGTCGGCGTCGGCCATCATCTGCGCCACCGCCGGGTTGCGGGTGCTTTCAGCGGCGACCTCGAACATCAGCGCCTCATCGTCTTCGTTAAGCACCTGCCGCCAGGCCAGCAGCTCGCACAGGTGGCTGCTGTCGCTGGTGCTCTTCATCTCCTGCAGGCGGAAGTCGATAATCCGCGTAATCATCTCGGCGATGATTGCGTCTTTACTGGTGAAGTAGCGATAGATCTGGCCGACGCTGAGCCGCGCCTCCGTTGCCAGCTGGGCCATGCTGGCGGCGTGAAAGCCGTGCTGGCGGAAGCAGCGGCGGGCGGCAGTAATGATTTCGTCTTTGCGCAGGCGATGGCGTTCATCGCGCGCTTCGGCGGGGGTAACCATCGGTAATGCGCTCCTGCTGGGGGCCGCCCACGCTGAGGCCGCAGCGGCCAGCATGATGCGAACGATCGTTCTCAATTTTTTATTATAAACATCGTGCCGCGCCTGCGGTATCATTTTCTGTAACAGATTTGATTAATCTGAATTTGTATTCCAGGATTAGTGGGACATGGATAAAAAATGAGGAATAACAAATGCGTAAAATGACGGGATTGATCGGTGCCGCAGTCACTCTGGCAATTTTATCGGGCTGTACTGCCTATGACCGCGCCGAAAGCTATGTCACCAAGCCGGTGGTGCAGGACGTTAAAAAAGGCATGACGCGTGCTCAGGTGCGTGACCTCGCCGGGCCTCCTGCCACGGAGATCACCATGGTGCACGCCCGCGGTACCTGCCAGACCTACGTGCTGAAAGAGCGCGATGGCAAAACCCAGACCTACTTTGTCAGCTACAACGACACCGGTCGGGTGATGAACTACGGCTTCCAGAGCTGTAAAGAGTACGATACCGACCCGCAGACCAATCAGTAACCGCACTCGTCGGTACGTCGCTGAATCCGCGCCGTGCCGCCGTCAGAGCATAAAAATGGCCGCTGTAAGTTCAGCGGCCATTTTTTTATGCCTGTGAATTATAAACCCGGCGGGCGCGGCACTTCCAGATACTGGCCGTCGATATTGCGCCGGTAGTAGTGGCCATCCTCAACGTAGAAGCGCTCGCCGTTGTAGTCCAGCGCGTGCATGCTGCCGCCCCTGTAACGTTCAACCGGTCGGTCAACCACCACGTAGCTGTTATCACGCTCACGCTGATAATAAGTGCCGTTCAGCACGTAATAGGTCAGGCCGCCGATCAGCACCGCTGCAGCGGCATCCGACAGAAATGAGAGCCGTCCCGGGCCGCCGTGGCGCCATTCCGGGCCGCCGTGGCCGCCGTCGTGCCAGCCCGGTCCGGGTCCCCAGCCGCCGGGATGGGCTGAGGCGAGCGTCGGGGCCAGCAGCGTGAAGGCGAGTAGCGTGGTCATCACCTTTTTCATAGGGGGTTCTCCTGTTGCAACTGTCGCCAGCATCGGCGCTTGCCGGCCAAAACACAAGCGCTAACCTTACCGCATTATCTGCTGCTTACAGCGCTTAACGATTCCTTTACCTGACCGCCACGATTGGGCGAAATTAAGATATAAAAAAGCCCGGATGGCGATCCGGGCTGGAGGATAATGCTGTGCGGATAAGGCGATTAACGCTGCGCCAGTTCGGCTTCGTTATCGGCATCGGTCAGCAGGATCTGCTTATCGGTCTGCTTCAGCCACTGGCTGGTCAGGGTACCGGCGGTCATCGAGCCGTTGACGTTCAGCGCGGTACGGCCCATATCGATCAGCGGTTCGATGGAGATCAGCAGCGCCACCAGGGTGACCGGCAGGCCCATTGCCGGCAGCACGATCAGTGCGGCGAAGGTGGCACCGCCGCCCACGCCAGCCACGCCGGCCGAGCTGAGGGTGACAATGCCGATCAGGGTGGCGATCCACAGCGGGTCAAACGGGTTGATGCCCACGGTCGGGGCTACCATTACCGCCAGCATGGTTGGATAGAGGCCGGCACAGCCGTTCTGGCCGATGGTGGCACCAAATGAGGCGGCAAAGCTGGCAATCGACTCGGGCACGCCCAGACGACGCGTCTGCGCTTCCACGCTCAGCGGGATGGTGGCGGCGCTGGAGCGGCTGGTAAAGGCGAAGGTGATCACCGGCCACACTTTACGGAAGAAGCGCAGCGGGTTGACGCCGTTAACCGACAGCAGCAGCGCGTGCACGGCAAACATAATCGCCAGGCCGAGGTAGGAGGCCAGTACAAAGCTGCCGAGCTTGATGATGTCGCTGAGGTTAGAGCTGGCGACCACTTTGGTCATCAGCGCCATCACGCCGTACGGCGTCAGCTTCATAATCAGGCGTACCAGCTTCATCACCCACGACTGCAGGGTATCGATGGCTTTCAGCACCCGCTGGCCTTTCTCCGCATCATCCTTCAGCAGCTGCAGGGCAGCCACGCCGAGGAAGGCGGCGAAAATCACCACGCTGATGATTGAAGTGGGGTTGGCTCCGGTCAGATCGGCAAACGGGTTCTTTGGAATAAAGGAGAGCAGCAGCTGCGGCGCGCTGAGGTCGGCCACTTTGCCGGCGTAGTTAGTCTGGATTGCGGCGAGACGTGCGGTCTCCTGCACGCCCTGCACCAGCCCGCTGGCGTTGAGGCCAAACAGCCAGGTGACAAACACGCCAACAGCGGCTGAGATTGCGGTGGTAAACAGCAGCACGCCGATGGTCAGCACGCTGATTTTACCCAGTGAAGAGGCGTTATGCAGGCGGGCGACGGCGCTGAGAATCGAGGCGAACACCAGCGGCATCACGATCATCTGCAGCAGCTGGACGTAGCCGTTACCGACCAGGTTAAACCAGCTGACGGACTGTTTAATCACGTCGCTGCCTTCGCCATAGACGGTGTGCAGGGCGAGGCCGAACAGGACGCCGACTACCAGGCCAAACAGCACTTTCTTCGACAGGCTCCAGCCCTTACGGCCGGCTTTGCCGACCAGCAGCAGCAGCGCGATAAAGGCGACGAGGTTAACGATCAGAGGAAAATTCATTTCCGGTTCTCCAGAAGGGTGTGCAAAGCAGGTCACGGCTGGCGGCAGTTGATTTGTGCCGCGCAGCAAGTCGTACAGGGGCGGGATGGTATCAGCTTGTTAGCGCATGGCTTATATCCAAAAGGAATTGATTATAACTTTTTGTATTTAATCGCCGAATTATTGCGCTTTCTGGTGGTTAATCAGGCTGCTGACGCTGTTCTGCACGCTGCTGACCATGCCGCTGGCCCAGCCATTCTGACCAAAAGGCGCAACCCCCGGTGGAAACCACATCGCGTAGCCGACCAGCGCCAGGCACAGTACGCGCTCCAGCTGGTTGCCTTTCTGGCTGCGCAGGATCGGCAGGCGAAAGCGCCAGCGGCAGGGCCACAGCAGCGGTACGCCGGCCGGGGTCAGCATATCCGCCACGATATGGCTGAGGTAGCCCAGCACCAGCCCCTGAAAGGCATCGGCAGGGATCAGCCAGCCTGCCGGCAGCGGCGTCTGCAGCAGCATCACGCCACCGGCCACCGCCAGCAGGCTGTGGGTGAAGCCGCGGTGGCCAAACGCGCGGGCGATCGGTTTCGACAGCCAGGCCAGCCGCTGCCCGAGCAGTGACTTCGGATGGTCGATATCCGGCAGCAGGCAGGTAAGCAGCGCCGCCGGAATAATATGCCACCAGTCGGCGCTGGCCAGCACCGGCGTCAGTTCAGCGCGCTTGGCAAAGATGGCGCTGGCAATGGCAAAAATAAGATGGCCTTCGGCCGTCATGGGGATCCCTGGCTACATAGCTGTCGATGTATCCAGTATAGGGAATATATACAGTAGAATAAATATGTGACGCTGTAACGAAGAGCAAATATTTTAAGGAGATGTTTCTTAGATTTGCACTGGAGTGACAGCGATGATCCTGGCCACCACCGGGGGGAGTGGCCAGATAATGCCAGCGTGATGCGGTCGCAGCGGCTGACGCTTATCCTTTCAGGTGCGCGGCGGTCAGCTCGGTCAGCGAACCCAGCTGCACGTCGGCCAGCGCCCAGCGCGCATCCTGACGGTTCTCCGCCGCCGGCACCACGATGGAGCGCATCCGCGCCGCTTTGGTGGCGATCATGCCGTTAAAGGAATCTTCCAGCGTCACGCAGTTGAGCGGATCGATCCCCAGCCCGCGTGCGGCGTCCAGGTAGACCTGCGGATGCGGCTTGCTGTACGGCAGCTCACCGGCGGAGGCCAGTACGTCAAAGTAGCCGCGCAGGTCAAACAGCGCCATCATCCGCTCAAGCATAAACAGCGGGGATGCAGAGGCGAGGCCGATCTTCAGGCCTTCGCGTTTGCACAGCTCAAGCGCCTCTCGCACGCCGGGCAGCAAGGGGCGGGTTTCTTCTACCCGGGCAATCACGCGGGCGATAATCCGTTCGGCCACCTCGGCCTGAGATGGGCCGGTCCACGGCATCGCGTCGTACCACAGGCTGACCACCTGATCTATGCGCAGGCCAAGGGTATCGGGCATACCCTCGGCTTCCGTCAGTGACAGCCCCAGTTCGCTGAAAATTTCCAGCTCGGACTGGTGCCAGAACGGCTCGGAATCGATCAGTAAACCATCCATATCAAAAATTGCGGCCTGTACCGGGCGACGATGTGACATTTTACGGCTCCATTTAACAGTTTGCTTCACCTTAGCACGAAGCGGGCGTTGAAAAAATGCACTGGCGGCGGCTCCCGACGCGGGTGCCGCGTAAAAACAGGCTTTTAGCGGGCACTTTTCTGTCAGTGCAGGTAGACTTACTGCCAGACAACGGATCGACTGGAGAAAGCATGACCTATCAACAGGCTGGCAGGGTTGCGCTGTTAAAGCGCATCGCAGGCTGGATCGTTTTTATCCCGGCACTGATATCAACGGTGATTTCACTGCTGGGGTTTATGGAAAAAAGCCGTGAACAACGGGAAGGGATCAACGCGGTGATGCAGGATTTTGCGCACGTGATGATTGATATGATTCGCTTCAACACCGGCTTTCTGCAGGGATTCTGGGATAATTCCCCGGTGCCGGACTTCAATTCCGGATTGAACGTGTTGTTCTGGGTGATTTACTGGCTGATTTTTGTCGGACTGGCGCTGCAGGCCTCAGGGGCCCGGATGGGCCGTCAGGCACGCTATCTGCGTGAAGGGCTTGAAGATCAAATGATTCTGGAAAAAGCGCGCGGTGCCGATGGTCAGAGCCGCCAGCAGCTGGAAGAGAAGATTGTCGTGCCGCGCCACACCATCTTCCTGCAGTTCTTCCCGCTCTATATCCTGCCGCTGGTTATCGCCGTCGCCGGCTACTTCCTGTTTAAGCTGCTGGGCTTTATCTGGTAGCCACTGCGCCATGTCAGCCCTTATGCAGAGGGCGCATGGCGTTGCTGTTTCCCCCCTTCATCCGCATCCAGCAGCGCGCCGACGGCCTGTTGCGCCTCATTCATCCAGCTGCCGCCGAACACGTTAGCGCGGTTAAGCAGGTAATAAAGCTGATAGACCGGCTGCCGTTTCCGGTAGTCCGCGGGTAACGGCCACACCGAGTCATAGCCTTCTGCAATCTGCGCCGGCAGGTCGCTGAACCAGGACAACATTGCCAGGTCACATTCACGATCTCCCCAGTAGCAGGCAGGGTCAAACAGCCAGGGACCTTCAGCGCTGCCGCTGCAGTTGGCTGGCCACAGATCACCGTGCAGCAGCGAGGGTTCAGGATGGTGGTTGCTGAGCGCCGCCTGCGCGCAGCTGACAATCAGCTCTGAATTACCATACTGAATGCCTTTTTCCGCGGCCAGCTGCAGCTGCCAGCCGATACGCTGTTCGGCAAAGAATACCGACCAGCGCTTCAGCCAGCTGTTAGGCTGCGGGGAGGTCGTGATGTTGTTATCGAAGTCGAGGCCAAACTGCGGCTGCTCGCTCCACTGATGAAGGCGGGCCAGCTGCGCACCAAGCTGCCAGGCGTTTTCTGCGTTAAGTGGGGTGGGAGCAATGAACTCCAGCAGCAGGAAACTGTGGTCCCGCGAGCTGCCGACGCCGTACACTTCCGGCACGCGCACGGTGCCGGTGCGCGCCAGCAGCTGCAGCTGATCGGCCTCCCAGGTGAAGAGGTCCAGCATCTCGCGCTGGTTGCACTTCACGAACACCTCGCGCTCTCCATATCGCAGTTGCCAGGCCGAATGGACTTCTCCTCCCGGGAGTTCGCGGCGGGCGCTGATTTCCGCCTGACCAAACTGCTCACTCAACAGACGATCGATGGCTGACCACATAGGGCACTCCTTATGATTCGTGAGATTGCACCATCCTAACGCTTAAAGAATAACCAAAACCAGAACTTATGCACCATCCGGGCAACTCTTTGCAAATTCTCAGTCGCGATCGCGCCGGTAAAAATCCTGCCACAGCTGCACGTCCACGTCGGGCGCGCTCTCCAGCACACGTTCGCCAAGCCCGCGCGCCAGCTGCTGCACCTCTTCTGACGGCAGAGCGGTAATCAGGCCAAAGTTGTTGCTGCCCAGCTCATGCGGGTGACCCTGCGCATCGTTCAGGGTGGTGGTAAAACCGGCAGCGAGCAGCGTGCTGTTCAGCTCCAGCAGGTCGGCAAGGCCACGCTCCTGATAGCGCAAGGTAACGACGTACTGCTGAATGTTCTCCTGGCTCATGATTCACCTCATTGTTAATAAAGATGTTTCCAGCATAGACCATGCGGGCACTCTGCGCAGAAATTTGGCGTTTTTTGCAGCAAGTTGCGAAGGGAAAGGGGGGCGTGATGAGAGCAGATAATTCTTATCAGCCGGCAGGTGTTTTCCTGGTCATTACCCTCTATAATGCGCGCCGTAAATTGGAATGCTCTCATTCCTCAGGTTATTCAGTGAAGATGCTTAGTAAAAAGAGCGATTTAACATATTGTTACGAAACTTACCGTAAATTGCGTTGATCGTCCTTCAAAAAACTTCAGACTCACTCTCTTTTAAAACACTGTCGTACGGGTCACATTTAATGAAAGCGATCAATAAACTGTCTGTAGTTCTGCTGCTCTCCGGTGGCGTGCTGTGTCAACAGGCGCTGGCGGACAATAACGTCTTTACGGTTATGGATGACCCAAGCACGGCGAAGAAAGATTTCGAAGGTAACGCCGCCGCCGGCTACCTGGCGCAGACCGGTAATACCACCAGCTCCTCGGTGACCGCTAACACCAACATGACGTGGTATCAGCCGAGCACCGCCTACAGCCTGTGGGGCAACGCCAGCAACACCTCCTCAAACGACGAACGCGCCTCCGAAACCTATCAGGTTGGCGCGCGTACCCGTTACAACATGAACACCGCTGACTACCTGTTTGGTCAGGCCAGCTGGCTGAGCGACCGCTTCAACGGCTACGATGGTCGTTCTATTCTGGCCGCCGGTTACGGTCGCCAGCTGCTGAACGGCCCGGTGCATTCACTGCGTGTGGAAGCCGGTCCTGGCGTGCGTTATGACGAGTACCACGAAGGTGGCCATGAGACTCAGGCGCTGGCCTACGGTGCGCTGAGCTACCAGTGGCAGCTGACCGATAACACCCGGTTCATTCAGGGTGTCTCCGTGCTGGGCAGCGACGATACCACCGTCAACTCCGAAACCGGCCTGCAGGTCGGTATCAATGAGCACTTTGCGCTGAAAGTGGCTTACAACGTCACCTGGAACCAGAATCCGCCAGCCTCCGCGCCGGACAGAACGGATACCAAAACCACCGTGACGCTGTCGTACGCGATGTAATCTCAGACGGGCCGGATTTCCGGCCCGTTTTGCACTGGCTGTGCTGCCTTTACCCTCCGTCTACCTTCGCACGAGCGTTTCACCGCCTTGCTGCAGCTTTTACGCAATCGACTACGCTTTACTGACTAACGTCAGAGGAGGCTGCTATGTCCCAACATCCGTCAAAAGAGAAGCGCGAAGACCATCATCCGGCGAAGGACGACCCGCAGGATCACGGCGAAATTCCGCGCACCCGCGACGACAGCGAGGATGACAAAAAAGACCCGTATCAGGACCGTTAGTCTGTCCACCTCCACGCCTTTAACCGGGTGGAGGATCTTCCTAAAATCGCCGTGCCTTCCGCGTTGATTCATCCTCCGCTTGTGCCATTCGCGGCGCTGACCGTGCAATTTATCCTTATGAAGTGTAAGATACTTCCTCTTCAAAAGTTCGGCCCTTTCCCGCTTTTGAATCTGTGTACCAGGCTGCGTACCGGATTAGCAATTGTGAGCTAATTCACAGGGCTAGATGTCTGATACTAAAAGAAAACTCGATTATGTAAGTAGCCTCGCGTATGGGTTACCACTGCAATTAAGGATGTTACATGCCAGTTATTACTCTTCCTGATGGAAGCCAGCGTTCGTTTGATCACGCCGTAAGCGTGATGGAGATTGCCCAGGATATCGGGCCAGGTCTGGCGAAAGCCTGTATTGCCGGCCGCGTTAACGGCGAGCTGGTGGATGCGGTTGACCCGATTACCGAAGATGCCCATGTTGCCATCATCACCGCAAAAGATGATGCCGGCCTGGAAATCATCCGTCACTCCTGTGCCCACCTGTTAGGGCACGCGATCAAGCAGCTGTGGCCCGATACCAAAATGGCTATCGGCCCGGTGATCGACAACGGTTTCTACTACGATGTGGATATCGATCGCACCCTGACGCAGGAAGATATTGAGCAGCTGGAAAAGCGTATGCACCAGCTGGCCGAGACCAACTACGACGTCATCAAGAAGAAAGTGAGCTGGCAGGAAGCGCGTGACGCCTTTGCCGCACGCGGTGAAGAGTACAAAATCACTATTCTGGATGAGAACATCAGCCGTGACGATCGTCCGGGCCTGTATCATCATGAAGAGTACGTGGACATGTGCCGCGGCCCGCACGTGCCAAATATGCGTTTCTGCCACCACTTCAAGCTGCAGAAGATTTCTGGCGCTTACTGGCGTGGCGACAGCAACAATAAAATGTTGCAGCGTATCTACGGTACCGCGTGGGGCGATAAGAAGCAGCTGGCAGCCTATCTGCAGCGCCTGGAAGAGGCCGCGAAACGCGACCACCGTAAAATCGGTAAGCAGCTTGACCTGTACCACATGCAGGAAGAAGCGCCGGGCATGGTTTTCTGGCATAATGACGGCTGGACCATCTTCCGCGAGCTGGAAGTGTTTGTCCGTACCAAGCTGAAAGAGTACGAGTACCAGGAAGTGAAGGGTCCGTTTATGATGGATCGCGTGCTGTGGGAAAAAACCGGCCACTGGGAAAACTACAAAGAGGCGATGTTCACCACCTCGTCTGAAAACCGCGAGTACTGCATCAAGCCGATGAACTGCCCGGGTCACGTGCAGATCTTCAACCAGGGCCTGAAATCGTACCGCGACCTGCCGCTGCGTATGGCAGAGTTCGGCAGCTGCCACCGTAACGAACCCTCGGGTGCCCTGCACGGCCTGATGCGCGTGCGTGGCTTCACTCAGGACGACGCGCATATCTTCTGTACCGAAGAGCAGGTGCGCGACGAAGTAAACAGCTGCATCAAGATGGTTTACGACGTCTACAGCACCTTTGGCTTTGAAAAGATCGTGGTGAAACTCTCCACGCGTCCGGAAAAGCGCATCGGCGCTGATGAACTGTGGGATCGCTCCGAGGCTGACCTGGCCGCTGCGCTGAAAGAGAACGGTATTCCGTTTGACTATCAGCCGGGTGAGGGCGCGTTCTACGGTCCGAAAATTGAATTTACCCTGTATGACTGCCTCGACCGCGCATGGCAGTGTGGTACCGTTCAGCTGGACTTCTCGCTGCCGGGCCGCCTGAGCGCGTCATACATTGGCGAAAATAATGACCGTCAGGTGCCGGTGATGATTCACCGTGCGATTCTGGGGTCAATGGAGCGCTTCATCGGGATTTTAACCGAAGAATTTGCCGGTTTCTTCCCGACCTGGCTGGCTCCTGTACAGGTAGTGGTAATGAATATTACCGATAGTCAGTCTGAATATGTTGCAGAACTGACACGAAAACTGCAAAATGCGGGCATTCGCGTAAAAGCAGACTTGAGAAACGAGAAGATTGGCTTTAAAATCCGTGAACATACGTTGCGTCGTGTGCCTTATATGTTGGTCTGTGGCGATAAAGAGGTGGAAGCTGGCAAAGTGGCCGTTCGCACCCGCCGCGGTAAAGACCTGGGCAGCATGGACGTTAACGAAGTGATCGCGAAGCTGCAGAATGAAATTCGCAGTCGCAATCTTCATCAATTGGAGGAATAAAGTATTAAAGGCGGAAAACGAGTTCAACCGGCGCGTCCTAATCGCATTAACAGAGAAATTCGCGCCACTGAGGTTCGTCTGACAGGCGTCGATGGCGAACAGATTGGTATTGTCAGTCTGAATGAAGCTTTAGAAAAAGCTGAAGAAGCAGGTGTTGATCTGGTCGAGATCAGCCCTAACGCCGAGCCGCCCGTATGTCGTATCATGGACTACGGCAAGTTCCTTTACGAAAAAAGCAAATCTTCTAAGGAACAGAAGAAGAAGCAAAAAGTTATCCAGGTTAAGGAAATCAAATTCCGTCCTGGAACCGATGATGGCGACTATCAGGTCAAACTACGCAACCTGATTCGCTTTCTGGAAGATGGCGATAAAGCCAAAATCACGCTGCGTTTCCGCGGTCGTGAGATGGCGCACCAGCAGATCGGTATGGAAGTGCTTAACCGCGTCCGTAAAGACCTGTGTGAAGATATTGATCTGGCGATTGTCGAGTCCTTCCCTACGAAGATCGAAGGCCGTCAGATGATTATGGTGCTCGCTCCCAAGAAGAAACAGTAGGCCCTCAAGTAGTCGTGCCGCGTGCTGAAAGGCGCGCGGCGTGATTCGCCTGTCTGATTCATTTTATTAACAATGCGAAGTGGATATTTTTTAAATGCCAAAGATTAAAACTGTACGTGGCGCGGCCAAGCGCTTCAAGAAGACCGCTTCTGGCGGCTTCAAGCGTAAACACGCTAACCTGCGTCATATTCTGACTAAAAAATCTACTAAGCGTAAACGTCACCTGCGTCCGAAAGGCATGGTGTCTAAAGGCGATCTGGGTCTGGTTATCGCCTGCCTGCCGTACGCATAAGTAATTTTTTAATTCATTCAGAATATTAACAGGAGAGCGTAATGGCTCGTGTAAAACGTGGTGTAGTTGCTCGCGCACGTCACAAAAAAATCTTAAAACAAGCTAAAGGCTACTACGGTGCACGTTCACGTGTATACCGCGTTGCTTTCCAGGCTGTTATCAAAGCTGGTCAGTATGCTTACCGTGACCGTCGTCAGCGTAAGCGTCAGTTCCGTCAGCTGTGGATCGCGCGTATCAACGCCGCAGCCCGCACTAACGGTATCTCTTACAGCCGCTTCATCAATGGCCTGAAAAAGGCTTCTATTGAGATCGACCGTAAGATTCTGGCTGACATCGCAGTATTCGACAAAGCGGTATTTGCTGCTCTGGTAGAAAAAGCGAAATCAGCTCTGGCGTAAGTCAGACTCCCTGAAATATTTCGTCGCGAAGCGCAAGCAGGCTGACGGAAGATGAAGGGAAGAAAGGGGGGCTTGCCCCCCTTTTTTATTGCTCCTAACCGCAGCAAATGATTGACTTTTATTCCATATAACCTTTCAATAGAGCGGTTGATTGTGCCACCGGGTATTACCATGATAAATGCGAACTTCCGTTTCTTTTTTTACTTTAGCACCTGAATGTCGGGGGCTTTTGCGCAGAGAAAAGAAACGAAAATTCGCGCTGAAAGCCTCCCATGTGGAGGCTTTTTTCGTTTTTACACCCGATTACCGGACGAACGGGATCTCCCGTCCTGACCAAAAACAGACCGGCCACCCTGGCTGGAAGAAGAGGAAAGCATGTCACATCTCGCAGACCTGGTGGCGCAGGCGAAAGCCGCCATCAACGGTTCCCAGGATGTCGCCGCGTTAGAAAACGTTCGCGTCGAATTTCTGGGGAAAAAAGGGCATCTCACGCTGCAGATGACCACCTTACGTGAACTGCCGGCCGACGAACGCCCGGCGGCAGGCGCGGTGATCAATGACGCCAAGCAACAGGTGCAGGACGCGCTGGCCCTGCAGAAGGACGCCCTGGAATCTGCCGAAATGAACGCTCGCCTGGCACAGGAGACCATTGATGTCTCACTGCCGGGCCGCCGCATCGAAAATGGCGGCCTGCATCCGGTTACCCGCACCATTGACCGTATTGAGACCTTCTTTGGCGAACTGGGCTTTTCCGTCGAAACCGGCCCGGAAATTGAAGATGACTATCACAACTTCGATGCGCTGAATATTCCGAGCCACCACCCGGCACGCGCCGATCACGATACCTTCTGGTTCGACGCCACCCGTCTGCTGCGCACGCAGACCTCCGGCGTGCAGATCCGTACCATGAAAGAGGGTGAGCCGCCGATCCGCATTATCGCGCCGGGCCGCGTCTACCGTAACGATTACGATCAGACCCACACCCCGATGTTCCATCAGATGGAAGGGCTGATCGTTGATAAAAATATCAGCTTTACCAATCTGAAAGGCACGCTGCACGATTTCCTGAACAACTTCTTTGAGGCTGACCTGCAGGTTCGTTTCCGTCCGTCCTACTTCCCGTTCACCGAACCCTCCGCAGAAGTGGACGTGATGGGTAAAAACGGTAAGTGGCTGGAAGTGCTGGGCTGCGGCATGGTGCATCCGAGCGTGCTGCGCAACGTCGGCATCGATCCGGAAGTTTACTCCGGCTTCGCCTTCGGCATGGGCATGGAGCGTCTGACCATGCTGCGCTATGGCGTCACCGATCTGCGCGCTTTCTTCGAAAACGATCTTCGTTTCCTCAAACAGTTTAAATAAGGACCGGTAAACCAATGAAATTCAGCGAACTCTGGTTACGTGAATGGGTCAACCCGGCCGTTAGCAGCGAACAGCTTTCCGACCAGGTCACCATGGCCGGCCTGGAAGTGGATGGTGTGGATGCGGTTGCCGGTGCCTTCCACGGCGTGGTGGTGGGTGAAGTGGTTGAGTGCGGCCAGCACCCGAACGCCGATAAACTGCGCGTGACCAAAATCAACGTCGGCGGCGAGCGCCTGCTGGATATCGTCTGTGGCGCGGCCAACTGCCGCCAGGGTCTGAAGGTGGCGGTGGCCACCGTCGGCGCGGTACTGCCGGGCGATTTCAAAATCAAAGCGGCGAAACTGCGCGGTGAACCTTCTGAAGGCATGCTCTGCTCATTCTCCGAGCTGGGTATTTCCGACGATCACAACGGCATCATCGAACTGCCGCAGGATGCACCGATCGGCAGCGATATTCGCGACTATCTCAGGCTGGACGACAGCACCATCGAGATTAGCGTCACGCCTAACCGTGCCGACTGCCTGAGCATTCTCGGCGTGGCGCGTGACGTGGCGGTAGTTAACCGTCTGCCGCTGACCGCCCCGGACATCGCGCCGGTAGCGGCCACCATTACCGATACCTTCCCGATCCGCGTTGAAGCCACCCAGGCCTGTCCGCGTTACCTGGGCCGGGTAGTTAAAGGCGTTAACGTCACCGCGGCAACGCCGCTGTGGATGAAAGAGAAGCTGCGTCGTTGCGGCGTGCGCTCGATCGATCCGGTGGTGGACGTCACCAACTATGTGCTGCTGGAACTGGGGCAGCCGATGCACGCCTTCGATCTGGACCGCATCAGCGGCGGCATCGTGGTGCGCCTGGCGGAAGAGGGCGAGACGCTGACTCTGCTGGACGGCAGCGAAGCGAAGCTCAACGCCGACACGCTGGTGATCGCCGATGAGCAGAAAGCGCTGGCGATGGGCGGCATTTTCGGCGGTGAACACTCCGGTGTGAACGCTGAAACTAAGAACGTGCTGCTGGAGTGCGCCTTCTTCAGCCCGCTGTCGATCGTTGGCCGCGCGCGCCGTCACGGCCTGCATACCGATGCTTCCCACCGCTACGAGCGCGGCGTCGATCCGACCCTGCAGCATCAGGCGATGGAACGTGCCACCCGCCTGCTGCTGGACATCTGCGGCGGTGAAGCTGGCCCGGTGATCGACGTGACCGATACCGCTCAGCTGCCACAGCGTGCCTCTATTACCCTGCGTCGTGAAAAGCTGGATCGTCTGATCGGCCACGTGATTGCCGATGAAGAGGTCAGCGATATTCTGACCCGCCTCGGGTGTGTCGTCACCGGCGGCAACGGTGAGTGGCAGGCCATGGCACCGGGCTGGCGCTTCGATATGGAGATCGAAGAGGACCTCGTGGAAGAGGTTGCCCGTATTTACGGCTACAACAACATCCCTGACGTACCGGTGCAGGCGGGTCTGGTGATGACCCGTCACCGTGAAGCGACGCTGTCGCTGAAGCGCGTGAAGTCGCTGCTGGTGGACAAAGGCTATCAGGAAGCGATCACCTACAGCTTCGTCGACCCGAAAATTCAGGCGCTGCTGCACCCGGGCGAAGAGAACCTGGTGCTGCCAAGCCCGATCTCCGTTGAGATGTCGGCGATGCGTCTGTCGCTGTGGAGCGGCCTGCTGGGCGCGGTGGTCTATAACCAGAACCGCCAGCAGGCGCGCGTGCGTCTGTTTGAGAGCGGCCTGCGCTTTGTGCCTGATACCCAGGCAAATCTTGGCATCCGTCAGGATGTTATGCTGGCCGGGGTCATCGCCGGCAGCCGTATTGAGGAGCACTGGGCTCAGGCACGCGAGACGGTCGACTTCTACGATCTGAAGGGCGATCTGGAGTCGCTGCTGGAATTAACCGGCGAACTGGACGCGATCCGCTTCGTGGCCGAAAGCCATTCTGCGCTGCATCCTGGGCAGAGCGCGGCGATTTATTTACGCGATGAGCGGGTTGGATTTATTGGCGTGGTGCACCCGGAAGTTGAGCGTAAACTGGATCTTAACGGCCGTACGGTGGTGTTCGAACTGGAGTGGAATAAGGTCGCAAACCGCGTCCTGCCTGACGCCAGCGCGATTTCCCGCTTCCCGGCCAACCGTCGTGATATCGCCGTGGTGGTGGCTGAAAACGTCCCTGCAGCAGATATCATCGCGGAGTGTAAGAAAGTTGGCGTAAATCAGGTAGTTGGCGTAAACTTGTTTGACGTGTACCGTGGTAAGGGCGTAAATGATGGTTTTAAGAGCCTCGCTATCAGCCTGATTTTGCAAGATACCAGCCGGACACTCGAAGAAGAGGAGATTGCCGCTACCGTTGCAAAATGCGTAGAGGCACTGAAAGAGCGATTCCAAGCATCCTTGAGGGATTGAACCTATGGCGCTTACAAAAGCTGAAATGTCTGAATACCTGTTTGAGAAGCTGGGGCTGAGCAAACGGGATGCCAAAGAACTGGTAGAACTGTTTTTTGAAGAAGTGCGTCGTGCTTTGGAAAACGGTGAGCAGGTGAAACTGTCAGGATTTGGCAACTTCGACCTTCGCGACAAGAATCAACGTCCGGGTCGTAACCCGAAAACGGGTGAAGATATCCCGATTACGGCTCGCCGTGTGGTGACCTTCAGGCCTGGACAGAAGCTGAAAAGCCGGGTAGAAAACGCCACACCGAAAGAAGAGTGATTTCTGCTATTTAAAAGGCCGCGCAAGCGGCCTTTTTTATGTGGTTATCCTTCTGATTTTAAACTTCTTCTGTAAAAATATTATCCACAAGTTGTCCTTTTTATAAAAAAAGCCACAGCAATAAAATGACTTCATAAGTTGACTTCATTCCCCATCTTGTAATACTGACTTCATAAGGTGACTTCGTGAGGCAGGGAATGAACGAACAAATTGCATCACTACGGAAGAAGCAATGGAGCACGCTTGAGCAGATATTTAAATCGCCTGTGCAGTCAGGCATTAAATGGGCTGACATCGAGTCACTGATTAAAGCGCTGGGAGGGGAGGTCAAAGAGGGGCGCGGTTCCAGCTGTAAGTTTATCCTTAACGGCAGTATCGCTAACTTTCATCGCCCGCATCCATCGCCCGCATCCATCGCCAGATACTGACAAAGGCGCAGTTGTTAACCTGCGTGACTGGCTTGAAAGCACAGGAGTTAAGCCATGATCAAAGCATCGACACTCAAAACATCGACCCCCAATACCATGCAGATAGCCGGGCAATCGGCCATTATCACCTATGTAGCGGAGCTAGGCGCGTTTCGCGGGAAGTTCCTGGGTCTGACCGGCTATTGTGACTTTGTCTCGGACAGTATTCAGGGGTTGTTAACAGAAGGCGAGATATCGCTACATGAGTATCTGGAGGATTGCAGTGCAGCGGGTATTGAACCTTATGTACGTCAGGAAAAGGTCAGGACGTTCACGTTGCGCTATCCGGAGTCGTTCGGGGAACGTCTTAATCAGGTCGCCGCAGCGCATGAGACATCGGTCAATACCTTCATTATCGAGACACTCAGTGAGCGCATGAAACACGCCTGACCTTTCTTCGTGTCGTGCAGCAGAAGCGGGGGTTATTCTGTCCTGATTTCATCAACAGCTGCACAATGTTCTCGTCATAGTTCAGGCCCGGTCCCTCTGCTGCCGGGCGGCCTGGCCCTGAAGCGGCAACGGCAAAAAAACGAAGGGAATGTCTCGCACAGGTGGCGGGGGAATAGCCCACGAGGGCTGAGGATGCCCGCAGTGGCCTATTATGCTCATCATTCAGTTCATCCTTTTCCATGTCAATTCAGAGAAAACCTCTCTACAATTAACCCACTGTTTTCTTGCCATAAATCACCATGACGCTGACCCCGTATCTGCAACGCGCTCGCCACCGTGCCCGGCTCTGGCTGCTGGGGCTGGGGCTGTTTTGCCTGCTGATGATCCTGCTCAGCCTGTCTGCCGGTGAGCGCTGGATCCTGCCCGATGCGTGGCTCGGCGACGACGCGCGGCTGTTTGTCTGGCAGCTGCGCCTGCCGCGCACGCTGGCGGTGCTGCTGGTGGGGGCGTCGCTGGCGGTGGCCGGGGCCGTCATGCAGGCGCTGTTCAGCAACCCGCTGGCAGAGCCGGGGTTGCTTGGCGTCTCCGCCGGGGCGGGCGTTGGCCTGGTGGCCTGTATTTTCTTTGGCACGGACAACCCGTGGCTGATGAGCGTCTGCGCTATCGCCGGCGCACTGCTGGTAACGCTGCTGCTGCTGCGTTTTGCCCGCCGCCACCTTTCGTCCGCTAAACTGCTGCTGGCGGGCGTGGCGCTGGGGATTATCTGCAGCGCGGTGATGACCTGGGCAGTCTACTTCAGCAGCAGCCTCGACCTGCGCCAGTTAATGTACTGGATGATGGGTGGGTTCAGCGGCGTTGACTGGCGCTACCGCTGGCTGATGCTGGCGCTGCTGCCGGTGCTGGTGTGGCTGTGCAGCCGCAGCCGGGTGCTCAATCTGCTGGCGCTGGGGGAGGTTTCCGCGCAACAGCTGGGCCTGCCGCTGCTGCTGTGGCGCAACCTGCTGGTTGCGGCTATCGGCTGGCTGGTCGGGGTTAGCGTGGCGCTGGCCGGGGCGATCGGCTTTATCGGGCTGGTTATTCCGCATATTTTGCGCCTCAACGGGCTGAGCGATCACCGTACGCTGTTACCGGCCTGCGCGCTGGCCGGGGCGGGCGTGCTGCTGCTGGCCGACGTGATTGCCCGCGTGGCGCTGACCGCCGCCGAGCTGCCGGTCGGCGTGGTGACCGCCACGCTGGGCGCGCCGGTATTTATCTGGTTATTATTGAACAACCGTTAAACGGTTACCCTCAACGATGTTCTCGCTGAAACAGGAAAAGATGATGACGATTTATGATACGCAACTGACCACTCTGGATGGGGAAGCTACCACGCTGGCGCAGTGGCAGGGTGAGGTGCTGCTGGTGGTGAACGTGGCCTCTAAGTGCGGCCTGACGCCGCAGTACGAGCAGCTGGAAGCGCTGCATAAGGCGTGGCACGCGCAGGGCTTCAGCGTGCTCGGCTTCCCCTGCAACGCCTTCCTCGGCCAGGAGCCGGGCAGTGATGAAGAGATCAAAACCTTTTGCAGCACCACCTACGGCGTGACCTTCCCGATGTTCAGCAAAATTGAGGTTAACGGTGAACAGCGCCATCCGCTGTATGCGCAGCTGGTGGCGGCTCAACAGCAGGCGCTGGCACCCGAGGGCAGTGGTTTCCTGGAGCGCATGACCAGCAAAGGGCGTGCGCCAGAAGCGCCTGGTGATATTCTGTGGAATTTCGAGAAGTTTCTGATCGGCCGTGACGGTAAGGTACTGGCTCGTTTCTCGCCGGATATGACCCCTGACGACGCGCAGATCGTCACCGCCGTGCAGCAGGCGTTGGCAGAGTAAGTGCTGCTGGAGATCGACAGGGCGGCCATCGAGCGGCGGCTGTTTCCGTTCAGCGCCCGGGTCGGGGCCGGCGAGCTTATCCATCTGGTCGGGCCGAACGGCGCCGGGAAGAGTTCGCTGCTGGCCGCGCTGTCCGGGTTGCAGCCGGCCCGCGGTGACATCCGGCTGTGCGGGCGACCGCTGGGCGACTGGGCGGGCAGCGCGCTGGCGCGCCGGCGGGCGTATCTGCCGCAGCAGCAGCTGGCCCCCGCGCAGATGCCGGTATGGCACTATCTGTCGATGCATCATGGCCCTGGCGCTCAGGCTGACGCGTTTTCGCTGCGCGAGCTGAGCGCAGCGCTGCGGCTGGATGACAAGCTGCAGCGCCCGCTCGGGCAGCTGTCCGGCGGTGAGTGGCAACGGGTGCGGCTGGCGGCGGTGCTGCTGCAGGTCAGTCAGCCCGACGGCGCGCTGCTGCTGCTGGATGAGCCGCTGACCGGTCTGGATATCGCCCAGCAGCACGCCTTCGATGGTCTGCTGAGCCGCGTTATCGCCAGCGGTATTAGCGTGGTGATGAGCAGCCATGACCTTAACCACAGCCTGCAGCAGGCCAGCAGCGTCTGGCTGATGCGTCCGGGTCAGCCCGCGCTGGTCGGCGCAGCGCGTGAAATACTCACCTGCGACAACCTGACGGCGTTATATCAGGTCGCGTTCCGCGAACTGCAGGTTGACGATCGTATTTTTTTAACCACCGGGGGCTGACCGTCCGGCCCGTTTTACCTCCGCGGCGTGGCACAGACAGCGGTGATGAATTCTTTTAGGGAGCGTTTATGCGTTACTGGCTGTTACTGATGGTTATTCTTCTGGCAGGCTGTAGCAGCCGTGCTCCCGCACCGAAAAGCCAGTTGGCCGATCGTATAATGGTCATCGCCCAGCTGAACGATCAGCTTGCCCAGTGGCACGGCACGCCGTATCGCTATGGCGGCATGACGCGGCGCGGTATCGACTGTTCCGGCTTTGTGCTGCTGACCTTTCGCGATCGTTTCGATCTGCAGCTGCCGCGCAGCACCGAGGCGCAAACCGACGTCGGCACGCGCATTGATAAGTCCGATCTGTTGCCCGGCGATCTGGTGTTTTTCAAAACCGGCAGCGGTGAAAATGGGTTGCACGTGGGCATTTACGACACCGATAACTATTTTATTCATGCTTCGACCAGCCGCGGCGTGGTGCGTTCATCGCTCGATAACGTTTACTGGCGTAAAGTATTCTGGCAGGCGAGACGTATCTGATCGCTCTCCCGCTGAAAAAAGTGACAGAATGCTGTTTTAAACAGCATTTGATTTAACAGCACTTATTCAGAAATTTATGAGATTTATTCGCCAGGTGGTCCGATCTCTTCATAAGGATGTTAATTTTTCTTACTTAACTCATATTTCAGTGAAAATCACATTAATCCGAGAAAAGGATTATTTACCCGCTCTGTATATGGATTTTTATTCAGCGTTTTTAGCAGAAAATCTGTGGTAGTCTGACCAGTAGAGACCAGCGTAAGCTGATTAACAGGGTGTCTGAACGGGCCTGAAGCCTGCGCTGGCGCGGTGGGGTGGTCAAATCGACACCGGTAAGGCTGTGGTTACCCTCGCGGAATAATGGCAAAAATCAATGAACATCCATCTGGAAACGGAGTATCGCACCCACCCCCAGTTTTATCCGGTGTACAGCCCGGAGGGGCGGTTACTTTGTACCGAATTACGGGTGAATTTCTGTCACCCGCAGAGCAACGTGGCCATTCCGCAGGCGATGCTGACGCCGCAGCTGGATATATCACAGCGCATTTTACTGCTGCAGAGTCAAATTAACCTGATTGAAAGCGGTGCGCGTTTCTTTAGCATAAATAATATTAAGGTTTCAATTAGCGTCGACGGACTGCTGGCTGATACGCTGCTTGAGAGTGACTTTCTGCTGAAAAAAATGAGCCTGCTGGCAGGGCTGCAGCTGGATATTGCGGAGAGTTTCCCCGGCCTGCATGAAGGCGCAGACAATCCGCGGCTGCGGGCGCTGAGCGACCATTTTTCACTGGCGCTCAGCCACTACGGCGCAGGAAACTTGAGTTCGAAAGCGGTGTTTGACAGCCTGTTTGAACGCATCACGCTGGATCGGGCGCTGATGCAGCGGATGATGAAGCGCGCGTCATTCAGCGCGCTGGCAGGGGTGATCGTTGAGCAGATTACCCCTTACTGCGGCCTGCTGGTGCTGGCCGGCGCTGACGATCTCAGCGACCTGCAAAAGATACGTCATCTGCCGCTTGGCGGCATTGAGAGCGCGCTGTTTCCGGCGGTTCCGGTGGAGTGTCTTGACCAGTTGCTGACCCCACCGCCGTGGCTGGGGTAGCCCTTAACGGCAATAACCCTGTTTATTGTCCGTATTTACCCGGCCCCTGGCGCTTTACACTGTCCCTCCTGCCGCGGCGTTGAGTTAAGTCTGCCCGGCCGTCCTGATGGAGGCGCTATGCACTTTGATAATACCTGGCACGATGAACTGCAGGGCTTTTACCGGCCGCTGGCACCCACGCCGCTGAAAAATGCCCGACTGCTGTACCACAGCGCGCCGCTGGCGCAGGAGCTGCAGCTGACGTCGCTGTTTAGCGAAGCGGCCGATGCGGTGCTGAGCGGAGAGCGGCTGTTGCCCGGCATGCAGCCGCTGGCCCAGGTCTACAGCGGCCATCAGTTCGGCGTGTGGGCCGGGCAGCTGGGTGACGGGCGCGGCCTGCTGCTGGGGGAGCAGCGGCTGGACGACGGCCGCAAGTTCGACTGGCACCTGAAGGGCGTCGGGCTGACCCCTTATTCGCGAATGGGCGACGGCAGGGCGGTGCTGCGCTCCACGCTGCGCGAGTTTCTGGCTTCGGAAGCGATGCACGCCCTCGGCATTCCCACCTCCCGCGCGCTGAGCGTGGTCACCAGCGATGAACCGGTGTATCGCGAAACCACCGAGCGCGGCGCGATGCTGCTGCGGGTGGCGGAGAGCCATCTGCGCTTTGGCCACTTTGAGCATTTCTACTACCTGGGGCAGCAGGAGCAGGTGCAGCAGCTGGCGGATTACGCTATTCGCCACCACTGGCCTGAACTGCAGCAGGAGGCGGATAAGTATCTGCTGTGGTTCACCGACGTGGTGCAACGTACCGCACGGCTGATCGCCGGCTGGCAGAGCGTCGGCTTTGCCCACGGCGTGATGAACACCGACAATATGTCGATTCTCGGCCTGACGCTGGACTACGGCCCTTACGGCTTCCTCGACGATTACCAGCCGCAGTTTATCTGCAACCACTCCGATCACCAGGGGCGCTACAGCTTTGAAAACCAGCCGATGATCGGGCTGTGGAACCTCAACCGGCTGGCGCATGCGCTCTCCGGCCTGCTGAGCACCGACCAGCTGAAACAGGCGCTGGCCCACTATGAAACCACGCTGATGCAGGCGTGGGGCGAGAGGATGCGCGCGAAGCTGGGGCTGTTCACCGCCGATAAGCATGACAACGATATTCTCACCGGCCTGCTGTCGCTGATGACCCGTGAAGGCAGCGACTATACGCGTACTTTCCGCCTGCTCAGCGACACCGAGGCGCAGCAGTCGGCGTCACCGCTGCGCGACGAGTTTATCGACCGTGAGGCGTTCGACGGCTGGTATAACGTCTACCGCCAGCGGCTGCTGCAGGAGGAGGTCAGCGACGCGCAGCGCCAGCAGGCGATGAAGCAGGTCAACCCGACACGCATTCTGCGCAATTACCTGGCACAGCAGGCGATTAAGCAGGCGGAGCAGGACGAGGTGGGAGAGCTGGCACGGCTGCATCAGGCGCTGTTGCAGCCGTTTACAGACGTGCCAGAGTATGACGATCTGTCGCGCCGCCCGCCGGAGTGGGGCAAAACGCTGGAGGTCAGCTGCTCCAGCTAGCGGCGCAGCGCCACCTGCGGTACGCCTTCAGTCTGGTGCGGGTGCACCATCACGTCGGCGTGATACCAGCGGGCCAGCGTCGCTTCGTCCAGCACCCCGGCCGGGGTGCCTTCCGCCACCAGCCGGCCCTGCGCCAGCAGCATCACCCGATCGGACCACAGTGACGCGAGGTTCAGATCGTGCAATACGCAGCAGACGCTTAACGCGTGCTGCTGCGTGAGCCGGGACAGCAGGCGCAGCAGGTGCTGCTGGTGGTAGAGATCCAGCGCCGAGGTCGGTTCATCAAGGAACAGCCAGCCGCGCGGGCCATCCTGCTGCCACAGCTGCGCCAGCGCGCGGGCCAGCTGCACCCGCTGCTGCTCGCCGCCCGACAGCTGCAGGTAGTCGCGCTGTGCGAGGTTCTCGCAGCCGGTCAGCGCCATCACCTGTTCCACCACGCCGTTCACGTCTTTGCCCGGCCACGGGGCGCGGCCCATCGCCACCACCTGCTCAACGCTGAGCGGAAAAGCCATGCTGCTCTGCTGGCGCATCACCGCCCGCTGCTGCGACAGCCTCGCCGGTGACCAGGCGGCCAGCGGCTGGCCGTTCAGCTGACAGCCGCCGCGCTGCGGGGTAAGAAAGCCGGTCAGCAGCCGCAGCAGCGTCGATTTGCCCGCGCCGTTTGGCCCAATCAGCGACACCAGTTCGCCTGGGTGAAGTGACAGGGTAATATCCTCGATTAGCCAGCGCTGTCCGAGCTGATAGCTCAGGCCGCTGGCGCGCAGTACCTCAGCCATTGACACCTCCGCGACGCCGCAGGATAAGCCACAGGAACCACGGGCCGCCGATCAGGCTGGTCAGCAGCCCGACCGGCATTTCGGCCGGGGCGACCACCGTACGCGCCAGCGTATCGGCCAGCAGCAGCAGCATCGCGCCGCTGAGCAGCGACGAGGGCAGCAGCCAGCGGTGGTCGCCACCCAGCCAGAAACGCATCAGGTGCGGGACCACCAGACCGATAAAGCCGATCACCCCGCTGACCGCTACCGCCGACGCCACCAGCAGCGCGCTCAGCACCAGCAGCGCGCGCTGGGTGCGCGGCACGTCCACGCCCAGGTAGTGCGCCTCTTCCTCGCCGAGCTGCAGCAGGTTCAGCCGCTGCGCCAGCCTCTGTACCAGCAGCATGCAGGGGATCACGATCGAGGCGCAGACCAGCACGGTCGGCCACTGCGCCGAACTCAGGCTGCCCATGCCCCACAGCGACAGCTGGCGCAGCTGCTGATCGGTGCTCAGCCATGACAGTACGCCGACCGAGGCCGCGCACAGCGCGTTGATGGCGATGCCGACCAGCAGCAGGCGGCTGAGGCCGCTGGCCCCCTGACGGCTGAGCATAAAGATCACGGCGGTGACTGCCAGGCTGCCGATAAAGGCGGCCAGCAGCGGTACGTAGAGCGCCAGCACGCCCGGCAGGGTCAGCGACAGCACGATCGAGCAGGCTACCGCCAGCGCGGCTCCGCTGCTGATCCCCAGCAGGCCGGGGTCGGCCAGCGGGTTGCGGAACAGGCCCTGCATCACGCAGCCGGAAAGCGCCAGCGCGCCGCCCACCAGCACCGCCAGCAGCACGCGTGGCAGACGGATGGTGTACCACACCTGCCACAGGCTGCTGTCGGTGCCGGCGTGCCACAGCATCGGCAGCGACAGCCGCATCGCGCCGATGTTGGCCGCGCTGACGGTCAGCACCAGCAGCAGCAGCAGCAGCACGCTCAGCCAGCGCAGCGCGCGCGTCGACATCACGGCAGCGCTTCCGCCGTTTTGCGCAGCTTGAGGATCGCCGCCGGGGTATCAATACCAAAGCCGAGCAGCGCCATATCATCCAGCACCAGCACCTGTTTCGTTTTCCCGGCCGGGGTCAGCGTCATGCCCGGCAGCTTCCACAGATTGTCGGTGCCGCCAAGGGTTTTCAGCCCGTCTTCGGTTATCACGATCAGCTGCGGCGCGCTGGCCACCACCCCTTCCTGGGAGAGCGGCTGATAGCGCTGCACGGCGGACATGGCGTTCTGCAGGCCGGCGGCCTGAATCGCCGCGTCGGCGGAGGTACCCTGGCCTGCCGCCATGGTGCCCATGCCCTGGTGGGCGAGGATAAACAGCACTTTTACCGGCAGCGCGGTTTTCGGCACGCTGGCCAGCTCTTTACTGATCTTCTCCTGCAGCGCCTTACCGGCCTCCTCACGGTGCAGGGCCGCCGCCACCGCCGCCACTTTCTCATTGATGGCGGAAATCGCCGGCTTACCGGTGATATCGATCACCCTGACGCCGTTCTGCGCCACCTGCTGCAGCGCCAGCGCTGGTTTCGCCAGCTCGCTGGCCAGCACCAGCGTTGGCTTCAGCGCCAGGATGCCTTCGGCGTTCAGCTGACGCATGTAGCCAACGTCCGGCAGCTTTTTCACCACCGCCGGGTGCAGGCTGGTGCTGTCGCGCGCGATCAGCTGCTGCTGCGCGTCCAGCGCGTAGATAATCTGCGTAACGTCGCCACCGATGCTGATCACGCGCTCCGCCGCCAGCGCGGAGAAGGTCAGGGGCAGGAAACAAAGTGCGGTTAACCAGCCTTTCATGCGGGGGTTTCCTCAGTGCTGATGCGGGTTAACTGTTCACGCCACTGCGCCTGTTCAGGCTGACCCTCGCTGCGCTGGCCGTACAGCTGAGCGATCTGGGTACCGTCGGCGGCAAACAGTTCAAGGCTAGTGACGATGCCGTCGGCGGTCGGTTTACGGGTGATCCAGCTTTCGGCAATCAGTTCTTCCTGCAGGTGCAGGGTAAAGGTGCTGTTAAAGATGTTCAGCCAGTTGTGCATCGGCGTGATCTTCTCCACCGCGCCGGTGAAAATCTGCACGCAACCCCGGTTACCGACGAAGATCATGATCTCGTTGCCTTCGTCACGGGCGATCTCCAGCAGCGCGGCCAGCGCGCCGTTGCTGACCGGCTGCGCCAGGTCGCGGCTTACCGCCTTAAACGCCTGCTGGCGCGAAACGTTGTGCTTCTTCAGCAGGCGGAAGAACTGGTGGACGTCGGTCATCGCCCGCCATTCGTTCTCCAGCGCCGCGCCGTCGAACGCATCAGCGAAAGGCGTCGCGACGGCGGGTTTGACGCTCAGCGTGGCCGGGGAGGCGTCGCGGTAGTCGTCAACCAGCTGCTGCCAGGCGGCGGTATCGGTCTGTCCGGTGGCATAGACCTTGAGCACCGCGTCGCCCTGGTGGTCAAAAAACTGGATACTCTGACGCTCGCCGTGGCCGGTCATCTCCTGCAGGTGGAACACGCTGGCCCACTGGCCAACGAAGACGCGCAGGTCGAGCGCGCGCGGGTTCAGCACGATGCCGGCGTGTTCATTGATGTGGATATTGCTGAAGGTGCCCGACTGCTCGTGCACCGCGTATTCGTTGCGGGTGATGCATTTGGTGTCACCCACTTTTTCCAGCGCGTGCAGCAGTTCGCGCATGGCGGGACGCAGCGCGGTGGCCTGATGCCCGACGCGGGCGGCGGTCAGTTCGGCTTCGCTGATGCCGATTAACGCGGCCAGGTCGCGGGCATATTTTCTCGGGTGCTCGGCTTTCAGTTCGCTGTAACGTAGGTAAATGTCGTGCATTGCTGGCGTCCTCAGAATAATTATTAAAAACATTCATTATCAGAATGATAATCATTATCAAGAATTGTGCGCGCCGCGCAAGTAAAATTAAGCGTCGGGAAGGGGGAGAAGCAAGAAGAGTGACGGCTGACCGTAACCGGGCCAGCCGTAAGTCGCAGAAGCGAACGGTGAATCAGAAGCGGCTGTCGACCGCGTCGGCTAACTGCTGCAGCACCGCCTCGCTGTCATCCCAGCCGAGGCAGGCGTCGGTGATCGACTGGCCATAAACCAGCGGCGTGCCCGGCAGCACCTTCTGCGTGCCTTCCTGCAGGAAGCTTTCGATCATCACGCCGGCAATCGCCGTGGTGCCGCGGCGGATTTGATCGGCCATTGAGGCGGCGACCTCCTTCTGCAACCGGTGCTGCTTCAGGCTGTTGCCGTGGCTGAGGTCGATAACCAGCTGCGGCGGCAGATGGCAGGCCTGCAGGCTGGCCGCGGCGGCGGCGATATCTTCCGGGTGATAGTTAGGCTGTTTGCCGCCGCGCAGGATCACGTGGCCGGACGGGTTGCCGCTGGTCTGGTAGATGGTCATCTGCCCCTGTTTATCCGGCGACAGGAACATATGGCTGACCCGGGCGGCGCGAATGGCGTCGATGGCGATCTGCGTATTGCCGTCGGTGCCGTTTTTAAAGCCGACCGGGCAGGAGAGCGCGGAGGCCATTTCCCGGTGGATCTGGCTCTCGGTGGTACGTGCACCGATAGCTCCCCAGCTGATCAGGTCGGCAATAAACTGGCCGATCACCATGTCGAGAAATTCCGTGGCGGTGGGCATCCCCAGCGCGTTGATGTCCAGCAGCAGCTTGCGCGCCAGGTGCAGGCCGTGGTTCAACCGGTAGCTGCCGTCGAGGTCCGGGTCGGAAATCAGACCCTTCCAGCCCACCACGGTACGCGGCTTTTCAAAATAGGCGCGCATCACGATCTCCAGGCGGTCGCGATGCTGTTCGCGCAGCACGGCCAGCCGCTCCGCATACTCCAGCGCGGCTTTCGGGTCATGCAGTGAACAGGGGCCAATCACCACCAGCAGGCGCGGGTCTTCGCCGCTGAGGATGCGGGCAATCCGCTTGCGTGACGCGGTCACATTATCGGCAATCCCGGCGGTAATCGGCAGGCTGGCCTGCAGGGCCGCAGGCGTAATCAGGCTGTCGATGCGCGCGGTACGCAGTTCATCGGTTTTATTCATCAGTTTTCTCGAAAATTTTTTCTTCACAACGGCAGGAGTACCGGGAAGGATTGATCGCTACATTAAAGCAAAGCCTGATGATTTCAACCGGAAGACAACCAGGGATAATGGGCTCCCTGGTGCTGATTCAGAACATGCGCCTTGCCAGACCCATAATGTCGAGGATTTTGGTGGCGATCTCTTCCACGGAAAAATTGGTGCTGTTGAGGTAGCGGATCTGGTGGGTGCGGAACAGCGCCTCGACCTCTCCGACCTCCATGCGGCACTGGCGCAGTGATGCATAACGGCTGTTTTCCGCCCGCTCCTGGCGGATCGCCGACAGCCGTTCCGGGTCGATGGTCAGGCCGAACAGCTTGTTGTGGAAGGGTTTCAGCGCCGCCGGCAGCCTGAGGTTATCCATATCGTCGGCGATAAACGGATAGTTGGCGGCGCGGATGCCAAACTGCATCGCCAGGTAGAGGCTGGTGGGGGTTTTGCCGCAGCGCGACACGCCGAGCAGAATCAGCTGGGCATCTTCCAGCCCGCGCAGCGAGATGCCGTCGTCGTGCGCGAGGGTGTAATCAATGGCGGCAATGCGCGCATCATATTTGCCGAGGTTGCTGGCGGTCAGGCCGTGGGTGCGGTTGGCCACCGGTGCGGGGGCAATGCCCAGCTCCTGCTGCAGCGGCGCGACCAGTGACTGCACGATGTCCTGACAGAAGGCGTCGCTCTGCAGGATGATTTCACGGATCTCCGGGGTAACGATAGAGATAAACACCAGCGGACGCACGCCGGTTTGCTGACAGATGGCGTTGATCTGCGCCTTTACCGCCTGGGCACGCTGCACGGTCTGAACAAAGGGCAGCGTCAGGGTCTGGGTGGTCACCGGAAACTGCGACAGCACCGCATGGCCCAGCACTTCGGCGGTCAGCGCCGTGCCGTCCGAGATATAAAAAACACTGCGTTCCGCGTTCACGTCCATTTTATCTCCATTGGTCGGGTTACCTGCAGACTAATTTAATCGATAGCCGCAATGCAAATGATGATTGCACGGATGATATGAAATAAAAAATTCAAAATAAATTGGCATGAATGTTTTGTTTTTATATGCTGAGTCCCTGGCCTTTATACCTCATCTTTAATTTTGATGCTCGCGGTGGTATGCCATTTTTTCGCGGTAAAAATCAAAAGCATTCTGTTTTGGAATCGTTACCTGTTGCGCAAAATAAACTTGTATAAAAAGTGTTAATTATTTTAACTTGTTGAAATTGATGGGTATATCATGCTTGTTGTGTTGCGCAACGCCTGAGAATAGACGCGAAAAATCTGGAAAATAAAAAACCCTGCTTGCTTGAACGATTCAACACTTTATCTCAAGGCAACAAGTGTGCCAGTCTCATAAAGCAATACGATGTCCTTCATGTTCCCAATTAATTACAAGGATTGCTTCAATGTCCAATAAAGGCGAATTGCCGCTCGTGCTTTGGTACAACCAACTTGGCATGAACGATGTTGATCGGGTGGGAGGCAAAAACGCCTCTCTGGGTGAGATGATTACTAACCTCTCTTCTCTGGGGGTGTCGGTGCCTGACGGCTTCGCGACCACCGCAGAGGCGTTTAACCTGTTCCTCGATCAAAGCGGCGTCAACCAGCGTATCTATGAACTGCTGGACCAGACCAATATTGACGATGTTGACGAGCTGGGGCGCGCGGGTAAACAGATCCGTCAGTGGATCGTGGATACCCCGTTCCAGCCTGAACTCGAACAGGCGGTACATGATGCTTATAACCGCCTGTCAGCCGACGACGCCGAGGCCTCGTTTGCCGTGCGTTCGTCCGCCACCGCGGAAGATATGCCTGACGCTTCCTTCGCCGGGCAGCAGGAGACGTTCCTTAACGTACAGGGCTACGACGCGGTGCTGGTGGCGATCAAACACGTGTTCGCCTCGCTGTTTAACGATCGCGCCATCTCGTATCGGGTGCACCAGGGCTATGACCATCGCGGGGTGGCGCTCTCCGCCGGGGTGCAGCGTATGGTGCGCTCCGACCTTGCCTCGTCCGGGGTGATGTTTACCATTGATACCGAGTCCGGGTTCGACCAGGTGGTGTTTATCACCTCGGCCTGGGGCCTGGGTGAGATGGTGGTGCAGGGGGCGGTCAACCCCGATGAATTTTACGTGCACAAGCCCACGCTGGCCGCCGGCCGTCCGGCGATCGTACGCCGCAATATGGGCTCCAAAAAGATCCGCATGGTTTACGCCGGCTCGAAAGAGCACGGCAAGCAGGTGGATATCGAAGAGGTGCCGGCGGAGCAGCGCGACCGCTTCAGCCTGACCGACGCTGAGGTGCAGGAACTGGCCGCCCAGGCGGTACAGATTGAGCAGCACTACCAGCGGCCGATGGACATTGAGTGGGCCAAAGATGGCCACACCGGTAAACTGTTTATCGTTCAGGCGCGCCCGGAAACCGTGCGTTCTAACGGCCAGGTGATGGAGCGCTATATCCTGCAGGGCCAGGGTAAAGTGGTGGTGGAAGGGCGGGCGATCGGCCACCGCATTGGTGCCGGGCCGGTCAAGGTGATCCACGACATCAGCGAGATGAACCGGATTGAGAAAGGTGACGTGCTGGTAACCGACATGACCGACCCGGACTGGGAACCGATCATGAAAAAAGCCTCGGCCATCGTCACCAACCGCGGCGGGCGTACCTGTCACGCGGCGATCATCGCCCGTGAGCTGGGCATCCCGGCGGTGGTCGGCTGCGGCGATGCCACCGAACGTCTGCACGAAGGCCACCAGGTGACCGTCTCCTGTGCCGAGGGCGATACCGGCTTTGTGTACGACCAGCTGCTGGACTTCGAGGTGAAGAGCTCGCAGGTGGATGAGATGCCGGAGCTGCCGCTGAAGATCATGATGAACGTCGGCAACCCGGACCGCGCCTTCGACTTTGCCTGCCTGCCGAACGAAGGCGTGGGGCTGGCGCGTCTGGAGTTTATTATCAACCGCATGATCGGCGTGCACCCGAAGGCGCTGCTGGAATTTGACCGCCAGACGCCGGAGCTGCAGCAGCAGATCCGCGAGATGATGAAGGGCTTTGACGATCCGGTGGAGTTCTACATCGGCCGTCTGACCGAGGGGATTGCCACCCTGGGTGCGGCCTTTGCGCCTAAGCGGGTTATCGTGCGCCTGTCGGACTTCAAGTCGAACGAGTATGCCAACCTGGTGGGCGGCGAACGTTACGAACCGGAAGAGGAGAACCCGATGCTCGGCTTTCGCGGCGCCGGCCGCTACGTGGCCGACAGCTTCCGCGACTGCTTTGCGCTGGAGTGCGCCGCGGTGAAGCGGGTGCGCAATGAGATGGGGCTGACCAACGTCGAGGTGATGGTGCCGTTTGTGCGCACCGTGGCGCAGGCGAAGGCGGTGGTGGAAGAGCTGGAGCGTCAGGGACTGAAGCGCGGCGAAAACGGCCTTAAGCTGATTATGATGTGTGAAATCCCGTCGAACGCGCTGCTGGCAGAGCAGTTCCTCGAATACTTTGACGGCTTCTCAATCGGTTCAAACGACATGACCCAGCTGACGCTGGGACTGGACCGCGATTCCGGCGTGGTGTCGGAGCTATTTGACGAACGCAATGAGGCGGTTAAAGCGCTGCTGTCGATGGCGATCAAAGCTGCGAAAAAGCAGGGCAAGTACGTCGGCATCTGCGGTCAGGGGCCTTCGGACCATGAAGATTTCGCCGCCTGGCTGATGGATGAGGGGATCGACAGCCTGTCGCTGAACCCGGACACCGTGGTGCAAACCTGGGTCGGGCTGGCGGAGCTGGCGAAAAAGTAATTAACGCTCGGTAAAAACGACAGGGCCACCGCAAACTTAATGCCAGTCAGTTAAATCTGCCTGGCATTTTTTCTTCTTACTATCGGGTAATTATAAGGTTTTTCCTTCATCACTCATTGAGAATGATCTTTCCCGCCGCCCCGGCAGTTTTACTGGCCGCACTCTCATTTATGCATCGTTGACCAGCACCGGGATCCTCCCCGAGACCGCTGCGAGACTGGGAGATAGCAATGTGTCGCTTTTACTGTCCGGTTCTGTGACCGACTTAACGGTCACCTCTGAGAAAAAGCATTTACACACCATCGTGCACAGGGTCAGAGCTGATACCGTTTGCGGCTAATAATAACAGGAGGTTAACGCATGGACGACAATGAAAACCGCTCTTATCATCGCCCGATCTGGGATGATAATGGGCAGGTTTATTTCGAGATCCCTTTCCATCCGAAAGAAAAAAATCACGTGGCGGTCTGCCTTAAGCCGCCGGACAAAGTGATCCCGGTGATTTTTATTCCGGGGGTGATGGGGTCAAACNCCTTTCCATCCGAAAGAAAAAAATCACGTGGCGGTCTGCCTTAAGCCGCCGGACAAAGTGATCCCGGTGATTTTTATTCCGGGGGTGATGGGGTCAAACCTGAAAAACCAGAGTAGCGAAGTCTGGCAATTTAGTGCCTCATCGCTTAGAAAATGGCCGGTTGCCAGCCCGGAAAAAAGGAAGTTTCTGCTTGATCCAAAGACCACAACGGTTGACGACAGCGGCGCCATTTTTAACGACGACGCGGACGGGAAGAAATTTCCCTCCCGGCGGGAAAGGGGATGGGGCAGCGCGTTTTACAAAAG
>NZ_LMLK01000008.1:0-95031 GCF_001422605.1 Erwinia sp. Leaf53
GTCCCACCTGACCCCATGCCGAACTCAGAAGTGAAACGCCGTAGCGCCGATGGTAGTGTGGGGCCTCCCCATGCGAGAGTAGGGAACTGCCAGGCATCAATTAAGACTCTTAACGAGTCATGACGTTACCCCTGACAAGGTAACGGCGAGTTACCTGAARTCAGACGTTTTCTGATATCAGTACAGAATCGGTGGAGCGGTAGTTCAGTTGGTTAGAATACCTGCCTGTCACGCAGGGGGTCGCGGGTTCGAGCCCCGTCCGTTCCGCCACTGATATCAGTACAGAATCGGTGGAGCGGTAGTTCAGTTGGTTAGAATACCTGCCTGTCACGCAGGGGGTCGCGGGTTCGAGCCCCGTCCGTTCCGCCACCCTTTTAGGGGCGTAGTTCAATTGGTAGAGCACCGGTCTCCAAAACCGGGTGTTGGGAGTTCGAGTCTCTCCGCCCCTGCCAGAATAAGAAAAAACCTTTGCTTCGGCGAAGGTTTTTTTTTGCCTGAAATCCGTAGAGTTGATGTCTTTTCAACCTGATCCAGCCTCTGGAAGGGCAAAAAGAGCCCTCCATTGCGCCCTTTTTGCCCATAAATCAAACAACTTATCTGTTCATCGTTACCGGAAATTTCAACAGTTGGCGGATAGTTGCCTCCTGATCGCTGTTCTGCAGCCATACGGCATACAGCGGCCTGACCACAGCTGGCGTATCCGGAACTGACAGCAGATCGCTGTAATCTGCGGCCCAGAATTCAGGCAAAAATGAGCAGGCTCCCGTGGTCGCAAGCAGCTGCCGGGTCAACTGTGCGGATGTGGTGGTCAGGATCGGCACATCATCGGCACCGGCCAGATAGTGCTCGTGCTGATGAAAATCGGCCCCCCATTCCAGCTTAATGTAGTCATATTTCTCCTTCTCCCCGCCGTGGCGTGAGCGGAACAGCGCGAGAGAGATATGGCCGATCTGCTGGCTGGACAGCTCTTCCATTTTAGGCGCTTCGGTGGTGATCAGCAGGTCCAGCTGCCGCTCATGCAGCTGTTTGACCAACAGATGACGCTGAGCAATACGCGCCTCAAGGTGCAGGCTTTGACGGTGCTCGTAAAGCGTTTGCATCCACGGGGTCAGATAAGCCTCCCACAGCGAGGCGCTGGCGCCTATCGACAGCTCATGGTGCTGCTGCGTATGCGACACCTCCTTCTTTGCCAGCAGCCAGGTGGTCATCAGCGTTTCTGCATAGGGGAGCAGCCGCTCGCCGGCGGAGGTCAGCCGGATATTGTTGCGGTGTCGGGTGAACAGGTTCACGCCAAGCTGATTTTCCAATTGCCGAATGCGAAAACTAACGGCCGACTGTGTGAGGTAGAGTGCTTCCGCAGCGCGTCCAAAGTGGCGAGTTCGGCTCACTTCCAGAAAGGTTTTCAGTAATTCCGTATCCACAGTCATCTCCTAAAAAACATTTGTCGTTATGATTTAAATGTTTTGTTTTACACTCTGTCAAGCCTATCTAATACTCCGCGCCATAAATAGCACGACCATATAAGAGTCAGGAGCGTGTAAAATGGCGGAAAGCTTCGCAACTACGAATCGTTTTTTTGATAACAAGCATTACCCACGCGGTTTCTCACGCCACGGTGATTTCACCATCAAAGAAGCTCAACTTCTTGAGCGTTATGGTTACGCTTTCAACGAGCTGGATCTGGCCAAGCGCGAGCCGGTAACGGAAGAAGAGCGTCAGTTTATTGAGGTGTGCCGGGGCGTACGCGAGCCGCAAAGTGAGCCCGAAAGAGTCTGGTCGAAGTATATGACCCGCATCAAGCGTCCTAAGCGCTTCCACACCCTGTCCGGCGGGAAACCGCAGATGGAAGGTGTCGAGGACTACACGGACAGCGACGATTAAGAACAAGGGGCTCAGGCCCCTTTTTCATTTTCAGCTCACGCTGTTTTGCAAATACTGCAACAGTCTGTCAATGCCGCGATAGCCCACTGCTTCCGTCAGATGCGGACGCTGGATTGCCGGTTCACCCGCCAGATCGGCGATGGTTCGTGCCACCTTCAATACCCGCTGCCATGCCCGTATCGACAGCCCCAGCTGATTCATCACCTGCTCCAGCCACTGCGCATCCTCTGACCGTAACTGACAGCTGTGACGAAAGTCATCATGGCCAAGCGCACTGTTTATTTTGCCGCAGCGTGCCAGCTGGCGTTGCCGGGCGGCGAGCACTCTCTCCGCGACCTGCTGGCTGGATTCTCCCCGCTGCGGCTCAGCGCTGAGCGTGCCTGGCGGTAACAGCGGGACTTCCAGCGAGAGATCGAAGCGGTCAAGAAAGGGGCCAGACAGCCGACTGAGATAGCGTAAAACCTGCTGCGGGGTAGAGCGGTTATGCGGTCCCTGATAGTGCCCGCCGGGGCTGGGGTTCATCGCGGCAACCAGTTGAAAGCGCGCCGGATAGGTCACTTTTGCCCGCGCACGGGAGAGACTGATCTCACCGGCTTCCAGCGGTTCGCGCAGCGCATCCAGCGCCTTACGTTCAAACTCCGGCAGCTCATCGAGAAACAGCACGCCGTTGTGCGCCAGCGAGATCTCGCCAGGTTTGGGGATCGCCCCACCCCCGACCAGCGCGTAGAGTGAGGTACTGTGGTGAGGCGAACGGAACGGGCGTTGACGCCAGCGTTGAGTGAGGCTATCGCTGCGGGTCAGGCTGGTGATGCTGGCGCTCTCCAGCGCCTCCACGTCGCTTAACGGCGGCATCAGGCCGTTCAGGCGGGTAGCCAGCATGGTCTTGCCGGTGCCGGGGGGGCCGATCAGCAACAGGTTATGCCCACCGGCCGCAGTAATCTCCAGCGCGCGTTTGGCCTGGTACTGGCCGATAATGTCATTCAGGTCTGCCGACGTATCAGGAGGTGGCAGCGGTGGCGGTTGGGCTGACGGCAGCGTGGCCTTGCCCTGCAGAAAGGCACAGACGTCCAGCAGATGCGGGCTGACCAGGCTGCTCCCGTGTTGGATCAGCCCAACGTCATACTGATTCTCCGCCGAGAGGATCAGCTGTCGCTGTGACTGGAGCGCCGCCATCGCTGCGGGAATGGCCGCCTGTACGCCACGCAGAGCGCCTGTCAGGGCTAATTCACCCAGGAATTCAAACTGTGCCAGTTTCTCCGCAGGAATTTGTTCAGAGGCGGCGAGAATGGCGATGGCGATAGGCAGATCGTATCGGCCGCCCTCTTTGGGCAGGTCGGCCGGGGCCAGATTGACGGTAATGCGCTGCGCCGGAAAGATAAAACCGCTGTTGACGATCGCGCTGCGCACCCGATCGCGCGCCTCTTTAACCGTCGTTTCCGGCAGGCCAACCAGGGACAGTGCGGGAAGTCCATTGCTGATATGAACCTCGACGCTGACCAGGGGAGCCTGAATACCGATCGCGGCGCGGGTGTAAGCCAGAGAGAGTGACATAGGTGCTCCTTGTTCTGCGCACTGTGCGCAAAAACTGACCGCCTGGCGAGGGGGGAAAACGCGATACGCGTAACGCGTCTGATTTTTCAGCTGCAAAACGGAAGGCGTTACCCGGAGCCGTGAGGCATCATCAGATTTTGCCGGCATGCAAAAAAGCCATCACCCTTGGTGAGTAATGAAAAAAATTCAGTTTTTCGTTATTTGCTGAATAACAAACCTTTTTCCTAAAACTGCAGGCAGGTTCATTAAATTAAAAATCGAAAAAAGTTGAATTTCTCACGCTAACTGTGATAACTCTGTAGGCATTACTTCGAACAAGCGAACGAAACGAATTCCAATGAAAGCCCTTCTACGAGTCATTAGCCTAGTCGTCATTAACGTCGTCGTGATTATTATCACGCCGTGCGGGGCTACGCTCGGAGGAAGAAAGGCTTAAATATCAAGCCTGATTTCGAAAGAACCCCCGCACCGAAAGGTCCGGGGGTTTTTTTTTGGCAAGGCAATAATGTGAGAGGAACAGAAGATGTACAGTAGAATAAAATGCTGTTGTTCCCATAAACGGACGGGGAAATAACTATGAATGGTGCTCAGTGGGTGGTTCAAACGTTGCGTGCTCAGGGAGTTGAAACGGTATTCGGCTACCCGGGTGGGGCCATCATGCCGGTCTATGACGCGCTCTATGACGGTGGTGTCGAACACCTGCTGTGCCGCCATGAGCAGGGTGCTGCGATGGCCGCGATCGGCTATGCCCGCGCCACCGGCAAAGTCGGGGTCTGCATCGCGACCTCAGGCCCGGGTGCCACCAACCTGATCACCGGCCTTGCCGATGCAATGATGGACTCTGTACCGATCGTCGCCATCACCGGCCAGGTTTCTTCCGCCGTAATGGGCACCGATGCCTTCCAGGAGATTGACGTACTGGGTCTCTCGCTGGCCTGCACCAAGCACAGTTTTCTCGTGGAATCCCTTGATGAGCTGCCGGTGGTGCTGGCGGAGGCGTTTGCCATCGCTAAATCCGGCCGCCCCGGCCCGGTGCTGGTTGATATCCCGAAAGACATCCAGCTGGCCAGCGGTGAACTGACCGCTCACCTGATCCCCGTTGAGCAGGAACTTGCGCACCCGCACGCAGAGCTGCAGCAGGCCCGCCAGCTGCTGGCACAGTCGCAGAAACCGATTCTGTATGTCGGCGGCGGCGTCGGCATGGCCGATGCGGTTCACGCCCTGCGCGATTTTGCCAGAGAGACCGGTATCCCCACCGTCGCTACGCTGAAGGGCCTCGGTACGCCGGATGCCGACGATGCCTGTTATCTCGGCATGCTGGGCATGCACGGCACCAAAGCCGCTAACCTGGCGGTGCAGCAGTGCGACCTGCTGATCGCGGTCGGCGCGCGTTTTGATGACCGCGTGACCGGCAAGCTGGACACCTTCGCGCCGCACGCCAGCGTGATCCATCTGGATATCGACCCGGCGGAACTGCACAAGCTGCGCCGTGCACACGTTGGCCTGCAGGGCGATCTGAACAAATTGCTGCCGGACCTTTACCAGCCGGTGGAGATCGCTGCCTGGCGGGAAGAAGTCCAGGCGCTGAAGGCCGATCACGGCTGGCGTTACGATCATCCGGGTGATGCGATCTTTGCGCCGCTGTTCCTCAGGCAGCTGTCTGACCGTAAATCGCCGAGCGCGGTGGTCACCACCGACGTCGGCCAGCATCAGATGTGGGCGGCGCAGCATATGAGCTTCACCCGCCCGGAAAACTTTATTACCTCCAGCGGCCTCGGCACCATGGGCTTTGGCCTGCCGGCGGCGGTAGGGGCGCAGGTCGCCCGCCCGGATGACACGGTAATCTGCGTCTCCGGCGACGGTTCTTTCATGATGAACGTGCAGGAGCTGGGTACCATCAAACGTAAGCAGCTGCCGGTGAAAATCGTGCTGCTGGATAACCAGCGTTTAGGCATGGTACGCCAGTGGCAGCAGCTGTTCTTTGAAGAACGTTATAGTGAAACCAATCTCTCAGATAACCCGGACTTTCTCATCCTGGCCAGCGCTTTTGACATTCCAGGCCAGCGCATTACCCGTAAAGATCAGGTCGACGCCGCATTAGACGCTTTGCTGCACAGTGAAGGGCCGTACATGCTCCACGTCGCGATTGACGAGCATGAGAACGTCTGGCCTCTGGTACCACCGGGTGCCAGCAACGAAAATATGATGGAGAAAACCTCATGATGCAGCATCAATTGTCTATCGAAGCACGCTTTCGCCCGGAAATACTGGAGCGCATTTTACGTGTTGTCCGCCATCGTGGTTTCCAGGTGTGCACCATGAATATGGTGCCGTCCGCCAACGCTGAGAATATTAATATTGAGATGACCGTTGCCAGCCCACGCTCCGTCGATTTACTGTCAACCCAGTTGAGCAAACTGATGGACGTGGCCTGCGTGCAGACCCAGCAACAGATAACACAACAAATCCGCGCATAAGCGCGCAAGGAAACAAGAATGACGAAGAAAGCTGACTTTATCTGGTTCAACGGCGAGATGGTTAAGTGGGAAGAGGCAAAGGTTAGCGTCATGTCTCACGCCCTGCACTACGGCACCTCGGTATTTGAAGGCGTCCGTTGCTATGACTCGCACAAAGGACCGGTGGTCTTCCGCCATCGTGAACACATGCAGCGTCTGCGCGATTCTGCAAAAATCTACCGTTTCCCGGTCAGCCAGAGCGTTGACGAGCTGATGGAAGCGTGCCGTGCGACGCTGCGCAAGAACAACCTGAAGAGTGCCTATATTCGTCCGCTGGTGTTTGTCGGCGACGTGGGTCTGGGCGTCAATCCGCCAGATGGCTACAGCACGGATGTGATCATCGCCGCGTTCCCGTGGGGTGCTTACCTGGGTGCTGAAGCGCTGGAGCAGGGCATTGATGCCATGGTCTCCTCATGGAACCGCGTTGCACCGAACACCCTGCCCACCGCGGCCAAAGCCGGCGGTAACTACCTCTCCTCACTGCTGGTCGGTAGCGAAGCGCGCCGCCACGGTTATCAGGAAGGTATCGCACTGGATACCCAGGGCTACATCTCCGAAGGGGCCGGTGAAAACCTGTTTGAGGTAAAAGACGGTATTCTGTTTACCCCGCCGTTTACCTCCTCGGCGTTGCCGGGTATCACCCGTGATGCGATCATCAAGCTGGCCCAGGACCTGGGTATTGAAGTGCGTGAGCAGGTGCTGTCGCGTGAATCCCTCTACCTGGCCGATGAAGTGTTTATGTCCGGTACCGCCGCAGAGATCACCCCGGTGCGCAGTGTAGACGGCATTCAGGTTGGTGAAGGCAAGCGTGGCCCGGTGACGCAACGTATTCAGAGTGCCTTCTTCGGCCTGTTTACCGGCGAAACGGAAGACAAATGGGGCTGGCTGGATCCGGTTAACCCATAAAAATTATTTTTCTCACGGGCGTCAGTTGACGCCCGTGCACGTTCGATTTCTGGAGTAAAGAGCATGCCTAAGTACCGTTCAGCTACCACCACTCACGGCCGCAACATGGCGGGTGCCCGAGCCCTGTGGCGCGCCACAGGAATGACCGATGACGATTTCGGTAAACCGATTATTGCGGTGGTGAACTCCTTCACGCAGTTCGTACCGGGCCACGTACACTTGCGCGACCTGGGTAAGCTGGTGGCCGAGCAGATCGAAGCCTCCGGCGGCGTGGCGAAAGAGTTCAACACCATCGCCGTGGACGATGGCATCGCGATGGGTCACGGCGGGATGCTCTACTCCCTGCCGTCCCGCGAGCTGATCGCCGACTCCGTTGAATACATGGTTAATGCCCACTGCGCCGATGCGATGGTCTGTATTTCCAACTGCGACAAAATCACCCCCGGAATGCTGATGGCGTCACTGCGCCTGAATATTCCGGTGATCTTCGTCTCCGGTGGCCCGATGGAAGCCGGCAAAACCAAGCTGTCGGATAAAATCATCAAGCTCGACCTGGTCGATGCGATGATCCAGGGTGCCAACCCGAACGTCAGCGATGCGGAAAGCGATCAGATTGAACGCTCTGCCTGCCCGACCTGCGGCTCTTGCTCAGGGATGTTTACCGCCAACTCCATGAACTGCCTGACCGAAGCGCTGGGCCTGTCGCAGCCGGGTAACGGTTCGTTACTGGCGACCCATGCGGACCGTAAAGAGCTTTTCCTTAACGCCGGCAAGCGCATCGTCGCCCTGACCAAGCGTTACTACGAGCAGGATGATGAAAGCGCACTGCCGCGCAACATCGCCAGCAGGGCCGCGTTTGAAAACGCCATTACGCTGGATATCGCGATGGGCGGTTCCACCAACACCGTTCTGCACCTGCTGGCCGCCGCGCAGGAAGGCGAAATCGACTTCGATATCTCCGATATCGACCGCCTGTCGCGCCTGGTGCCGCACCTGTGCAAAGTGGCACCCAGCACGCAGAAATACCATATGGAAGACGTGCACCGTGCCGGTGGCGTACTCGGCATCCTCGGCGAACTGGATCGTGCCGGACTGCTGGATAACAGCGTGCGCAACATCCTCGGCCTGAGCCTGCGCGAGACGCTGGACCAGTACGACATCATGCTGACCAAAGATGAAGCGGTGAAAAAGATGTTCCGCGCCGGCCCGGCAGGTATTCGTACCACCCAGGCCTTCTCGCAGGACTGCCGCTGGGACACGCTGGACGACGATCGTCAGGAAGGCTGTATTCGTTCACGCGAATTTGCCTTCAGCCAGGACGGTGGTCTGGCGGTGCTGTACGGCAACCTCGCTGAAAACGGCTGTATCGTTAAAACCGCCGGCGTCGATGAAGGCAGCCTGGTGTTTAGCGGCCCGGCCAAAGTCTATGAAAGCCAGGACGATGCGGTTGCGGCGATCCTCGGCGGTAAAGTGGTAGCCGGTGACGTAGTCGTGATCCGTTACGAAGGACCGAAAGGCGGCCCGGGCATGCAGGAGATGCTGTATCCGACCACCTACCTGAAGTCGATGGGCCTGGGTAAAGCCTGTGCACTGATCACCGACGGCCGTTTCTCCGGTGGTACCTCCGGCCTGTCGATCGGTCATGCGTCTCCGGAAGCGGCCAGCGGCGGCACCATTGCGCTGGTGAAAGATGGTGACAGGATCAACATCGATATTCCTAACCGCGGTATCCATCTGGATATCTCTGATGAAGAGCAGGCCGCGCGTCGCCGTGAAGAAGATGCCCGTGGCGATCAGGCTTATACGCCTCACGGCCGTGAGCGTCAGGTCTCCTTCGCGCTGCGTGCCTACGCGACGCTGGCAACCAGCGCCGACAAAGGCGCGGTCCGTGACAAGAGCAAGCTGGGAGGCTAACCACGATGGCCGAGTCTCAACCGTTATCCGACTGTCCGACCGGCGCAGAGTATCTGCGTGCGGTGCTGCGTGCACCGGTGTATGAAGCCGCGCAGGTCACGCCGCTGCAGAAGATGGAGAAGATCTCTGCACGCCTCGGCAACACCGTTCTGGTGAAGCGTGAAGATCGCCAGCCGGTGCACAGCTTTAAGCTGCGCGGCGCGTACGCGATGATTGCCGGGCTGAACGAAGAGCAGAAAGCGCGTGGCGTAGTGACCGCCTCGGCGGGTAACCACGCGCAGGGCGTGGCGCTGTCCGCGACGAAGCTCGGCATTAAATCGCTGATCGTGATGCCGCTGGCCACCGCCGATATCAAGGTTGATGCGGTACGGGCGTTTGGCGGTGAGGCTTATCTGTTTGGCGCCAACTTTGACGAGGCGAAAGCTAAGGCCATCGAGCTGGCGGAACAGCAGGGTTACACCTTTGTGCCGCCGTTCGATCACCCGATGGTGATCGCCGGTCAGGGCACGCTGGCGATGGAGCTGCTGCAGCAGGATGCGCATCTCGATCGCGTGTTCGTGCCGGTCGGTGGCGGCGGGCTGGCGGCGGGCGTGGCGGTGCTGATCAAGCAGCTGATGCCGCAGATCAAGGTGATTGCGGTGGAAGCTGTGGATTCAGCCTGCCTGAAAGCGGCGCTGGACGCCGGCCATCCGGTCGACCTGCAGCGCGTCGGCGGGTTTGCCGAAGGCGTGGCGGTCAGGCGCATCGGCAGTGAAACCTTCCGTCTGTGCCAGGAGTATCTCGACGACATCGTCACCGTCGACAGCGACGCGATCTGCGCGGCGATGAAGGATCTGTTTGACGATGTGCGTGCGGTGGCGGAGCCTTCGGGCGCGCTGGCGCTGGCCGGGATGAAGAAGTATATCCAGCAGCACCAGATCCAGGGCGAGCGCCTGGCGCACGTGCTGTCGGGTGCCAACGTCAACTTCCACGGCCTGCGCTATGTTTCTGAACGCTGCGAGCTGGGCGAACAGCGCGAAGCGCTGCTGGCGGTGACCATCCCGGAACAGCAGGGCAGCTTCCTGCGTTTCTGTCAGCTGCTGGGTGGCCGCTCGGTCACCGAGTTCAACTACCGTTATGCCGATGAAAAAGACGCCTGTATTTTTGTCGGCGTGCGGCTGACGCGCGGGCTGGAAGAGCGCCGGGAGATCCTCGAACTGCTGAGCGACGGCGGCTATCAGGTGGTCGACCTCTCAGATGATGAGATGGCCAAGCTGCACGTACGCTATATGGTCGGCGGGCGGCCGTCGAAGCCGCTGCGCGAGCGGTTGTTCAGCTTCGAATTCCCGGAGGCGCCCGGCGCGCTGCTGCGTTTCCTGCAGACGCTCGGCACCCACTGGAATATCTCGCTGTTCCACTACCGCAGCCACGGCACCGACTATGGTCGCGTGCTGGCCGCCTTTGAACTGAGCGACAGCGAACCGCAGTTTGAAGAGCACCTGACGGCGCTGGGCTATGATTTCCACGACGAGAGCAATAACCCGGCGTTCCGCTTCTTCCTCAAGGGTTAAAGCAGCTTCCAGAAGGCATCAATAAGCGGCTCGCTGAGCCGCTTTTTTTGTACGCAAACGCCCAGTTCAAACGGCGCCACCATCTCCACATCCTCCAGTTCAAGAATACGGTTACGGATCGGCTCCGGACTGTTCTCCAGCACCACGTCCGGCAGCAGCGCAATGCCACAGCCCAGCGCGACCATCGAGACGATTGCCTCATGGCCGGATACCGTGGCGTAGATCTGCGGATTGGCAATGCGGCGATGGCGGAACCACAAATCGATGCGCCGGCGCGCCGGCCCCTGGTCGGGCAGAATAAACGGGATCTGCGCCCAGTCGGGCTTCGGCTGTGTCGCCAGGCTGCGCACCGCGCAGGGCAGCGCAGGGGCAATCAGCACCAGCGGGATCAGCCCCAGAGGCATAAAGCCGACGCTGGCGGGCAGGGATTCCGGCCGGCCGGCGATGGCGATATCCGCTTCACCAGACTGGACCTTCTCCATCGCATCGGCGGCATCGCCGGTGGTCAGTTTAATCTCCACCAGCGGATGCTCGGCGCGAAAGCGGTCGAGGATCGGCGGCAGGTGGCTGTAGGCCGCGGTCACCGAACAGAACAGCTTCAGCTCACCGCTCAGCGAGGTGCCGTTCTGCCCCAGAGCGTGACGCATCTGCTCATACTGCAACAGCGTTTGCTGAGCGAACAGGCGCAGCCGCTCGCCGGCGTCGGTGAGGGTCACGGTACGGTTGTCACGTAAAAACAGCGTCTGGCCGAGGTCCTCCTCCAGCCGCTGGATCTGCCTTGAGAGCGTTGACGGACTGACGTGCATCGCCCGCGCGCTGCGGCCAAAATGGCGGCTATCCGCCAGATGCAGAAAGAGTTTCAGATCGCGTAAGTCCATCTGTTTCAGGCCTCTGTTTCACGTTGCAGATTATGCAATATCATCTTGTTAATATATCAATTTCAGCAATGCATTTCCTGTCATATGATGGGGGCATAGTAAGGGCTGGCAATGAACGGCCCTGATACCAAACATCACGCACCACAACCTGATACGGAGTTTCCCATGGCTAACTATTTCAACACTTTGAACCTGCGCAACCAGTTAGCGCAATTAGGTAAATGCCGCTTTATGGCGCGCGAAGAGTTCGCGGATGAAGCCAGCTACCTGAAAGGCAAAAAAGTCGTCATCGTTGGCTGTGGTGCTCAGGGCCTGAACCAGGGCCTGAACATGCGCGATTCCGGCCTGGACATCGCCTACGCCCTGCGTGCTGAAGCCATTGCAGAAAAACGTGCTTCATGGCGTAAAGCGACCGAAAACGGCTTCACCGTTGGCACCTACGAAGATCTGATCCCACAGGCGGATCTGGTGGTTAACCTGACGCCGGACAAGCAGCACTCTGACGTTGTTCAGGCGGTACAGCCGCTGATGAAGCAGGGCGCAGCGCTGGGTTACTCGCACGGTTTTAACATCGTTGAAGTTGGCGAGCAGGTCCGTAAAGATATCACCGTAGTGATGGTTGCGCCTAAGTGCCCGGGTACCGAAGTGCGTGAAGAGTACAAGCGTGGTTTCGGCGTGCCAACGCTGCTGGCCGTTCACCCGGAAAACGATCCGAAAGGCGAAGGCATGGCGATTGCTAAAGCCTGGGCTGCGGCAACCGGCGGTCACCGTGCGGGCGTGCTGGAATCTTCCTTCGTTGCCGAAGTGAAATCTGACCTGATGGGTGAGCAGACCATCCTGTGCGGTATGCTGCAGGCCGGTTCACTGCTGTGCTTCGACAAGCTGGTGGCGGAAGGTACTGACCCGGCTTACGCTGAAAAACTGCTGCAGTTCGGCTGGGAAACCATCACCGAATCACTGAAGTTTGGCGGTATCACCCTGATGATGGATCGCCTGTCTAACCCGGCGAAACTGCGCGCTTATGAGCTGTCTGAGCAGCTGAAAACCATCATGGCACCGCTGTTCCAGAAGCACATGGACGACATCATCTCCGGTGAGTTCTCTTCCGGCATGATGGCTGACTGGGCTAACGACGACAAAAACCTGCTGACCTGGCGCGAAGAGACCGGCGCAACGGCATTCGAAAACGCACCACAGTTCGAAGGCAAGATCCCTGAGCAGGATTACTACGACAAAGGCGTAGTGATGGTTGCGATGGTGAAAGCGGGCGTTGAGCTGGCGTTCGAAACCATGGTTGACGCAGGCATCATCGAAGAGTCAGCTTACTACGAGTCGCTGCACGAGCTGCCGCTGATTGCCAACACCATCGCGCGTAAGCGTCTGTATGAAATGAACGTGGTGATCTCTGATACCGCCGAGTACGGTAACTACCTGTTCTCCTTCGCTGCGGTTCCGCTGCTGAAAGAGTTCATGACCACCCTGCAGCCAGGCGACCTGGGCCAGGGCACCGAAGGCAACGCGGTGGATAACGCACAGCTGCGTGACGTGAACGAAGCGGTTCGTAACCACCCAATCGAAGCCGTGGGCAGCAAGCTGCGTGGCTACATGACCGATATGAAACGTATCGCGGTTGCGGGCTAATCAGCCAGACGCGGGGCGGCTGATGTGCCGCCCACAAAAAAAGACGCCCCTGCGGGCGTCTTTTTTTTTAGTTGCGGTAAATCACTTTGATGATGTGGTAACCGAACTGGGTGTGCAGCGGGCCCTGGGGTTCGATCAGCGGGCAGGAGAACACCACTTTATCGAACGCCGGCACCATCGCACCCTGTTTGAATTCGCCAAGGTGGCCGCCTTTCTTGCCTGACGGGCAGGTAGAGTGCTTCTTCGCCAGCTTCTCAAAGTCAGCACCCTGCTGCAGCTGGGCTAACAGCTCCTGTGCCAGCTTCTCTTCTTTTACCAGAATATGCAGTGCTGCTGCGGTCTTCGCCATGTTGTTCTCCGAATCATTCAGTCAGTTCAGGCCGGTGGCCAGGATGGCGCTACTATACCTGTTCAGCGTACGGCACGCGACAGGAGGCATTAAATGCCTTTCTGCCGCGCGGACTAAATAATGAACACGCGATCGCCTGCCCGGCAATCGCCGTGAACAGACACGGAAAGCATCATGGCCGAAACAGGAGAACAGGGATGACGGCGTCCGTATTCAGCGCGGTCAGGCAGAAAATGATGAGGGGATGTATCAGCAGGTGACGCAAGCCCGTCTCGCCGGGAACGCATACCATTGTTTTACTGAGCAGTATATTATTTCTGGACGGATTGATGTGAGATGGAGTACCAGGGGAATAATAAGTTTTATCTTAATTATCGGGTATGTGATTTTTAAGGTAAAAAAGGTTTTTCACCTGAAGTTGATAGTGATTATTTTTTAATATCTAAAAAAAAGGTAAGTAACAAGTAAATAATGAGTTACGCGCTATAACTTCCCCCGTGTTAACGTTCTCCTCGTCAGGTAATGCATCATTGTGGGTGGTTGATTTCCTGGCAGGAAGATCATTTTGTGGAGGAATAAGCGTGATAATGGATGTGGTCACCCTCTCTCGGGTACAGTTCGCGTTAACCGCGATGTTCCACTTTTTGTTTGTTCCCCTGACGCTGGGGCTCTCTTTTTTACTGGCAATTATGGAAAGCCTGTACGTCATTACGGGAAAAGTTCTGTATAAGGAGATGACGAAGTTCTGGGGGAAGTTGTTTGGTATAAACTTTGCGATGGGCGTGACCACTGGATTAATATTCGAATTTCAGTTTGGCACTAACTGGTCATATTATTCCCATTATGTCGGCGATGTGTTTGGCGCACCGCTGGCGCTGGAAGGGCTGATGGCCTTTTTTCTGGAATCAACCTTTGTCGGCATGTTCTTCTTTGGCTGGGATCGTCTGAGCCGGGTACAGCATCTGATGACCACCTGGCTGGTGGCATTCGGCTCCAGCATGTCTGCACTCTGGATCCTGTTGGCCAACGGCTGGATGCAAAATCCGGTGGGTGCGACCTTCAACCCGGATACTATGCGTATGGAGATGAACAGCTTCGCTGACGTGATTTTTAATCCGGTAGCGCAGGTCAAGTTTGTTCATACTGCCGCCGCAGGGTATACCACCGGTGCGATGTTTGTGCTGGCCATCAGCGGCTGGTATTTACTGAAGCGGCGTAATCTGCAGTTTGCCAAAATGTCCTGTGTGGTGGCGGCGGGATTTGGTATGGCGGCGGTGCTGGCTACCGTTCTGCTTGGAGATGAATCCGGCTATGAGATGGGCGACGTGCAAAAAACCAAGCTGGCCGCCATTGAAGCCGAGTGGCAGACGCAGCCCGCCCCGGCCAGCATTACATTGTTTGGCATTCCCGACCAGGCGCAGCAGACCAACCATTATGCCATTGAAATCCCCTGGCTGATGGGCCTGATGGTGACCCGCTCATTCGACACGCCGGTTGCGGGAATCAACCAGTTAATGGACGAACATGAGGTGCGGATCCGCAACGGCATTAAGGCATGGGCGCTGCTGAAAAAGCTGCAACGGGATCCCGCATCACCCGCGCCGGAAGTCCGCAAAGAGTTTGATGCGGTTAAAAAGGATCTGGGTTACGGCCTGCTGCTCAAACGCTATATGAGTGATATCACCCGGGCCTCCGATGCTGATATCCGGCAGGCAGTGAAAGACTCTATTCCGCAGGTGGCACCGCTCTTTTTTGCATTCCGCATTATGGTGGTTTGTGGATGTGGCCTGGTACTGATTATTTTCCTCTCCTTCTGGAGCGTTCTTCGCCGTCGGGTCGGTGAGAAGCGCTGGCTGCTGCGTGCGACACTGTACGGGTTACCGTTGCCGTGGCTGGCAATGGAGAGCGGCTGGTTTGTTTCTGAGTACGGCCGCCAGCCGTGGGCGATTGGTGAAGTGTTACCCACCTTCGCCGCCAGTTCTGAACTCAGCCGGGGCGATGTCTTATTCTCAATGATTCTGGTGTGTTCGCTCTATACGCTGTTCTTTATTGCCGAAATATTCCTGATGTTAAGGTTCGCCCGTAAAGGTCCGGATGGCTTAAAGGCGGAAAACAATCAATCCCTGAAGCATCATTCGCCGTAACTGAAATGGGGGGGGTAATCGCTGTCTCTGTTATTCAGAAATATTTTTGGAAAGCAGGATGTCTATTTGCTGCGCCGTAAAATAAGGAGGGAGTATGTGGTATTTTTGTTGGTTTTTGGGGGTGCTGCTGGCGTGTTCCTGCGGAATTATTGCCGGGCTAAGTTACTCATCTGAGATCGAGTCATAACCTTACTCGTTCTTAATCGATGCTTTTCACTATTGACCGGCTATTCGCTGACTGCGAAGGTTATATAGCTCCGCCATCAATAATGTTATTTCTGATTCAACCTGGTTTTTTGATTCATAAGGAGTAGGAATTGAAAATGAAATTAATCAAACTCACTCTGCTTTCCGCCGCGCTGGTTTTTACCGGCAGCACGCTGGCGGCAGAATTACAGTGCCAAAGTAAAGATTACACGCTGCAGCTGTTAGGCTCAGGCGGGCCGATAAGTGATGATAAGCGCGCCTCTTCCGGCGAAGTCATCTGGTACAAAGGTAAATCACGTATTCTGATTGACGCTGGCGGCGGCACCTTCTTACGCTTTGGTCAGTCCGGCGCCCGGCTGGAAGAGTTGAAACTGATCGGGATTTCGCATCTGCATACCGATCACGTTGCTGACCTCGCTGCCATCCTGAAAGGTGGATTTTTCCTGCGTAATAAAGAGCAAGTGCTGCTGTCCGGGCCGGAGGGCGGCGCAGGTTTCCCAAAAATGACCGACTACTTTGCCGATCAGTTCTCGAAAGATAAGGGCGCTTACGCCTATCTTTCCGGTTTGTACAACGCCACTGACGGCATCAATCTGAAAGTTAACCTGGAAGATATTGATAACAAATCTACCACCCCTCAGCCGGTGTATGACGCGGATGGGTTGAAGGTTACGGCGTTAGGTATTCCTCATGGCGATGTACCTACCCTGGCGTACCGCATTGAAAGTCCGGAAGGCGTCATTGTGGTATCTGCCGATCAGAATGGCTCCAACAAGGCGTTTATCGATTTTGCTAAAGGTGCCGACATTCTGGTTATGCCTGCGGCGATCGATGAAAACGCCGATGCAGAATCGAAGTTCATGCATGCGCCACCATCGGTAGTGGGAAAAATTGCCGCACAAGTCCAGCCCAAAATCCTGGTTCTGAACCATTTCATGGGCAAGAGCCTGGTTCTGAAAAAAGACACGCTTGATATCGTTAAAAAATACTATCACGGCAAGGTTTACGCCAGCCGCGATCTGTCCTGCTTCCCGATTAGCTTAGCGCGTTAAGGAGATAGTGATGAAAAATAAACTGATGCTTTCCATCGCCTTGAGTTCATTTGTTGGTCTGACCGGGGCGGCTGCCCATGCCCAGACTGAAACAGCTGCCACGGAAACGTCGGTAGCAAAAGCCCCGACCTCGGGGGGAAAATGTGCCAGCGGTAAATGCGGTACCGAGAAGATCTACGGCAAGGCGGAAATTAAGCATAACCCGCAGGATCTGATGGTCAGAACCCGTGACGGTAAATGCGGCACCCATGCGCGTGGATTAAGAGCGGATGGGGTGGAAAAAGCCTGTGGCACGAATCTGGTCAGCGGCGTATGTGGTCAATAGCGCCTGACAGCAAGGGAATTGGACTCAGGAGCGATCACCTTGCCGATCTGTGCGGGCAGCCGCGGCACCCGCACATCGATTTCCTGGAGCTGGCGCCGGATAACTGGATGGATATCGGCGGCGCACGGCGCACCATGCTGAATGATATCGCCGGCCGTTATCCGCTGGTTGCTCACGGCCTGAACCTGTCGATTGGCGATCTCTCTCCGCTTAATCTTGATTATCTGGCCAATATCCGGCGCTTTCTGGATGAGTACCAGATTGCCATTTACAGCGATCACCTTAGCTTCTGCCGCGATGAACAAGGGTATCTCTATGACCTGCTGCCGGTACCCCGCTTCGCGGAGAATATCGATTATCTGGCGGGACGCATTCGTCAGGTGGTGGATATCCTCGATCGCCCGCTGGTGCTGGAAAATATCTCCTGGTATCACGGTTATGCCGGCGAAATGCCGGAGATCGAGTTCTGGCTGGCGTTACTGGAAAAAAGCCCCTGCGAAATGTTGTTGGATATCAACAACGTCTGGGTCAATGCACAGAATCATGGTTATGACGCGCTGAGCTATATACGTGCGCTACCCGGTGAGAAAATTCGTTATTACCACATTGCCGGACACCTGCACACCCCCAGCGGCCTGCTGGATACCCACGGCATGCCGGTAGATGACGATGTGTTGCGGCTGGCGCGGGAGACATTTCGTTTTCACGGCACCCGGCCGCTGCTGCTGGAGCGTGATAACCATGTCCCCCCCCTGAACACGCTGTGCGAGGAACTGGTCACGGTTACTGAGTTTATTCATCAGGCAAGGAGCGAACATGAGCCAGCCACCCAGACGCATCGCGCAGCTTATTCGTAATTTCTCCGCACAGTTACGGGAGAAAGAGGGCGAGGTTTTTCCCACTGCCGTACGCAACTACCGCGCGTTTTTACGCGGCAGTGTGAGTGAAGTGATCGGCAGTTCGTTCCCGCAGTTCAGTCAGCAGGCGGGTCCGCAACGCATTAAGCAGCTCGCCGCACGTTTTCTGGAGGAGCATGGCGCAGAGGAGGCTGAATTCCACCACATTGCGACAGAATTTGTCCATTTTATCCACCGTACTCACGCCGTCAGTCGTGCTGAATGTCAGCTGATTGAATACGAGTGGGTGCTGCTGGCGGTGGAAATTGATCCGGCGGAAATACCGTTGCAAAGCGCGGATCACCATGACCCGGCTACGCCTCTGGCGGTCACGATCAATCCAACGCTGAACTGCATTCAGTTCTCCGGCGTTTTTTCTGATGAAGGCGGTTATCAGATTAATGAGGGGCAACTCCCCTGCGGAATTTTCAGAAACCGCCATCACAAGGTGGTGAAAAAACGGCTGACCGCCTTTGATGGCCAGATGCTGCATTTGATTGTTGATCAACAGCTCTGTCTTGTTGCCAGTCTGGAACAGGCGCTAAACGCAAGCGATGCCCGCTATCTGGGGGAATGGCTTAACCGTAACCAGGAAATTGACTTTATTTCGCTGCAAACACGATAAGGACCTTCTATGAAAAACAAACTTCTTTCACTGTACGATCAGGTGGTGGCAAAGTGCCGGAAGGCAGACTTTATCGCCCTGCTGGCCATTCGCCTGTATCTGCTGCCGGTGATTTACGAAGGGGCACACTCAAAAGTGGTGGGTTTCAGCGGTACGGTGGCCTGGTTTTCCACGCCGGCCTCCCAGGGTGGGCTGGATCTGCCGTTTCCCTGGCTGATGGCGCTACTGGCCACCGGGACAGAGGTCATTGGGCTGGTCTGTATTGCGCTGGGTCTGTTTACGCGGATTATCTCTATCCCGATGATCGTGCTGATGAGCGTGGCCAGTTCTATGGTGCACTGGTCGCACGGGTGGCTGGCCATTGCCAGTAATACGATGGAGTCCAGCCAGCGCCTGGCGATTTTCCTGCAGTGGCTGCAGGCGAACTTCCCCGGCCGTTACAACTATATTACCGAACTCGGTGACCCGGTGATCCTCAACAACGGGATGGAGTTTTCGACCACCTATTTTGTGATGCTGCTGGTGCTGTTGTTCTGGGGCGGTGGGCGTTACGTCAGCGTCGACTACTGGCTGCGCAAGAAGCTGGGCTAAGCCTGTCATGCATTCAGGCAGAGCGCGTCCGGCTGCCTCTGCCTGTTTTTTTTGGCCCCTTTACGGGGCCTCGATCCTATCCCTTCTCCACAGTCCGGGCATCTTTGGGTATACTGCCCGCCTGTTTATACCTGTGGAATTTTCAAGCTATGCGTCTTAATCCTGGTCAGCAACATGCCGTCGAATTTGTCACCGGGCCCTGCCTGGTGCTGGCCGGAGCCGGTTCGGGCAAGACGCGAGTGATTACCAATAAAATTGCCCACCTGATCCGCGAATGCGGTTATCAGGCGCGACATATCGCCGCGGTGACCTTCACCAATAAGGCCTCGCGCGAAATGAAAGAGCGCGTGGCGCAGACGCTGGGGCGTAAAGAGGCGCGCGGGCTGATGATTTCGACCTTCCATACCCTCGGGCTGGAGATTATTAAACGCGAGTACGCCGCGCTGGGGATGAAATCCAACTTTTCACTGTTTGACGATCAGGATCAGCTGGCGCTGCTGAAAGATCTCACCGAAGAGTGGCTGGAGAACGACAAAAACCTGCTGCAGCAGCTGATCTCGACGATCTCCAACTGGAAGAACGATCTGCTGGATCCGTCGCGGGCAGCGGCAGGCGCACAGTCGGAGCGCGACAAGCTGTTCGCCCACTGTTATGCACTGTATGACAGGCATCTGAAGTCCTGCAACGTACTGGACTTCGATGATCTGATCCTGCTGCCGACGCTGCTGTTCCAGCGCAACCTGGAGGTGCGTGAACGCTGGCAGCAGCGCATTCGCTATCTGCTGGTTGACGAATACCAGGATACCAACACCAGCCAGTACGAGCTGGTGAAGCTGCTGGTGGGTGCACGGGCGCGTTTTACCGTGGTGGGTGACGACGACCAGTCAATCTACTCCTGGCGCGGGGCACGGCCGCAGAACCTGGTGCTGTTGAAAGAGGACTTCCCGGCGCTGCAGGTGATCAAGCTGGAGCAGAACTACCGTTCGTCCGAACGTATTCTCAAGGCAGCCAATATCCTGATCGCCAACAACCCGCACGTGTTTGAAAAGCGACTGTTCTCCGAGCTGGGCTACGGGGTTGAGCTGAAGGTGGTGACCGCCAACCATGAGGATCATGAGGCGGAGCGGGTGATCGGCGAGCTGATCGCCCACCACTTTATTAATAAAACACAGTACAAGGATTATGCCATCCTCTACCGCGGAAACCATCAGTCGCGCGTGTTTGAAAAGATGCTGATGCAGAACCGTATCCCTTACCGCATCTCCGGCGGCACCTCGTTCTTCTCGCGCCCGGAAATCAAAGATCTGCTGGCCTACCTGCGGGTACTGACCAACGCTGACGATGACAGCGCCTTTATGCGCATCGTTAACACGCCACGCCGTGAGATCGGCGCCGCCACGCTGCAAAAGCTCGGCGAGTGGGCAATGCAGCGTAATAAAAGCCTGTTTACCGCCAGCTTCGATATGGGTCTCAGCCAGACGCTGACCGGACGCGGGCTGGAATCCCTGCAGCGCTTTACCAGCTGGCTGCAGGAGGTGGCACGGCTGGCGGAACGCGAGCCGGTCGCCGCAGTGCGCGATCTGATCCGTGGTATTGACTATGAGAGCTGGCTGTTTGAAACCTCGGCCAGCCCGAAAGCCGCCGAAATGCGCATGAAAAACGTCAACACGCTGTTCCAGTGGATGACCGAAATGCTGGAAGGCAGCGACATTGATGAACCGATGACGCTGACCCAGGTGGTGACGCGCTTTACCCTGCGCGACATGATGGAGCGCGGTGAAAGTGACGAGGAGCTTGATCAGGTGCAGCTGATGACCCTGCACGCCTCCAAAGGGCTGGAGTTTCCCTATGTCTATATGGTCGGCATGGAAGAGGGGCTGTTACCGCACCAGAGCAGCATTGATGAGAACAATATCGAGGAGGAGCGGCGTCTGGCCTACGTGGGGATTACCCGCGCACAGAAAGAGCTGACCTTCACCCTGTGCCGCGAGCGCCGCCAGTACGGTGAGCTGGTGCGCCCGGAGCCAAGCCGTTTTCTGCTTGAGCTGCCGCAGGACGATGTGAACTGGGAAAGTGAGCGTAAAGTGGTCAGCGCCGAAGAGCGGATGCAGACCGGGCAGAGCCGGGTGGCGGGATTAAGAGCAATGCTGGATAAAGCAAGAAAATAAGGGGTTTTTTCAGTTACCTGGCTGCCCTGTATTAATAAAGTAAATGGGTTTTAAGTTTTCAAAAGTCATAATTTTTTTCGATAGTGATTATCCTTTGACGTTCAATTTATTTCGACGTCTAAAGGGATCTTTATGAAAAAAAATATTCTGTTTTCTATTTCATTGGTGCTATTAGGTGGTGCGTTATCATCCGTCGCACTCGCGAGTGAGGATGATGAGAAAAGTGTATTCCCGGTGGTAGAGCTGGATAATTATCTGGGCGAAACGCCATTGATAAAAACTGATTTTGATAATAATGATCGTCCTTCGCAAAGGGTTTTTTTAGGGCAAAAGTCAACCTATACCTACATGCGATGCATTACTCGTCTGGACAATAATCAGGCTCACCCCGGAAGCACCTGGTACTGGGCAAAAAATGAGTCTGGCAGCGGATACTATAAACTCAATGGCCACTGGTGGTCGAATTTTATAATGCAGTGGAAGAATATGTTCTACACTGACACGCCATATAAAAAGCTGGAAGAAATTTGCAGGAAAACGCTGGCCAGTGAGGGGGTAAATGTCAGACAGTTGGAAATATATGCTGCGGATAATAGTCAGTCTTTTGACCACACGATCTGGTCAATGAATTATGATGCTAAAGGATTGAGGAAAAATGGCGCATTCGAACGTATCATAACCTTTGGTGACAGCCTGACTGACAACAGCAACGTATTCAATGCCTCAATGTGGAAAGCCCCGAATTCAAAGACCTGGTATCGTGGACATTTCAGTAATGGCTATGTCTGGCACGAGTATCTGGCTGGAAATCTGGGGATTCATTCCTACAACTGGGCGGTGGGAGGGGCTGAAACAAAAGATACCTCTGTACTGGGGCTGATTAAGATCCCTGGAATTGACAAGCAGATCGACTCTTTCGTTTCCTATATGAATGAAGACAAAAACTACAATGCAGGGAAATCGCTCTTTTCAATCATGGCCGGTGGTAATGATCTGATGAATGGTGATATTGAACCTGAAGAGATGATATCTAATATCGATAAGGGGATTTCCCGGCTGACGAGCCTGGGAGCGAAGAGCATCATCGTAATGACGGCACCTGATGTTTCTCTGGTGCCGGGGATGCAGGATAAGTCTGATAGCGAAAGGCTCAGGTTAAAGGATTACGTACGCGTCCTTAACAACGGAATAAAAGAGAGCGTAAAACGCCATGAATACCGTAACCGAGGTAACGTTGATATTTATCTTATTGATGTTGAGAAAATCTTCAATGACCTGGTGAAAAACCCGGGGGAGCATGGCATTGATGATGTAAAACATGCCTGCCTGGACATCAACAACATTTTACCCTTGCCGGATTATATTTTTAATTTCAAACCTTCGCCATCATGTCGACATGATAAGGTTCACCTGTTCTGGGATAACGTGCATCCAACAACCTATGTCCATGAACTGATTTCAACGAAGATAATGGCAGCCATTATTCAGCATTACAATTTGACTATCGAAGAGTAATAAAGATACTGGAAGGTGACATACATCGCCTTCCGGTTTAATGTTCAGACAATCGTCAGCGACCAGTGCACATAGCTTTGCCAGTGCACTTCCTGCTCAAGCAGCTCGGCGCGCAGCGGATGGGCTTCCAGCCAGCCGGCTGGCAGGGTCAGCGTAAGGGTGTCTTCCTCCGCCAGCAGGCGCACCGCAGGCAGCGTATTATCGCGGCGGCGGCTGGCAAAAATGATCGCCAACCGCAGCAGGCGCGAAAGACGTTCCGCCACCCGCGGCGGCACGGCATTTTGCTGGCTCAGTAACGCCAGATCGATGCCGTTTCGCTGATTCTGCAGCAGGGTTGCCAGCAGTTTTTTCTGGGCCGGAGTAAAGCCGGGCAGATCGAGATTGCGCACCAGATAGGCCGCATGCTGTGGCGCCTGACGGAAATCGACGCTCAACCCAATTTCATGGATCAGACAGGCGCTGTCCAGCAGCTCCCGGCTGATGTCATCCAGCTTCCAGTTCTGGCTAATCTGGCGGGCGAAACTCTCGGCCAGCTGGCGGACGCGCTCGGCCTGTTCTGCATCGATCGTAAAACGGCGTTGAACGTTGTGCAGCGTCCTGCTGCGAATATCGCGATCCACCGGCAGGTGCAGCATGCCGTAGACCAGGCCTTCGCGCAGCGCGCCACCGGCCAGCGTCATACTCTCGATATTCAGCTCGATAAAGATGGCGATCAGGATCGACAGGCCGCTGGGGAACACCAGCGCCCGCTCCAGCGTCAGGCCTTCGATCTCCAGCTCTTCCAGCTTGCCGCACTGAATGGCGCGCTGCTTCAACTGCTGCAGCTTGCCGAGCGTAATCCGCTCGTCCATGCCCTGCGCCATCATGATTTCCTGCAGCGCCTGCACGGTGCCGGACGCGCCGACACAGATCTGCCAGCTCTGCTCGCGCAACACCGCGGCCACCGGACGGATCATCTCACGGGCGGCGGCCTCTGCCTGAGCGAAGTTCTCACGGCCAAGGTGGCGATCGGCGAAATAGCGTTCCAGCCAGGTGACGCAGCCCATCGACAGGCTGAACAGCGCGGTCGTTTGCGCGCCCTTGCCGGTAACCAGCTCGGTGCTGCCGCCGCCGATATCCACCACCAGACGTTTATCCGCACCACCGGTGGTGTGGGCCACCCCCTGGTAGATCAGGCGCGCCTCCTCTTCACCGCTGATCACGTTGATCGGGCAACCGAGGATCTGTTGAGCAGCGATCAGGAACTCGCCGGCGTTAGCGGCGATACGCAAGGTGGCGGTCGCCACCACGCGGATCTGTTCCGACGGGATATCCTGCAGCTGTTCGGAAAACAGCCGCAGGCACTGCCAGCCGCGCTCCATGGCTTCACCAGAGAGCTGGCTTTGGCTGTCCAGCCCGGCCGCCAGGCGCACCTTGCGTTTGATGCGGGCAATGGTCTGGATACTGCCAGCCACTTCGCGCACCACCAGCATATGAAAACTGTTCGATCCGAGATCGATGGCAGCATAAAGTGATGACGCGCTCAGCATGGTGGCTTAACCCGGGCGTTTGCGGTTGGGGCTGCGCGGCGCGCTGCCACGGCGATTGTTGTTGCCGCCACGACGCAGGTTGTTACCGGTGCGGTTGCGGGTTAAACGCTTCGGCGGCGGCAGTTCGCTCATCAGCGCATCGCTGTTATAGCGGCTGACCGGAATGCTGTGACCGATATACTCTTCAATCGCCGGCAGGTTCAGCGCGTACTCTTCACAGGCGAGGCTGATTGAGTGACCGTTGGCACCGGCACGGCCGGTACGGCCAATACGGTGCACGTAGTCTTCACGATCGTCAGGCAGATCGTAGTTGAAGACATGCGTCACGGCCGGGATATGCAGACCACGCGCGGCCACGTCGGTCGCCACCAGGATATCGACATCACCCTTAGTGAAATCTTCCAGGATACGCAGGCGCTTTTTCTGCGCCACGTCGCCTGTCAGCAGACCCACGCGGTGACCATCGGCGGCCAGGTGGCCCCAGATATCTTCACAGCGGTGCTTGGTGTTGGCAAAAATGATGGCGCGATCCGGCCACTCTTCTTCCAGCAGCGTTTGCAGCAAACGCATTTTTTCTTCGTTGGAAGGGTAGAACAGCTCTTCTTTAATACGGTGTCCGGTTTTTTGCTCTGGCTCGACTTCTACGTATTCCGCGTTGTTCATGTTCTCAAAAGCCAGTTCACGCACGCGGAATGACAGCGTGGCGGAGAACAACATATTCAGGCGCTGGTTGGCGGCAGGCATGCGGCGGAACAGCCAGCGGATGTCTTTAATAAAGCCGAGATCGAACATGCGATCGGCTTCGTCAAGTACCACCACCTGGATCGCGCCCAGATTAACGTGGTTCTGTTTGACGTAATCGATTAAACGGCCGGTGGTGCCAATCAGGATATCAACACCGCTTTCCAGCACTTTCAGTTGCTTATCGTAGCCATCGCCACCGTAAGCCAGACCGAGTTTCAGTCCGGTTACCTGCGCCAGCGGCTCTGCATCCGCATGGATCTGAACCGCCAGTTCGCGGGTCGGAGCCAGAATCAGCGCGCGCGGTTGATTAACCTGGCGACCTTCCGGAGCGGGGTGAGAGAGAAGATGATGAAACGTTGACGTCAGAAACGCCATCGTTTTGCCGGTACCGGTTTGCGCCTGACCTGCTACATCACGCCCGGAGAGCGTAAACGGTAATGCCAGCGCCTGAATAGGCGTGCAATTTTGAAAGCCTTTAGTTTCAAGGGCTTCAATCACCTGAGCGTGCAGGGCGAAGTCGGAAAACTTCTTTTCGGTTAAGTGTGTTTTGCTCATAGTGTGGTAGAATATCAGCTTAGTATTGCTTTACGAAAGCATATCCGTTGAAATAAAAGCGAGTGAAATAACGCTAACCTGATGCTGCTTCCTGCTACATCATTTAGGTAAAGATAATCTCCTGGAGTAAACATGAGCGATAAAATTATTCACCTGACAGATGACAGCTTCGTAACGCAAGTTCTGCAAGCTGAAGGCGTGACCCTGGTCGACTTCTGGGCCGAGTGGTGTGGCCCGTGCAAAATGATCGCGCCAATTCTTGATGAAGTGGCAGAAGAGTACGAAGGTAAACTGACCGTTACCAAGCTGAACATCGATGAGAACCCGGCCACTGCCCCTAAATACGGCATCCGCGGTATCCCAACCCTGCTGCTGTTCAAGAACGGCGAAGTGGCAGCCACCAAGGTGGGCGCACTGTCTAAAGGTCAGCTGAAAGAGTTCCTGAACGCGAACCTGGGCTAATCACACGATACCGGCGTCCTGCGCTGCGGATTTTTTTTCTGACCGCTGGACGCCCGGCTTTAGGCGTGCTAAGTTAAATTCACTGCACGACGAACTTACCTTGCTAGTTTGCATCTTTAGATTTTTTCCTTGTTGAACGCTGTATTCATCACAGTTTTACAGACATTCAGCAATCTGACGGTTAGTATCAACTGAATTCCGGCACTTTCCTTACCGTCTCCTCGTCTCAGATCTGCGTTATCCTGCATGCGATCATCGAGTGGACCCGGGAACAGACCGCCATTAAACAGGCATGGATCTCTAGCCATACCATTGACGACAAACAGTTCAAGTTTTACCCCGAGTTTAAGAACCCACCATTATGAATCTTACCGAATTAAAAAATACGCCGGTTTCTGACCTGATCACTCTCGGCGAAAATATGGGGCTGGAAAACCTGGCGCGCTTGCGCAAACAGGACATTATCTTCGCCATCCTCAAGCAACACGCGAAAAGTGGCGAAGACATCTTCGGCGACGGCGTACTCGAGATATTGCAGGATGGATTTGGTTTCCTCCGTTCTGGAGACAGCTCCTACCTCGCCGGTCCCGATGATATCTACGTTTCCCCTAGCCAAATCCGCCGCTTTAACCTCCGCACTGGTGACTCCATCTCTGGCAAGATTCGACCGCCAAAAGAGGGTGAGCGTTACTTTGCGCTGTTGAAAGTTAACGAAGTTAACTACGACAAGCCTGAAAATGCCCGTAACAAGATCCTGTTTGAGAACTTAACGCCGCTGCACGCTAACTCGCGTCTGCGTATGGAGCGCGGTAACGGTTCAACGGAAGATCTGACAGCTCGCGTGCTCGACCTGGCATCGCCAATTGGTCGCGGTCAGCGTGGTCTGATCGTGGCACCGCCTAAAGCCGGTAAAACCATGCTGCTGCAGAACATCGCGCAGAGCATTGCTTATAACCATCCTGACTGCGTGCTGATGGTGCTGCTGATTGACGAGCGTCCGGAAGAAGTGACCGAGATGCAGCGTCTGGTTAAAGGCGAAGTCATTGCTTCTACCTTTGATGAGCCAGCATCGCGCCACGTTCAGGTTGCTGAGATGGTGATCGAAAAGGCCAAGCGCCTGGTCGAGCACAAAAAAGACGTGATCATCCTGCTGGACTCCATCACCCGCCTGGCGCGTGCCTACAACACCGTGGTACCGGCCTCTGGCAAGGTACTTACCGGTGGTGTGGATGCCAACGCCCTGCACCGTCCGAAGCGTTTCTTCGGTGCGGCACGTAACGTGGAAGAGGGCGGTAGCCTGACCATTATCGCCACCGCGCTGGTTGATACCGGTTCGAAGATGGACGAAGTGATCTACGAAGAGTTCAAAGGTACCGGCAACATGGAACTGCACCTGGCGCGTAAAATCGCTGAGAAGCGTGTGTTCCCGGCTATCGACTACAACCGTTCTGGTACACGTAAAGAAGAGCTGCTTACCACCTCGGAAGAGCTGCAGAAGATGTGGATCCTGCGTAAAATCATCCACCCGATGGGTGAGATTGACGCAATGGAATTCCTCATCAACAAGCTGGCGATGACCAAAACCAACGATGACTTCTTCGACATGATGAAGCGTTCGTAACGGTCAACCGTCACAGCTGTGTTCTAAACTCGGGAAACGCCACGCATAGTCGTGGCGTTTTTCGTTTCTGCTCTATACGCTGTTTTACACGCGGGAGTGCACCTGCAAGTTCGTGCAAATTAACGTGTCTGATACGTTGCTTGTGCGGGGCCTGACCAATAAAATCTGAATTACACTAATGATTATGGCACCAAAATTGCTTATAACATTGCGCTAATTCTTAGCTGAGAGCTGGTTAATGTGAATTTACTCAATATGAGTACAGAACTTGCCCTGATTTTTTTATTTTCACTGGCGTTCCTGTTTTTTGCCCGCAAGGTGGCTATAAAAATCGGCCTGGTGGACAAGCCTAACTACCGCAAACGCCACCAGGGAACCATCCCGCTGGTCGGGGGTATTTCGGTATTTGCCGGCAGCTGTTTTGCCTGGCTGATGACCGACTTTTATGTCCCCCATTTTCTGCTGTATCTGGGCTGCGCCGCCGCGCTGGTGCTGGTCGGGGCGCTGGATGACCGCTTCGATATCAGCGTAAAAATTCGCGCGGTGGTTCAGGCCGGCGTGGCGGTGGTGATGATGGTCAAGGCGAAGCTGTATCTGCTCAGCCTTGGCTATATTTTCGGCCCCTGGGAGCTGATCGTCGGCCCGTTTGGCTACGTGCTGACCCTGTTTGCCGTCTGGGCGGCGATCAACGCGTTCAATATGGTCGATGGCATCGATGGACTGCTGGGCGGGTTGTCCTGCGTCACCTTCTTCGCGATGGGCATGATCCTGTTGTCCGACGGTCAGCTGAGCCTGGCAATGTGGTGCTTCACTATGATTGCGGCGATTTTGCCCTATATTTTACTGAACCTCGGCGTGTTCGGCCGCCACAACAAAGTGTTTATGGGCGATGCCGGCAGCACGCTGATTGGTTTCACCATTATCTGGATCCTGCTGGAGACCACCCAGGGAGAGAGCCACCCGATTACGCCGGTGACGGCGCTGTGGCTGATTGCCATTCCGCTGATGGACATGGTGGCGATCATGTACCGGCGTCTGAGTAAGGGTATGAGCCCGTTTTCTGCGGATCGCCAGCATATTCACCACCTGATTATGCGTGCCGGGTTCACCTCGCGTCAGGCTTTTGTGCTGATCACCCTCGCGGCCGCCGTGCTGGCGCTGGTGGGCGTGCTGGGTGAGTACCTGAGCTTCACTCCTGAATGGGTAATGCTGGTTCTGTTTTTACTGGCCTTTATGTTGTACGGCTACTGTATTAAACGTGCGTGGCGCGTGGCGCGGATGATTAAACGCCTGAAGCGTCGCCTGCGTAATAACGAGAACGACCGCTGACTTTTTGAACGATAATGTTCGACAACAAGGAAATGATGCATGACTTATCCTGACGCTGCAGATAACGAACTGGATATTCGGGGCCTGTGCTGCACGCTGTGGCGCGGTAAAGGGTGGATCGTCGGTGGTGGTGCGCTGTTCGCCCTGCTGGCGCTGGTCTGGTCGCTGCTGGTAACGCCACAGTGGAGCACGACGGCGATTACCGACCGCCCAACGGTCAATACCCTCGCCGGCTACTACTCACAGCAGCAGTTCCTTAATAATCTGGACCTGCGTAACGGTAATCCTAACGCCACGCTGCCGAACGTGATGGACGAAGCCTACCAGGAGTTTGTCATGCAGCTCTCCGCATGGGATACCCGGCGTGACTTCTGGCTGCAGTCTGCTTACTACAAACAGCGGCAGGTCGGCAAAGTGGCGGATGACGCGGTACTGCTGGATAAGCTGATTGCCAGTATTCAGTATCAGCCGGCGGACAGCCTCAAAAAAACCAATGACACCGTGAAACTGGTGGCAGAGACTTCGGCGGAAGCCAACACGCTGCTGCGTCAGTACGTGGCCTTTGCCAACGCCCGGGCTACCGCGCATCTGAATGATGCATTATCCGGGGCCTGGGCCGCACGCACCATCCAGCTAAAAGCGCAGATTAAGCGTCAGGAAGCGGTGGCGAAGGCGATTTACGATCGCCAGCTCAACAGCGTCCAGCAGGCGCTGAAAATCGCCCAGACCCAGGGGCTGGAGCAGGCCCATACCGCTACGCCGTCTGAGCAGCTGCCGGACTCTGAGCTCTACCTGCTGGGGCGGCCTATGCTGCAGGCGCGGCTGGAAAACCTGCGCGCCAGTGGCCCGGACTACGACCTCGAATACGATCAAAACCGTGCCATGCTGGCGACGCTGAACGTTGGGCCGACGCTGGTCTCCTCCTTTAAGGCCTGGCGCTACCTGCGCACGCCGGAAGAGCCGGTGACGCGTGACAGCCCGCGCCGTCTGCTGCTGATGATCATGTGGGGATCGGTAGGGGTGTTGATCGGTGCAGGTACGGCGCTGGTCAGACGGCGCCGTGGCTAAGGATGCCCGGCGAATGCAGTTCAACAATGGAACGACAGAGAGAGCAACGGTGAAAGTATTAACAGTTTTCGGCACACGCCCTGAAGCCATCAAGATGGCACCTCTGGTCCACGCGCTGGCTCAGGACGCTTCGATCGAATCACGCCTGTGCGTGACCGCCCAGCATCGTGAAATGCTCGATCAGGTGCTGCATCTGTTCTCTCTGGTACCGGATTACGACCTGAACATCATGCGGCCGGGCCAGGAACTGACTGAAATCACCAGCCGCATTCTTGAGGGGCTGAAAACGGTGTTTGCCGACTTTACTCCCGACGTGGTGCTGGTGCACGGCGATACCACCACCACGCTGGCCGCGAGCCTGGCGGCGTTTTATCACCGCATTCCGGTCGGTCACGTTGAAGCGGGACTGCGTACCGGCGACCTGTGGTCGCCGTGGCCGGAAGAGGCCAACCGCACGCTGACCGGGCACCTCGCCAGCTATCACTTTGCACCGACGCAGCGCTCACAACAGAACCTGCAGCGGGAGAACGTGCCGGCTTCGCGTATTTTCGTCACCGGCAACACGGTGATTGACGCGCTGTTCTGGGTGCGTGACCGGGTTCTGAGTGACGCCGCGCTGCACAACAGCATGGCGGCACGCTATCCGTTCCTTGATGCAGACAAGAAAATGCTGCTGGTGACCGGTCATCGTCGCGAAAGCTTCGGCGGCGGCTTTGAGCGCATCTGTAACGCGCTGGCGGAGATCGCCCGTCTGCACCCACAGCTGCAGATTGTCTACCCGGTACATCTCAATCCTAACGTCAGCGAACCGGTGAACCGCATCCTGCGCGGTATTGACAACATAGTACTGATCGAGCCGCAGGAGTATCTGCCCTTTGTCTGGCTGATGGACCGCGCCTGGCTGATCCTGACCGATTCCGGTGGTATCCAGGAAGAGGCACCGTCGCTGGGGAAACCGGTACTGGTGATGCGTGATACCACCGAGCGGCCGGAGGCACTCGACGCCGGTACGGTCAGACTGGTGGGGACCGACCAGCAAAAAATTGTCAGCGAAGTGACGCGACTGCTAAACGACAACGAGGCGTGGCAGACGATGAGCCATGCCCACAATCCGTACGGTGACGGACTGGCCTGCCAGCGCATCGTAGAAGTTCTGAAAAATAACCGGATAACATTATGAGTTTCAATACTATTTCAGTCATTGGCCTGGGATATATCGGCCTGCCGACCGCAGCGGCGTTTGCCTCCTGCCAGAAGCAGGTGATTGGCGTTGATATCAACGCCCACGCGGTGGAAACCATCAATCGCGGCGAAATCCATATCGTTGAGCCGGATCTGGATCGGGTGGTGAAAACGGCGGTAGAAGGCGGTTTCCTGCGCGCAACCACCGTGCCTGAACCTGCGGACGCCTTTCTGATTGCGGTACCGACGCCGTTTAAAGAGCAGCATCAGCCGGATATGGCCTGGGTTGAGGCCGCCGCGCGCTCGGTTGCCGCGGTACTGAAAGCCGGCGACCTGGTGATTCTGGAATCCACCTCGCCGGTCGGTGCCACCGAGCAGATGGCCGCCCTGCTGGCCGCTGAGCGACCCGATCTGACCTTCCCACAGCAGGTGGGTGAAACGGCAGATATCCGCATTGCCTACTGCCCGGAGCGGGTGCTGCCGGGCAAGGTAATGGTCGAGCTGGTTAAGAACGACCGGGTGATTGGCGGTATGAGCGCGGCCAGCTCGCAGCGCGCCTGCGACCTGTATAACCTGTTCCTCGAAGGGGAGTGCGTGGTGACCAATGCCCGCACCGCCGAAATGTGCAAGCTCACCGAGAACAGCTTCCGTGACGTCAATATCGCCTTTGCCAACGAGCTGTCGCTGATCTGCGCCGAGCAGCAGATCAACGTCTGGGAGCTGATCCGCCTGGCGAATCGCCATCCGCGCGTCAATATCCTGCAGCCCGGCCCCGGTGTCGGCGGCCACTGTATTGCGGTCGACCCGTGGTTTATCGTGGCGCAAAACCCGCAACAGGCGCAACTGATACGTACCGCCCGTGAGGTTAACGACGGCAAGCCGTACCGGGTGCTTGAACAGGTGCAAAAGCAGGTGGCAGAGTGCCTGCAGGCCAGCGACCGGCGCGCCAGCGAGCTGAAAATCGCCTGCTTCGGTCTGGCCTTTAAGCCGGATATCGACGACCTGCGTGAAAGCCCGGCGATGCAGGTGGCGGCGATGATTGCGGACTGGCATCAGGGCAGTACCCTGGTGGTAGAGCCGCATATTCAGCAGCTGCCCGCGCGCCTGGCGCAGAAGGCCACGCTGCTGTCGCTGGACGAGGCGCTGCAGCAGGCCGACGTGCTGGTGATGCTGGTCGATCACCGCCAGTTTAAGGCGGTGGCAGCAGAAACTGTCCGCCAGCCGTGGATTGTCGATACCAAAGGCGTCTGGCGATGATGCCGCTTATCACTCTGGAGGCAATCTGTGTTTGCCACGCTTAAACCACTGGCGTGGGAAAACGCCTTTTTTGATCATAACAGCGCGCTGCTTGAGCTGCAGGGGGAGACTCTGCTGCTGCCCGAGAGGCTGGATGACTACGATCTCGTCCAGGTGAAACTGCCGGCGCAGCAGAGCGCCGAACTGGATGCGGTAAACGCACTCGGCTTCCAGCTGGTGGAAGCCGAAGTGGACTGCGTGCTGGGCATTGCCGCTACCGGCCGCCCGGAGGGCGTCCGCATTGCCCGGCCGGAGCATATCCCCGCGCTGCGCCAGATGGCCGCGGAAGCCTTCTCCTTCAGCCGTTTTCGTACGCCGTGGTTTGCCGCCGGCGACAGCGGTCGCCTGTACGCCGAGTGGGCGGAGAAGGCGGTGCTGGGCACCTTCGACCACCAGTGCCTGCTGGCCGTGGATCAACAGGGCGCGATGCAGGGATTTGTCTCGCTGCGCGAGCTGGCCGACGGCTCGGCGCGGATTGGCCTGCTGGCGGTGCTGCCCGCGGCACAGGGGCTGGGGGTTGGCCAGCGGCTGATGGCGGCCGCCAGCGACTGGAGCCGCGCGCGGCGTCTGGAGCGGCTTCATGTTGCAACGCAGCTGGGCAACCTGGCCGCGCTACGGCTCTACCTTCGTTGCGGTGGCGTGATTGAACGCACCGCCTATTGGTTATACAGGAAAACATCATGATTACGTTTAATGCACCACCGGTGGTGGGAACCGAACTGGACTACCTGCAGTCAGCGATGGGCAGCGGCAAGCTGTGCGGCGACGGCGGCTTTACCCGCCGCTGCCAGCAGTGGATGGAGCAGCGCTTTCACTGCCGCAAGGTGCTGCTGACCCCCTCCTGCACCGCCTCGCTGGAGATGGCCGCGATCCTGATTGATATTCAGCCCGGCGATGAAGTGATTATGCCGAGTTACACCTTCGTCTCCACCGCCAACGCCTTTGTGCTGCGCGGCGCGACTATCGTCTTTGTCGACGTGCGTCCGGATACGCTGAATATTGATGAAACGCTGATTGAAGCAGCGATCACCGACAAAACCAAAGCCATCGTGCCGGTGCACTATGCGGGCGTGGCCTGCGAGATGGACACCATTATGGCGCTGGCGAAGCAACATCAGCTGTGGGTGGTGGAAGACGCCGCGCAGGGCGTGATGTCCACCTATAAGGGGCGTGCGTTAGGAACGATTGGCCATATCGGCTGCTTCAGCTTCCATGAAACCAAGAATTATACCGCCGGCGGCGAGGGCGGCGCGACGCTGATCAACGATCCGGCGCTGGTCGAGCGGGCGGAAATCGTCCGTGAAAAGGGGACCAACCGCAGCCAGTTCTTCCGCGGGCAGGTGGATAAGTACACCTGGCGCGATGTCGGATCCAGCTATCTGATGGCCGACCTGCAGGCGGCTTACCTGTGGGCACAGCTGGAGGCGGCAGAGCAGATCAACCAGCAGCGCCTGCGCCTGTGGCAGAACTACGCGGATGCGCTGCAGCCGATCGCCGCCAGCGGGCGGATTACGCTGGCGAATATTCCGGCCGACTGCGCGCACAACGCGCATATGTTCCACCTCAGGCTGCGCGACAGCGAGGACCGCGGCGCGCTGATTGCCTGGCTGAAAGAGGCGGAGATCCTGTCGGTGTTCCACTATATCCCGCTGCACAGCTCACCGGCGGGCCAGCGCTTTGGTCGTTTCCACGGCGAAGACCGCTTTACCACCGTTGAAAGCGAGCGACTGCTGCGGCTGCCGCTGTTTTACAACCTGACCGACAATAATCAGAAGACGGTGATCGGCTCTCTGCTGAGCTACTTCTCCTGATATGTCACTGGCAAAAGCTTCGGTGTGGACCGCCGCGTCCACGCTGGTAAAAATTGCCGCCGGACTGCTGGTGGTAAAAATGCTGGCGCTGGCCTTCGGGCCAGCCGGCGTCGGGCAGGCGGGGAACTTTCGTCAGCTGGTGACCGTGTTAGGCGTGCTGGCGGGCGCGGGGATTTTCAACGGCGTCACCAAATACGTTGCTGAGTACCAGCAGGACCCGGCGCAGCTGCGCGCGGTGACCGGCACCGCCTCGTCGATGGTGCTCGGCTTTTCGCTGCTGCTGGCGCTGGTTTTTCTGCTGTTTGCCGCGCCGGTTAGTCGCGCGCTGTTTGGCCACGAGGAGTACCAGCAGGTGATCCGCGCGGTGGCGTTCCTGCAGTTTGGCATCGCCTGGGCCAACCTGCTGCTGGCGATCGTCAAAGGCTTCCGCGACGCGGCGGGCAACGCCGCCGCGCTGATCGGCGGCAGCCTGATCGGCGTCGCCGGCTGGTTTGTCTGCTACCGGCTGGGCGGCTACAGCGGTGCGCTGATCGGGCTGGCGCTGGTGCCGGCGCTGCTGGTGATCCCGGCCATCATCGTGTTGTGGCGTCGCGGTCGCCTGCCCTTAGGCTACCTGCTGCCCGCCTGGCAGCCGGCGTTCGCCCGCCAGCTGGGCAAGTTCACTGTGATGGCGTTGATCACCTCGGTGACGCTGCCGGTGGCGTGGATGATGATGCGTAACCAGCTGGCGGCAAAGGCTGGCTGGGAACAGGTGGGGCTGTGGCAGGGGGTCAGCACCATTTCTGACGCCTATCTGCAGTTTATCACCGCCTCCTTTACCGTCTGGCTGCTGCCGACACTCTCCAGGCTGCAGCATAAAGAGGAGATTGCGCGCGAGGTCCTGAAAGCGCTGCGCTTCGTGTTACCTGCCGTAGCGGCGGTCAGCTTCTGCGTCTGGCTGCTGCGCGATGTGGCAATCTGGCTGCTGTTTTCCAGCCAGTTTACCGGCATGCGCGATCTGTTTGTCTGGCAGCTGGCCGGGGACGTGCTCAAGGTCGGCTGCTACGTGTTTGGCTATCTGGTGATTGCCAAAGCGTCACTGCGCTTCTATCTGCTGGCTGAAGTCAGCCAGTTTGTACTGTTGATGGGTTTTTCCCGCTGGCTTATCCCGCTGCACGGTGCAGCAGGCGCGGCTCAGGCGTATCTGGCGACCTACGTCGCTTATTTCGCACTTTGTGCTGGCATTTTTACACTTTACCGTAGACGCGTATGACCACAGTAATCCATCTCTTAGGCTCAGACATACCGCACCATAACCAGACGGTGCTGAGCTTTTTCAATCAGGTGCTGCATGATGCGGTACCGACGGCCGCCCCGCGCCCGTTCTGGGTGGTGAGCGCAGAGCCCGATCTGGCTTCGCGCTTCCCACAGCTGGCGGTTCGGGTGTTCGCCAGCAAGGGGGCGTTAGCTGCGGTGGCGATCGCTGAAGGCCGCCGGCAGCGCAGCACGCGCTTTTTCTGCCACGGCCAGTTTAACCCGCGCCTGTGGCTGGCATTGCTGTCCGGCCAGCTGAAACGCCGCCAGTTTTACTGGCATATCTGGGGAGCGGACCTGTACGAAGATGCCACCGCCCTCAAGTTCCGGCTGTTCTACCTGCTGCGGCGGCAGGCGCAAAAGCGCGTGGCGCAGGTGTTTGCCACCCGTGGTGACATCAGCCATTTTCAGCAGCGCTGCCCGCGCGTGCCGGCCTCGCTGCTCTATTTCCCCACCCGCCTGGCGCAGGATGTCCCGCTGAGTCAGTCCGCTGACGGCGCGCTGACCGTGCTGCTGGGCAACTCGGGTGACGCCAGCAACCGCCATATTCAGGCGCTGGAGGAGATCCACCGGCAGTTTGGCAGCGAGGTACAGGTGGTGGTGCCGATGGGTTATCCGTCGAATAATCAGGACTACATCGCCAGCGTGCGTCAGGCCGCGGGGGCGCTTTTTGCGCCGGGTCAGGTGCAGATCCTGACCGAAAAGCTGGCGTTTGCCGACTATATGGCGCTGATCGCCCGCTGCCAGCTGGGTTACTTCATCTTTGAACGTCAGCAGGGGATTGGCACCCTGTGTCTGCTGATGCAGGCGGGCGTGCCCTTTGTGCTCAACCGGCGTAATCCGTTCTGGCAGGACCTGACGGAACAGCAGGTGCCGGTGCTGTTCAGCGGCGATGCGCTGGATGCCGCCACGGTGGCCGAGGCGCGACGCCAGCTGACCCAGCTGGATTTAAAGCAGGTGGCATTTTTCGAGCCGGGTTATCTGGCAGGATGGCAGCAGGCGCTGCGGCAGGTGGAAGGGGAAGGCGCATGACGCTGTTACAGTTTGCCGGTCTGCTGCTGGTGTACCTGCTGTGTGGCGGTATGATCCTGACGCTGACCTGGCGCGAGTTTCGCCGGGTACGCTTCAATTTTAACGTGCTGTTCTCGATGCTGTTCCTGCTGACCTTCTTCTTCGGCTTCCCGTTTACCAGCGTGCTGGTGTTTGGCTTCGACGTTGAGGTGGTGCCGGCAGAGTATCTGCTGCAGGCGATGCTGGCCGCGGGGTGTTTTTACGCCATTTACTACGTAAGCTACAAAACCCGGCTGCGGGCGCGCAGCCATGTGCCCTCGCGCCCGGCTTTTACCATTAACCGCGTAGAGGCCCATCTGAGCTGGCTGCTGCTGGCGCTGGTGGCGCTGGGCACCGTTAGCGTGTTCTTTGCCCACAACGGTTTTCTGCTGTTTAAGCTGCACAGCTACAGCCAGATCTTCTCGGCGGAGGTCTCCGGCGTGGCGCTGAAGCGCTTCTTCTACTTCTTTATCCCGGCGATGCTGGTGGTCTACTTTATGAAGCAGGATTTCCGCCGCTGGCTGCTGTTCCTGGTCAGCACGGTGGCGTTCGGCTTCCTTACCTACGCCATCGTCGGCGGCACGCGCGCCAATATCATCATCGCGTTTGCGCTGTTCCTGTTTATCGGCATTATCCGCGGCTGGATAACCCTGTGGATGCTGGTCGTGGCCGGCGCGGGTGGCGTGGTCGGCATGTTCTGGCTGGCGCTGAAGCGCTATAACCTTGATGTTAACGGTTCGGAAGCCTTCTATACCTTCCTCTATCTGACGCGGGATACCTTCTCACCGTGGGAGAACCTCGGTCTGCTGCTGCAGAACTATGACCGCATCGACTTCCAGGGCCTGGCCCCGATCGTGCGTGACTTCTACGTGTTTATTCCCAGCTGGCTGTGGCACGGACGGCCGTCGCTGGTGCTGAACAGCGCTAACTACTTCACCTGGGAGGTGCTGGATAACCACTCCGGGCTGGCGATCTCGCCCACGCTGATTGGTTCGCTGGTGGTGATGGGCGGTGCGCTGTTTATCCCGCTTGGCGCGGTGGCGGTGGGGCTGATCGTTAAATGGTTTGACTGGCTGTATGAGAAGGGCCGCCGGGAACAGAACCGCTATAAGGCGGCGATCCTGCAAAGCTTCTGCTTTGGTGCCGTGTTCAATATGATCGTGCTGGCCCGTGAAGGGCTGGATGCCTTTGCCTCGCGGGTGGTGTTCTTCTGCGTGATTTTTGTCGCCTGCGTGGTGGTGGCTAAGCTGCTTTACTGGCTGTTTGACAGCGCCGGGCTGATACGCGCGCGGCGCGCGGGAACATCGCTGGCCGTGCGGGGTGGTCCCGCGCCCGGTGCGCTTTGATTATTGAGTTTTATTTGAAGGATTTGCCATGCATGCCTCTGAAGAAGTTCCGCAGTATCAGATTCGCGGGTTGTCGCTGGCCGGCTTCCGCGACAGGGCACAGTTTGTCGATTACCTGAACCAGGGTGGGGAGCTGAAGAGCGGTACGCTGGTGGCGATCAACGCCGAGAAGGTGCTGACGGCGGAGGAGAATACCGAGGTGTTTCAGCTGCTCGCGGCCGCCGAGTATAAATATGCCGACGGTATCAGCGTGGTGCGGTCGATCCGCAAGAAGTATCCGCAGGCGCAGGTATCGCGTATCGCCGGGGCCGATCTCTGGGAAGCACTGATGGAGCGCGCCGGGCGCGAGGGCACGCCGGTGTTTCTGATTGGCGGCAAGCCGGAGATTCTGGCGCAGACCGTCGATAAGCTGCGGCGGCAGTGGAACGTGAATATCGTCGGTGAACAGGATGGTTACTTCGCCCCGGCCGATCGCGACGCGCTGTTCGCCCGCATCAAGGCCAGCGGCGCACGGCTGGTGACGGTGGCGATGGGCTCACCGCGTCAGGAGATCCTGATGCGTGACTGCAAGGCGGCTAACCCTGATGCGCTCTATATGGGCGTGGGCGGTACCTATGATGTGTTTACCGGCCATGTGAAGCGGGCACCAAAGATTTGGCAAAATATGGGGCTGGAGTGGCTGTATCGCCTGCTTTCGCAGCCTTCACGTCTTGGCCGCCAGCTCAGGCTGCTGAAATACCTGAACTATCACTGGCGTGGCGAGCTTTAATTTTTACCTTTTGTCCGGCGGTAAGCCGCGTGGGAAGTGCTTTTTGTGCGCGATAAGCGTCTAAATTGCTGCGAGTTTAGACGAACTGCACAAAGCATAAGCAAACGCGGTTTTTTATTGAAAAAAGCACTGGACAGGTAAGGCTCCTGTCCGTAGTATGCACATCCGCAACGGCGCTACGCGCCCGTAGCTCAGCTGGATAGAGCGCTGCCCTCCGGAGGCAGAGGTCTCAGGTTCGAATCCTGTCGGGCGCGCCATTAAGTTTGTGCGCAAGAGCTGCGGTGGTAAGATATACCGCTTGTCAGGCAGTAAAAGTAGTATCTGGTAAAGTAGTGGTGGCTATAGCTCAGTTGGTAGAGCCCTGGATTGTGATTCCAGTTGTCGTGGGTTCGAGTCCCATTAGCCACCCCAGATTTTGTAGTATGTGATTTTGTAGAATGCGAAGGTGGCGGAATTGGTAGACGCGCTAGCTTCAGGTGTTAGTGTTCTTACGGACGTGAGGGTTCAAGTCCCTCTCTTCGCACCACAAAATCCAGATGTGAATAGCAGTGCCGTAGTATTCGGCGAGTAGCGCAGCTTGGTAGCGCAACTGGTTTGGGACCAGTGGGTCGGAGGTTCGAATCCTCTCTCGCCGACCAATTTTGAAAGCCCTGCAGTAGCGGGGTTTTTGCTTAAAGCCGTAAGGGATTTAAGCGCAGTAGTGCCGCAGTATTCGGCGAGTAGCGCAGCTTGGTAGCGCAACTGGTTTGGGACCAGTGGGTCGGAGGTTCGAATCCTCTCTCGCCGACCAATTTAAGAAACCTGTCTGAAAAGACAGGTTTTTTTTCGTCTGTAGAAAAGCTCATCCCGCTGTTCTCCCTCATAATGGGCTTCGTTGTTGCCTGTGTGCCTCTTTGGGGGCTCGTTGTCTGGGGGATCGAGAGCCTCGGGCCTGTCAGCGGGCGACCCTGCGCGGGTTACCCCGCTCCGGGCTCATCCCGCTGCCTTCCCTGATAGTTGGCCTGGTGGTTGCCTGCTGCTTCTTTAAGGGCGCGTTGGCTGGTTGATTGAGAGTGCCTGGCGGTCATGCGGTCGACCCTGCGCGGGTTACCCCGCTCCGGGCTCATCCCGCTGCCCTCCCTGATAGTGGCTTCGCAATTGCCTGGGTGTTCCTTCAGTCGTGATGGCGTTTTTTGTGGATTTGTCGCTGTCTGGCGACGTGTAATTTGTTGTATTTAGGACGTTTTACTTAACTATGCGTTGGGTGTCGCTGTTTTGCGACAGTTGGAGTGGGGTGTTGTTGGGGTTTAGCGACGTTTTGGGTTGGCCGGGGAGAGGATTCAGGCGTTTAAATTTCCTTAAAAATTAATCAGATGTAATTTAGGAATTTGTGAAGTTTCATTCTGGCATGTCCTGTGCAACAATTTAGAGGTAGATGCTCATTCCACCTCTTATGTTCGCTTCGGCCTCATAAACCCAGGAATGACGCAGAGCCACTTTAAGGTACCCGTTGTCCAGCCAGCCTGTATCGCTTACGCCTTACAGGAATACAGGGCACACCGTTGAGTCGGGTACCAATCGGTTGTCTGACCGACCTGATACTTATACCTGCCACTGTTGTGGCAGGTTTTTTTTTGGCTTAGCACTGCTTCACTGCTTTGCTCTCTTGCTCTCTTGCTCTCTTGCTCTCTTGCTCTCTTACTTCCTCGTTTACTCACTATCTGCTCTGATGTAGCGGTTCTTTGATGCGTGTCTGTCTGGCAGGGGGGGCAGTGCGAAAAAAACCGGGCTAAGCCCGGTTTGAAAGATGTTGCTGAGTGGCCAGAGGTGAGCCGTCAGGCGTTGTTTTTCAGCGTCAGCAGTAGCCCGTCGCGGCGCATCTGTGCGGCCTCTTCCGGCTTATGCTGGCGATCGAGGGTATCTGCCAGCCACGCGTAGTCGAAGGCATCCGGGCGCTGTTGCAGCGCGGCGCGGAACGCCTCGCTGGCCTGCTGCCATTCGCCGTGCTGCATCAGCAGTTGCCCCAGCGTGCTGTGCAGCAGCGGGGTGGCACCGTGCTGTTTGATCTGCTGGCGCAGCGCTTTCTCCAGCCGTTCCGGATTGCCGCCCTTCAGGCGCGGCATCAGCAGCACCAGACGTTCATCATACTGGCGTTTCAGGCCGTCGAGGACGATCTGCTGGGCGGTGTCATGATCGTCACAGACGATCAGGTGATCCGCCATCGCCACCTGCAGGGGGATCTCGTGGCGCGTTTTGCGGCTCTGCTGCTGCCACCAGCGCTTCAGGCCCTCGCTGCCCTGATCGGCCATTGCCTGGTTCATCAGGCCCAGCCAGGCCTGCTGCTGCAGCGCCAGGCGATGCGCTTCATCACCCAGCCTGATTTTCTCCATCGCCGGCAGAATATCCAGCAGCGCGCTCCAGGCCCCTGTTCTGATGTAGGCCTGTTCCGCCAGACGCAGCAGTTCAGGATGGCGCGGAGCGATCTCCAGCAGGCGGTCGATGCCGTGCCGTGCCGCGTGGTCTTCACCACGCGCCAGCTGGATGCGCACCCGGGTGATCTCGACCGGCAGCGGGTCGCCGTCGTTCAGTTCGGTGGCGCGGGCCAGGTGCTGGTCCGCGCGCTTCTCATCGCCGCGCTGCTGTGCGGCTTCGGCGGCCAGCAGGTAGTTGACCATCGGCTGGTCGGCATGATCGGCGTGGCGGGAGAGCAGCTTCTCAACCTGCTGATGGTCACCTTCGGCCAGCTTAACCAGCGCGGCGTGGGTTTGCCGACGCGCGCTGCGGCGCTTGCGACCGGTAAACCAGCCGCGGGTGCGTGCTCCGGTATGGAACAGGCGGCGCAGCAGCCATTCGACGCCGAGGATCACCAGCAGCGACAGGATCAGGACGATCGCCAGTCCGGTAACGCTGGTCTCAATGTTCCAACTGTCGGTCTGGATCAGTACGTAGCCCTGGTGGCCGGCAATCATCGGACCCAGCACCACGCCGGCGATCAGCAGCAGAAATAACAGGAGAACTTTTAACATGATTATTTCTCCTGTGCCGGTGGTGACGCAGGTGCCGCGTTGGCAGACGGGGCTGCCGCACTTCCGGCCGGCTGCGCCAGCAGGTTACGTACGCGGGTCTGCATCAGTTTGTCGAGAACAGGCTGGCTCTCAAGCGCATCCGGCACGTCCATCGACACGCTCTGCTGGCTCAGCTCATCCAGCTGGCTGAGGAAGGCTTTGGTATTGGCATCGCTGGTGTCATACCAGGCACGCACCCAGCCGGAGACGGTGTCGATCGACTGCTTGTAGATCTCATCCTGATGGCGCGGCACCGCCTGAGCGGCGATCAGCAGACGCGAACGGATGTTCTCGCGCAGATAGACGTCCTGATTTGGTGCCAGCAGCGGTTCAGCGGTGGCGTCGCGGCGGCGGATGGTAATAAAGTCATCCATAAAGTTATGCCAGCTTTTTACCAGGTTCTGCCGCCATTCGCGCAGCGAGGAGGAGAGCTCGCCGCTGTTAGCATCCATCGGTTCATCGTCGTTATCGTTGTCGGCCAGACGCAGGTTGTCGATGCCGTTAGACAGCTGGTTGAGGCGAAGAATAATGCCGTCGTAATCCACCTGGCTTAAGGCGGACAGCGTGCTGATATCGGCAGTCAGGGCGCGGCGCGCGTCGATCAGGCTGGGATCGTGCATATCGGCGAGGCTGGCATCGGCACTTTTTAACAGCACCGCGGCCGTGGTGACGTCCTGATCGCTCCACAGTTTGCGTCCGGCCAGTTTAACCAGATAGTCGGCCTGGGCCAGCAGCCAGGTTTGCGCATCGCTGCCTGAAATGGCGGTGACTTTCTCTTTTAACTCGTCAAGCTGCTGGCTTAAGGCGCTCTGCTGCTGACGCGCCGTCTCCAGCGCGCTGGCCTGGGTGGCGAGCTGTTTCAGCAGCGACTGGCGATCGCCGACCGACTGCTGTTGCAGCTCTGCCAGCTGCGCCGTGAGCGCCTCACTGGCCTCTGTCTGCAGTGCGGCCTGATGTTTGTCGTTCAGATACAGGCCGACACCCAGCGCCAGCGCGATAGCAATCGCCACTCCCCCTAACAGGGCTCCGCTGTTTCTCTGCCGGGCATCGCTGTTTTTCAGCGGCCGCGGCGGCGTCACCGGCGTCTCTTTTTCGACCGCAGGGGTGGTCTCTTCAACCATGGCGGAGGAATCTTTGTGTTCCGTCATTGTGGCTCATCCCATATTTAAGTGTGTTAGTGCGGGTGTAACGCGCGCAGCAGCGCGTCGTTATCGGCGCCCCCGGCAACCTCAATCGTTTTCCAGCCAAGCTGGCTGGCCAGTCCTGCCAGACGGTCGCTGACCACCACTAGCCGGCAGTGCAGCAACCACTGGTCACGGTCAACCGGCGGGAACAGCATATACAGCTGTTGCAGCATTTCGCCGCTGGTAACCACCAGCGTATCGATCGCCCGATCGCGCCAGCGGCGACCCTCTTCGGCCCCCTGATAGTGCTTAGCACAGCGTTGATAGCACTCGATAAACTCTACCTGAGCGCCACGGCTATGCAAGGTTTCCGCCAGCAATTCGCGACCTCCGTTACCGCGCAGGATCAGCGCCCGGCGGCCAGCCACCTGCTGCAGAGCGGGGAGTTGTATCAGCACCTCACTGGTTTCCTGCTCGTGCGGCCAGGTGACCTGATGGCCGCTGGCCGCATGCAGCGCCAGTGCGGTGCTGCGCCCTATAGCATAATAGTTCAGGCTGGCGGGCCAGGTGAGCCCGGCGCGAATAACGGCAGGATGAGCATAATGCACCGCCTGTCCGGAGAGGGCAAAAACCAGGTCCCCTGCCGTCAGCGCGGCCAGCCGGGCTGGCAGGCTGCTCAGCTGTTGCCCGGGGGTAAATTCAATCAGCGGCATGGCCCAGGCAACCTGCCCGCGGCCGCGCAGACGACTAACCAGCTCGTCGGCGGCCGGTGCCGGGCGGGTGACCAGAATGGTCATGCCGGGGGATTTCCCTGATAAACCTCGGCGAGGATGTCGCGCGCGCCTTTCTCCAGCAGCTCTTCCGCCAGCGAGATACCCATTTTTTCCGCGTCATCGCGCGGGCCACGGCGCTCGCCGCAGATCATCTGGCTGCCGTCCGGGGAGCCGACCAGGCCACGCAGCCACAGCCGATCGCCTTCCAGGATTGCATAACTGCCGATCGGCACCTGGCAACCGCCTTCCAGCCGCAGGTTCATCGCCCGCTCCGCGCGCACGCGGCAGGCGGTATCTTTGTCATTCAGCACCGCCAATAGCGCGATGGTATCAGCATCATCCAGGCGACACTCAATACCTACCGCGCCCTGGCCGACGGCGGGTAACGACTCTTCAGCCGGCATCACCTGACGGATGCGTGCGTGCAGACCCAGCCGCTTAAGGCCTGCCACCGCCAGGATAATCGCATCGTACTCGCCGGCATCCAGCTTGCCGAGGCGCGTGCCGACGTTGCCACGCAGCGAGCGGATCACCAGATCCGGACGGCGGGCGCTCAGCTGGCACTGGCGGCGCAGGCTGGAGGTGCCCACAATCGCGCCCTGCGGTAGCGCATCCACTGACTCATAGTGATGAGAAACAAAGGCATCGTGTGGGTCTTCACGCTCACAGATGGTCACCAGCCCCAGCCCTTCAGGGAACGCCACCGGCACATCTTTCATCGAGTGCACGGCAATGTCGGCACGGCCGTCGAGCATCGCCTGTTCCAGCTCTTTAACGAACAGCCCTTTGCCTCCGACCTTCGCCAGCGGCGTGTCGAGGATCACATCACCACGGGTGACCATCGGCACAAGTTCCACGCGCAGGCCGGGATGGCAGCTGAGTAAACGTTGCTGGACATACTCGGCCTGCCACAGCGCCAGCGGACTCTGCCGGGTGGCGATTCTTAAAATTTTATCTGACATGCTTGATACCGTTTTGATTGCTCACCGAATATCCTACCAAAGAACCGCCGTCGGCGTGAGGGATTCGCCTTTTTTAACCTTCTGGCAACATACAGCTGGTCAGGGTGACGGTAAAACGTGCTAAACTGTTAGCTAGCGCAACTTTCTTTACGGTCAATCTCTCTGATGTTAGATTGATCACGTTTCCAGCAATATTCTGCACAACTCACTCTAAAATAAGTGGCAGACGGCGGAAACAGGGTTCTTGACTACCTTTGCAGGCCCGAAGGGTAGAAGCACTGGGATAATCAGGCGAGACGTCTTGTACCTCTACATTGAGACACTGAAACAGAGACTGGATGCCATTAACCAGCTGCGCGTAGACCGCGCACTGGCTGCGATGGGACCTGCTTTCCAGCAGGTTTACAGTCTGCTGCCAACCTTATTACATTATCATCATCCGCTGATGCCGGGTTACCTTCAGGGTAGCGTTCCACATGGCATCAGCTTCTACACGCCTGATGATAATCAAAAGAAATATCTTGCTGATTTAGAAGAAGAATCAACGTCACCTGCGGCACTGCCTCCGCAGGGTGAAATGCCGATCACCGGCGTCTACTCGATGGGCAGCACCTCTTCGGTTGGGCAGAACAGCACCTCCGATCTCGACATCTGGGTCTGCCATCATTCGTGGCTGGACAACGATGAACGCCTGAACCTGCAGAAAAAATGCACGCGGCTTGAGAAATGGTGCGCGTCGATGGGCGTGGAGGTCAGCTTCTTCCTGATCGATGAAAACCGCTTCCGTCACAATGAAAGCGGCAGCCTCGGCGGTGAGGATTGCGGTTCTACGCAGCACATCCTGTTGCTGGACGAGTTTTACCGTACCGCGGTGCGGCTGGCCGGTAAACGTATTCTGTGGAATATGGTGCCGTGCGAGGAAGAAGAACATTACGACGACTACGTAATGTCGCTCTGGCAACAGGGCGTACTGACGCCGAACGAGTGGCTGGATCTTGGCGGGCTCGGCACGCTGTCCGCCGAAGAGTACTTCGGCSCCAGCCTGTGGCAGCTGTATAAAAGCATCGATTCGCCCTATAAGGCGGTGCTGAAAACGCTGCTGCTGGAAGCCTATTCGTGGGAGTATCCTGCTACCCGCCTGCTGGCGATGGATATTAAACAGCGCCTGCACAACGGTGAGATCGTCTGTTATGGCCTGGATGCCTACTGCATGATGCTGGAGAGGGTTACCCACTATCTGACCAGCATTGATGACCATGCCCGGCTGGATCTGGTGCGCCGCTGCTTTTATCTGAAGGTGTGTGAAAAACTGTCGCAGACGGGTGAAACCCCGGGGTGGCGACGTGAAATCCTCAGCCAGCTGGTGGCCGAATGGGGCTGGGATGCCGCCCGTCTGGCGGTGCTCGACAGCCGTGCCGACTGGAAAATTGCCCAGGTGCGCGAGGCGCATAATGAACTGCTGGATGCGATGATGCAGAGTTATCGCAACCTGATCCGCTTTGCCCGCCGCAACAATTTAAGCGTCAGCGCCAGCCCGCAGGATATCGGGGTGCTGACGCGTAAACTGTATGCCGCTTTTGAGGCGCTACCCGGTAAAGTCACGCTGCTTAACCCGCAGATCTCACCGGATCTCTCTGAACAGCATCTGACCTTTATTCACGTGCCAAACGGCCGCGCCAACCGTGCCGGCTGGTACCTGTATAACCAGTCACCTGATATGAGTTCGATCGTCAGCCATCAGCCGCTGGAGTATAACCGTTACCTGAATAAGCTGGTGGCGTGGGCGTGGTTCAACGGTTTGCTGACCAGCAAAACGCGCCTGCACATTAAAGGCAACGCCGTCTGCGACCTGGCGCGGTTACAGGAGCTGGTTGCCGACGTGTCGCACCATTTCCCGCTGCGTCTGCCGTCACCGACGCCGAAAGCGCTCTACAGCCCGTGCGAAATTCGCCATCTGGCGATCATCGTCAACCTGGAATATGACCCGACGATGGCGTTCCGCAATCAGGTGGTGCATTTCGATTTCCGCAAGCTTGATGTGTTCAGCTTCGGTCAGCAGCAGCAGTGCCTGGTCGGCAGCATTGACCTGCTGTACCGCAACTCGTGGAATGAGGTGCGTACCCTGCACTTCAACGGCGAGCAGGCGATGATTGAAGCGCTGAAAACCATTCTTGGCAAAATGCATCAGGATGCCTCTCCGCCGGATGCCGTCGAAGTGTTCTGCTACAGCCAGCATCTGCGCGGTTTAATTCGTACCCGTGTGCAACAGCTGGTCTCTGAATGCATTGAGCTACGGCTCTCCAGCACCCGTCAGGAACCGGGGCGCTTTAAGGCGCTGCGCGTAGCGGGGCAAACCTGGGGGCTGTTCTTCGAGCGCCTGAGCGTCTCCGTGCAGAAGCTGGAGAATGCGGTCGAATTTTACGGTGCCATCTCGAATAATAAACTGCACGGCCTGTCGCTGAAGGTGGAAACCAACCAGACCCGCCTGCCGGCGGTGGTCGACGGGTACGCCAGTGAAGGCATTATTCAGTTCTTCTTTGAAGATACCGAAGACGATCACGGCTTCAATATCTATATCCTTGATGAAAGTAACCGGGTTGAGGTCTATCACCACTGTGAGGGCAGTAAAGAGGAACTGGTGCGTGACGTCAGCCGCTTCTATTCTTCCTCACACGATCGTTTCACCTACGGTTCAAGTTTTATCAACTTTAATCTGCCGCAGTTTTATCAGATCGTTCAGGAACAGGAACGTTTTCAGGTTATCCCATTCCGCAACCAGGTGTTAAATTCGCTGCGCGTGGTGTCGGGTGATGATGAACGTGAAGAGGTTACCCGCCTGTACCAGACACATTAACCCGGCAGAACCTGGCGCGTAATGAAAGCGCCGGGTTTAATGCGGTCATCTTGCCGTACCTGGCACATATCAAATCTGCGCTATTCCCCCACGTAAGAACGTTCATTTGCTGACGCCACGCGGCTATCTCATTTCCCATTATTTTCTAAAAATCGCTTATGGAAAAATAAAATCAAGCCTTAAAGTTATTAATAATGGATTAATAAGTGGTTTCTTTAAATCATTAATGTTCAATTTAATAGTGTTTAAATCCACATTTAGATGGTTAGGTGGTGTTTTATGCTGATTTTTAGGTTTTTGTTCGAGTTTTTAAATGCATTCTGCTTTTTCAGGTTATCGGTCTTATTTTAATTTGTTATGGCCTTAATATTTTGGAAATATAGCCCGCACTTTTGGTCTGCCTGACGTTTGTTAATTCATGAAGATTAAGAGTGAGTAATCTCCAGTAGCTTTCTTCCCGCTTTGTGTAGTGGGATATTTTAAATATTGTCATCCTTTCGATGATTTATTCTGTTATAGGGTTAGAATATGAATTTTAGTAAGATTGCAGCAGTACTGTCACTGTCTTTATTAGCTTGTGCTTCCGCCAATGCGGCGAATAAAACGGACGGTAGTGTATCCAAAAAAATCACGCTAACTGCCCAGATTAGTGACAGTATCTATGTGTCAAAGCCGGATGGTTCAAGCTGGTATAACACCGAAGAGCTGGAAGCTGACGATAATAAACAGAAACATTTCTCGAAAATGCTGCCGGTACGTGTCTGGTCTAAAAACAAAGACTTCACCGTTTCTCTGGCTCAGCCGCTGACCTTATCCAGCGGTCATTATGAGATGCAGAACCCGAAAGTTACCCTGGCTACCCCGCAGGGCGATCTCAATGTGACCTATGGCAGTGCGCAGACCGTGACTCAGGTCGCCAGCAGCGAAGGGGGCTTTGACGGCGTCTATAACCTGAGTATTGATGTTGATGCACCACCTGAAGCGGTCAAGGGCAGCCCTTCCACAAATGGCAGCTACAGTGGCGATCTGGTCATGCTGTTCGAACCCTCTGCCGGCGTAGAGTTCTGATGTGTTAACCCCGACGCTGTCGGGGTTATTTGACTGGCGTATTTCGGCAAAAAAATATGAAAACCAGGCACCGCAAAAACCCGTTATCGGTTGGTAAGGGGTGGATGGTTATTGCTTTCGCAGTGAGTTCTGCAAATTCATTCGCCCAGATGAATATCTCTTACGGTGTGCCGGAGGGCTTTAGCCCGGCAGAGCTGGACGAGGGTGCTCGTTATCTGGGAACCTTTAATGGAGTGACTTTGCCGGACTTTATCACCCCCACGCCGGGCAATGACCGGTTGACCTTTGATCGGCAAAAATATGCCGATAATGGTGTGGCGGAGGAAGATATTGCGACGTTGAAGAGCCTGCTAACGCAGTTTGATTACTCAGACTGCGAGCGGGGATGTGACGTCACTCTGGCGGGGTACCATATCGCACTGGATAAACTCCGGCGTACCCTGGCTGTTCACGACAGCCACAGTGATTTTGTGGCGCCCGACACGCATTTTGGCCTGGTGCATAACCAGTCCGTCGATTTACGCGCGTCTTCCGATCGCTATCGAGCGATGAATCTGAATGGTAATGCCTGGCTGGGACTGCCTTCGCGTGCTTTCGGTTATCTGAACTGGTTTAGCGGCACCACTACCCGCGATCGCCAGCGCACGCAGACGCACGGTGTGTCATCCTGGTACCTGCAGAAAAATTTTCACGCTTACTATCTGCGCGCGGGTAAGCAGAGCAGCGCCGATTTCTCGGCAGGCACGATTACCACGCTGCTGACACCCGGCTTCGATCTGTTTGCGACGCTGGGTAGCCAGACGTATCTGCAAAATCAGAATGAGTCCGGGGCACTTGTCCTGTTTTCTGCCGCCGAGGGTAACTATGAGTTCTACCGCCAGGGACGCATGATCCTCAAAAGGCATGCCGTGCTGGGGCGTAACGAAATCAGTTATGCCGACCTGCCTGGCGGATATTATCCGCTTGAGATCCGCCTGGTGGACCGTGACGGGCGGTTGATCAATACCGACATACAGGAAGTCAGCAATATCCAGTTTGGCAGCGGACAACAAGCCTGGAATCTGACGGTGGGGCAGGAAGCACAAACCCGTCTTTCCCTGCTGCGGGCCTCCCTGAGTCACGATATGCACTGGTTTTTTATGAACAGCTCCCTGTTAAGCGGGCAGCGCGGTAAATGGGCAGGGGAAGTCAACCTGACCCGGCCAATGCCGGTTGGCGATCGTCAACTGACGCCGACGCTGGGCCTGCTGAGTGGCGAAGCGCGCAGCGGTGGCTATGCCAGCCTGAGCACCAGCAGTGCGACGGCCGGTTCACTGACGGTCAGCCACTACCTCAACAACCGGGTGTCCGGATTATACCAGGGATCCGCCAGCACCAGCCTCTCTTACAGCAGGCAGCTGGGTGACGTGACGCTCAGCTACCGCTATTTGCGTTATGTCTCCAGCCGTCAGCAGCAGGTGGAGGCGCGTTGGAATTACCGTCCGGGCGGCGTGTGGGCCACGTTTTCTTTGGGTATCCAGAACGGTGGCTACCAGCTGTCATCAGGTAACTATGGCCTGTATTTCAATACCAGCTGGAGCCTGAGTGATTCCCAGGCCAGCTTCAGCGCCGCCCGCTCGGGCGGAGAGACGCAGCTGAGCGGCGACTACCGTAAAACTTTCCACGATGACTTCGGGGAGACCACGGCAGGCACCACCGTGAGCCGCGCCGATCGCCATACCAGCGCCAGTCTCTATGCCAGCCGTTCAGGTGCCCGTGGCAGTACGTCACTGAATGTCGGGCAGAGTGAAGGCATTGCGCACGCGGACTTTAACTATCGCGGCATGGTGGCGGCCAGCTCGCAGGGGATGGCGCTGGGCAGTTACAGCGACAGCGGTGCGGCTATGCTGCTGGAAACGCCGACGGCGGGGGGATTGCCCTATCGCTTCAGCGTCGAGAATACGCCGGTAACCGGCGGGCACCGTTACGCCGTGCCGCTGAAAACCTACGCCGATATCCCGTTTGCGCAGGTGGTCAGCGAAAGTCGCGACATGGATATCAATGTTGAAGTCCCGGCCAATATCGTTCGCGCACACCCGGGCCAGGTTTACAGCGCTCGTGCTTCGGTGGATGTCAGCCTGCTGTATCACGGCTTTATGAAAGATCGTTTCGGCAAACCTGTCAGCGGGAGCATTGAGCAGACCGGTGATGCCGTCTATGCCAACGGTCTGTTCTCCATCACCAGTAAGACCCTGCTGTCGCAGGTGATCGTACGCAGTGCTACAGGGCGTTATCTTTGCGATCTCACCCGGCCTGGCGGCGTGGACTACCCGTGTCAGGCACTAAATCAGAACATAATCAGGAAATAACGATGAATTTAAATAACGGGCTGGCGATGCTGGCCACCGCAACCATCATGCTGTGCTCTTCTCTCCCTGCGCTTGCGGCCGGGGAGTTGCTGGTGCTGCCGACCAGCACCCGTGTGCTCCATGCTCAGGAACAGACGATAAAAGTGCGTAACGACGGCGATGCCCCGTTGTATCTGGCGATCAACCTGGCCCAGGTCAGTAATCCGGGCCTGGTGCCTGAGCATAAACTGATGCTGCGCGATCTTCCCCATCCCGGCATGCTGGCAACCCCCGAAAAGCTGGTGCTGGGACCGAATCAGAGCCGGGAAATCCATCTGAAATCCCTTGAAGAGCCAGAGCAGGAAGCGCTTTACCGCTTATACATTACGCCAGTCAACGCCTTCAGCGTTACCGACGCACCGCAGGAAAGGATTGCCGCCCCCATGTCATTTGCGGTGGGTTACGGTGTGCTGGTGCGCCATCTTCCCGCTCCGGAACGGCAAAAAAACAGCTGGACGTATCGGTGTGACAATAAACAGATTGCGCTGAGCAATACCGGCAATGTGCGTCTCAGACTGTCAGAAATGCAGCTGCTGCCCGGCGGTCACAGCCCGCAGAGTGCGATCGGTCTGTTTCCCGGCATGCCGCAGCGCTTCAACGCCAGCAAAATAACCATGAACGTTGATGACCAGCCGGTGACGGTGAGCTGTTCGTGAACCGCCTGCTGATCCTGCTTGCCGCGCTCAGCGCCGCGCTGCCGGTGACCGGAGCCCGCGCGGCGGGCGTGCTCAGGCTGGCGCACAGCGCGATCAGCGTGGAGGGCACGCGACCAGCGGAAAAGCTGGAGGTGGAGAACACCGGTGATTCACCACTCTACCTGGAGGTCAGCCAGGAGTGGGTGCAGGTGCCGCTCGGCCAGCCCGAAGTGCGTTTGCCGGTTGGCAATGTGCCGAACCCTTCATTACTGGTTAATCCGCCGCGTCTGGTACTGCGCCCCGGTCAGAAACGGTTGCTGGATGTCACCGTGGTACGCCAGCCGCGTGAGCAACAGATCTGGCGCGTCACCTTTCGCCCGCGTGAACGGCACCGGGTACAGCCGATCGGCGATCCGCGGGCGCAGGCACCGATACTGATCAGCGTAGGTTACGGCGTGGTGATTTATCAGCGTGGCAGCGCCTCTGCTGTTCTGCCAGCGCAGGAAACATAACTGATGGCTTTAGCACCTAAAAATGCCTTGCTGCTGCTGTGCCTGCTGCCGGCCTTGTGCACGGCTCAGGTGATACTTAAGGGTAAAACCAGTAGCAAAGTCAGTGGTCACGTGGTCAGGGCGAATACGCTGTTGGTCACCGATGACCACGGGGGCTGGTATGAACAGGGCGTGGTCATGAGCCAGCCCGGGGCGTTCAACTCCCCGTATGAAGTCGCACTGCCGCTGCGGGTAACGTCCAGCTCCGGGGTCTTTCAGGTACGTATGGACACCCCACTGATCCTGCAGCATCAGGACCGGCCGGCGCTACAGTTTCGCCCTGCGGAGGTGAAAATGGGCGCAACGGATGACACCCAGCAGACGCTGACGCTAACCAGCCAGGTGTTCCGCAATCCGCCAGCCGCTTCGCAGGGGGAGGATAGCGTAGGTGATTTCCTGCTCAGTATTACCGCATTGCCGCCAGCCGGCGAGTTTAACACGGTGACAGGAACGTACAGCGGGGTGCTGTCCCTGACGTTTGAGCCGGTGCTGGAATGATAATGAAAACGGTGATGTTTCTTCTGGTAACGCTGTCCTGTAGCCAGGCGGTAGCCACGATCGATGTGCTGCCTAAGCTGATTGAGGTGCAGGGAATAACGCGCACCGCGGTGACGGTGATCAACCGTAGCGACCACCCGGAGTTTGTCAGCGTGGCGTTATCGCGGCTGCTGAATCCGGGCGTACCCTGGGGGGAAGAGCGACTGGAGCCGGTGGGTCAGGCGCGCACGCCGCAGCTTTATGCTTATCCTTTCCGGCTGTCGCTGGCGAAAGGGCAGTCGAAAACCATCACGCTGCAACCCCTGTCGGCAGTGCAGCAGGAGACGGTGTGGCGGCTGAACATCACCTCCGTGGCGGCGCTCTCAGGCAGTACGCAGGAAACCCTGGGCGGTGGGGTCGCCGTTAACCTCAGCTTCAGCACGCTGGTGCGCCAGCTGCCGGAAAAACAGACCCGTGCGATTGAGCACCTCTGCGGTGCGAACCGCATCACCTTAACGGCGACCGGCACCACCCGCTTTCCGGTTAAAGGGATGACGGTGGATGGCGTGCCGCTGGAAACGTTTAACGTGTATCCCGGCACACCGGTCGCGATCGCCGGCCACCACGCCGTCGTCGATGGAAAAGTTGTGTGCCATTAACCACATCAACCCATAGCTACTGTCGCCGTGGGTTGTTCCGATACTCAGGTAAATAAGATGAAAAAAAAAACGGTAACCGCGCTGTTAGCGCTATCGTTGTGGGCGCTGGCTGAAGGCAGTGCTTCGGCATCCGGCATAGCTACGGCAAACGTGGCGAGCCGCTATAGCGAATGCTCGCTGGTGGACAACGGTAACGGTACCAGTACTGCCTCGGTGACTATTGATTTTAACCCTGCAGAGAACAATACCAACGAAGATATTTTCTTAAGTCGCGGTTTACTGTTCAATTTGTACGATAAAAATGGTGTTCCGCAGGGTGCCTCCTCTGTTTCTGCCAGTTTGGATGGTGAGGCAAGCCAGGATAAAGAAATCAACGCGGGCTACGTGCTGGTTCGTGGCATGGTGGGAGCGTGGGATAACGATCAGGCCCTGCATGCGCGAGCCACGGTCAATTTCCATAACGGAGCAATGGCTGACTGGCCTGCCGTTTTCATCCGTGCCGCTAACTATGTTGCCGGTCAGAATCAAGTGGCAGCCATGATTGGCGGAGCCTACATCACCGCAGAGGCTAATGGCCGCTGCAGGCTGGTCAAAGATCCGGTGACTCCCCCTCCTTTTGATATCAATATTACTGTTGATGCTCCGGACTGGGATCTGGGCGAAATCGATACCGGCATGCAGAGGATACCGCTCGATACCAGCCAGGATCGGCTTTGCCTGAAATATACCGACAGCGAAACGTCGGGCAAGCCGTTTATTATTAACGCCAGCAATCAGAACGGCATGGCTGACGGTCGCTATCAGTTAAAAAACCTGCAAGAGAGCTCGCAGGTCATACCTTACGAGCTGATCCTGGAGAATGGCAGCCGACAGGTGCTACTGCCCAACAACAGCTCTGCCTCAATCCCACTGGATAAGGGAGGGAAGACCTGCTTCAGCCCGCTGTTTCGTACCTTTGCGCCAAAAACTATCCAGCCGGGTGACTACAGCGACGTGCTGACCTTTACCGTGGTCACCCCAACCTGAGCCGGAAACCGCCTGCTTTTCCTGTTGCTTTTCATACTTCACCTGCGATTATAGAGAGCAAACAGGCATCACTATTGAGCAGAATGCGAATGAAGACACAGATATGCCGACTGGCGCTGATCCTGGCGGCGGCCAGCCTGGCGGGATGTGGCCTGAAGGGGCCGCTCTACTTCCCGAAAGATGAACCAACCCAGCCACAAACCGCCGCGACGGCGAGCGCTACCGCGAACAACCCGCAGGCAGCCGTCACGTCCCCGGGGCAGAGTGTGCCAGCGGCCCAGTAAACGATGACGTACCCGGCGGAGCAGAACATGCAGTTCTCGAAAATGCACGGCCTTGGCAATGACTTTATGGTGGTCGATGCCGTCACCCAAAACGTTTATTTCTCCCCTGAGCTGATCCGCCGCCTGGCTGACCGGCATCTGGGGATCGGTTTCGATCAGCTGCTGATCGTCGAACCGCCTTACGATCCCGACCTTGATTTCCACTATCGCATCTTTAACGCCGACGGCAGTGAAGTGGCGCAGTGCGGCAACGGTGCGCGCTGTTTTGCCCGCTTCGTGCGCTTAAAAGGGCTGACCAACAAGAGCGACATCCGCGTCAGCACGCAAACCGGCCGCATGGTGCTGAGCGTCAGCCAGGATGAGCGGGTTTGTGTGAATATGGGCGAACCCAACTTCGAGCCTTCTCAGGTGCCGTTCCGCGCCAATAAAGCGGAAAATATCTACCTGATGCGCGCGGCCGAACAGACGGTGATGTGCGGCGTGGTGTCGATGGGCAACCCGCACTGCGTGCTGCAGGTCGACAGTGTGAAAACCGCCGCGGTGGAGACGCTGGGGCCGGTCCTTGAAAGCCATGAACGCTTCCCGGAGCGGGTCAACGTCGGCTTTATGGAAGTGGTCAGCCGCGAACATATCCGCCTGCGCGTCTATGAGCGCGGCGCCGGCGAGACCCAGGCCTGCGGCAGCGGCGCCTGTGCGGCGGTGGCGGTGGGCATCCAGCAGGGGCTGCTGGCGGACACCGTGCGGGTCGACCTGCCCGGTGGTTCGCTGAATATCGCCTGGCAAGGCCCGGGTCAGCCGCTGTTTATGACCGGCCCGGCCACCCACGTTTATGACGGATTTATCCACCTATGAAAACGGTCGGTGAGCCACAGCAGGACAGCGCCGGCGGCGAAATGCTGCCGGACGATCGCAGCGTCAGCGAATACCTGCTGCAGAACCCGGACTTCTTTATCCGCAACGCCCGCCAGGTTGAGCAGATGATCGTGCCGCACCCGGTCCGTGGCACCGTGTCGCTGGTGGAGTGGCAGCTGGCGCGTCAGCGTAATCACATCCAGGAACTGGAAGAAGAGATTACCCTGCTGATGCAGCAGGCCAGCGCTAACCAGCAGCTGTTCGACCGGCTGTTTGATCTGCAGGGGCGGCTGGCGTCAGCCCCCAGCCTGCACGAGATGCTCAACCGCCTGCATCGCTGGGCGCGCGACCTCGGGCTGGCTGGGGCTAACGTGCGTCTGTTCAGCGAGCAGTGGCGCATCGGCGCGCCGTCTGATTTCACCCAGCTGGCGCTGCCACGGCAGGCGTTTGAGCCGGTGCGCATCCAGCGGCTGGGCAAACAGAACCACTATCTTGGCAGCCTTAACGGCCCGGAACTGCTGCTGCTGCTGCCGCAGGCGAAAGCGATCGGCTCGGTGGCGATGTCGCTGTTGGGCGAACGTGGCGATCTCGGGGTGCTGATGTTCAGCAGCCGCGACAGCCAGCACTACCAGCCCGGCATGGGCACCACCCTGCTTCAGCATCTGGCCCTGATGCTGCCGCCGCTGCTGGAAAACTGGGTGGAACGGGCGTGACCAGCGACTCGCCGCTGCTGCCTGCCGTTGAGGGCTTTCTGCGTTACCTCAGGGTGGAGCGCCAGCTCAGTCCGCTGACGCAAATTAACTATCGTCGCCAGCTGGAGGCGATCGTCCAGCTGCTGGATGCGCTGAAGCTCGGCGACTGGGCGCAGCTGGATGCCGCAAAAGTGCGCGCGCTGGCCGCGCGTAGCAGCCGTAACGGGCTGAAGCCCGCCAGCCTTGCGCTGCGCCTTTCCGCGCTGCGCAGCTTTCTTGACTGGCTGGTAGGCCAGGGCGCGATCGTCGCCAACCCGGCCAAGGGCGTGGCCACGCCGCGCGCGCCGCGCCATCTGCCGAAGAATATTGACGTTGATGAGGTCAATCGCCTGCTGGATATTGACCTCAACGATCCGCTGGCGGTGCGCGACCGCGCGATGCTGGAAGTGATGTACGGTGCCGGTTTACGTCTCTCCGAGCTGGTCGGCATCGACCTTGGCCATCTCGAGCTGGCCTCCGGCGAAGTGTGGGTGACCGGTAAGGGCAGCAAAGAGCGCCGGCTGCCGGTGGGCCGCACCGCGGTCAGCTGGCTGGAGAACTGGCTGGCGCTGCGCGAGCTGTTTGTTCCACAGGATAACGCCTTGTTTCTGTCGAAGCAGGGTAAACGCATCTCCGCACGCAACGTGCAGAAGCGCTTCGCCGAGTGGGGCATTAAGCAGGGGCTGGCCAGTCACGTGCATCCGCACAAGCTGCGCCACTCGTTCGCCACGCATATGCTGGAATCCAGCGGCGATCTGCGCGCGGTGCAGGAGCTGTTAGGCCACGCCAATCTGACCACCACCCAGATCTACACCCATCTCGACTTTCAACACCTGGCGTCGGTTTACGATGCCGCCCATCCCCGTGCGAAACGAGGAAAATCCTGATGCACTTCTACCGACCGCTACGCCCGATCGCCGCGATGACCTTCGATCTCGACGATACCCTGTATGACAACGCGCCGGTGATCAGGCGCACCGCCATTGAGTCCCACGCCGCGCTGCAGGCCTGGCACCCGTCGCTGCAGGACGTCACTCCGGCGCAGTATCAGCAGGTGCGTAACCGCCTGCTGGCCGCCGAGCCGGAAATTTATCACGACGTCAGCGAATGGCGTCGTCGTGCCGTTGAGCAGGTGATGCTGGATGCCGGCATTGCCGCCCCGCAGGCCGCCCGGGGATCGCGTGAAGTGATGGCGATCTTTGCGCAGTGGCGCAGCAGGATTGAAATCGCGGATGAGACCCACCGCACGCTGGCCGCGCTGGCGGAGCGCCTGCCGCTGGTGGCCGTCACCAACGGCAATGCCGAACCGCACCTGTTCGGGCTGGATAAGTACTTTCAGTTTATCCTGCGTGCCGGCCCGGACGGCCGCGCCAAACCGTATCAGGACATGTACCAGCTGGCGGCCAAACGGCTCAATCTGGCACCCCAGCAGATCCTGCACGTCGGTGACGACCTGACCACCGACGTGGCCGGTGCCGTGCGCTCTGGCCTGCAGGCGTGCTGGATCAACCTGCGTGAAGGCAACCTGATGCACATCAACGATGCGCGCCTGTTACCGACGCTGGAAATTTCACGGTTGGCATCGCTGACCGCGCTGATATAATAAGCTGGTTAAATAACCAGTAGAGCGCATGCCGCTCGCGACTCAACGGTGCCTATGGACGTTTCTGATCTGCTCGACAGCCTGAATGACAAACAACGCGACGCGGTAGCCGCCCCGCGCAGTAACCTGCTGGTACTGGCCGGTGCCGGCAGCGGTAAAACCCGCGTGCTGGTGCACCGCATCGCCTGGCTGCTGTCGGTTGAGAACTGCTCTCCTTATTCAGTGATGGCGGTGACCTTCACCAACAAGGCGGCGGCGGAGATGCGTCACCGTATTGAGCAGCTGATCGGCACCAGCCAGGGCGGCATGTGGATCGGCACCTTCCACGGGCTGGCGCACCGCCTGCTGCGGGCACACCATCTGGACGCCAGCCTGCCGCAGGACTTCCAGATCCTCGACAGCGAAGACCAGCTGCGCCTGCTCAAGCGGCTGATCAAAGCGATGAACCTTGATGAGAAGCAGTGGCCCGCCCGTCAGGGGATGTGGTACATCAACGGCAAAAAAGACGAAGGGCTGCGGCCGAAGCACATCGAAAGCTACGGCAATCCGGTGGAACAGACCTGGCTGCGCATCTACCAGGCCTATCAGGAAGCCTGCGATCGCGCCGGTCTGGTGGACTTTGCCGAACTGCTGCTGCGCGCCCACGAGCTGTGGCTGAACAAGCCGCATATTCTCAACCACTACCGTGAGCGCTTCAGCAATATTCTGGTGGACGAATTCCAGGATACCAACAACATCCAGTACGCGTGGATCCGCATGCTGGCCGGCGACACCGGCAAGGTGATTATCGTTGGCGACGACGACCAGTCGATCTACGGCTGGCGCGGGGCGCAGGTGGAGAACATCCAGCGCTTCCTCAACGATTTCCCGGGGGCGGAAACCATCCGTCTCGAGCAGAACTACCGCTCAACCAACAACATTCTGAAGGCCGCGAATACCCTGATCGCCAACAACAACGGCCGTCTGGGGAAAGAGCTGTGGACCGACGGCAGCGACGGCGAGCCGATTGCCATCTACTGTGCCTTTAATGAACTGGACGAATCGCGCTTTGTGGTCAACCGCATCAAGGTGTGGATGGAAAACGGCGGTGCGCTCAACGACTGTGCCATTCTCTATCGCAGCAACGCCCAGTCGCGCGTGCTGGAAGAGGCGCTGCTGCAGACCAGCCTGCCGTACCGCATTTACGGCGGCATGCGCTTCTTCGAACGCCAGGAGATCAAAGACGCGCTGGCCTACCTGCGGCTGATTGCCAACCGCAATGACGATGCGGCGTTTGAACGGGTCATTAACACCCCGACGCGCGGCATCGGCGATCGTACGCTGGACGTGGTGCGCCAGACCGCCCGTGAACGCCAGCTGACGCTGTGGCAAAGCAGCCGCGCGCTGCTGCAGGAGAAGGCGCTGGCCGGGCGGGCGGCGTCGGCGCTGCAGCGCTTTACCGAGCTGGTTGACGCGCTGGCGGTAGAGACCAGCGAACTGCCGCTGCACGTACAGACCGACCGGGTAATCAAAGACTCCGGCCTGTGGTTAATGTACGAGCAGGAGAAGGGTGAGAAGGGCCAGGCGCGGGTGGAAAACCTTGAGGAGCTGGTCAACGCCACGCGGCAGTACAGCTATCAGGATGAAGACGAAGACCTGATGCCGCTGCAGGCTTTCCTCTCCCACGCCGCGCTGGAGGCCGGTGAAGGCCAGGCCGACAAGTGGCAGGACGCCGTGCAGCTGATGACGCTGCACTCGGCGAAAGGGCTGGAGTTCAGCCAGGTGTTTATCGTCGGCATGGAAGAGGGAATGTTCCCCAGCCAGATGTCGCTGGACGAAGGCGGACGGCTGGAAGAGGAGCGCCGTCTGGCGTACGTTGGCGTCACCCGCGCGATGCAAAAGCTGACCCTGACCTATGCCGAAACCCGGCGACTTTATGGTAAGGAAGTGTATCACCGGCCGTCGCGCTTTATCGGCGAACTGCCGGAAGAGTGCGTGGAGGAGGTGCGCCTGCGCGCCAGCGTCAGCCGCCCGGTTAACCATCAGCGGATGGGCACGCCGGTGACGAAAAACGACAGCGGATTCACGCTGGGCCAGCGGGTGCAGCATGCCAAATTCGGCGAGGGGACCATCGTCAATATGGAAGGCAGCGGTGAACACAGCCGGCTGCAGGTCGCCTTCCAGGGGCAGGGCATCAAATGGCTGGTCGCCGCCTACGCCAGGCTCGAACCGCTCTGAGCCGCCGGTGGGCGCCTGGCCCCGCTTGACGCCTTTTTCGTCTCAGCGTAACATGCGCCCACCATTACCCTAAGAGGACATTCGCCTTGGACACACCCAGTACATACTGGCTCAACGACCTGGATCCCAGGTACAACTCCTAAGGCTATCCTCCTTTGCCGATAGCCTTCGAGGTTGTTGGCGACCGCATTACTCCCCGTCGCTCTGAGTCAGTGTTGCTCGCTGACTGAAACGCATGTTTCCCGTGTTCAAGCGCTTTGTCCCGATTGTTACTGTGAATTGGGAGTACTGCTATGCTGAGCGCATTTAAACTGGACCAGAGCCGTCTGACCCGTCTTGAGCTGGATGAACCCGGCGAAGCGATGACCGCCTCCGTCTGGGTCGACCTGATCGAACCGGAAGAAGCCGAGCGCGATCGGGTGCAGAGCGAGCTGGGCCAGAGCCTGGCCACCCGTCCTGAACTGGAAGACATTGAGGCGTCCGCGCGCTTCTTTGAAGACGAAGATGGCCTGCATATTCACTCCTTCTTCTTTTATGAAGATGCCGACGATCACGCCGGTAACTCCACCGTGGCCTTCACCATTCGCGAAGGGCGCCTGTACACGCTGCGCGAGCGCGAACTGCCGGCGTTTCGCCTCTATCGTATGCGCGCCCGCAACCAGGTGCTTACCGACGGTAACGCCTACGAGCTGCTGCTCGATCTGTTTGAAACCAAAATTGAACAGCTGGCGGACGAGATCGAAAACATCTACAGCGACCTGGAAAAGCTCAGCCGGGTGATTATGGAAGGGCAGCAGGGTGACGAGTTTGACTCGGCGCTGTCGACGCTGGCGGAGCTGGAAGATATCGGCTGGAAGGTGCGCCTGTGCCTGATGGATACCCAGCGCGCGCTGAACTTCCTGGTGCGCAAGGCACGCCTGCCGGGCAACCAGCTGGAGCAGGCCCGCGAGATCCTGCGCGATATCGAATCCCTGCTGCCGCACAACGAATCGCTGTTCCAGAAGGTCAACTTCCTGATGCAGGCGGCGATGGGCTTTATCAACATCGAGCAGAACCGGATTATTAAAATCTTCTCGGTGGTCTCGGTGGTGTTCCTGCCGCCAACGCTGGTGGCCTCCAGCTACGGCATGAACTTTGAGTTTATGCCGGAGCTGAAGTGGAGCTTTGGTTATCCGGGTGCGATTGGCCTGATGATCCTCGCCGGTCTGGCACCGTACGCTTACTTTAAGCGTAAGAACTGGCTGTAAGGCGATGAAAGCAGCATGCCCCGCCTCACCGGCGGGGTTTTTTATTTTACGTTACCACCAGCAGTGAATTAGCGGTTTTCCCTGCTGGCGCTGCCGCAGGATCGGGCCTCGACTCTTGGGTAAATTGTCAGCCTGCGCGCGAACCTGACCGGCGCAGGTTGAACAGCGCATCGATAATAAACAGCGCCAGCGCCGCCCAGATAAAGCCAAAGGTCACCGCCTTATCCGGGGTCATCTGCTCGCCGTAGAACAGCACCGCCAGCAGGAACATCAGCGTCGGGCCGAGATACTGGAAGAAGCCGACGGTGGAGAGGCGCAGCCGCGCGCAGGCGGCGGTAAACAGCAGCAGCGGCACGGTGGTCAGCACTCCGGCCGCCACCAGCAGCAGGTTGAGCGTCAGCGGGTTATTGCCCAGATGGCTGGTGCTGCTGTCCGCAACGCCAAACAGATAGACGGCGGCGGGGATCAGCAGCCAGCAGGTCTCAATCAGCATCCCGGTCTGGGCATCGACGGCGATCTTCTTTCGCAGCAGGCCATAGAACGAGAAACTGATTGCCAGCCCGAGCGCGATCAGCGGGAGTGACCCAAAGGTGATCAGCTGCACCAGCACCCCGCAGGCCGCCAGCGCCACCGCCAGCCACTGCAGGCGGCGGAAACGTTCCGCCAGAAACACCATCCCCACCAGCACGTTCAGCAGCGGATTAATAAAGTAGCCGAGGCTGGCCTCCAGCATATGGTGGTTATTCACCGCCCAGATATACAGCAGCCAGTTACTGCAGATCAGCACCGCTGACAGGGCCAGCAGCAGCACCTTCTTTGGCTGTCTCAGCACCGCGCTGACGCTGCGCCAGTTACGGCTTACGGTCAGCAGGATCAGCATAAAGAAGAACGACCAGATCACCCGGTGGGTCATGATTTCGCCGGCGGCCACCTGCTGGATTAGTTTGAAATAGGCGGGGGCCACGCCCCAGATAAAATAGGCGCCCAGCGCGAACAGGATGCCCCGGCGCGTCTCTTGTGCATTCATTGTGCAAGTACTCAATAAGTCAGACGATGGCCGGGCCTGAACCCGGCACCGGCGTGACGTGAATTAACCCACCATATAGGTCGCGTGCGCGCTGGCGATATGCAGGCCGGCCTCGTTATGCAGTTCTACCCGGGCGACGGAGACTTTGTTACCGCCGCGCAGCAGGCTGCTGCAGGCGATGAATCGCTCACCGCGCCCCGGCCGCAGATAGTCCACCCGCAGATCGATGGTGCCCATACGCGACAGGCGCTGGCGCAGCTCCTCTTCCGGGATGCTCTCATGGCGGGTCAGGGCGCTGGTGACGCACACCAGCCCTGCCGCGACGTCGAGCACCGAGGCAATCACCCCGCCGTGCAAAATTTTCTGGGCGGCGTTGCCGACCAGCATGGTCTGATTGCTCAGGCTGAGTTCGGCATAGTCGTTATCCAGCCGATCCAGCTCCAGCCCGAGCGCCCGGTTAAACGGCATATGATAGACAAAAATTTCACCGAGCAGCCGGCGCGCGGCCGCCTGATCAAGGGGTACAGCTGACATCATGAAGGGTCCTGATACGTCGCTAAGAGGTAAACAAAAGGTTAACAGAGCGCCTAGTTTATGCCGGGCGGCCCGCGCTTTCCACTTTCGGAAAACTGCGCTGATGATGGCAGCACTTTATGTGTAAAATGGCGCTCTTTTCCTTCCCTTAATTTTTCTCCCTGGAGAACACTATGGCTCTGCTGAAAGGGTGGCTGGCAACGGCGCTCCTGTTTCCCACGTTAGTACTGGCACAGGAAGCCACCGTTAAAGAGGTCCACGACCGCCCGGACGTGCCTGGCAGCATCATTGCCAACCTGCTGGAGAAGCACGACAATCCGTTTGTGCTCTATCCGTATGAAAACAACTATCTGCTCTATACCTGGACCAGCGACATCAATAAAGACGCGATCGCGTCCTACAACTGGGCCGATAAAGCCAAGCACGATGAGGTGAAGTTCCAGCTGAGCCTGGCGTTCCCACTGTGGCGCGGTATTCTCGGTGACAACTCGGTGCTGGCTGCCTCCTATACGCAAAAATCCTTCTGGCAGCTCTCTAACCGTGGTGCTTCCTCGCCGTTCCGCGAAACGGACTATGAGCCGCAGATTTTCCTCGGCTGGTCTACCGACTACAGCCTGGGCGGCTGGACGCTACGGGATGTGGAAACCGGCTTTAACCACCAGTCTAACGGCCGTTCGGAACCGACCTCGCGCAGCTGGAACCGCGTCTATGCGCGGCTGATGGCGGAGAACGGCAACTGGCTGGTGGAGGTAAAACCCTGGTATCGCCTGCCGGAGAGCGAGAGCAATGATGATAACCCGGATATCACCAAGTACATGGGCTACTACCGTCTGACGCTGGGCTACCAGGCAGGCGACAGCATCTTCAGCGTGCGCAGCAACTACAACTGGAACAGCGGTTATGGCGGCGCTGAACTGGGCTGGAGCTACCCGATCACCCAGCACGTCCGCTTCTACACTCAGGTGTTCAGCGGCTATGGCGAATCGCTGATTGACTATAATCACAAGCAGACCCGCGTTGGCGTTGGCGTCACGCTGAACGATCTGTTCTGACCTTAACTGGCGGGCAGGGAAGCCCGGTGACAGCGGTCAGACAGGGGCGTGCTGAGCCACGGGTGAGCCCACCGGCAGCGCCTGCGGCCGTGCGCAGAGTTATCTGTCCGGCCCGCCGCCTGCTTGCACCGTTCTGCGTAACACCTTCCGGAAAAGAGAAAAAGCTCACGATAATCCTGATCTCCCCCGGCACATCGGGTATCATCGCAGCCTGGTTGAGTCTTGCTCAGCCACCGTTTCAGGCCACATCCGATCGGGTCTTTCACGCCCGGTTGCGCTTCACACCACTTCGAATTTGGGGACAACGTGTCTACGGCAGCAGTAATCAATCAGGAAACGCTGGCGCTTCAGGTTCTGCGCGATACCTTCGGCTACCAGCAGTTTCGTCCGGGACAGCAGACTATCATTCAGGAATCGCTGAACGGGCGTGACTGTCTGGTGGTGATGCCGACCGGCGGCGGTAAGTCACTCTGTTATCAGATCCCGGCGCTGGTGCGCGAGGGCCTGACGCTGGTGGTGTCGCCGCTCATCTCGCTGATGAAAGACCAGGTCGACCAGCTGCTGGCTAACGGCGTGGCGGCGGCGTGCCTGAACTCCACGCAGACGCGGGAGCAGCAGCAGGAGGTGATGGAGGGCTGCCGCAGCGGTCGCGTGCGCCTGCTGTACATCGCCCCGGAACGCCTGATGATGGACAACTTCATTGACCGGCTGAGCCAGTGTAACCCGGCGATGCTGGCGGTGGATGAGGCGCACTGTATTTCGCAGTGGGGCCACGATTTCCGTCCGGAATATGGCGCGCTGGGCCAGTTGAGAAAACGGCTGCCGCAGGTGCCGGTGATGGCGCTGACCGCCACCGCCGATGAAACCACCCGTAACGATATCGTGCGCCTGCTGGCGCTGGAAGATCCGCTGATTCAGATCAGCAGCTTTGACCGCCCGAATATTCGTTACACGCTGGTGGAAAAGTTTAAGCCGACCGAGCAGCTGCTGCGCTACGTGCAGGACCAGGGCGGCAAGTGCGGCATCATCTACTGTAACAGCCGCGCCAAGGTGGAAGACACCGCCGCGCGTCTGCAGAGTAAGGGGCTGAGCGTAGGTGCCTATCACGCCGGCATGGATAATGCCCACCGCTCGCAGGTGCAGGAAGGTTTCCAGCGCGACGATCTGCAGATCGTCGTCGCCACCGTGGCGTTTGGTATGGGTATCAACAAGCCCAACGTGCGCTTTGTGGTGCACTTCGACATCCCGCGTAATATCGAGTCCTACTACCAGGAGACCGGCCGCGCCGGGCGCGACGGCCTGCCGGCGGAAGCGATGCTGCTGTACGATCCGGCCGATATGGCCTGGCTGCGCCGCTGTCTGGAAGAGAAAGCGCCGGGGCCGCTGCAGGACATTGAACGCCACAAGCTGAACGCGATGGGGGCCTTTGCCGAAGCGCAAACCTGCCGCCGTCTGGTGCTGCTTAATTACTTCGGCGAAGGCCGTCAGCAGGCGTGCGGTAACTGCGACGTCTGCCTCGATCCACCGCGCCGCTACGACGGGCTGGTGGAGGCGCAAAAGGCGCTCTCCTGCATTTATCGCGTCGGCCAGCGTTTTGGTATGGGCTACGTGGTAGAGATCCTGCGCGGTGCCAACAATCAGCGCATCCGTGACTTCCAGCATGACAAGCTGCCGGTGTACGGCATCGGTCGCGAGCACAGCCATGAGCACTGGACCAGCGTGCTGCGCCAGCTGATCCACCTGGGGCTGGTGACGCAGAACATCGCCATGCACTCGGCCCTGCAGCTGACCGAAGCCGCACGGCCGGTGCTGCGCGGCGAGTTGCCGCTGCAGCTGGCGGTGCCGCGCCTGCCGAGCCTTAAACCGCGTCATACCAGTCAGAAGTCCTACGGCGGTAACTACGACCGTAAGCTGTTTGCCAAACTGCGTAAGCTGCGCAAGGCGATTGCAGATGAGGAGAACGTGCCGCCGTATGTGGTCTTTAACGACGCCACGCTGATTGAAATGGCGGAACAGATGCCGCTGACCGCATCTGAGATGCTGAGCGTCAACGGCATCGGGCAGAAGAAGCTGGAGCGCTTCGGTAAGCCGTTCCTGGTGATGATTAAAGAGCACGTCGACGGCGACGATGATGAATAACGTCCCGTAACCGGGCTGTGATTAGCCGGGGTGCGGCAGGCAGTACGCCCCGACTCCCGGCTTATCGTGACAAAACGGTTTTCAGGCCGCGCGGCGCGCGGTGGCCAGCACCGCGCCAATCGCCATAAACATGCCGCCAAAGATGCGGTTCAGCAGCTTCATCTGGCGCGGGCCTTTGATCCAGCCGGCGATGCGCGTGGCCAGGGTGGCATAGCCAATCATTACGATGATATCCATCACCACCGTGGTGACGCCCAGTACCAGGTACTGCATCGCCTGCGGCTGATGGGCAATGATAAACTGTGGAAACAGGGCGGCGAGAAACACGATGCTCTTCGGATTGGTCAGGTTGACCAGCACCGCCCGCTGAAACAGCTTACGGCGCGGCATCGCCTGGGCTACCGCATTCAGATCAATCGCGCCGGCAGAGCGCCACTGCTGGATCCCCAGCCAGATCAGGTAGGCTGCACCGGCCCATTTCAGCACCTCAAACGCCAGCAGCGACTGGGAGAACAGCGCGCCAAGGCCGATACCCACCAGCAGGATATGAATTGACAGCCCGACCTGCAGGCCGGAAATAGAGGCCACCGCGCCGCGATAGCCGTGGCTGATGCCGGTGCTCATGGTGTTGATGGCGCCCGATCCCGGCGACAGGCTCAGGATGCTGGTTGTTAACAGATAGGTCAGCCACCATTCGATGGTCATGGTAAAACTCCCGGAAAACGCTTATTTGTGACACAATACGTCATTGTTGAACGTTGTGCTATCGGTAACAATAGTCCGCCCCCGACAGCGGCTTCTCTTCTGGAAAAGGTCTGATGGAACATCGCAAACACAGCTGGTTAACGCGTGAAGCTGCCTTCTCGGCCTTCGCGACCGGCCCTTTGCTGGATTTCTGGCAGCGGCGGGAAGAGGGCGAATTTGCCGGCGTGGCCAACGTGCCGATCCGCTACGTGCGCTTCACCGATCCGCAACATGACAAGGTTATCCTGCTGATCACCGGGCGTATCGAAAGCTACGTCAAGTACCCGGAGCTGGCCTGGGATCTGTTCCACAGCGGTTACGACGTGATCGTTATCGATCATCGTGGCCAGGGACGATCGGGTCGGCTGTTGGACGATTCCCATCTTGGTCACGTTGAGTCGTTTGCCGACTACGTTGATGACCTGGAAACGTTGTATCTGCAGGAAATCGTGCCGCGCCATTATCGCCAGCGCTACGCGCTGGCACACTCAATGGGCGGTGCGGTGCTGGCGCTGATGCTGGCGCGCCAGCCGACGGCGTTCAACGCGGTGGCGCTGGCGTCACCGATGTTTGGCATCTGCCTGCCGATGCCGTTGTGGATGGCACATCGGATCCTTAACTGGGCCGAAGCGCGCCCTTTGATGCGTAACGGCTATGCGTTAGGCACCGGTAAGTGGCATCCGCGCCCGTTTGCCATTAATCAACTGACCCACAGCCGCGAGCGCTACCGGCGCAACCTGCGCTTTTATGCCGACGATCCGCGTCTGCGCATGGGCGGCCCGACCTATCACTGGGTGGGGGAAGCGCTGCTGGCCTGCCAGCAGATACTCAGCCAGGCACCGAAGATTGTAACGCCGCTGCTGTTGCTGCAGGCGGCCGCTGATAAAGTGGTGGAAAACCGGGCGCAGGATCTGTTCTGCCAGGCGCTGCCCGGTCCTGGCCAGCGCCCGCGGGTGATTGCCGGTGCGCGCCACGAAATCCTGTTTGAGCAAGACCGGATGCGGGCCGAAGCCCTGGAAGCCATCCTGACATTTTTTGCCGGTCATCGCTGAATGGCCGCACCTGCCAAAATAATCAGAGGTATTATGTATCGTATTGTTGCTTCAGACCTCGACGGCACGCTGCTGTCGCCGGACCACACCCTCTCGCCGTTTGCCCGCGAAACGCTGCAGTTAGTCACCCGCAAGGGCATTCACTTCGTTTTCGCTACCGGGCGTCACTATATTGACGTGGCACAGATGCGCGACAGCCTGGGTATCGATGCCTATATGATCACCTCGAACGGCGCCCGCGTGCACAATACCGCCGGTGAACTGATCTTCAGCCATAACCTGGAAGAAGAGATCGCCCTCGAACTGTTTGCCATTCAGCACCATAACCCGGATATCTTCACCAACGTTTATCGCGATGAAGAGTGGTTCCTCAACCGCCATCGCCCGGAAGAGATGGACTTCTTCCGCGAGTCTGACTTCAACTATCAGGTCTACGAGCAGGGCCAGCTGGCGACCGACGGCATCAGCAAGGTGTTCTTTACCTGCGCCGATCCCGCGCTGCTGATCCCGCTGGAACAGGCGCTGATTGCCCGCTGGGGCGATCGGGTTAACGTCTGCTTCTCACTGCCGACCTGTCTGGAAGTGATGGCTGGCGGCGTCTCTAAAGGGCATGCGCTGGATGCGGTGTCGAAGAAGTTAGGCTATACGCTGCAGGACTGTATCGCCTTCGGCGACGGCATGAACGATACCGAGATGCTGAGCATGTCCGGTAAGGGCTGTGTAATGCAGAATGCCGACCCACGCCTGAAGGCACTGCTGCCGGAGCTTGAGGTGATCGGCAGCAACGCCGGGCAGGCGGTGCCCAATACCCTGCGCACGCTGTACGCGGTATAAGTTTTCGCTTAACGCGCAGGCAAAAGGGCTGAGCCCGCCCGGTTTCGTCACCGTCAGAGCGATCTGACCGGTGACGAGCCGTGCGGTAACTCAGCCCTTTTTTAATGGCGGCGGTACCCCGCTGCCATTACGCTTTCATACCCGCCTTACTGTGAACCGGCAGCCAGCGCCTGCTTGTGCTTGTTCTCGCTCAGCATGGTCATAATCAGCAGGATCACCGCCAGCACGCAGCCGCCGACCATCACCGCAAAGCCGCCGTTCCAGCCGAAGTAGTCAACGGTATAACCGACGATGGCGCTGGCGGCCACCGAGCCACCCAGGTAACCGAACAGCCCGGTAAAGCCTGCGGCGGTGCCGGCCGCTTTCTTCGGTGCCAGCTCCAGCGCATGCAGGCCAATCAGCATCACCGGACCGTAGATCAGGAAGCCAATGATGGTCATACAGGCCATATCAATGCCGGGGTTGCCCGCCGGGTTCATCCAGTACACCACGGTGGCAATGGTCACCAGGGTCATAAAGAACACGCCGGTTGCGCCACGGTTGCCTTTAAACACCTTGTCAGACATCCAGCCGCACAGCAGCGTGCCGGGAATACCGGCGTACTCGTAGAAGAAGTAGGCCCACGACGACTTATCCAGAGTAAAGTGCTTCACCTCTTTCAGGTAGGTCGGCGACCAGTCGAGGATGCCGTAGCGCAGCAGATAGACGAAGACGTTAGCCAGCGCGATGTACCACAGCAGCTTGTTTGGCAGGATGTACTGCATAAAGATCTGCTTCGCGGTCAGCTCTTCTTCATGCTTTTCGTTGTAATCCGGCGGGTAGTCGTTTTTGTATTCTTCAATCGGCGGCAGGCCGCAGGACTGTGGCGTGTCACGCATCAGGGCAAAGGCGATAATCGCTACCAGGATCGCGCCGAAGGCCGGCATATACAGGGCGGCCTTCCAGTCGTTAAACCACGCCATGCCGAGCAGGAACAGCAGCGGCGGCAGACCACCGCCGACGTTATGCGCGCAGTTCCATACCGATACGATGCCGCCGCGCTCTTTCTGCGACCACCAGTGCACCATGGTACGACCACACGGCGGCCAGCCCATCCCCTGGAACCAGCCGCACAGGAACAGCAGCACGAACATCACCATGATGCTGGAGGTTGCCCACGGCACAAAGCCCATGATCAGCATCACCACGCCGGCCAGAATCAGCCCGGCAGGCAGGAAGACGCGCGGGTTAGAGCGGTCGGAGATCGAGCCCATCAGAAACTTGGAGAAGCCGTAGGCAATCGAGATCCCGGACAGCGCGAAGCCTAAATCACCGCGGGAGAAACCCTGCTCGATCAGATAAGGCATGGCGAGGGTGAAGTTCTTGCGCACCAGGTAATAGGCCGCATAACCGAAGAAGATCCCCATAAAGATCTGCCAGCGCAGCTTGCGGTACAGCGGATCGACGCGGCTGTCATCAACGCGAGGCTGATGCGCGGCCGGCTTGAAAATACTTAGCATGACTAACTCCCGAGGTTCGAAAAATGACAGCCGCCGGCAGGCAAATTGACGCGCACGGAAACAGGTTAAGAAAAATGTTCCATTTCGCGCATTTTGCAGCGGATGTCAGGATAAGCACGGCGAATAAGGTCGCGGATGTTACAGTTTTATGACGAAATGGCTACATCTCCATCATTAAAACGTGGGGTATTTTCGAAGTGGAACTATATTATGTGATGTTAATCACAATTATTATCCATGGTGGCAGTGGTGCTTTCGTTTGGTGAGTGTTTACTTTCCAAAAGGAAGATTAAGGCGATTGCACAGGGCAGGTCGCAGTTCCTCGTCGCGAACAGAGAGCGTTGTGCTAAGGCGTTATCGGATCAGCGGCCTGACGGGAACGGGGGAAAGTGCATAAATTAACGCCAGATAGCGTTAATTTATGCAGAGAGTGGGCTGAGGAAAATGATTATGCCTTCGCCGGGCGGATTTTTTTGGTCAGCCCTTTAAGGAAGTTACGCAGGATCTGATCGCCGCACTCACGGTAGTTCTTGTGCCCAGGTTTACGGAATATCGCGCCAATTTCCGACTGTCCGACGGCAAAGTCGGCTGATTTCAGCAGGTCGGTGATATCGGTGGTTTTCAGATCAAAGGCGATGCGCAGCTTCTTCAGGATGATGTTGTTGGTCATTTTGCGCTCAATCGACGGCGCGGGTGCTTCGTCGCTTTTTCCGCGACGCAGGAAAATTAAACCGTTCAGAAAGTAGCCCATGACCACGTCGGGGCAGGGACGAAAACCGGCTTCGTCCTCTTTTTTCAGGAAGCTGTGCACTTCCGCTTCGCTGACTTCGCTCTCTGCCAGCGCCAGGATGCTGACGACTTTGGCATCGTTCAAATCCAGCATATAGCGCACGCTGCGCAGGACATCGTTATTGGTCATGGACATTCTCTTCAATAAAACTGTTTCAGTGTGCGCATTATAGGGGCAATCGCCCGCTTAAACAGAAAAAACCGCCAGCGTTGTGCCGGCGGCAGGGAGAGCAGAGAAACCGCGCGGGTCAGGAGCGGGCGAGGGTCGTCGGCAGCGGCGTGCCCGGACGCGAGGCATCGCGCACCCGCGGCAGGTTGTTACAGGCGTGCTGGCGCGCCGAATGGATAAAGGCTTCGACTACAGGCTGGCGTTGTTCACCGTCACGCACGGCCGCGTACAGGCGGCTCCACAGGCCGTCGCCCAGCGTTTTGGTCACCACCAGGTTTTGTTGCTCAAAACTCTCCACCACCCAGTGCGGCAGGGCGGCAATGCCCATCTGCGCCGCTACCATCTGAATCAGCAGCAGCGTGTTATCGACGTTCTTCAGCGCCGGGCTGACGCCTGCGGGCTGCAGGAAGTGCCGCCAGATATCCAGACGCTGGCGCTGTACCGGATAGATTAACAGCACCTCCTGCGCCAGATCCTCCGGTGAAATATGCGCCTTTGCGGCCAGCGGATGATCGGGTGCCAGCACCAGGCGAACTTCGAAATCGAACATCGGCGCGTAGAACAGCCCGCTGCTGGTCAGGATATCGGAGGTCAGCACGATATCCAGCTCACCCTGCTGCAGCGACGGCTGCGGGTCGAAGGTGACGCCTGATTTAAAGTCCATCTTCACCTGCGGCCAGCTCTTGCGGAAATTGTTCAGCGCCGGGGTCAGCCACTGAATGCAGCTGTGGCACTCGATGGCGATGCGCAGTGCGCTCTGCTGCGGTTCATGGCAGGCCTGTAGCGCCTGCTGGATCTGCGGCAGCACCTGCTCGGCCAGCTGCAGCAGGATCTCCCCCTGGGGGGTGAAACGCAGCGGCTGGCTCTTACGCACAAACAGGCGGAAGCCGAGACGCTGTTCCAGATCGCTGAACTGGTGAGATAACGCTGACTGCGTCTGGTGCAGCTGGGCGGCGGCGGCGGCCAGCGAACCGGTATTTTGCAGTGCCTGCAGCGTTCGCAGGTGTTTAAGTTCGATCATGAGGGTCCTTCACATCGACGGTGAACATTTTGCGCTTGTGGTGAATACAGTACCTGCGGATTATAGCGGTGTAAACATCTGGACGTCCAAATGAATCTGGCCGCAACGTTAATCGGGCGATTAACTCTCCGGGCAGGGCGCGAAATCTGCGCATAACCGCAGTCAGCATGACGGCCACGCGGACGCCGAACACTGAAAACGCTACAGGTAAGGAGTTGAAGATGACGATTCAGAACCATACGCTCGGCTTTCCCCGCGTCGGCCTGCGCCGTGAACTCAAAAAGGCTCTCGAGACCTACTGGGCTGGTAACAGCAGCCAGGCCGATCTGCTGGCCGTCGGCCGTGAACTGCGCGCCCGCCACTGGCAGCAGCAAAAAGACGCCGGTGTAGACCTGCTGCCGGTAGGCGACTTCGCCTGGTACGATCACGTGCTGACCACCAGTCTGATGCTCGGTAACGTGCCGCCGCGTCACCAGAATACAGACGGCTCCGTTGACCTCGACACTCTGTTCCGCCTTGGTCGTGGCCGTGCGCCAGGCGGCGAACCCGCCGCCGCCGCCGAGATGACCAAATGGTTTAACACCAACTACCACTACATGGTGCCGGAATTTGTGCAGGGCATGCAGTTCAGGCTGAGCTGGACCCAGCTGCTGGAAGAAGTCGACGAAGCGCTGGCGCTGGGGCACCGGGTGAAGCCGGTGCTGCTCGGCCCGGTCACTTACCTGTGGCTGGGCAAAGTAAAGGGCGAGCCGTTTAACCGCCTGAGCCTGCTGCCAGACATTCTGCCGGTGTACCAGCAGCTGCTGGCCGAACTGGCCAGACGCGGTATCGAATGGGTGCAGATTGACGAGCCGGCGCTGGCGCTGGAACTGCCCGCCGAGTGGCTGAATGCCTTCAGACCGGCTTACGCTACGCTGCAGGGGCAGATTAAGCTGCTGCTAACCACCTACTTTGACAGCATCGGTCATAACCTTGAGACCATCACCGCGCTGCCGGTACAGGGCCTGCACGTCGATCTGGTGCAGGGGAAAGACGATATCGCCTCCCTGAACGCCAGCATCCCGGCCGACTGGCTACTCTCCCTCGGCGTGATCAACGGACGTAACGTCTGGCGCGCCGATCTCAGCAGCTGGTTTGACCGCCTGCAGCCGCTGGTCGGCCGCCGTCAACAGCTGTGGATTGGCTCTTCCTGCTCGCTGCTGCACAGCCCGATCGATCTGAGCGTGGAAACCCGCCTGGATGCGGAAGTGAAAAGCTGGTTCGCCTTTGCGCTGCAGAAGTGTGCCGAGCTGTCGCTGTTAAGCAACGCGCTGAACACAAACGATGCCGCGTCACTGGAAGCCTGGAGCGCGCCGATCCGCGCCCGGCAGACCTCAACCCGCGTGCACAATGCGGCCGTAGCGCAGCGTCTGGCGGCAGTCACCGCCAAAGATAGCCTGCGTAATAACGGCTATCCGCTGCGTGCTGAAGCCCAGCGCCGGCGCTTCCGGCTGCCGGCCTGGCCGACCACCACCATCGGCTCCTTCCCGCAGACTCCTGAAATCCGCGGCCTGCGTCTCGACTTCAGGCAGGGGCGTCTTGACGGCGGTCGCTACCGCAGCGGCATCGCTGAACATATTAAGCAGGCGATCGCCGAGCAGGAATGCCTTGGCCTGGACGTGCTGGTGCACGGTGAAGCCGAGCGTAACGATATGGTGGAGTACTTCGGTGAGAACCTTGACGGCTTCGTCTTCAGCCAGAACGGCTGGGTGCAGAGCTACGGTTCACGCTGCGTGAAGCCACCGGTGATTATCGGCGACGTCAGCCGCCCGGGGGCGATCACCGTGGAGTGGGCGAAATACGCGCAGTCTCTGACTGACAAGCCGGTAAAAGGCATGCTGACCGGTCCGGTGACGATCCTCTGCTGGTCATTCCTGCGGGAAGACGTCAGCCGGGAAACCATTGCGCGGCAGATCGCGCTGGCGCTGCGTGATGAGGTGGCCGATCTGGAGAAGGCCGGGATCGGCATCATCCAGATTGACGAGCCTGCGCTGCGCGAAGGGCTGCCGCTGCACCAGTCTGACTGGGCGGCGTATCTGGCGTGGGCGGTGGAGGCCTTCCGGCTGAGCGCTGCGGTGGTGCGGGACGACACGCAGATCCACACCCACATGTGTTACTGCGAGTTCAACGACATTATGCCTGCGATCGCCGCGCTGGATGCAGACGTGATCACGATTGAAACCTCACGTTCCGATATGGAACTGCTGGAGTCGTTTGAGGAGTTTGCGTATCCGAATGAGATTGGTCCGGGGGTGTACGATATTCACTCGCCGAACGTGCCGGACGTCGGGGAGATCGAAGCGCTGCTGCTGAAGGCCGCGCAACGCATCCCGCCGGAACGTCTGTGGGTGAACCCTGACTGTGGCCTGAAAACCCGCGGCTGGGCCGAAACCCGCCAGGCGCTGGCCAATATGGTACAAGCGGCACAGAACCTGCGTAATGCGAAGGCCTGATTAAAATCCATCCTGCTTCAGGCCGCAGAGGAGGTTGCCCGCGTTTATTCCCTGCGGTATTCAGGTGTGCCGGGATCCCTTCACCGGCCGCCTGTCTGCAACGGAAAGGCGGCCGGCTGGAACGGTTGACGTTAAGCTGCGCGCGCTGGGGCACAGGTTACCGTGCCCCTTTTTTTTTATACTTTTGGTGCCACGCCATACTGGCGGAAAAAGGCCAGCATGCGCTGCCAGCCATCCTGGGCGGATTCGGCGTGATAGCTCGGGCGATAGTCGGCGTTAAACGCGTGTCCCGCGTCCGGATAAACGATGATTTCTGCTTTGGCATTAGCCGCCCGCACCGCCTGGCGCATGGTATCGACCGTCTCCTGAGGAATACCATCATCCTGGCCGCCGTAGAGGCCGAGCACCGGGGCATTCAGATTAACGGCGATATCGACCGGATGTTTCGGCTGTTTTAAGGTTTTCTCCCCCACCAGTTTACCGTACCAGGCAACCGCGGCTTTCAGCTGCGGGTTGTGTGCGGCATACAGCCAGCTGATGCGCCCGCCCCAGCAGAACCCGGTCACGGCCATATTGCGCATATCGCCGCCGTGGCGCGCCGCCCAGTTGGCCACGTGATCAAGGTCGGCCAGCACCTGGCTGTCCGGCACTTTGCTGACCAGCTCTTTCAGCAGGGTCGGGATGTCGTCGTAATCGCTGGCGTCGCCCTGACGGAAATAGAGCTCGGGTGCCACGGCCAGATAGCCGGCCTGTGCCAGGCGGCGACAGATATCGCGGATATGTTCATGTACGCCGAAGATCTCCTGCACTACCAGGATCACCGGTAACGGCTCTTCCGCCTGGCGCGGCCGGGCAAAAAACGCCGGCATATTATCGCCCTGGGTCGGCACCGAGGTTTCGCCGCAGGTGATATCCGCGCTGTCGGTGATCAGGGTGGTGGGGGCGGTCGCACCGGCCGCCGGGGCGAAGCCCGTGGTGCTGCGATCTTGAGTCGTGTTATCGTCGGTTTTCATTGTCCTCTCCGTGCGTGCACTAAAGCCGTCAGCTAAATATAGCCAGGAATGCGCCGGGGCCGCTCACCGCGCCCTATCTCTTTAACATCAGACCCGGCTCTGCCATAGCGCGGGTTGTGACATATTCAGCCGGTTCAGTGTTTATTTGTGAATCAGATCACCTTTTATAACTCTTGAAATGTAACTTTCATTTTAAGAGTGGATGTTTATCACATAAAAGTGTGCGACTTTTACGTAGAGTAGTCTTCAGTTAACTAATCCCGCTTTCCGCGACAGGAGTTTGAAATGGCACAGTCTGACGTATTCCACCTTGGTTTAACGCAAGCCGACCTGCAGGGCGCGACGCTGGCGATTGTGCCCGGCGATCCGGAGCGGGTGAAGAAAATTGCCGCGCTGATGGATAACCCGGTGCATCTGGCCTCGCACCGCGAGTTCACCACCTGGCGTGCGGAACTCTCCGGCACGCCGGTGATCGTCTGCTCCACCGGTATCGGCGGGCCGTCCACTTCGATTGCGGTGGAAGAGCTGGCGCAGCTGGGCATCCGCACCTTCCTGCGCGTGGGCACCACCGGTGCCATCCAGCCGGGCATCAACGTCGGCGACGTGCTGGTCACTACCGGATCGGTACGTCTGGACGGTGCCAGCCTGCACTTTGCCCCGCTGGAGTTCCCGGCGGTGGCGGACTTCGCCTGTACCACCGCGCTGGTGGCGGCCGCGCAGGCGGTAGGGGCGACGACCCACATCGGTATTACCGCGTCATCAGACACCTTCTATCCCGGTCAGGAGCGTTATGACACCTACTCCGGACGCGTGGTCAGCCGGTTCCAGGGCTCAATGCAGGAGTGGCAGCAGATGGGCGTACTGAACTATGAGATGGAGTCGGCGACGTTGCTGACCATGTGCGCCAGCCAGGGGCTGCGTGCGGGAATGGTCGCCGGAGTGATCGTTAACCGTACCCAGCAGGAGATCCCGGATGCGGAAACCATGAAGAAAACCGAGAGTGATGCGGTGAAAATCGTGGTGGAAGCAGCGCGTCGCCTGATCTGACCCGCCTGACAACGGGCCACGTGTAATCAGGTGGCCCGCTGACGATGAACGGCGTGATCTACCTGCTACCTGCTACTTGTGACCCAGTGACCCTGTGACCCTGTGACATGTGACTTCTGTCTGCTGCCCTTGTGTCTTTTGCTATTCATTCTCCGCTTTGTCCTGTGTCCACTGCCGATAAGGCCTCTGACGTCATCACGCTTCTTGCGGCCTGGTATCCATTTTAGCTTACTACTTCCTATGCCCACCGGCATGCGTGGCTTTTTGTCTGGACATTCATACAGTAGATCACTATTTTTTCAGCTGGTGGGTTTTCAGCAGGAGAAACAGAGTGGATGCATTGATGGTTATTGGCGTCTGTAGCGCCCTCGCCGGGGTGCTGGCCGGCTGGCTGATTGCCCTGTTGCGCGGCCAGCGCCAGCTGGCACAGGGTGAAACGGAACGTCGGCTGCTGATGCAGGCGGCGGAACAGGCGCAGGCGGAACGCCAGCGCCTGCACCAGCAGCTGGATGGCCAGCTTCAGCAACAGAAAGCCGCGGAGCAGGAGTTACGTCAGCTGCACGGCGGGCTGGCCGCCGCCGGTGAGAAGCTTCAGCAGCTCGACCACTGGCGCGCGGAAGCGGAGCAACTGACGCGTGAGCTGCGCAACCAGCTGGAGATCAATGCGGCCCAGGAGGCGGAGCTGCGCGAAGTGACCATCCGCCTGGAAGAGACGCGAATGGCGACAGAAGAGAAGCAGCGGCTGCTGGTAAACAGCGAGACGCGGCTGAACGCGCAGTTCGAGAACCTCGCTAACCGTATTTTTGAAAACAGCGGCCGCCGGGTGGATGAACAGAACCGGCAGAGCCTGCACGGTCTGATTACGCCGCTGCGCGAGCAGCTGGAAGGGTTCCGCCGCCAGGTGCAGGAGGGCTTCGGCCAGGAAGCGCGGGAGCGGCATACGCTGGCCCATGAAATCCGCAACCTGCAGCAGCTTAACGCGCAGATGGCGCAGGAAGCGATCAACCTGACCAAAGCCCTGAAAGGCGACAACAAAACGCAGGGTAACTGGGGGGAGGTGGTGCTCAGCCGGGTGCTGGAAGCCTCCGGCCTGCGTGAAGGTCACGAGTATGAGACTCAGGTCACCGTCCAGCTGGAGCAGAACGGCCGCATGCAGCCGGACGTGATTGTCCGTCTGCCGCAGGGCAAGGACGTGGTGATTGACGCCAAGATGACGCTGGTAGCCTACGAGCGCTATTTCAACGGTGAGGATCAGGCGGAACGGGAGCTGGCGATCGCCGAGCATATCGCGGCGATCCGCAACCACCTGCGTCTGCTCAGCCGCAAGGACTATCAGCAGCTGCCGGGCCTGCGTTCGCTGGACTACGTGCTGATGTTTATTCCTGTCGAGCCGGCGTTTCTGCTGGCGATTGACCGCCAGCCGGAGCTGATTAACGAAGCGCTGAACCAGAATATTATGCTGGTCAGCCCGACCACCCTGCTGGTGGCGCTGCGCACCATCAATAATCTGTGGCGTTATGAACACCAGAGCCGTCATGCCCAGCGCATTGCCGATCGCGCCGCGCGGCTTTATGACAAAATGCGGCTGTTTGTTGATGATATGAGCAGCATCGGGCAGAACCTCGATAAGGCGCAGGACAGCTACCGCCAGGCAATGAAGAAGCTGGCGGAAGGTCGCGGTAATCTGATCGCCCAGACCGAGGGGTTTCGCCAGATGGGGGTGGAGATCAAACGGCCGATCAACCCGAGGCTGGTGGAACAGGCGCAGCCGGACGACGACGAGGCCGGGCAGGACGACGGCTGGGACGATGCGCCGGATGAGGCTGCGGCAAGCCAGTCGCCCCCTCAGCGCATTAATGAATAAGCGTGCGGCAAGTGCCTGGCCTGCCTGACTCTGGTACACTTGGCCGATATTTGATGGCAGAACAGGCAAAACCCATGGCAGATGAATCTAAGGACACCACCGATTTCGGCTATCGCACCGTAGCGAAAAGCGAGAAAGCCGATATGGTGGCGGATGTGTTCCACTCCGTTGCGGCCAAATATGATTTGATGAACGACCTGATGTCGTTCGGCATTCACCGCGTCTGGAAGCGTTTCACCATTGATTGCAGCGGCGTGCGCCGCGGCCAGCGCGTGCTGGATCTGGCGGGCGGCACGGGCGACCTGACGGCGAAATTTTCTCGTCTGGTGGGGGAATCTGGTGAAGTGGTGCTGGCCGATATCAACAGTTCAATGTTGAAAGTAGGCCGCGAGAAGCTGCGTAACCGAGGCATCATTGGCAATGTCAACTACGTGCAGGCCAACGCGGAAGCGCTGCCGTTCCCGGACAACTACTTCGACTGCATCACCATCGCCTTTGGCCTGCGTAACGTGACCGATAAAGACAAGGCGCTGGCCTCGATGTTCCGCGTGCTGAAGCCGGGTGGTCGCCTGCTGGTGCTGGAGTTCTCCAAACCCGTACTGGAGCCGCTGAGCAAAGCCTACGATGCTTACTCCTTCCATATCCTGCCGCGCATCGGTGAGATCGTTGCGAAAGACGCCGGCAGCTACCGCTACCTGGCGGAATCCATCCGTATGCACCCCGCTCAGGACACCCTGAAGCAGATGATGATGGACGTTGGCTTTGAAAACACCACTTATCACAATCTGACGGGCGGCATCGTTGCGTTGCACCGTGGATTCAAGTTCTGATCGGGAATGGCTATGACACTAACGCCGCTGTTAACCGCAGGCATGGAGACGGCGCTGAATCAGGTTCTGTATCGCGATCGCGGCCTGAAAGCGGCGCGCCAGCGTCTCACCGGTAAAAGCCTGACTATCGTGCTGACCGAGCTGAAGCAGCCGCTGACCTTCGTGTTCAGCGAACAGCAGGTCGACGTGGTGGGGGAGTGGGCCGGCCCGGCCGACTGCACGGTGACCACCCGGCTGACCACGCTGCCAAAGCTGCGCGACCGCCAGCAGCTGACCGCGTTGATCCGTAGCGGTGAGCTGTCCGTTGCCGGTGACCTGCAGCTGGTGCAGCAGTTCTCTGCGCTGCTCGATATGGCCGAACTCGACCCGGCGGAATATCTCGCCCCGTGGGTGGGGGATATTGCCGCCCAGGGCATTACGCGCTTTGCACAACGCGGTTTCAGCCTGGTGCGCCGTGATGTGGCCCGCAAGCAACAGTACCTGGCGCAAGCCGTGACCGAGGAGTGGCGCCTGGCGCCGGGCCAGCTTGAACTGGCCTGGTTTGCCGAAGAAGTCGACGCGCTGACCCGCTCGCTGGATGCGCTGGATGCCCGTTTCAGTAAGCTGGAGGAGCAATGACCTTTGGAGAACTTCGCCGTCTCTACCTGATTATCCGGGTGTTTCTGAGTTACGGGCTGGATGAACTGATTCCGCAAACACGCCTGACTCTGCCCCTGCGTCTGTGGCGTAAGTGCCTGTTCTGGCTGCCTAACCGCCATCATGACCTGCCGCTGGGCCAGCGTTTACGCCTGGCACTGGAGCAGCTGGGGCCGGTGTGGATCAAGTTTGGTCAGATGATGTCCACCCGCCGTGACCTGTTCCCGCCGCAGATTGCTGACCAGCTGGCGATGTTACAGGATCGCGTGGCTCCGTTTGACGGTGCCAAGGCGCTGAAGCTGATCGAGCAGTCGCTCGGTGCCCCGATTGACAGCCAGTTTGATGAGTTCGATATTGTCCCGCTGGCCTCTGCCTCTATCGCCCAGGTCCATACGGCTAAACTGAAAAAGAACGGCCGTGAAGTAGTGATTAAGGTGATCCGCCCGGACATCCTGCCGGTCATTAAAGCGGATATGCGGCTGATTTATCGGCTGGCCCGCTGGGTGCCGCGGCTGTTGCCGGACGGGCGGCGTCTGCGCCCGGTTGAGGTGGTGGCGGATTACGAGAAAACGCTGCTGGACGAGCTGAATCTGCTGCGCGAAGCCGCCAACGCTATTCAGCTGCGACGTAACTTTGACGGCAGCCGGATGCTGTACGTGCCGGAAGTTTACTCCGACTATGGCAGCGAAACCATGATGGTGATGGAGCGCATTTACGGCATTCCCATCTCTGATGTGGCAACGCTGGAGCAGCACGGGGTGAATATGAAACTGCTGGCCGAACGCGGCGTGCAGGTGTTCTTTACCCAGGTGTTCCGTGACAGCTTCTTCCACGCCGATATGCACCCGGGTAATATCTTCGTCAGCTACGATCGCCCGGAAGATCCGCAGTATATTGGTATTGACTGTGGCATCGTTGGTTCGCTGAACAAAGAAGACAAACGCTATCTGGCCGAGAACTTTATCGCCTTCTTCAACCGCGATTACCGTAAGGTGGCCGAGCTGCACGTTGACTCCGGCTGGGTGCCGCCGGATACCAACGTGGAAGACTTTGAATTCTCCATACGTACGGTCTGTGAACCGATTTTTGAGAAGCCGCTGGCTGAAATCTCCTTCGGTCATGTGTTGATGAACCTGTTTAACACCGCCCGCCGTTTCAATATGGAAGTGCAGCCGCAGCTGGTGCTACTGCAGAAAACGCTGCTCTACGTCGAGGGCGTGGGCCGCCAGCTCTACCCGCAGCTGGATCTGTGGAAAACGGCCAAGCCGTTCCTCGAGGACTGGATCAAAGATCAGATTGGTATTCCGGCGCTGGTGCGTGCGCTAAAAGATAAAGCGCCGTCATGGGCCGAAAAGCTGCCGGAGCTACCGGAGCTGTTTTATGACAGCCTGCGCCAGCACCGGCATTTGCGCCACAGCGTTGACCGGCTGGCTAATGATTTGAAAGGCGAACGCGTACGCCAGCATCAGTCCCGCTACCTGCTGGGCGTGGGTGCCACCCTGCTGCTCGGTGGTACGGCGATCCTGCTGCTGCGGCCTGAGGCGGAACTGCTGCCGGCGGTGCTGGTTGCCGCCGGACTGGTTGCCTGGCTGGTCGGCTGGCGCAAAACAAATTGATTGTCACGAAAGGTAAATCGGCACTTAATTCCGACTACTAAGGGGTTTGTGAATCGTCAGTGGTACACAGACTGTTATATACTGCGCAACTCGCATCATTTGTCGATATTCAGAGGTCATTATGGGCATTACTCTTCCGCACTTGTTAATCATCGCCGTGCTGGTGGTGCTGCTGTTTGGTACTAAGAAGCTGCGTTCGCTGGGCTCCGATCTGGGTTCGTCCATCAAGGGCTTTAAGAAAGCCATGAGTGATGAAGACGATAAGTCTAAGGACCGTTCCCAGGATGAAGACGCCGACTTCAACGCTCGCCTGGCTGAGAAACAGCCTGGTGAAGTGAAAAAAGAAGACGTTAAGAACGACAAGGTCTGATCCGTGTTCGACATAGGCTTTAGTGAACTGGTACTGGTTTTCGTGATTGGCCTGGTGGTACTGGGGCCGAAACGTCTGCCGGTAGCGGTCAGAACCGTAGTGGGTTGGATCCGCGCGATGCGCTCCCTCGCCAGCAACGTGCAAAACGAACTGGCACAGGAGCTCAAACTGCAGGAGCTGCAGGATGGCCTGAAAAAGATTGAGCAGGCCAGCATGGACAGCCTGTCGCCGGAGCTGAAAGCGTCGGTGGAAGAGCTGAAGCAGACCGCGGAATCAATGAAGCGCAGCTATCTCGGCGAGAACGAAAAAGCCGATGATGAAGCGCACACCATCCACAACCCGCTGGTGAAAAATTCGCAGGACGCCCACGATGGCGTGACCCCGGCTACCGCCGATCACCAGGCCAGCGCTCCGGCTCAGGCACCTGCCTCTGCAGTGCAGCAGGCCAGCGTACAGGCACCGGCACATGCCACGGCAACAGAGGCCAGCATACCGGTTCAGGCACCTGCCGCCGCTGTGCCGGAGCAAACCCTTGCCACTGAGGCAACCGCAGAACCGCTGCCGCAAGCCACACCGTCGCCGCTGGCCGGGCATGATACCGCGCAGAGGCCTGACAGCGCAGTGCGGCTGTCTAAGACCGCTGAGGTCGCCCGTCCAGCTACCTCCACTCAACCGAGCGATGAACGTTAAACATGGCTGTTGAAGATACCCAACCGCTAATCAGTCATCTGATTGAGCTGCGTAAGCGCCTGCTGAACAGCATTATTGCTGTGCTGGTGATATTTCTTTGCCTGATCTACTTTGCCAACGACATTTACCAACTGGTTTCAGCACCGCTGATCAAGCAGCTGCCGGCCGGTGCCAGCATGATCGCCACCGATGTCGCTTCACCCTTTTTTACGCCGATTAAGCTGACCATTATCGTCTCGCTGTTCCTGGCCGTACCGGTGATCCTCTATCAGATCTGGGCGTTTATTGCACCGGCGCTTTACCGCCATGAGCGCAGGCTGGTGATGCCGCTGCTGTTTTCCAGTTCATTCCTATTCTATCTCGGCATGGCTTTCGCTTACTTTATCGTCTTCCCGCTGGCGTTTGGCTTCTTTGCTAAAACCGCGCCTGCAGGGGTGCAGATTGCAACCGACATCAACAATTATCTCGACTTTGTGATGACGTTGTTTTTGGCCTTTGGCGTCTCCTTTGAAGTACCGATTGCGATCGTTCTGCTGTGCTGGACCGGTGTGACCACGCCACAGGACCTGCGAGAAAAGCGGCCGTACGTGCTGGTCGGGGCTTTTGTGGTGGGAATGCTGCTGACGCCGCCGGATATCTTCTCGCAGACGCTGCTGGCGATACCGATGTACTGCCTGTTTGAAGTCGGCATCCTGTGCTCGCGTTTCTACGTCGGTAAGAACCGTCGTGAAGAGGATGAAGAGCAGGAAGACCAGCCGGATTAATGGCGGTGCCCGGCTGCTCCGGCAGAACAGACCCTTAACTAACCGCCCGTCAGGGCGGTTATCGTTTGGAAAAGACTATGTTTGATATTGGTGTAAACCTGACCAGCACCCAGTTTGCGAAAGACCGTGAACAGGTGATAAAGCGCGCCCGCGAGGCAGGCGTCACCGGCATGTTAATTACCGGTACCAACGCGCTGGAGAGCCAGCAGGCACAGAGCCTGGCACGCCAGCATCCTGACTACTGCTGGTCGACGGCGGGGGTGCATCCGCATCACGCCAGTGAATGGTCGGCAGAAACCGCCGGTACCTTAAAGCGGCTGGCGGAGAGCCCACAGGTGGTGGCGATCGGCGAGTGCGGCCTGGACTTTAACCGTAACTTCTCCGAGCCTGAGCAGCAGGCCTACGCGTTTGAGGCCCAACTGGCGCTGGCCGTCGAGCTCGGCCTGCCGGTATTCCTGCACTGTCGGGAAGCGCATGACCGTTTTGTTGAGATCCTGGCACCCTGGCTACCGCAGCTGCCAGCCGCGGTGCTGCACTGCTTTACCGGGACGCGCGCAGAGCTTGAAGCCTGTCTGGCGCTGGGGCTGTCGATCGGCATTACCGGCTGGGTCTGCGATGAGCGGCGCGGCCAGGAGCTGCGTGAACTGATGCCGCTGATCCCGGCAGAGCGGCTGTTGCTTGAGACCGATGCGCCCTGGCTGCTGCCGCGCGATATGCGTCCGCGTCCCGCTTCGCGGCGTAATGAGCCCTGCTTCCTGCCGCATATCGTGCAGCAGGTGGCGCTGTTACGGGGTGAAGAGACCAGTGAGCTGGGTGGGATCACCGCTGATAATGCGCGGCGGTTATTCCGTCTGTAGTCAGATTAGCCAGGTTCGTGTGGCTGCGGGTGAGCCGGCGGTTAAATCTTCTGGAACTGCCGGTTACCAATGCTGCGTACCACCTGCTTGTTAAGCAGGTTTAGCAGCAGCATGGAGCGGGCCTCGCCGTCTGGTTCGCTAAAGATCGCCTGTAACCCCTCAAAGGCTCCCGAGGTGATCAGCACCGTATCTCCAGGCTGCGGCAGCTCCGCATCGGGCAGGACTTCATGCAGCGGCCGATCCTGCAGCGCTTCAATCACCCCGACCGGCACCTGCGCCGGCTGATTGCCAAAGCGGATGAAATGGCTGACCCCACGCGTGGCGCTGATGGTGGTGGTATGAATAGATTCCGGGTCGAATTCAATAAACAGATAGTTAGGAAACAGAGGTTCACTGACCTCGGTGACTTTGCCGCGCACCGTTTTTTCCATCGCGATCATCGGGCTGAGGCAATGCACCGCCTGGCGCTCAAGATGCTCTTTCGCGCGTAGCAGCTGGCCTCGTTTGCAGTAAAGAAGATACCAGGATTCCATAACGTCACTTTCTAATTATCTGGACGTTCAGAATAGCAAAGTCACTAACAGAGAGATAGCGCGATCGGCGCGCCAGTCGCGGTTTTCAGGCCTTTCCCATGGTGTAAACCCGCCGTGCATTCCAGAGAGAATTGACGTCTTCTGCCGCCCGATGGGTGCACTTTTCCCTGCATTTGAGGCTGAACGGCATTATAATGGCCGCCACACTGACCGTTCTGATGGAAAGTCATGAAATACCACGACTTACGCGACTTCCTTGCCCTGCTTGAACAGCGTGGGGAATTAAAACGTATCAAACATGAGATCGATCCCGATCTGGAAATGACTGAGATTGCTGACCGCACCCTGCGTGCCGGTGGCCCGGCGCTGCTGTTCGAAAACCCAAAAGGTTATGACATGCCGGTGCTGTGTAACCTGTTTGGCACCCCTGACCGGGTGGCGCTGGGCATGGGCCAGGAAGATGTTAAAGCGTTGCGTGATGTTGGCCGGCTGCTGGCCTTCCTGAAAGAGCCGGAGCCGCCGCGCGGGTTCCGCGACTTCTTTGACAAAATGCCGCAGTGGAAGCAGGTGCTCAATATGCCGACCAAACGGCTGCGCAACGCCCCGTGTCAGGATGAGATCTGGCAGGGCGACGAGGTCGATCTGAGCAGTATCCCGGTCATGAAGTGCTGGCCTGGCGACGCCGCTCCGCTGATAACATGGGGATTGACCGTAACGCGCGGGCCGCTGAAAGAGCGCCAGAATCTGGGCATCTATCGTCAGCAGGTGATTGGCAAAAACAAGCTGATTATGCGCTGGCTCTCCCACCGCGGCGGTGCGCTGGATTTCCAGGAGTGGTGTCAGCAGCATCCCGGAGAACGCTTCCCGGTCTCCGTGGCGCTCGGGGCCGACCCGGCGACCATTCTCGGGGCGGTTACGCCGGTGCCGGACACGCTGTCAGAGTACGCTTTTGCGGGCCTGCTGCGCGGGACTAAAACCGAAGTGGTAAAATGCATCTCCAACGACCTTGAAGTGCCGGCCAGCGCGGAGATCGTGCTGGAAGGCTATATTGAGCCCGGTGAGATGGCGCCTGAAGGTCCTTATGGCGACCATACCGGCTACTATAATGAGGTGGACAGCTTCCCGGTTTTCACCATTACGCACATCACCCAACGGCGTAATGCGATTTACCACTCCACCTACACCGGCCGGCCGCCGGATGAACCGGCGGTGCTGGGCGTGGCACTGAATGAAGTTTTCGTGCCGATCTTGCAGAAGCAGTTCCCGGAAATTGTCGACTTCTACCTGCCGCCGGAAGGCTGCTCATACCGGCTGGCGGTGGTGACGATCAAGAAACAGTATGCCGGGCATGCCAAACGCGTGATGATGGGCGTCTGGTCGTTCCTGCGTCAGTTTATGTACACCAAATTTGTGATTGTGTGCGACGATGATGTCAACGCACGCGACTGGAATGATGTAATCTGGGCGATCACCACACGAATGGATCCGGCAAGGGATACCGTTCTGGTTGAGAATACGCCGATTGATTACCTCGATTTCGCTTCTCCGGTGTCGGGCCTTGGCTCCAAAATGGGGCTGGACGCGACCAATAAATGGCCGGGCGAAACGCAGCGCGAATGGGGCACCCCGATCCGTAAGGATCCGGCGGTTACCGCCCGCATTGATGCTATATGGGATGAGCTGGGAATTTTAAGTGACACGCCGGCGCGCTGACGCGCCGGGTCAAATGATAATGACGACCCGACAGAGGGAACGCATGACAACCTTAAGCTGTAAAGTGACCTCGGTAGAGGCGATTACCGATACCGTATACCGAGTCCGTATGATCCCTGAAGCGGATTTTAGCTTCAAAGCCGGGCAGTACCTGATGGTGATCATGGATGAAAATGATAAGCGTCCATTCTCACTGGCCTCCACGCCGATGGAAAAAGAGATCATCGAGCTGCATATTGGTGCCTCTGAGCTGAACCTCTACGCTATGGCGGTGATGGAACGTATTCAACAGCAGCGGCAGATTACCGTGGATATTCCCCACGGTGACGCCTGGCTGCGTGAGGAGGGCGACCGTCCTCTGGTGCTGATCGCCGGCGGTACCGGTTTCTCCTACGCCCGTTCGATCCTGCTGACCGCGCTGTCCCAGCAGCCTGACCGCCATATCGCCATCTACTGGGGCGGGCGCGAGCTGAAACACCTGTATGACCTGGAAGAGCTGAACGCGCTGGCGATCAAGCATCCAAACCTGAAGGTGGTGCCGGTGGTTGAGCAGCCGGAAGCGGGTTATACCGGACGCAACGGCACCGTGCTGACGGCCGTCATGCAGGATTACGGCAGCCTGGCAGATCATGACATCTATATTGCCGGCCGTTTTGAGATGGCGAAGATTGCCCGTGAGCGTTTCTGTGCGGAACGTGGCGCGCAGGAAGCGCGGATGTTTGGCGATGCGTTTGCCTTCATCTGATCAAAAATGCCGCCCCCGATCGGGGGCGGTGTAACGCGTCTTCTGCCTGCTACGGCTTACGGACGTTCGAATACCGTCGCGATGCCCTGGCCGAGGCCGATGCACATCGTTGCCAGACCAAACTGCGCGTCGCGCCGCTCCATCAGGTTGAGCAGCGTGGTGCTGATGCGGGCACCGGAGCAGCCGAGCGGATGGCCCAGCGCAATGGCCCCCCCATTCAGGTTCACCTTCTCTTCTGTCTTCTCCATCAGCCCGAGATCCTTTATGCACGGCAGTACCTGAGCGGCAAAGGCTTCGTTCAGTTCAAACAGGTCAATATCGTCTGCCGTCAGGCCGGCGCGTTTCAACGCCAGCTGCGACGCGGGCACCGGGCCGTAGCCCATAATCGACGGATCGCAGCCGACCACCGCCATGGCGCGGATGCGTGCCCGCGGCGTCAGGCCCAGTTCCCGGGCGCGTGACTCGCTCATCACCAGCATCGCCGCCGCGCCGTCGGACAGCGCCGAGCTGCTGCCCGCCGTGACGCTGCCGTTAACCGGATCGAACGCCGGACGCAGCGCCGCCAGACTTTCCAGACGGGTATCCGGGCGGATCACTTCGTCACGGTCATAGCAGGTCAGCCCACCGTCGGCATTGTGTCCGTTAGTGGCGACAATCTCGCTGGCGAAATGCCCGGCTTCGGTGGCGGCCCAGGCCCGCTGGTGCGAACGTGCGGCAAAGCGATCCTGCATTTCACGGCTGATGCCGTGCATGCGGGCCAGCATTTCAGCGGTCAGACCCATCATCCCCGCCGCTTTCGCCACGCTGCGCCCCAGCCCCGGGTGGAAATCCACCCCATGGTTCATCGGCACATGGCCCATATGCTCTACGCCGCCGATCAGGCAGGCACGCGCATCGCCGACCATAATGGCGCGGGCGGCGTCATGCAGCGCCTGCATAGAGGAACCGCACAGGCGATTCACCGTGGTGGCCGGCACCCGGTGGGGGATGTCGGCCAGCAGCGCCGCGTTGCGGGCAATGTTAAACCCCTGCTCCAGCGTCTGCTGAACGCAGCCCCAGTAAATATCATCCAGTTCGGCGGCCGCCAGCGCCGGATTACGCAACAGCAGGCTGCGCATCAGGTGGGCGGAAAGATCCTCGGCCCGCACGTGGCGGAAGGCACCACCTTTAGAGCGGCCCATCGGCGTGCGGATGGCATCAACAATTACGACATTTTCCATATTGCGCTCCTCACGCCGTTTTCAGAATGGCATCACCCGCTGGGGTGGCCTGTGGGTACCAGCTTGCGGCACTGGCGGCTTTGTCGGCCAGGCTCTGCGGGATGTGATACAGCGGACCCAGTGCGTGGAAGGCTTCTGCCTCTGCCACCACGCGGTCGCTGCCCAGCGTATCCAGATAGCGGAACACGCCACCACGGAATGGCGGGAAGCCCAGCCCGTAAACCAGCGCCATATCGGCTTCTGCCACGCTGGCGATGATGCCTTCTTCCAGGCAACGCACCACTTCGTTGATCATCGGGATCATCATTCGGCTGACGATCTCCTCGTCGCTAAAGGATCGTACAGATGCCACCACTGTTTGCAGCAGCATATCGATTCCGTCGTCAGCGACCTTCTTCGTTTTACCCTTTGCATCGGTTTCCCAGCGCCAGAAGCCGAGCTGGTTCTTCTGGCCGTAACGGCCGGCATCAAACAGCACGTCGATGGCATCGCGATCGGTTTTCTTCATTCGAGCCGGGAAACCATCGGCCATCACCTGCTGGGCGTGATGCGCGGTATCAATCCCTACCACGTCCAGCAGCCACGACGGCCCCATCGGCCAGCCGAAGCGTTTTTCCATTACCCGGTCGATCTGGCGAAAATCCGCTCCGTCCCGCAGCAGCAGGCTGAATGCGGCAAAGTAGGGGAACAGCACCCGGTTCACGAAGAAGCCGGGGCAGTCATTGACTACGATCGGGGTTTTTCCCATCTGGCTGGCCCACGCCACCACGGTGGCGATGGTCCTGTCGGCGGTTTTACTGCCGCGGATCACCTCCACCAGTGGCATACGCGGTACCGGATTGAAAAAGTGCATGCCGCAGAAATTTTCCGGACGCTGCAGTGAACCGGCCAGCAGGCTGATGGGAATGGTGGAGGTGTTGGACGCCAGAATCGCGTCCTGGCGCAGCTGTGCCTCAGTCTCCTGCAGCACCGCCGCTTTGATTTTCGGGTTCTCCACCACCGCCTCCACCACCACGTCCACCCGGTCGAAACCGGCGTAGTTCAGCGTCGGCTGAATGGCTCCGATCACGCTGGCCAGCTTCAGGCCGTCGATGCGGCCGCGCTCCAGCTGTTTAGTCGACAGCTTCGCGGCTTCACCCATGCCCAGCGCCAGCGCTTTCTCACTGATGTCCTTCATCAGCACCGGTACGCCTTTCCAGGCAGACTGCCAGGCGATACCGCCCCCCATAATGCCGGCACCGAGCACGGCAGCACGTTGTGGCACCACCACGTCACGGGTCAGCTGGCGGGCTTTAGCTTTCAGCGCCTGCTCGTTAAGGAAGATGCCTACCAGTGCACGTGCCTCTGGTGAACGCGCCAGCGGGACAAACGCCGCCGTTTCCAGCGCCAGCGCCTGTTCACGCCCCATACCGGCGGCAGCCTCAATGGTTTTCACCGCGGTAAGCGGGGCGGGGTAGTGTTTACCGGCGGTTTGCTGCACCATCGCTTTGGCGGTGGTAAAGCTCATCGCCGCCTCAATTCTGCTCAGTTTCAGCGGCTGCAGTTTACACTGCCGCTTTTCACGCCACGCCTGCCTGCCGTCGATCGCTTCGTTCAGTAGCGCGATTGCCGCCGTCTGCAGCTTCTCTGGTGCGACGATGGCATCGATCAGCCCGATTTTTAGCGCCTGTGGCGCATCGACATCTTTTCCGGCGGCGATAATCTCCAGCGCGCCGTCGGCACCCAGCAGACGGGGCAGGCGCACCGAACCGCCAAAGCCGGGCATGATCCCAAGCCGGGTTTCCGGCAGGCCGATGCGCAGGTCGGCGCTGGCGATACGGTAGTCGGTCGCCAGCACGCACTCGCAGCCGCCGCCCAGCGCATAGCCGCTGATGGCCGAGACGGTCGGCACCGGCAGGTCTTCCAGTCGGTTGAAGATGCTGTTGGCGAAGCCCAGCCAGTCGGTCAGTTTTTGCGCCGGTGCGGCGAACAGCGAGAGAAATTCGGTAATGTCGGCCCCGACGATAAAGGCGGGTTTGGCCGAGCGCAGCAGCAGGCCGCGCAGCGCCGGCTGCTGCTCCAGCACGGCAATCGCCTCGCCGAGGCTGGCAACGGTGCGGGTATCAAGCTTATTCACTGAACCGGGGGCATCAAAAACCAGCTCGGCGATGCCGTCCGCCAGCCAGTTGAGGGTAAGTGTTTCGCCTTGGTAGAGCATGTCTGTCTCCTGAGCCACGATGGAATGAACTGGTCATACCAGATGTCAATCAGTGTGGGAGCTATGTTAAATATTTGCAAACAGCACTTTGCTTATTTGCAAACAAGATCACAGCCACCGCATAACGCCATCCCTTCCGAGGCTGTGCTAAAATGCCCTCAATTTCGCCAACACGGAGACAGGATGATGGAATCGCTGGTCACGCTCTATCAGGAGCATGTTAAAACGCTGCAGCAGCGCGCGCAGCAGGTGCTGGCGCGTCATAAGCTTGATGCGATGTTGATCCATTCCGGGGAGCTGCTGACGGTCTTCCTTGACGATCATACCTACCCGTTTAAGGTCAACCCGCAGTTTAAAGCCTGGGTGCCGGTGACCAGCGTGCCGAACTGCTGGTTATGGGTGGACGGTGTGAATAAGCCGAAACTGTGGTTCTACTCTCCGGTGGACTACTGGCATAACGTTGAGCCATTACCCCGCAGCTTCTGGACCGATGAGATTGAGGTGGTCGGGCTGAAGAGTGTGGATGAGATCGCGCAGCTGCTGCCGGCCAGCCGACAGAACGTCGCCTACATCGGGCCGGTACCCTCACGCGCCAGCGCGCTGGGCTTCAGCAGCGGACAGATCAACCCACAGGGGGTGATCGACTATCTGCACTATCATCGCGCTTACAAAACTCACTACGAGCTGTACTGCCTGCGTCAGGCGCAGAAAATTGCGGTTAACGGCCATCGCGCGGCTAAAGAGGCGTTTTTGTCGGGGCTGAGCGAGTTCGATATCAATAATGCCTATCTCAGCGCCACCGGGCACCGTGATACTGACGTCCCTTACGGCAATATTATTGCTCTCAACGAGCACGCCGCCGTGCTGCACTACACCAGACTCGATCATCAGCCGCCGGAAAAACGTCGCAGTTTTCTGATTGATGCGGGTGCTGAGTATCACGGTTACGCGGCGGACCTGACCCGCAGCTATGCCGCCAGCGAGGGCAGCGACTACGCGCAGCTGGTAAAAGACATGAATACGGAAGAGCTGGCGCTGGTGGGCACCCTGAAAGCCGGCGTGCGCTATACCGACTATCACCAGCAGATGCACTTTCGTCTGGCCAGCCTGCTGCTGAAGCATCAGCTGGTGAAGAACATCAGCGCAGAAGCGATGGTTAAAGAAGATCTGACCGGGCCGTTTATGCCGCACGGCATCGGTCATCCGCTAGGCCTGCAGGTCCATGACGTCGCCGGCTTTATGCAGGACGAGGGCGGTACGCATCTTCCCGCACCTCAGCAGTACCCGTATCTGCGCTGCACCCGTATGCTCGAACCGCGTATGGTGCTGACCATTGAACCCGGCATCTATTTCATCGATTCCCTGCTGGCACCGTGGCGGGCGGGCAAGTTCAGCCACCATTTCGACTGGGCAAAAATTGACGCGCTTAAGCCGTATGGCGGCATCCGCATCGAGGATAACGTGGTTATCCATGCCGGCAGCATCGAAAATATGACCCGCGACCTGCATCTCGCCTGATGGATGCCTGGGATATTCCGGCTGAGTCGTTCAGCTTCAGCGAGGAGATTAAGAAAAGCCGCTTTATCACCCTGCTGGCCCACACCGATGGCGTCGAGGCGGCGCGGGCGTTTGTTCAGCAGGTAAAACTGGCGCACCCGACGGCGCGCCATCACTGCTGGGCGTGGGTAGCGGGCGCGCCGGACGACTCACAGCAGCTCGGCTTCTCCGACGACGGTGAACCTTCCGGTACGGCGGGCAAGCCGATGCTGGCGCAGTTGATGGGCAGTCAGATTGGTGAGATCGCGGCGGTGGTAGTGCGTTACTATGGCGGCATTCAGTTGGGAACCGGCGGGCTGGTGAAAGCCTATGGCGGTGGCGTCCAGCAGGCGTTGCGGGCGTTACCGCGTCGGGTGAAGGTGCCGATGCTGCCGTTTCGGGTGATCTGCGACTATGCCCAGCTGGCTGACGTTGAGCGGCTGGCCAGCCGGTTTGACGGACAGATCGTCAGCAGTGAATTTCTGCACAATGTCATCGTCACGCTGGCGCTGCCGCAGGCCCGGGTAGCAGGCTTCAGGCAAAACTTGTCGGATATGAGCCGGGGCGCGTTACAACTCCTCCCGCTTGATTAATCGTTTATTGTAGGAAAGGAACGGCAGCATGCATCTTCGTGCCATTACCCGCATCGTGGGTTTACTGGTTATTTTATTCTCCGGCACGATGATCGTGCCCGGGCTGGTCGCGCTGATTTACCGTGACGGGGCCGGACGGGCATTCACCCAGACCTTCTTTATGGCGCTGATGATCGGCACGCTGTTATGGTGGCCGAACCGCAAGCAGAAGCGCGAGCTGAAGCCGCGGGAAGGATTTCTGATCGTGGTGCTGTTCTGGACGGTGCTGGGCAGCGTGGGGGCGATGCCGTTTATTTTTGCCGAACAGCCGAACCTCTCGCTGACCGATGCCTTCTTTGAGTCATTCTCCGGGCTGACCACCACCGGGGCGACTACGCTGGTGGGGCTGGATTCACTGCCCAAAGCGATTCTGTTTTACCGACAGATGCTGCAGTGGCTGGGCGGCATGGGGATCATCGTGCTGGCGGTAGCGATTTTGCCTATTCTGGGGGTCGGGGGCATGCAGCTCTATCGTGCTGAAATGCCCGGGCCGCTGAAGGATAATAAAATGCGGCCGCGTATCGCCGAAACCGCCAAGACGCTGTGGCTAATCTACGTTTTACTCACCGTTGCCTGCGCGGTCTCGCTCTGGGTGGCGGGTATGTCACTGTTTGATGCGATCGGCCACAGCTTTGCCACCATCGCCATCGGTGGCTTTTCAACCCATGATGCCAGCATCGGCTATTTTAACAGCCCGACGATTAACACTATCATCGCCATCTTCCTGCTGATCTCCGGCTGTAACTACGGTCTGCACTTCTCATTACTTAGCGGGCGTAATCTGCGCGTCTACTGGCGGGACCCGGAATTCCGCATGTTTATTGGCGTGCAGCTGACGCTGGTAACCGTCTGTACCCTGGTGCTTTATTTCCATGACGTCTATAAAACGGGGATGCAGACGCTGAACCAGGCGTTTTTCCAGGTGGTGTCGATGGCGACCACTGCCGGCTTCACCACCGACAGTATCGCCAACTGGCCGCTGTTCCTGCCGGTGCTGCTGCTCTGCTCGGCGTTTATCGGCGGTTGTGCCGGTTCCACCGGCGGTGGATTGAAGGTGATCCGCATTCTGCTGCTGTTCAAGCAGGGTTCCCGCGAACTGAAAAGGTTGGTTCACCCCAATGCCGTCTATACCATCAAGCTTGGTACCCGTGCGTTGCCAGAGCGTATTCTTGAAGCCGTATGGGGATTCTTCTCCGCCTACGCGCTGGTGTTTATTCTGAGTATGCTGGCGATCATTGCTACCGGCGTGGATGACTTCTCTGCCTTTGCGGCGGTGGTGGCCACGCTGAACAATCTCGGGCCGGGCCTGGGCGTAGTGGCCGACAACTTTACCTCGATGAACGATGCAGCCAAGTGGATCCTGATTTTAACGATGCTTTTCGGGCGTCTTGAAGTCTTTACCCTGTTAGTGTTGTTTACGCCGACCTTCTGGCGTGAATAAGTGAGAGTGAAATGATGAAAGCGTTAATCCTCTATTCCAGCCGTGACGGCCAGACCCGTGAGATCGCCACCTGTATTGCCAGCGCGCTTAAACAGCAGCAGGAGTGTGACGTGGTTAATCTGCATCATATGCAGCAGCCCGACTGGGCGCAGTACGACCGGGTGCTGATCGGTGCTTCCATTCGCTACGGCCATTTTCAGCCGCAGGTTGAGAAGTTTGTCAAAATGCACGGTAATGAACTGCAGGCTCGGGTAAGCGGCTTCTTTTCCGTAAACCTCACCGCGCGTAAAGCAGAGAAGCGTACGCCGCAGACCAATCCTTATACCCGTAAGTTTCTGCTGCGCTCACCCTGGGAACCTGACTGCTGCGCCGTTTTTGCCGGTGCGCTGCGTTATCCACGCTATGGACTGTTTGACCGGGTAATGATTCAGCTGATTATGCGAATGACCGGCGGTGAAACGGATAGCAGTAAAGAAGTAGAGTACACGGACTGGGAACAGGTGACCCGTTTTGCCCAGGAATTTGCTGATTTACCGAGCAAATAGCGGTGAAAACAGACGCTTCGTTGAAAAAAAACGCTGTCAGCGTTTTTTTTTAAATAAACACTTGTCACCCGTCGGGAACTCCCTATAATGCGCCTCCATCGACACGGAACAACGGCTTACAGGCCAGCGTGTTGAGAGGTTCAGGAAGTACTCTGAACCGCCGGAAAAAACT
>NZ_LMLK01000009.1:0-29739 GCF_001422605.1 Erwinia sp. Leaf53
GTCCAAGGATGAAGGCGGCCGTCATACTCCGTTCTTCAAAGGCTACCGTCCACAGTTCTACTTCCGTACAACTGACGTGACCGGTACCATCGAACTGCCAGAAGGCGTAGAGATGGTAATGCCAGGCGACAACATTCAGATGGTTGTTACCCTGATCCACCCAATCGCGATGGACGACGGTCTGCGTTTCGCCATCCGTGAAGGCGGCCGTACCGTGGGTGCAGGTGTTGTTGCTAAAGTTATCGCTTAATCGCTGATAATATTTGACGCAACGCACGAGAAAAGGGCATCATTTGATGCCCTTTTTCTACGCTGTAACATAGAACCTGGCTCATCAGTGATTTTCGGTCATAATCATTGCTGAGGCAGGCTCTGTAGCACGGCGTAAAAACCCATAATTTTCAAGCATGTCTTGAGATTAATGGCTATGCCGGGTGGTGCCTTTGCACATTATTCGGTTCGGTTGCCTCGTTTTGCGGGGCAAAAGTGTTTCTGATTTATTCTGGCAGGTTGGTTTATGAGTGCTAATACCGAAGCTCAAGGGAGCGGACGCGGCCTGGAAGTGATCAAGTGGTTAGGTGTGGCAGTACTGCTGATCGCTGCTATCGTCGGCAACTATTATTATCGCGGCGTGACTCTGCCGCTGCGCGCGCTGGCCGTCGTTGTTCTGATCGCAGCCGCAGCAGGCGTTGCCCTGCTGACCATCAAAGGCAAAGCAACACTGGCTTTCGCCCGTGAAGCCCGCACTGAAGTTCGCAAAGTCATCTGGCCTACTCGTCAGGAAACGTTGCACACCACGTTAATCGTTGCCGCGGTAACTGCCGTGATGTCACTGATTTTGTGGGGGCTGGATGGCATTCTGGTCCGTCTGGTATCGTTTATCACTGGCCTGAGGTTCTAAGATGTCTGAAGCCCCAAAAATGCGCTGGTACGTCGTTCAGGCGTTTTCCGGTTTTGAAGGCCGCGTATCGCAGTCGCTGCGCGAGCATATCAAATTACACAATATGGAAGAGCTGTTTGGCGAAGTCATGGTTCCAACCGAAGAAGTGGTTGAGATCCGTGGTGGCCAGCGCCGCAAAAGCGAGCGCAAGTTCTTCCCGGGCTATGTGCTGGTGCAGATGGTCATGAACGATGCCAGCTGGCACCTGGTGCGCAGCGTGCCACGCGTGATGGGCTTTATCGGTGGTACCTCTGACCGTCCGGCGCCGATCAGCGATAAAGAAGTTGACGCGATCATGAACCGTCTGCAGCAGGTTGGTGACAAGCCACGTCCTAAAACGCTGTTTGAGCCGGGTGAACTGGTTCGCGTTAGCGATGGTCCATTTGCGGACTTCAACGGCGTGGTGGAAGAAGTCGACTACGAGAAAAGCCGCCTGAAAGTATCTGTTTCCATCTTCGGCCGTGCTACGCCGGTTGAGCTGGACTTCGGTCAGGTTGAGAAAGGCTAATCCCCTTTGCGCGCAGTGCGAAAAATCGCGCTGTGCGGCATAAAATTTACACAATTGTCCTGAACGGATGGTTGCGAAAGGCGCGAAATTGCACTATTATTTCGCGCCTTTTGTTTTTACACGCTGGCAACGGCGGGTAAATATTAATCACGGGGAGCTTCTCACGAAGCGTTATCACCCAATAGAGGAATTATCATGGCTAAGAAAGTACAAGCCTACGTTAAGCTGCAGGTTGCAGCTGGTATGGCAAACCCGAGCCCACCGGTTGGTCCAGCTCTGGGTCAGCAAGGCGTTAACATCATGGAATTCTGTAAAGCGTTTAACGCCAAAACAGAATCCCTTGAGAAAGGTCTTCCAACTCCGGTTGTGATCACCGTTTACTCTGACCGTTCTTTCACCTTCGTTACCAAAACCCCTCCTGCAGCAGTACTGCTGAAGAAAGCGGCTGGTATCAAGTCTGGTTCTGGCAAGCCGAACAAAGACAAAGTAGGTAAAGTATCCCGTGCTCAGGTACGTGAAATCGCAGAAACCAAAGCTGCGGACATGACTGGTGCTGACGTTGAAGCGATGACTCGCTCAATCGAAGGTACTGCTCGTTCCATGGGCCTGGTTGTAGAGGACTAAGAAATGGCTAAGCTGACCAAGCGCATGCGCGTGATCCGTGACAAAGTTGATTCAACTAAACAGTATGACATCAACGAAGCTGTTGCTCTGCTGAAAGAACTGGCTACTGCCAAGTTCGTTGAAAGCGTTGACGTAGCGGTAAACCTGGGCATCGATGCTCGTAAATCTGACCAGAACGTGCGTGGTGCAACTGTACTGCCACACGGTACTGGCCGTTCCGTTCGCGTTGCCGTATTTGCCCAGGGCGCAAACGCTGAAGCTGCTAAAGCAGCCGGCGCTGAGCTGGTAGGTATGGAAGATCTGGCTGACCAGATCAAAAAAGGCGAAATGAACTTCGACGTGGTTATCGCATCTCCTGATGCAATGCGCGTTGTTGGCCAGCTGGGTCAGGTTCTGGGCCCACGCGGTCTGATGCCAAACCCGAAAGTCGGTACTGTAACCCCTAACGTTGCTGAAGCAGTGAAAAACGCTAAAGCGGGTCAGGTTCGTTACCGTAACGACAAAAACGGTATCATCCATACCACTATTGGTAAGGTTGACTTCGATACCGATAAGCTGAAAGAAAACCTGGAATCCCTGCTGGTTGCGCTGAAAAAAGCAAAACCTTCTCAGGCGAAAGGCGTTTTCATCAAGAAAGTTAGCCTGTCCACCACCATGGGTGCTGGCGTGGCAATCGATCAGGCTGGCCTGAACGCTGCTGCTAACTAATCTGCTTTACGTGGGCTAAATTTTCATCTAGAATCTTTGGCCCATTGTTCTGTTATTATGCAGAACTTCTAATCGAGTCATTCGAGTTGTAGCAAAGCGGCAACTGAGTGAATCCACAGGTGCGTAGTTCACTACGTGACTGGGGTGAATGAAGGCAGCCAACGCAGCGGCAGCTTGAAGGACGATGTATTAGACAGATTTTTAGGTTGGAGCCAGGCCTATCCTGGCCTCCGTCCAAGACCGCAGGTGTTTCGCAAGAGACTTAATTTCCTGCGTAGACGGTGACAGAACCAAAAGAATATTTTTATAGTCTTTGCTGGATCTGCTCACCGTGTTTTAGCGCCTGGCCGTGGTAACACGGTTCAGGTGAAGTGAGTTCCGGGGAAATTCATCTCCGGCTAAAATCCAGGAGCACAAGCTAATGGCCTTAAATCTTCAAGACAAACAAGCGATTGTTGCTGAAGTCAGCGAAGTAGCCAAAGGCGCGCTGTCTGCGGTAGTTGCGGATTCTCGTGGCGTTACCGTAGACAAAATGACCGAACTGCGTAAAGCAGCTCGTGAAGCTGGCGTAGTGATGCGTGTTGTTCGTAACACCCTGCTGCGTCGCGTTGTTGAGGGTACTCAGTTTGAGTGCCTGAAAGACACCTTCACCGGTCCTACCTTGATTGCATATTCTATGGAACACCCGGGCGCTGCTGCTCGTCTGTTCAAAGATTTCGCGAAAGCGAATGCAAAATTTGAGGTTAAAGCTGCGGCCTTTGAAGGCGAGCTGATCAGTGCGGCTCAGATCGACCGCCTGGCAACTCTGCCTACCTACGATGAAGCAGTTGCACGCCTGATGGCAACCATGAAAGAAGCCGCTGCCGGCAAACTGGTTCGCACTCTGGCTGCTGTTCGCGATCAGAAAGAAGCTGCTTAATCAGCCTTTCTTTTCACGTTCATTTGCTTACGTATAAACTTTTTCTGAATTTAGGAACACGAAATGTCAATCACTAAAGACCAAATCATTGAAGGCGTTGCAGCTCTGTCTGTAATGGAAATCGTTGAACTGATCGCCGCTATGGAAGAGAAGTTCGGCGTGTCTGCTGCTGCAGCTGTTGCTGTTGCTGCTGGCCCGGCAGAAGCTGTTGAAGAAAAAACTGAGTTCGACGTTGTACTGAAAGCTATCGGCGCTAACAAAGTTGCCGTGATCAAAGCAGTACGTGGCGCAACTGGTCTGGGCCTGAAAGAAGCCAAAGACCTGGTTGAGTCTGCACCTGCTGCCCTGAAAGAAGGCATCAGCAAAGACGACGCAGAAGCTCTGAAGAAATCTCTGGAAGAAGCTGGCGCAGAAGTTGAAGTTAAATAAGCCAACCTTCCAGGTTGCAGCTTGAGTCTGACATTACGTTAGCTCAGGCTGATGGCTGGTGACTTTTTGGTCACCAGCCTTTTTGCGCTCTATAGCATCAATGGTCTTTCACACTGTTTAGCCATTGATTAGCTTAATATCTTTCTCTATCGACGACTTAATATACTGCCATCCCTCCATGGGCTCCCCGCCCGGAAAGCGGCAATGAAATGGTTTAAGCGTGATAGAAAGAGGTATTACAAAAGGCGTTCTGCCTTTTGCACAACACAAAACAGCGTTGCATGAACTGTCCCCTCTGGACGGACAGAAAGGTTCTACTTTTCAGCGAGCTGAGGAACCCAATGGTTTACTCCTATACCGAGAAAAAACGCATTCGTAAGGATTTTGGAAAACGTCCACAAGTACTGGACATTCCTTATCTCCTTTCTATCCAGCTTGACTCGTTCCAGAAGTTTATCGAGCAAGATTCGGAAGGTCAGTATGGTCTGGAAGCAGCATTCCGTTCCGTATTCCCGATCCAAAGCTATAGCGGTAACTCTGAGCTGCAGTACGTCAGCTACCGTTTAGGCGAACCTGTCTTTGATGTGAAAGAGTGTCAGATTCGTGGCGTCACGTACTCTGCACCGCTGCGCGTTAAACTGCGCCTGGTGATCTACGAGCGCGAAGCGCCGGAAGGCACCGTTAAAGATATCAAAGAACAAGAAGTATACATGGGCGAAATCCCGCTCATGACTGACAACGGTACCTTTGTGATCAATGGTACCGAGCGCGTTATCGTTTCTCAGCTGCATCGTAGCCCTGGTGTCTTCTTCGACAGCGATAAGGGTAAAACCCACTCGTCGGGTAAAGTGCTGTATAACGCACGTATCATCCCTTACCGCGGTTCATGGTTAGACTTCGAGTTCGACCCGAAAGATAACCTGTTCGTCCGTATTGACCGTCGCCGTAAACTGCCTGCGACCATCATTCTGCGCGCGCTGAACTACACCACCGAACAGATCCTTGACCTGTTCTTCGATAAAGTGGTGTACCAGATCCGTGATAACAAGCTGCAGATGGAGCTGGTCCCGGAACGCCTGCGCGGTGAAACTGCGTCCTTCGATATCGAAGCGAACGGCACCGTTTACGTCGAAAAAGGTCGTCGCATTACTGCGCGTCATATTCGCCAGCTGGAAAAAGATGACGTTCAACACATCGAAGTTCCGGTTGAATACATCGCGGGCAAAGTCGTTGCTAAAGATTACATCGACGAAAGCACCGGTGAGCTGCTGGTTGCGGCGAACATGGAGCTGTCGCTGGATCTGCTGGCTAAACTGAGCCAGTCCGGTCACAAGCGCATCGAAACGCTGTTCACCAATGACCTGGACCACGGTTCGTACATGTCCGAAACCGTGCGCGTCGACCCAACCAACGATCGCCTGAGCGCGCTGGTTGAGATCTACCGCATGATGCGTCCTGGTGAGCCACCGACGCGTGAAGCGGCTGAAAACCTGTTCGAGAACCTGTTCTTCTCAGAAGACCGCTACGACCTGTCTGCGGTGGGTCGTATGAAGTTCAACCGTTCTCTGCTGCGTGATGAGATCGAAGGTTCCGGTATTCTGAGCAAAGACGACATCATTCAGGTGATGAAGAAGCTGATCGGGATCCGTAACGGTATTGGCGAAGTGGATGATATCGACCACCTCGGCAACCGTCGAATTCGTTCCGTTGGCGAAATGGCTGAAAACCAGTTCCGTGTTGGTCTGGTGCGCGTTGAGCGTGCGGTTAAAGAGCGTCTGTCCCTGGGCGATCTGGACACCCTGATGCCTCAGGACATGATCAACGCCAAGCCAATCTCGGCCGCGGTGAAAGAGTTCTTCGGTTCCAGCCAGCTGTCACAGTTTATGGACCAGAACAACCCGTTGTCTGAGATCACGCACAAGCGTCGTATCTCTGCACTGGGCCCGGGCGGTCTGACGCGTGAGCGTGCAGGCTTCGAAGTTCGAGACGTACACCCGACTCACTACGGTCGCGTATGTCCAATCGAAACGCCGGAAGGTCCAAACATCGGTCTGATCAACTCCCTGTCCGTGTACGCACAGACTAACGAGTATGGTTTCCTGGAAACCCCATACCGTCGCGTGCGCGATGGCGTGGTGACCGACGAAATTCATTACCTCTCTGCGATTGAAGAGGGTAACTACGTTATCGCTCAGGCTAACACCAACCTCGACGACGAAGGTCACTTCGTAGACGACCTGGTGACCTGCCGTAGCAAAGGCGAGTCGAGCCTGTTCAGCCGCGATCAGGTTGACTACATGGACGTATCCACCCAACAGGTGGTTTCCGTCGGTGCGTCACTGATCCCGTTCCTGGAACACGATGACGCCAACCGTGCATTGATGGGTGCAAACATGCAACGTCAGGCCGTACCAACCCTGCGCGCGGATAAACCGCTGGTAGGTACAGGTATGGAGCGCGCGGTAGCGGTTGACTCCGGCGTAACTGCCGTAGCGAAACGTGGTGGTACCGTACAGTACGTTGATGCATCCCGTATCGTTATCAAAGTTAACGAAGACGAGATGTACCCTGGCGAAGCCGGCATCGACATCTACAACCTGACCAAGTACACCCGTTCGAACCAGAACACCTGCATCAACCAGATGCCATGCGTGAACCTGGGCGAACCGATTGAACGTGGCGACGTGCTGGCTGACGGTCCTTCAACCGACCTCGGCGAACTGGCTCTTGGCCAGAACATGCGCGTAGCGTTCATGCCGTGGAACGGCTACAACTTCGAAGACTCCATCTTAGTCTCCGAGCGCGTAGTACAGGAAGACCGCTTCACCACCATCCACATCCAGGAACTGGCGTGTGTCTCTCGTGACACCAAGCTGGGGCCGGAAGAGATCACCGCTGACATCCCTAACGTGGGTGAGGCTGCGCTCTCCAAGCTGGATGAGTCTGGTATCGTTTATATCGGTGCAGAAGTGACCGGTGGCGACATTCTGGTTGGTAAGGTAACGCCGAAGGGTGAAACTCAGCTGACGCCAGAAGAGAAGCTGCTGCGTGCGATCTTCGGTGAGAAAGCGTCTGACGTTAAAGACTCTTCCCTGCGCGTGCCTAACGGCGTGTCAGGTACCGTTATCGACGTTCAGGTCTTCACCCGCGATGGCGTAGAGAAAGACAAGCGCGCGCTGGAAATCGAAGAGATGCAGCTGAAGCAGGCGAAGAAAGACCTGTCTGAAGAGCTGAAGATCCTCGAAGCGGGCCTGTTCAGCCGTATTCAATACCTGCTGGTTGCCGGCGGTGTGGAAGCGGACAAACTGGACAAGCTGCCTCGCGAGCGCTGGCTGGAACTGGGCCTGACCGACGAAGAGAAACAGAACCAGCTGGAACAGCTGGCTGAGCAGTACGACGAGCTGAAGCACGAGTTTGAGAAGAAACTTGAAGCCAAGCGCCGCAAAATCACTCAGGGCGATGACCTGGCACCAGGCGTGCTGAAAATCGTTAAAGTGTATCTGGCCGTTAAACGTCAGATCCAGCCTGGTGACAAGATGGCAGGTCGTCACGGGAACAAAGGTGTTATCTCCAAGATCAACCCGATCGAAGATATGCCATACGATGAGAACGGTACGCCGGTCGATATCGTACTGAACCCGCTGGGCGTTCCATCGCGTATGAACATCGGTCAGATTCTTGAAACCCACCTGGGTATGGCTGCGAAAGGCATCGGCGAGAAAATCAACGCCATGCTGAAGAAGCAGGAAGAAGTGTCCAAGCTGCGTGAGTTTATTCAGCGCGCCTACGATCTGGGCACCGACGTGCGTCAGAAAGTTGACCTGAACACCTTCACCGACGACGAAGTGCTGCGTCTGGCAGAGAACCTGAAAAAAGGTATGCCAATCGCCACTCCGGTGTTTGACGGCGCGAAAGAGAGCGAGATCAAAGAGCTGCTGCAGCTCGGCGGCCTGCCTTCTTCTGGCCAGATCACCCTGTTCGACGGTCGTACCGGTGAGCAGTTCGAGCGTCAGGTTACCGTTGGCTACATGTACATGCTGAAACTTAACCACCTGGTTGATGACAAGATGCATGCACGTTCTACCGGTTCCTACAGCCTGGTTACTCAGCAGCCGCTGGGTGGTAAGGCGCAGTTCGGTGGTCAGCGCTTCGGTGAGATGGAAGTATGGGCACTGGAAGCATACGGTGCCGCATATACCCTGCAGGAAATGCTGACCGTGAAGTCTGATGACGTTAACGGCCGTACCAAGATGTATAAAAACATCGTTGACGGCAACCATCAGATGGAACCGGGCATGCCAGAATCCTTCAACGTACTGTTGAAAGAGATTCGCTCGCTGGGTATCAACATCGAGCTGGAAGACGAGTAATCACTCCCCCACCTTCGGGATGCACGTCGCTAACGCGCCGGCAGCCTGAAACCGGGGGGTACTCGCACTTGCTGTACTGGTTACAGGGCGCCCGGGTCACTCCGGGCGTTTCTGAGAAGTCTCACTCCGACGGGAGCTAATCCGTGAAAGACTTACTTAAGTTTCTGAAAGCACAAACTAAGACCGAAGAGTTTGATGCGATCAAGATCGCGCTGGCATCGCCAGACATGATCCGTTCATGGTCTTTTGGTGAAGTTAAGAAGCCAGAAACCATCAACTACCGTACGTTCAAACCAGAACGTGACGGCCTTTTCTGTGCGCGTATTTTCGGGCCGGTAAAAGACTATGAGTGCCTGTGCGGTAAGTACAAGCGCCTGAAACACCGTGGTGTGATCTGTGAGAAGTGTGGCGTTGAAGTTACACAAACCAAGGTTCGCCGTGAGCGCATGGGCCACATTGAGCTGGCTTCCCCGACTGCGCACATCTGGTTCCTGAAATCGCTGCCTTCGCGCATCGGTTTACTGCTGGATATGCCGCTGCGTGATATCGAACGTGTGCTGTACTTCGAATCTTACGTGGTGGTTGAAGGCGGTATGACCAACCTCGAAAAGCGCCAGATCCTGACTGAAGAGCAGTATCTTGACGCGCTGGAAGAGTTTGGTGATGAATTCGACGCCAAAATGGGTGCGGAAGCGATCCAGGCCCTGTTGAAAAACATGGATCTGGAGCAAGAGTGCGAGCAGCTGCGTGAAGAGCTGACCGAAACCAACTCCGAAACCAAGCGTAAAAAGCTGACCAAGCGTATCAAGCTGCTGGAAGCGTTCGTACAATCTGGTAACAAGCCAGAGTGGATGATCCTGACCGTGCTGCCGGTACTGCCACCGGATCTGCGTCCGCTGGTTCCGCTGGACGGCGGTCGTTTCGCGACATCAGATCTGAACGATCTGTACCGTCGTGTGATCAACCGTAACAACCGTCTGAAACGCCTGCTGGATCTGGCTGCGCCAGACATCATCGTACGCAACGAAAAACGTATGCTGCAGGAAGCGGTCGATGCGCTGCTGGATAACGGCCGTCGCGGTCGTGCGATCACCGGTTCGAACAAACGTCCTCTGAAATCTTTGGCCGATATGATCAAAGGTAAACAGGGTCGTTTCCGTCAGAACCTGCTGGGTAAACGTGTAGACTATTCAGGCCGTTCGGTTATTACCGTAGGTCCATACCTGCGCCTGCACCAGTGTGGTCTGCCGAAGAAAATGGCACTGGAGCTGTTCAAACCGTTCATCTACGGCAAGCTGGAGCTGCGTGGTCTTGCTACCACCATCAAAGCCGCTAAGAAAATGGTTGAGCGTGAAGAAGCTGTCGTCTGGGATATCCTGGATGAAGTGATCCGCGAACACCCGGTCCTGCTGAACCGTGCACCAACCCTGCACCGTCTGGGCATCCAGGCGTTTGAGCCAGTACTGATCGAAGGTAAAGCGATTCAGCTGCACCCGCTGGTTTGTGCGGCATACAACGCCGACTTCGATGGTGACCAGATGGCTGTTCACGTACCGCTGACGCTGGAAGCCCAGCTGGAAGCGCGTGCGCTGATGATGTCGACCAACAACATCCTGTCGCCTGCGAACGGTGAGCCAATCATCGTTCCTTCTCAGGACGTTGTACTGGGTCTGTACTACATGACACGCGACTGTGTTAACGCCAAAGGCGAAGGCATGGTGCTGAGCGGTCCGAAAGAAGCTGAGCGTATTTACCGCGCCGGCCTCGCGTCTCTGCACGCTCGCGTTAAGGTGCGTATCACCGAACATGAGAAAGACGATCAGGGCGTCTGGACCTCTAAAACCAGCCTGATCGACACCACCATTGGTCGTGCGATCCTGTGGATGATCGTGCCAAAAGGCCTGCCTTACTCTATCGTCAACCAGGCGTTAGGTAAGAAAGCGATCTCTAAGATGCTGAACACCTGTTACCGCATCCTGGGCCTGAAACCAACGGTTATCTTTGCTGACCAGACCATGTACACCGGCTTTGCCTATGCGGCACGTTCAGGTGTGTCTGTCGGTATCGACGACATGGTGATCCCAGCGAAGAAAGTGGAAATCATCACCGAAGCGGAAGCGGAAGTGGCTGAGATCCAGCAGCAGTTCCAGTCTGGTCTGGTTACCGCTGGCGAACGCTATAACAAAGTGATCGATATCTGGGCTGCGGCCAACGAACGCGTTGCGAAAGCGATGATGGAAAACCTCTCTACAGAAGCCGTGATTAACCGTGACGGTGAAGAAGAGAAGCAGGTTTCCTTCAACAGCATCTTTATGATGGCCGACTCCGGTGCGCGTGGTTCTCCGGCACAGATTCGTCAGCTGGCGGGTATGCGTGGTCTGATGGCCAAGCCAGATGGCTCAATCATCGAAACGCCAATCACCGCGAACTTCCGTGAAGGTCTGAACGTACTCCAGTACTTCATCTCGACCCACGGTGCGCGTAAAGGCCTTGCGGATACCGCACTGAAAACCGCGAACTCCGGTTACCTGACCCGTCGTCTGGTTGACGTGGCGCAGGATCTGGTGGTGACCGAAGACGATTGTGGTACCCACGAAGGTATCATGATGACCCCGGTTATCGAAGGTGGTGATGTTAAAGAGCCACTGCGTGAGCGCGTTCTGGGTCGTGTGACCGCAGAAGACGTGATCAAGCCAGGTACCGCTGACATCCTGCTGCCGCGCAACACGCTGCTGCATGAAGCCCAGTGTGATCTGTTAGAAGAACACTCTGTTGACAGCCTGAAAGTGCGTTCCGTAGTAAGCTGCGAAACTGACTTCGGCGTGTGTGCGCACTGCTACGGTCGCGACCTGGCACGTGGTCACATCATCAACAAAGGTGAAGCGATCGGTGTTATTGCGGCCCAGTCAATCGGTGAGCCGGGTACCCAGCTGACGATGCGTACCTTCCACATCGGTGGTGCGGCATCTCGTGCGGCTGCGGAATCCAGCATTCAGGTGAAGAACAAAGGTACCCTGAAACTGATCAACGCCAAGTCGGTAACTAACTCCGCTGGCAAGCTGGTGATCACCTCGCGTAACGTTGAACTGAAAATGATCGACGAATTTGGTCGTACCAAAGAGAGCTATAAAGTTCCTTATGGTGCCTCCATGGCGAAAGGTGACGGTGAGCAGGTTGCAGCGGGTGAGACCGTCGCAAACTGGGATCCACACACCATGCCGGTTATCACCGAAGTGAGCGGTTTCATTCGCTTCACCGACATGATTGACGGCCAGACCATTACCCGCCAGACGGACGACCTGACCGGTCTCTCCTCGCTGATCATTCTGGACAGTGCTGAACGTACTGCCGGTGCGAAAGATCTGCGTCCGGCGCTGAAAATCGTTGATGCCAACGGTAATGATGTCCTGATCCCTGGCACCGACATGCCTGCGCAGTACTTCCTGCCAGGTAAAGCGATCGTGCAGCTGGAAGATGGCATCAAGATCAGCTCGGGTGATACCCTGGCGCGTGTTCCGCAGGAATCTGGCGGTACCAAGGACATCACCGGTGGTCTGCCACGCGTTGCTGACCTGTTCGAAGCCCGTCGTCCGAAAGAGCCAGCTATCCTGGCGGAGATCAGCGGTATTATCTCCTTCGGTAAAGAGACCAAAGGTAAGCGCCGTCTGGTGATTACTCCGGTTGATGGCAGCGAACCTTACGAAGAGATGATTCCGAAATGGCGTCAGCTGAACGTATTCGAAGGTGAGCGCGTGGAACGCGGTGACGTGGTTTCCGATGGCCCTGAGTCTCCACATGACATTCTGCGTCTGCGTGGCGTGCATGCGGTGACCCGTTACATCACTAACGAAGTGCAGGAAGTTTACCGCCTGCAGGGCGTTAAGATTAACGATAAGCACATTGAAGTTATCGTTCGTCAGATGCTGCGTAAAGCGACCATCGAAAGCGCGGGAAGCTCTGACTTCCTCGACGGTGAGCAGGTTGAGTTCTCACGCGTGAAGATCTCCAACCGCGATCTGGAAAACAACGGCAAAATCGCAGCGACCTATGCCCGCGATCTGCTGGGTATCACCAAGGCGTCCCTGGCAACCGAGTCGTTCATCTCTGCGGCTTCGTTCCAGGAAACCACGCGCGTACTGACCGAAGCAGCCGTTGCGGGCAAACGCGACGAACTGCGCGGCCTGAAAGAGAACGTGATCGTTGGCCGTCTGATCCCAGCCGGTACCGGTTACGCTTATCATCAGGATCGTATGCGTCGTAAAGCCGCGGGCGAAGCCCCGGTTGTACCGCAGGTGACCGCAGATGAAGCTTCTGCCAGCCTGGCTGAACTGCTGAACGCCGGTCTCGGCGGCGGCAACGACGAGTAATCGTCGCTCAGTTATGGCATAGTAAAAACCGCTCTCCGGAGCGGTTTTTTTTTGCTTATGGAAAAGTAATTCGGGATAAAACAATGAAAAAAATAAAGTTATTATTGGCCGCGCTGGGCCTGGCGATGACTGCGCCGCTGCTGGCGGCAGAGAACAGCCAGGTACCGCTGCAGAAGGTGTTTAAACAGTGGCAGGTTACCTGCAACAATGTTAACGACTGCGACGTGCGTAATATGGATGAAGGGCTGCGGATTATTATCGCACGTCAGGCCGGGCCGCAGGGCGCGGTGTCGCTGCGTTTTCAGGGGTTTGGCAATGACGACCCGCAGGGGGTCTGGCTGGACGGGCAGCGCTGGAACAGCGAGCTGAGCTTCTCAAAGGCCGCTGAGGATGACTTTAACGTGGCCAGCACGGACAGCCTGGCGACCGTGCAGCGGTGGGTGCAGGCAAGTAAGAATGCCCTGAAGCTGTCGCTGGCACCGAACGGCGATGCGGCCTCGCTCAGCGGCCTGAACGCAGCGCTGCTGCTGGTGGATGAGCGTCAGGGGCGGCTGAATAATCAGACCGCGCTGCTGAAGGTTGGCAATAACGAACCAGACCAGGTACCGGCCCGGCCACGGCCGCCGGCGTTCAGCTTTACGCCGCCGAAGGTGGTGGCGCTGACCAACGCGCAGGCGCTGATTGACGGTGCGATCAAAGCCAACCTGCCGCTGCTGCAGAAAGAGGGCTGTGAGCCGGACGCAGAAAGTCGCGAACGCAGTGAGGCGCAGCCGCTGAACGCTCAGCAGGCGCTGGTGATGATCAACTGCGGGCTGGGTGCCTATCAGTCCTCCAGCATGCTTTTTATCAGTGACCGTGCTGATGCCACCCGCTCAACGCAACTGACGCTCTCGCTGCCGGTAGCGGGCGAATCGGGCCAGCCGGAACGTCTGAGCTGGTTTACCGAGGGCGGCTACGATCCTGCCGCCGGTGAACTGTACTTTTCAGGACGCGGGCGCGGCATTGCCGACTGCGGCCATAACGGCAGCTGGAAGTATGACGGTAAGGATTTTCATCTGGCCAGCTATAACAACCAGCCGTCCTGTAACGGCGGTGAGCCGGGTGACTGGCCGTCGTTGTGGGTGAGCGAAGCATCCCCCCGCTAGCCCGCCGTTACCAGGGGCCGCTGCAAAACCTGCGTTCAGCAGGGCTGTGAACATTCCTGCTGAACAGGGTCTCAGACGCCGTAAAGCCAACTGACCGGCGGCCCGTTGCCGCCCGGTTACTGCAATGAGGATACTATGCTTCGTCGTTTTTTTAGCTATTACGCGCCGTACAAGAAACTGTTTATGATCGATTTCGGCTGTGCCGTGCTGGCCGGCCTGCTGGAGCTGGCGTTCCCGATGGCGGTGCGCACCTTTATTGATAAGCTGCTGCCCGCTCAGGACTGGCCGCTGATCGTGATCGCCGCCCTGGCGCTGCTGGCGATCTATCTGATCAACACCGGCCTGATGGCGATCGTTAACTACTGGGGACACGCGCTGGGCGTCGGCATTGAGACCGATATGCGCCAGCAGGCGTTTTCCCATCTGCAAAAGCTGTCGCTGCGCTACTACGACAACACGAAAACCGGCCATATTATCACCCACGTGACGAAGGATCTGGAGGAGGTGGGAGAAATTGCCCACCACGGGCCGGAAGATCTGTTCCTGGCGATCATGACCTTTATCGGTGCCTTTATTCTGATGGCCAGCGTGCATCTGCCGCTGGCGCTGATCACCCTGGTGATCGTGCCCGGCATGTCGTGGCTGGTCAGCCGTCACGGTTCACAGATGGCGGAGACCTGGCGCAAGCTGTTCAGCCAGGTGGGTAATTTTAATACGCGTATTGAAGAGAGCATTGGTGGTATCCGCGTGGTGAAGGCCTTTGCCAACGAGCAGAAGGAGGAAGCGCTGTTCGCCGATGATAACGCCAGCTACCGCACCACCAAGCTGCGCGCTTACCGCATTATGACCACCAGTATGACCCTCAGCTACCTGAGCACCCGGCTGGTGCAGCTGATCGTGATGGTAGCGGGTACCTGGTACGTGCTGGCGGGCCAGCTGAGCTACGGTGGCTTTGTCGGTTTTCTGCTGCTGGTGGAGGTATTCTTCCGTCCGGTGCAGAAAATCTCGGCGGTGCTGGAGAGCTATCCGAAAGGCATCGCCGGCTTTAAACGTTTCACCCAGCTGATTGATACGCTGCCGGATATTACCGACAAACCCGATGCGGTGACGCTGGACGCGGTGCGCGGGGATATTACCTTCGACAAGGTGACCTTCGGTTATCAGGCCGATCGGCCAGTGCTCAGTCAGATCGACCTGACCATTCGCGCCGGTGAAACCATCGCCTTTGTCGGCCCGAGCGGCGCGGGAAAAACCACGCTCTGCTCGCTGCTACCGCGTTTTTATGATGTACAGAGCGGCGTCATTCGCATTGATGGCGTCGATATCCGCGACGTCACGCAACGGTCGCTGCGCGGTCAGATCGGTATCGTGCAGCAGGATGTGTTCCTGTTTGGCGGCACCATCCGTGAGAATATCGCCTACGGCCGGCTGGACGCCAGCGAAGAGGCGATCTGGCATGCCGCCCGTCAGGCCCATCTGGACGAGCTGATTGCCAGCCTGCCGCAGGGCATGGACACGGTGGTCGGCGAGCGCGGCGTCAAACTGTCGGGCGGCCAGAAGCAGCGTCTGTCGATCGCGCGGATCTTCCTGAAAAACCCGCCGATCCTGATCCTTGATGAAGCAACCTCGGCGCTGGATACCGCTACTGAACAGGCCATTCAGCAGTCGCTGAGTGAACTGTCCGCAGGCCGCACCTCGCTGGTGATCGCCCACCGCCTCAGCACCATTCAGAATGCAGACCGCATTATCGTGGTGGATGATAACGGTATCGTGGAGCAGGGCGATCATCGACAGCTGCTGGCAAAACAGGGGCACTATGCCCGCCTGCATCAGGCGCAGTTTGCCGCACGGTCACCGAACTGATCGGTAAGGCTAACGGTGGCTCGGCGTACAACGGCCGCGTTGCCGTGAGCCTTCACGCCAGGCCGCCGGGAAACTGCACCGGCAATAAAAAGGGGGCAGCAGAGCACCCTCTGCTGCCCCGGGGTGCAAACCGCGCACCAGGCCACATCACATCATTTGAAACGCTGCACGTCCATACTGGTCATGCCGATATCTTTCAGCTGCTCCTGGCTGAGCCCTGCCAGGATCCTGCGGGTGGCTGCCCGCAGGCGCGCGGCCTGCCAGCGGCGGTAAGGCAGGATAAAAATGGTGCGGACGGTGGCCCAGCTGAATGGCCGGGCTGCTCTGTTCTCGTAAAATTCCATGCTGCTCTCCCCTGATGGCGTCTGAGAGAAATTATGCCGTTAGCCGCCCAGTCGATACAGATGCAAAAATTCTCTTTTATTGCCATACAGAACGGGGGATAGTGTGTCTGAATGGTATTTTTCACCGGCATCTGTACTGGTTTTCAGTCGATGTGTGGAAATGAGAGGATACAATGACGCGTTATCAACATCTGGCCGACCTGCTGGCGCAACGCATTGAGCAGGGGTTGTATCAGGGCGGAGAGCGCCTGCCTTCGGTACGCACGCTCAGCGCCGAACACGGCGTCAGCATCAGCACCGTTCAGCAGGCGTACTACCTGCTGGAGGAGAAGCAGCTGATCACCCCGCAGCCGCGCTCCGGCTACTTTGTCACGCCGCGCAAGGCGGTGCCGCCGATCCCGCCGATGACCCGCCCGGTGCAGCGCCCGGTGGAGGTTACCCAGTGGGACCGCGTGCTGGAGCTGGTCAACGCGCGTCTGGATAACGACGTCTTTCAGCTTGGCAGCGGCATGCCCGACGTCAGCCAGCCAACGCTGAAGCCGCTGTGGAAAATTATCAACCGCCTCGGTCAGCAGATGGATCCGCGGATGCTCGCCTATGACAATCTGTACGGTGTGGTCGAACTGCGTGAACAGATTGCCCGCCTGCAGATCGACAGCGGCTGCCAGCTGACGGCGGATGACATTGTGGTGACCACCGGCTGCCACGAGGCGCTGTCGATTGCCATTCGCGCCGTCTGCCAGCCCGGCGACATTATTGCGGTGGAGTCCCCGACCTTCCACGGCACCATGCAGACCCTCAACGGGTACGGCATCCGCGCCATTGAAATTCCGACCGATTCGGTTTCCGGCATCAGCCTTGAAGCGCTGGAACTGGCGTTTGAGCAGTGGCCGATCAAAGGCGTGGTGGTGGTGCCTAACTGCAATAATCCGCTGGGTTTCATTATGCCGGAAGCGCGCAAGCGGGCGCTGATCGCGCTGGCACAACGTTTTGATGCGGCGATCATTGAGGATGACGTGTACGGCGAGCTGGCGTTTGACTATCCGCGGCCGGCGACCGTTAAATCGCTGGATCTGGACGGCCGGGTGATGCTGTGCAGCTCCTTCTCTAAAACGCTGGCGCCGGGGCTGCGCGTGGGCTGGATCGCGCCGGGGCGCTATTTCGATCGCGTGCTGCACCTGAAGTATATCGGCACCGGCTCCAGCGCGATTCAGGCGCAGCAGGCGGTGGCCAACTTCATTCGTCAGGGATACTACCTGCCGCACCTGCGGCGAATGCGCATGCTCTACCAGCGCAACCTCGAGATCTTCACGCGGCGGCTGCGCCATCACTTTCCCTGCGGCATCTGCGTCACCCGCCCGCAGGGCAGCTTCCTGCTGTGGGTCGAACTGCCCGAACCGTTTGACGTGCACCGGCTGAATCAGGACCTGCGTGAAACGAAAATACAGGTGGCGGTGGGCTCGCTGTTCTCGGCCTCCGGCAAATACCGTAACTGCCTGCGTCTGAGCTACGGGCATCCGTTTACCGATAAAACCGATCGGGCACTGGCCATTATTGGTGCGGCGCTGACGCGGGCGATGGCGGCCTGCATGCCGGAGATGCCGACCGAAGCCGAAGCTACGGACGCGCTGGCGCTGGTGGAGGAAGGCGGGGCCGGTGGGAAAGGATAACCGGCCCCGGCAGCCAGCCGCCGGGCTGACCACGGTTCTACTCTACCCGCTGTGGGCTGCGGGAAAAGCGCGGGTGCGGCGTTATGGAATGCGTATTCAGCGCTATTGATGGCGTTGCCTGCGGTGTCATTTTTTTGTGCACGACTACACAAAAAAGAGTGCCGTGACCGGTGTTGCAGGCCTGGTAGCTGAGTAGCCGGAGTCGAAGAGGGCGTTGCCGTGGGGAAGGAAGGCAGCAGCGCGGGTCTGCTGCCTGAACTGAAATAGGTATTCCTCTGGCATCCGGCCGCTCACTACGTTGTCGGGATAGGTTCCGCCAACGTTAACAGCACGGATCTGCTGCCCGATCGTAAGGTGTACGTCCCCCCTGGCGACCGGCCGCTCGCTACCTCATCTGGCCCGGCTCCGCCAGCGCCAACAGCTGGCGGGTCGCCGCCTGCCAGTCGTCGGCCTGGGTAATCGCGCTGACCACCGCAATGCTGCCGACGCCGGTTGCCAGTACCGCCGGTGCGCGTTGCAGGCTGATACCGCCAATCGCCACGGTGGAGATCCCCTGCAGGCGTTTAACGTGGCGGCTCAGCTCCTCCAGCCCCTGCGGTGCCGACGGCATCTCCTTGGTCCGGGTCGGGAACACGTGCCCCAGCGCAACATAGGAGGGCTGCTCCGCCAGCGCGCGATCCAGCTCGGCGTCGTCGTGGGTGGAAAGCCCCAGGCGCAGGCCGGCGGCATGAATGGCGTCAAGGTTGGCGACGTTCAAATCCTCCTGGCCCAGATGCACGCCATAGGCCTGATGCTTAATCGCCAGCCGCCAGTAGTCGTTGATAAACAGCCGTGCGTTGTAGCGTTTGCCCAGCGCAATGGCGTCGGCAATCTGCTGTTCTACCTCATCCTCCTGACGGTCTTTAATACGCAGCTGGATTGTGCGCACGCCGCACGCCAGCAGGCGGTCGATCCATTCTACGGTTTCCACTACCGGATAGAGCCCAAGCCGGGCTTCGGTGGCGGGGAAGGCACCACGACTCATACATTTTCCTCGGTTTTTAGCGTGTCGGCGCGATGATACAGTTCACCGCCCCGGTTACGGAACTCTTCAGGCATCTGCAGCATGCCTATTTCAACTGGCTGTGCTTCGGCTGCCTGGCGGGCAGCGTACTCGCGCACTTCCTGGGTGATCTTCATCGAACAGAACTTAGGCCCGCACATCGAGCAGAAGTGGGCCACCTTGCCGGACTCCTGCGGCAGCGTTTCATCGTGATAGGCGCGCGCAGTATGCGGATCCAGCGCCAGGTTAAACTGATCCTCCCAGCGGAATTCGAAGCGCGCCTTCGACATGGCGTTATCGCGGATCTGCGCGCCCGGATGCCCCTTCGCCAGGTCGGCGGCGTGGGCGGCAATTTTGTAGGTAATCAGGCCCTGCTTAACGTCCTCCTTATTCGGCAGGCCGAGGTGCTCTTTCGGCGTCACGTAGCACAGCATGGCACAGCCGAACCAGCCAATCATCGCCGCGCCGATACCGGAGGTGAAGTGATCGTAGCCCGGCGCAATATCGGTGGTTAGCGGGCCAAGAGTGTAGAACGGTGCTTCATGGCAGTGTTCCAGCTGTTCAGTCATATTGACCCGAATGCGCTGCATCGGTACATGACCGGGGCCTTCAATCATCACCTGTACGTCATACTCCCAGGCGATTTTGGTCAGCTCGCCCAGGGTGCGCAGCTCGGCAAACTGCGCTTCGTCGTTAGCATCCTGAATTGAGCCGGGGCGCAGGCCGTCACCCAGCGACAGCGCCACGTCATAGGCGGCACAGATTTCGCAAATTTCGCGGAAGTGGCGATAGAGGAAACTCTCCTGGTGATGCGACAGGCACCACTTAGCCATGATCGATCCGCCGCGTGAGACGATGCCGGTCAGGCGCTTCGCGGTCATCGGCACGTAGCGCAGCAGCACACCGGCGTGGATAGTAAAGTAGTCCATCCCCTGTTCCGCCTGCTCCAGCAGCGTGTCGCGGAAAATTTCCCAGGTGAGGTCCTCAGCAACGCCGTTGACCTTCTCCAGCGCCTGATAGATCGGTACGGTACCGATCGGCACCGGACTATTACGCAGGATCCACTCACGCGTTTCGTGAATATAGCGTCCGGTAGAGAGGTCCATTACCGTATCCGCCCCCCAGCGTGCCGACCACACCAGCTTCTCTACCTCTTCTTCGATCGAGGAGCTGACCGCCGAGTTGCCGATATTGGCGTTGACCTTCACCAGGAAGTTGCGGCCGATAATCATCGGCTCAGACTCAGGGTGGTTGATGTTCGACGGGATAATCGCCCGCCCGGCGGCCACCTCCTGGCGCACAAATTCGGCGGTAATGTTCTCCGGCAGGCTGGCACCAAAGCTGTTACCCGGGTGCTGCTGCAACAGCACCTCGCTGCGGATACGCTCGCGGCCCATATTCTCGCGCACGGCGATAAACTCCATCTCCGGGGTGATTACCCCGAGCCGCGCATAGTGCATCTGGGTGACGCAGCGCCCGGCCTGCGCGCGACGTGGGCGCGGCCGCTGTTCAAAGCGCAGATGATCCAGCCCGTCATCCGCCAGCCGCTGCTGGGTGTAGGTGGAGCTCAGTTCGTCGATCTCTTCACTGTCACTGCGCGCGGCAATCCACCCGCTGCGCAGCTTAGGCAGGCCGCGATGCACGTCAATCGCCGCTGCCGGATCGCCATACGGGCCGGCGGTATCGTAGACCGGCACCGGCTCATTCTGCTCCAGCGTGGGATTGTCTTTACTGCCGCCTGTGACGGTCGGGCTGAGCTGGATTTCGCGCATGGGCACGCGGATATCCGGCCGGGAGCCAGTCAGGTAGATGCGTTTGGAATTCGGAAAAGCGGTGCCCTGCAGGGAATCAATAAACTGCTGCGCTTCGGCGCGCTGCTCACGGCGTGATGACTTTTTTTCAACGGTAGACATAGCAAATTCCTGATTAAAGGGAAATATGCTTGCCTGGAGGCGGGAGTAATTTGCACGATATCAACGCGTACGGCCTGATACCGTTACAGCTGTTTTACTCTTGTTCCCTTCGCAGGTATTAACCTGATCAGGTTCCGCGGATCCCGAATTAACGGTCTCAGCCCCGAGGGGCACTCCGACAAGAAGACGCTGGTACATGGCTCAACAGAGCGTACCGGCTTTGGGCAAAATGCGCCTGCTCAAAGCCCCTGAAGCATAAAGGGGCCGATCACAAATCACAAGGCTTTCACCAATCTCTAACGATTTCAGGCAGGGCGGGCGAGGGTCGGTTCGTTGGCAGCGATCTGTTTTTGCACGTGATTTTCCATCGCTAACTGGATGAATTTATCTTCCAGCGAGAAGCGGGATTCCAGCGCTTCGCCGACGCCTGAGAGCGCCTGCTGGAACTCAAGGCAGTTATCATCATCGATCGCCGTTTCCAGATGCGAGTCATAAATCTGCATAATGCGGTCGGTATTCGCCTGCAACGACGGGTAGATCACTGCCGCCTGTGCCAGCTGTTCGCTGCCTTCCAGCTCTTTAATAAAACGCTCGTACAGGGTGAAATGGCCGGTTGACAGATAGTCCACCAGGCTGTGGCAGAAGTTATCCAGCGCGTTTTCATCGAGTGCGGTCAGGGAATCCTTGTTCGGCTTCAGACCGGCCATTTGGTAATAGGTAACCAGTAACTGCTTACGTGAATGCAGGCAGAGGTCGACCAGTTCGCTGCAACCGCCAACGCGTGCGGTAAGGACGTCTAACTGGTTAAGCATGTTCAACTCCGTCGTGTTATTTTGAACATCTGACCTCAATCCGCTTTGATGAGCTGAGGAAAATGAGCATTTTATGGAACGTCAACTAACAAGCGTAGACGCTGGCTGGTGGGTTGTCAGCACCGAAAACAAAATTTGGTTACCAAAAGGCGAATTACCTTACGGCCAGGCCGGAGCACTGGGTCTGGAGGGATCCCGCGGATCCTTGCTGGGCGAATGGCAGGGCGAACCGGTCTGGCTGATCCGCGAAAGCCGCCCCAAGGAGTGCGGATCGCTGCGCCAGCTGCTGGATCAGGAGCCCGGGCTGTTTCAGCTGGTCGGGCGTGGCGTACAGCTGGCCGAATTCTACCGCTCGCATCGCTGGTGCGGCTACTGCGGGCATGAAATGCACCACAGCAGAACCGAATGGGCCTGCCTGTGCCATCACTGCCGCCAGCGGTATTATCCGCAGATAGCGCCGTGCATGATCGTGGCGATCCGCCGCGGTGAGGAGATCCTGCTGGCGCAGCACACCCGCCACCGCAACGGCATTTACACGGTGCTGGCCGGTTTTACCGAGGTGGGTGAAACGCTGGAACAGACGGTGGCAAGGGAGGTTATGGAAGAGAGTGGCCTCCGGGTGAAAAATGTGCGCTATGTCGCCTCGCAGCCGTGGCCGTTCCCGCAGTCGCTGATGATGGCGTTTATGGCCGACTATGACAGCGGTGAGATTCAGATCGACCCGAAGGAGCTGCTGGATGCCGGCTGGTATCGCTATGATGCACTGCCGCTGCTGCCACCGGCGGGCACCATTGCCCGCCGGCTGATTGAAGATACCGTGGCGCTGTGCCGCGCGGGTGTGGAATGACGTGATACACTATTCCTCTGAAAATGAGAGAGCCTGAAGATGAGTGAACTGAAGAACGATCGTTATCTGCGCGCCTTGCTGCGCCAGCCTGTTGATGTGACCCCGGTATGGATGATGCGCCAGGCAGGGCGTTATTTGCCGGAGTACAAAGCCACTCGTGCCGTGGCCGGTGACTTTATGTCACTGTGCAAAAACGCCGAGCTGGCCTGCGAAGTGACGCTGCAACCGCTGCGCCGTTATCCACTGGATGCCGCGATCCTGTTCTCCGACATTCTGACCATCCCGGATGCGATGGGGCTGGGGCTTTACTTTGAAGCGGGGGAAGGTCCGCGCTTCTCTTCACCGATTACCTGCCGCGCCGACGTCGACAAGCTGCCGATCCCCGATCCGGAAGGTGAGCTGGGCTACGTGATGGACGCGGTGCGTACCATCCGTAAAAACCTCAACGGGGAAGTGCCGCTGATCGGTTTTTCCGGCAGCCCGTGGACGCTGGCCACCTATATGGTGGAAGGCGGCAGCAGCAAGGCGTTCACTAAGCTGAAAAAGATGATGTACGCCGAGCCGCAGACCCTGCACCTGATGCTGGACAAGCTGGCGGACAGCGTGACGCTTTACCTGAATGCGCAGATCCGTGCCGGCGCACAGTCGGTAATGATCTTCGATACCTGGGGTGGCGTGCTGACCGGGCGCGACTATCTGGAGTTCTCGCTCCATTACATGCATAAAATTATCGACGGCCTGCTGCATGAAAATGAAGGCCGCCGGGTGCCGGTTACCCTGTTCACCAAAGGCGGCGGGCAGTGGCTTGAACAGATGGCTGCCACCGGCTGTGACGCGCTGGGGCTGGACTGGACCACCGATATCGCCGACGCGCGCCGCCGGGTCGGCGATAAAGTCGCGCTGCAGGGCAACATGGATCCGTCGATCCTCTACGCGCCGCCTGCACGCATCGAGCAGGAAGTGGCGGGCATTCTCAACGGCTTTGGCCAGGGTAACGGCCACGTCTTCAACCTGGGGCACGGTATCCATCAGGACGTGCCGCCGGAACATGCCGGCGCGTTTGTTGAGGCGGTACACCGCCTGTCACGCCCTTACCACCAGGAGTAATTATGGATATCACCGCATTACGCACCGAGCAGTTGCAACGGGCAGCAGAAGCGGTGCACCACGATGACTTTGACGTGTTTCCCCCGCGCCTGATTGGCGGCGCGGACGTCGGCTTTGAACAGGGCGGTGAGGTCACCCGTGCCGCCCTGGCGATTCTTGAGTACCCCTCGCTGCGGGTGATTGACTACCAGGTGGCGCGCATTGCCACCACCATGCCCTATATCCCCGGCTACCTCTCCTTTCGCGAAACGCCTGCGCTGCTGGCCGCGTGGCAGCAACTGACGCATTATCCCGATCTGCTGATGGTCGACGGTCACGGCATGGCGCACCCGCGTCGGCTGGGCGTGGCCAGCCACTTTGGCCTGCTGGTGGACGTGCCGACGCTGGGGGTAGCAAAAAAGCGACTGTGCGGTAAATTTGAGCCGCCGGCGGCTGAACCCGGCAGCTGTCAGCCGCTGACCGATAAGGGAGAGTCGATTGGCTGGGTGCTGCGCAGCAAGCTGCGCTGTAACCCGCTGTTTGTCTCCGGCGGGCATCGCATCAGCAACGACACGGCGCTGACCTGGGTACAAAACTGCCTGCGTGGCTACCGTTTACCGGAACCGACCCGCTGGGCAGACGCTATTGCCTCGCGACGCGCCGCTTTTAGCGCCATCGACCGGGGTTAACCGTGCTGCACGGCGGCTTTTCAGGTACACTGCCCGCAGCGCGTTAATACTGAGATCCCGATATGTTACGTAACCCGATTCATCTGCGGCTGGAAAAGCTGGAAAGCTGGCAGCACGTTACTTTTATGGCCTGCCTGTGCGAACGCATGGCACCGAACTACCGTGAGTTCTGTCAGCAGTCCGGCTTTGGCGACGGCCAGCTCTATCGCCGAATTCTCGATCTGCTGTGGGAAACGCTGGTGGTAAAAGACGCTAAAGTGAATTTCGACTCCCAGCTGGAAAAACTGGAAGAGGCGATCCCTTCCGCGGACGACTATGATATGTACGGCGTCTATCCGGCGATTGATGCCTGCGTCGCCCTGAGCGAACTGCTGCACTCGCGTCTGAGCGGTGAAACGCTGGCGCATGCGATTGCCGTTAGCGAGACCTCGATTACCACCGTTGCGATGCTGGAAATGACCCAGGCTGAGCGGGAAATGACCGAAGAAGAGCTGAAGCTAAACCCGGCGGTAGAAGAGGAGTGGGACATCCAGTGGGAGATATTTCGCCTGCTGGCGGCCTGCGAGGAGCGGGACCTTGATTTGATTAAGGGGCTACGTTCTGACCTTCGCGAATCCGGGATCAGTAACATCGGTATAAATTATCAGCATTAAGACAGCAAAACGTGACTTCAGGCCTGAATTGTAGCGCCTTTGGTCTTCACATCCGCCCCCTGTCTGGTCTACATTTGGGGGGCTGAAAAATGTGGCTATCGGTGCGTGAATGCAGGAGAGTGCCAGACACTGGTTTTTCCCTCGCACTTGATGCTTAGCAAGCGATAAATACACTGTAAGGATAACTTATGAACAAGACTCAACTGATTGATGTAATTGCGGACAAAGCGGACCTGTCAAAGACCCAGGCTAAAGCTGCACTGGAATCGACTCTGGCTGCAATTACCGAGTCTCTGAAAGAAGGTGATGCTGTACAACTGGTTGGTTTTGGTACCTTTAAAGTTAACCACCGTGCTGAGCGTACTGGCCGCAACCCGCAGACTGGCAACGAGATCAAAATTGCTGCTGCCAATGTACCAGCATTCGTTTCTGGTAAGGCACTGAAAGACGCTGTTAAGTAATCGCTTTACGGTGAAAGGTTTTAACAGGGGGGCGCTATCGCCCCTTTTGTTTATCTGTAATTTGTCCCCCGCCCGGACTCGGGTGCTTCTGCTGCGGTGAGAAGATGATGGTGCGAAACGCTTTCATATGACGCTGACCTTGCTAAAACGACTTATTCCTTCGCTGATGCTGGCCGTGCTGGCAGGCTGTAGCTTGCACTCTTCCCTGCCTGATTTTACCGCCAGCGGCTATCTGGCCGATCGCGGCGCCGTACGTATCTGGCGTAAAAACAGCGATCCTCAGACCACCCACATGCGGGTGGCGGTGACGCCCTTCAGCAGCGGTGCAGGCGAAACCCGTGACTACCTGTGGCAAAAGGGCAAGCTGGTCTCGATTGAGCGGCATCTGCTGGGGGCCCAGTCGGATGACGTGACGCTGCGGTTTGACCATGATGGCAGCCTGAGCTTTATGCAGCGCCAGCTGGCAGGCCGCCGGGAGCCCCTCTCTGCCGATGCGGTAGCGCTGTATCAGTTTGACGCGCAGCGGATGCTGAAGATCAGCGACGACCTGCTGAGCGGCCGCGTGCTGTTGCAGCAGGGGCGCTGGCAGGCAGACGGCAGCGTCACCGGCTGCGACGGCCAGCGGCGTCAGGCGGAATTTGATGCGGGTGAGCAGCAGCAGATCCTGCGCCAGCAGCGGCTGGCCCGGGGAGCACTGAACGTGGCCTGGCTGGAAGCGCCAGCCGGTACGCAGCTGTTGCTGGTGACCGCCGACGACCTGTGCCTGACCGCACCGAAAGAAGCTGACTTCTGAACGTCAGGACAGCAGAGGAACAGAACGCCATAGGGCGTCCCGCAGCCGCGCTGTAAGCCTGAACCCTGACGTCGCAGCGGTGCTGTACGCCTGAGGCCTGGACCCTGACGTCTGCATCAACGCCCAAAAAAAACGGGCCAGACATGATGTCCAGCCCGCAGGTGTAACGTCCGTTCAGGGCAACGCCCCGTCGGGCTTACTTGCGGTCGATCGCCCGGTAGCCGATATCGCTACGGCAGAAGCTGCCATTCCAGCCGATCGGCTTTGCCAGCTCGTACGCGCGTTTTTGCGCGGCGGCCACATCATCACCCAGCGCGGTGACGCACAGCACGCGTCCGCCGCTGGTGACCACGACGCCATCCTCCAGCGTGGTGCCTGCGTGGAACACCTTACCGTCGGCGGCGTCGGTCTGCGGCAGGCCGTGGATTGCTTCCCCGTTGACGTAATCGCCAGGGTAACCACCGGCGGCCAGTACGACGCCCAGCGAAGGGCGCGGATCCCAGACCGAATCTTTCTCGTTCAGCTTACCGTCCACGGCGGCCAGACAGAGTTCGACCAGGTCGGACTGCAGGCGCAGCATGATTGGCTGTGTTTCCGGGTCGCCAAAGCGGCAGTTAAATTCAATCACCTTTGGCTGGCCGCTTTTGTCGATCATCAGGCCAGCGTACAGGAAGCCGGTGTAGACGTTGCCTTCGCTGGCCATGCCGCGCACGGTTGGCCAGATCACTTCGTCCATCACACGCTGGTGGACTTCATCGGTCACTACCGGTGCCGGCGAGTAAGCGCCCATACCGCCGGTGTTCGGGCCGGTATCACCGTCGCCCACGCGTTTGTGATCCTGGCTGGTCGCCATCGGCAGCACGTTTTCACCGTCGACCATGACAATAAAGCTGGCTTCCTCACCATCAAGGAACTCTTCCACCACAATGCGGTGGCCGGCGTCGCCAAAGGCGTTGCCCGCCAGCATGTCCTGGATCGCGTCTTCCGCTTCCTGCAGGGTCAGCGCCACAATCACGCCTTTACCTGCGGCCAGGCCATCGGCCTTGATAACGATCGGTGCGCCTTGCTCACGTACGTAAGCCAGCGCCGGCTCCACTTCTGTGAAGTTCTGATAGCCGCCGGTAGGGATCTGATGGCGCGCGAGGAAATCTTTGGTAAAGGCCTTCGAGCCCTCCAGCTGTGCCGCTGCCTGGGTCGGGCCAAAGATTTTCAGACCGGCGGCGCGGAAGGCGTCCACCACGCCGATCACCAGCGGCGCTTCCGGGCCGACGATGGTCAGATCAATCTTCTCGCTTTGTGCAAAGCTCAGCAGGCCGGCAATATCCGTCGCGCTGATGGCCACGTTCTGTAGCGCAGGTTCCAGCGCGGTACCGGCATTGCCCGGTGCCACGAAGACGGCGTCTGCCAGCGGTGACTGAGAGGCTTTCCAGGCCAGCGCATGTTCACGGCCGCCATTACCAATAACTAAAATTTTCATCTGAGACTCCGTAATTAATGGCGGAAATGGCGCATGTCGGTGAAGATCATCGCAATGCCGTGTTCATCCGCGGCGGCGATCACCTCGTCATCACGAATAGAGCCACCCGGCTGAATAACACAGGTAATGCCGACCGCAGCGGCGGCATCAATGCCATCACGGAACGGGAAGAAGGCATCCGACGCCATGGCAGAACCTTTTACTTCCAGGCCTTCATCGGCAGCCTTTATACCGGCGATTTTTGCGGAATAGACGCGGCTCATCTGGCCGGCACCAATGCCGATGGTCATATTGTCACGCGCATAAACGATAGCATTAGACTTGACGAACTTCGCCACTTTCCAGCAGAACAACGCATCACGCAGTTCCTGCTCCGACGGCTGGCGTTTGCTGACCACGCGCAGCTGGCTTTCGCCGACCATGCCCAGATCGCGATCCTGCACCAGCAGGCCGCCATTAACGCGCTTAAAGTCGAGACCGGTCTGGCGTTCCTGCCACTGGCCACAGGTCAGCACGCGAACGTTCTGCTTGGTGGCGGTGACTTTCAACGCGGCTTCGCTGGCTGACGGGGCGATGATCACTTCAACGAACTGACGGCTGACGATCGCCTGTGCGGTCGCTTCGTCCAGTTCACGGTTGAAGGCGATAATGCCACCGAAGGCCGAGGTCGGGTCGGTCTGCCAGGCGCGCTCGTAAGCGTCAAGAATGGAACCGCCAACCGCAACGCCGCACGGGTTAGCGTGCTTGACGATCACACAGGCCGGCTGCTCGAACTCTTTCACGCACTCCAGTGCGGCATCGGTATCGGCGATGTTGTTGTATGAGAGCGCTTTACCCTGAACCTGCTGCGCGGTGGCCACCGAAGCTTCGCTAACGTTCTCTTCTATATAGAAGGCAGCATCCTGATGGCTGTTTTCGCCGTAACGCATATCCTGCTTCTTAATAAAGTTCAGGTTAAGGGTGCGCGGGAAGCGACCGGACGGTTCGGTGGTCTCACCGTGATAGGCCGGGACCAGGCTGCCAAAGTAGTTGGCAATCATGCTGTCATAGGCCGCAGTGTGTTCAAAGGCTTTAATCGCCAGGTCGAAACGGGTCGTCAGGGTCAGCGAGTTATCGTTCGCATCCAGCTCCGCCACGATGGCCGGGTAGTCGCTGCTTTTCACCACGATTGCCACGTCTTTATGGTTCTTGGCGGCGGAGCGCACCATGGTCGGGCCGCCGATGTCGATGTTCTCGACGGCGTCTTCCAGCGAGCAGCCTTCACGGGCCACTGTCTGGGCAAACGGATACAGGTTAACGACCACCATATCAATCGGAGAGATGCTGTGCTCGGCCATGATGGCATCGTCCTGACCGCGGCGTCCTAAAATGCCACCATGCACTTTCGGGTGCAGCGTTTTAACGCGTCCATCCATCATTTCCGGGAAACCGGTATAGTCAGAGACTTCAGTCACGGGCAGGCCAGCGTCAGCCAACAGGCGGGCAGTACCGCCGGTGGAGAGCAGCTCGACGCCACGTTGAGAAAGCGCCTGAGCGAATTCGAGGATACCGGCTTTGTCAGACACGCTGAGCAGCGCGCGGCGTACAGGACGACGTTGTTGCATTAGGTTTTTCCCTTGGCATTGGATCGCATAGATAAGAGCGTTATATGAAGTCTGCTGTGCTCTCTTCTATATAGAGGAACAGAAAACTTCAGGTAACGCCCCTGGAGGGGGCTTCCATTACGCGCGGGCATTGTAGCGAAAACGTTTGCGCGATGCTCGTCAAAATTGCCGTTTTGCGGCAACTGTGGATAAGTTTGTGCACAAATGCGTATAAGGTGGGCTTTTGCTGGGGATTGCAGCAAACAGATAAAATATCGCAAATTAGCCCTTGTCACCCGTCGAGAACTCCCTATAATGCGCCTCCATCGACACGGAACAACGGCTTACAGGCCAGCGTGTTGAGAGGTTCAGGAAGTTCTGAATCGCCGGAAAAAACCTCTCAAAAAGAAGTTGACTCCGAAGGAGGAAAGCGTAATATACGCCACCTCGCAACAGGAAGCTTCGGCACTGATTGCACCGCTCTTTAACAATTTAT
>NZ_LMLK01000010.1:0-18570 GCF_001422605.1 Erwinia sp. Leaf53
CGCCAGGTCGCTTTCCTGATACTGATTTATCTGCTCACGCTTCGGGGTATGTCTGTCTGAGCGTAAATTCATATTCCCAGCCCTTCAGACCATGCTCGTCGAGGATCTGCGCCACCACCTCCGGCACGGATTTATTGACGAAGAAACGGTGGGTGCGAAACTGTTTGTCCAGTAAGGAGATAAAAGGCTCAAGAATGATTTCATACGTGACCTGATCGCGTGATCCTGTCAGTCGTCGGAAGTCCGTTACTACACCATGAACAATTTTACCGACAACGGGGTTAAATAATTCCCCCACGCCCATGTTCAGCGTGGCGGTTTTACGCAACATCATTTCAGCCGTAAGATCCGGATGAGGGCTGGTGAAACGAATGGTGTAATGATAGAGAACACTCATCTGTTCCACGCCTTCAAAACGTTCCACATCCAATGGATAAGGGCAGGAAGGAATGTTCAGGCTGTATCGATTAAGTACGGTTCCAGTTACCTCAGATATCTTTTCCATTTCTATAACTCCCATCACCGGTCAGAATAACATTAATAGTGATCAGTCCATTTTTGATTAATATAAGGGAAAACAAACCGACACATCAGACAGCCAATGTAAATAAGAAAAAGAGAGCCCCTCTCCACAATAAAACCCATAATCACTGTTTGATACGAAAAAAACCAGGCTGAAATAACCACTCCGACAGTGATCACCGCACCACCTAACGCACATAGAGCATTAAAGATAATTAATTTTAAAACTTATCTTAATTTCATAAACCACCTGGGAAATACTTGAATATTTTATCGAACCCTTCTGGATTGACATCGCTAATAGCACAGGATTACCAGTCGCGCCAGCCTGAATTTATCATCCTGACTTTCTATGCGATGCTCAGTATGAATAAAATCGTAACAGAGATACACAAGGCCAGCCGGGAATGAAATAACACCTTCCGCCACAGCACCTAAAAATACAGGCCCATTGACATTAATAGCATCCAGCATATCTCTGGCAATCTCCTTGCGCTATCCATGTTCGATAACCTTTAACCAGAGAGCAGGCTGTTAGTGTTGCGACTTTCACCATCGCCGCTGATGAGAATAACGTCGTTAATGAAGAGCCGAAACGCCCCACCACTTGTATATTAGCTATGTTATTCATCATAAATATATGTGTATGCGAAGCGATAAATAAAATACCCAACCAAATACTCGGCTATTGAAAATGCACCCCACAGATACTTTGACTCACTATTTGAGAAAAAAAAGAACCAGAGGGAAAAAGCAATGCCTGAAGCACCTAATCCCATCCCGATCCCCCGCGACAGGCGAGAAAGAATGATCAGCGTTATACGTTTAATATTCATTAACTATCCAGAAAACACTCACACATCCTATAAAAGCCAGCATTATGTGTGGGATGCTTCACGCTCACCCTTCACCTTAATTATAATCATCCCATTTATTATTAATATACGGAAAAGCAAACCGATACATCAAATAACCAATGTAAATAAAAACAAGAGAAGCACACCCCCAATAAAACCCATAATCACTGCTTGATACGAAAAAAAACCAGACCGAAAGAACAACGCCGATAGTGATCACCGTACCCCCTAACGCACACAGAACATTAAATATGATTAATTTTGCAATTCCTTTTGTATTCATAGGCCACCCAGAAAATATTTACATACTCTGTCAAATTCTTCTGAATTATCATCGCCAATAGCACAGGCTTGTTCGAATGGTTTAACCTTATCCTCGAAGAGGAAATATAAAAGATCCAGATCCCCCTTATCTTTGAGCTTATAGTAAATTTTGGGATTTCTTTCCTTCAGATACCTGGATGTATAAATCGATCTTGATGACTCAGCACCAATTGAGAGAAGTGAACCTATAGTAAAGCCAGAAAACACCACTGTAACTAAACGAGTAGAGATTACATTAGCTAAATTAACCCCTGTTAATTGAGAAAAAATCACCTTCCCAACTGCACTTCCGCCAATGTTTTCAGCCATTGAAATCATATTGATGCGGAATGAAAAATCCTCTATAAATAAGTTAATAGCTTTTTCAATTGTCGTTTTATTGAAGGTTGCTGTTTTAACTAGTCGTGCCAGCCTGAATTTATCGTCCTGATTCTCTCTGCGATGTTCCGTATCAATAAAATCATAACCGAGATATACAAGGCTAACCGGGAATGAAATAACACCTTTCGCCACAGCACCTAAAAATCCGGATCCATCGACATTAATAGCATCCAGCATATCTCTGGCAATCTCTTTTGCGCTGTCCATGTTCGATATCCTTTAATTAAAGAACAGGCTGGCTGTTAAACTCCAGCCCAATCCCCTCGTCCTCACTCCAGCCCAGCGTCAGCGTTTTCGGTTTCTGCTGCGCGGCCATGTGAACAAGCAGCTGCTGGCTCAGCACCGGCAGGATCTGCTGGTTGAGCAGGCTGTCGACGTTGCGCGCGCCGGTGTCCGGCAGCAGGCAGGCGGCGGTCAGCGCGTCATACAGGCTCTCGTCGATCTGCGTGGTCAGGCCATAGTGGCGGTGCAGGCGCCTGCTGACCTGGCCGAGTTTCATTTCGACGATAGTGCGCATTGCGGGCTCACTCAGCGGGCGGTAAATCACGGTCTGGAAGCGGGCCAGCAGCGCGGGCTGGAAGTGTTCGCGCAGGATCGGGCGCAGCAGTTCGTGCAGATCCGCTTCGCTGGCTTCCGACTGTTCGTCCAGCAGCAGCATCAGGCGATCGCTGCCGAGGTTGGAGGTCATCAGGATCACGGTGTTACGGAAGTCGATCTCCCGGCCTTCACCGTCGCGCATAACGCCCCGGTCGAACACCTGGTAGAACAGATTTATCACGTCGCGGTGCGCTTTTTCGACTTCATCAAGCAGCACCACGCTGTACGGACGCTTGCGCACCGCTTCGGTGAGGATGCCGCCCTGACCGTAGCCGACGTAGCCCGGCGGTGAGCCTTTCAGCTGGGAGACGGTGTGCGGCTCCTGATATTCAGAGAGGTTGATGGTGATCAGGGACTTTTCACCGCCGTAAAGCACATCGGCGAGCGCCAGCGCGGTTTCGGTTTTGCCGACGCCGCTCGGGCCGACCAGCAGGAACACGCCCTGTGGGCCGTTTTCAGACGTGAGCCCGGTTTTCGCCGCACGGAGGCGCCGGGCGATGGCTGCCAGGGAAATATCCTGACCGACCACGCGCCTGCCAATGTCCTGCTCCAGGTTCAGCAGTTCGGTCTGCTCGTCTTTCATCAGTGAGGAGAGCGGCACGCCGGTCCAGTCGGCAATCACCGTGGCGACGGTGCGCACGTCCACATCGACGGAGAGCAGCGGGCTGCTCTGCTGCATCGCGTTCAGCTGCTGCTGCAGGTCGCGGGTCTCATTCTGGCGCGAGAGGTCCTGGCGGGTTGCCAGCAGCCGTTCGGTCAGTTCGAGCTCTTCTTTATACTGCTTCTCCAGCGCTTCCAGCGCCGCAGTCAGGCGGGTCTCGTCCTGCGCGATAGTCGCCAGGCGTTCACCCTGTGCAGGGTCGCCGACCGCAATATCTTCCAGCAGCGCCTGCTTCTCCATTGCCAGCGAACCGAGCTGCACGCGGATGCGGGTCAGCGGTTCCGGCACCGTATCAATGCTCATCCGCACGCGGGCGGCAGCGGTGTCGAGCAGGTCAACCGCTTTGTCCGGCAGCTGACGACCGGTCAGATAGCGGCGCGACAGCGACACCGCCGCGCGCACGGCGGCGTCGGTGATATGTACGTTGTGGTGTCCGGCGTAACGGGCTTTGAGGCCTCTTAGCATCAGGCAGGCGGCGTTGTCGTCCGGCTCATCCACTTTAATCATCTGGAAGCGACGCTCCAGCGCGGCGTCGCGTTCAAAATACTGTTTATACTCGGACCAGGTGGTCGCCGCGATAGTGCGCAGTTCGCCGCGCGCCAGCGCCGGTTTCAGCAGGTTGGCCGCATCGGCACCGCCCGCCTGGTTACCGGCACCGATGATAGTGTGCGCTTCGTCGATAAACAGCAAAACCGGTACCGGCGACTGCTGCACGGCGTCGATGACGTTTTTCAGACGCTGTTCAAACTCGCCCTTTACGCCTGCGCCAGCCTGCAACAGCCCGAGGTCGAGCGTGCGCAGAACCACCGGCCTGAGCGACTCCGGGACGTTGCCTTCAGCGATGCGCAGCGCCAGCCCCTCCACCAGCGCGGTTTTGCCGACGCCCGGCTCCCCGACCAGAATCGGATTATTTTTGCGACGTCGCGAAAGGATGTCGACCATCTGGCGGATTTCGGTATCACGCCCGAACACCGGGTCGATTTTGCCCTCTCTTGCTTTGGCGGTAACGTCGAGGGTGAATTTATCCAGCGCATTTTGCAGCGCAGGCGACAGCTCGCCCTCTTTCACTTCGCTGCCCGCCGGATGGCCAGTGATTTCCACGCCGCCGCCGGAGGAAACAGTTAGCGCTTCTTCCTGCTGCAGTTCGGCGCGTTCGTCCGACTGCGCATCGAGCAGCCCGCGCAGACGCTCCAGCTGGCTCTTGCCCAGGGTCAGCAGCGGCCACAGGCCGTCACAGCGAATGAGTTTCGGGCTGTCAGTCAGTACCATCAGCAGGTGCAGGCTGCGGATCTGCTCTTCGCCCTGCAGGGAGGCCACCATCCACGCCTGTTTCAGCAGCGTGTGGAGCGAGTCCGCAAGCGCCGGGCGGCGGCGTAATGAACGCGGCAGAGTATCCAGCCAGCCGAGCAGCGCCTGCCACATGCCGTCCATGTCCCATTCGTAGCGGCGTGCCAGCACCGTGAAGTCGCCTTCGCCCTGCTCCAGCAGTTTGAGCAGCCAGTGTTCGGGCAGGATTTCAGCGTGCGCGCGGGTCTGGCACAGAGAGGCCGCCCCTTCCAGGGCGCGGGCACAGTACGGGTTGAGACGACGTAACAGGACGGCTGAATTTTCCATTTTTCTCTCTCTTTATTTTTCCAGGACACGCTACCGCCCATCGCTGTTTACTTACCAAAGCGCATCAGGTCAGGCAGATTGGGGTTTTCCTGAACGCCCGGCTGGCAGACGCTCAGGAAAACTGCGGACAGGGAACCCTGTCCGCAGCGGATTTACCTATATAAATCAGGCAGTAGCACGTTCATTCCATGAATCGGAATGAATGATGTTGCCGTCTTTGTAGGTCCAGGTGATTTTTTCGTAGCGCAGTTCGATCTGCTCGAGGTGGTTGTGCTTCTCTTTCGCCGGATCTTTGATGTCGTGCATTTTCGGCGCGACTTTCACCAGCTTGACGTTCTCCAGTTTGGTGTTGAAATATTCAACTTCCTGGCCCGCGTCATTGATTTTGTACCACTTGAACTCAGCGGATTTCAGGGTCTGACCGGTGGTCACCGCTTTGTAGAGATACGGGCTGGATGAGTCGATCTCCTTGGTGAAGATAAATGGCGTGTGTACGCGGGTGCCGGTCAACTTGCCGGTGTTGTTGTCGGTGGGGATGTACAGGGTGTGATCCTGCGCGACCACCTCGATGCTGCCTTCGCGATCCTGCACGTCAACAGAGCCTTTGATGTCAGCGCCGCCGTCGTCTTTCAGCCACAGATAAACAGGAATTGCCATGTGTTAGTTCTCCATTAGGTTGTTATCAACGTCATCTTCCTGCGATGACGTAGGGGTGTTGCCAGGTATCCGGCAGGCGTCTGCCTGCGGCACCAGACTGATTTCGACCCGGCGGTTGAGCGCGCGCCCGTCCGGCGTGTCGTTGGTAGCGATGGGGCGGCTTTCGCCATAGCCCTGTACGGCAAAACAGCTTTCCGGTACGTCGCCGGTGTCACGCATCCAGTTGCGCACCGCTTCGGCACGCTTCAGAGAGAGCGTCTGGTTAAGCCCGGGATTGCCGGTGTTGTCGGTATGCCCGGCAACGACAATCAGCCAGCCCGGTTTGGCCCTGATGCCCACCAGTGCGTTCACCAGCAGCCTGGTGGAGCCGGGTTTGAGGTCGTATCTGCCGGAATCGAACAGCGACATGCTGTCGAGGCGGAGGGTTTCTGGCCCCTGAACGATTTTATTAATGACAGGCGGTGGCGGTGGCGGCGGAGCCCAGTCGCTGAGCGCCGCCTCCACCGGCGGGATCAGGCGCATGCCCTGATACAGGCCCAGGCGATAGCGAACGGGTTCGCCCCGGCGCAGCCAGTCATCCAGCAATGCCCCGTCGGCGCGCAGACGCTGCTGTGCCCGTAGTTTTGGTGTTAAAGGTTCGCTGCTGAGGTGGTGATACAGCTTCAGGTGATCGCTGACGCTGTGGATCAGCCGCTGGTTATTGATGTAAGAGGCCAGCATGGCGAGCACCAGAAAAGCGCCGCCGGTCAGCCCGACATAACGCCAGAACACCATCCTGCGGCTGATGCCCCGCTGCCGGGGCAGTGCCGACAGCAGCAGCTCAGGCAGCGGCAAAGGTTCTCCGTCAGACAGAGACCGTTCCGGCTCCAGCGCGGTGATGGCGGCGACATGCTGCTGCCAGAGGTTATTTGCCACGCTGGCGACCGGCAGCATGCAGATCCCCTGCGCACAGGGTTTCATCGCCGGGAGTTCGCCCAGACGTGCGGACAGCAGGCTGTCCACCGTGCCGCTCTGCCACGCCAGAAAGCCGTCCAGCCACAGGGCCTGGCTCAGCCGTGACAGACGTCCGGCGGCATCGTCCTCCCGGGTCCATTCGCTCAGGGATACATTTCCCTGCCCTGGCTGATGCACCTGAATGCCTTCCCGGTTGCTGACGGTGGTAAACCAGACCGGCTGCGGATCCGCACTGGCCGCTGGCGGAGAAATCCAGCTGACGGTCCACAGCGGAGGCAGGCCACCCAGCGTGCTGCGGCACTGCACCATCGCGCGCTGCCAGCCCCGCAGCTGCTGCGTAAATGCATCCGCGGAGAGATGGCTTTCCGGCACAACGGCCAGCAACACCGACATCCTGGGGACCAGCGCCGGACGGACCAGGCTCAGATGCCGGACCAGCAGCGGCAGTTGCTCAGCATCCTTAACCCACAGATACCAGCCCTGGCGGGTTTCCCGGTGACGGGTTTCCGGCGCAAACAGCGCGGCGTTGTCTCCGCAGGCCAGCACGACGGCCCCCTGGAAATCTTCCGGGGGCAGGCTGTCATCCTGAATAGCCCTGAGCGCCGCCTCCCGCCTGCGTGATTCGCTTCTCTGTCGCCATAACAACGCGCTACAGACCAGCAGAACCAGCAGGCTGAGCGTTATCCGGCTGCCCAACGGGAGCGGCCAGAATCCGAAGATTAACCACAGACACAGGATGCCACTCAGGGTAGTCAGCAGGCTCCGGTAACGATCGCGCATCATTTACCCCATGCTGTCCATCTGAGCCACCATCCCGGACAGGGAAGCGGAGAGGAAAAACCAGAGCGCGACCAGCACCACGGCCCCACCAGCCCAGGAGAGCCAGTACCCGCAGCGACCGCTGCGTAAACGGGAAGCCCGGGCCACAATCGGCGCGTCCTGCGCAAGGGTAAACGGCGGAACCCTTTCCCTCAGCGCCCGGATCACATCCTCACGGCGTTCGTCATTTTGCGCGCGATACTGCCCGACAAAACCGAGCTGCAGCGTGCGGTACAGGCACAGCAGTACCGCCTGATCCGGCGCCGTTTCCTTAAGCAGGTTGCGAATACGCTCCCACACTTCCTCGCCAGCATTCAGCGTGCCAAAAAAGTGCGCCTGTAACGGGTCACGTCGCCAGGTCAGGTAGCCATCATCCGTCTTACCGCGATTCAGCACGCTTTCATCAAGCAGCGCACACAGGGCATACACCATATGGTCGCGGCTGACCTCGCTGTAGCCCGCATCGGTCAGGGCCGTGCGGGCGTCCTGAACCAGGCGACAGGCGCGACGGTAGAGTTTTCCTCCCTCGCGAACCTCCTGTCCGCCCCGTAGCTGGCTGACCATCAGCCAGCCGGGATAAAAGATGTGTTCGATTTGACTGTGATCGGATGTCTTCATGTACGCAGTACCGCAAAGAGTTCGAGTTTCACCTCACCGAGTGAACCCGGGATATAGAACGTGCAGCAGCCCGCCTCCAGCATCGCCCGTGCGGCATCGGTACTCAGATCCAGCGAGAAATACTGGTTTTCCAGACGCAGCGGGATGGCTGCCGGAACATGGCTGAGCGGTTTGATGACCATGCCACTCAGGGCCACGTTGACCACGTCGGAGACATCGTCGAGGCTGCCGGCTTTACACAGCTGCGGGAATTTACTCTGCAGCTCGTGGTTCGGCATTGACGAGCGAACCGACAGGTAGAAATCGGCCCCTTCGCGCAGACGGGCGTCATGCAGCGAGCCTCGCCAGATCTGCTCGACATGCTCCAGATAAATGCTGATGACACGGGAGGGCAGGCTGGCTTCCAGCAGCTTATCGAGCAGCGTCAGCAGCGGCGGGAAAACCTGCTCCGGCGCATCATGCTGCCAGGCCGGAATATCCGCGGTGTCATGCTCCAGCGAAAACGTCAGCAGGCTGCCCGCCAGGCGCACCAGCTCCCGGTACAGGAGTTCCGGATGACGCGACGGGGTCTGTAACAGTTCCGTCAGCACCGGCTCGGCGCTGTTCAGGGCATTGAGCAGCCAGAACAGGGACACATCCGCCACCGCGAAGTCCGCCATCCGTTCGTTGCTCTCGCGACGCATCGCCATCAGGCGATGGCGACGTGCCTGCAAACGACTCAGCAGATCGCTTAACCCGGTCACCAGCAGCGGGCTGGCAGACAGGGCAAGTAGCGGCGGAATAAACGATGCGTCGCGGCTCCACTGTCCCTGGGCATTGCGCACCAGACGGGCCACCGGACACGTCAGCCAGGCGCTGTTTTCCTGGGTTGCCAGCCGTAGCGTCATCGCGTGACGAAGAACAGCCAGCTCACCACTTTCGTGACCGGCCAGTTCCTGCACCTCGACGCGTTCCGCTTTCCATCTGCGCGGGCGCTCGCTGTCCTGACCATCATCCAGATTCCCGCCGTTGGCACTCAGCAACGGCAGCGCCAGCAACACCTCGACAGAATCACGGTCTGAGGCCGCAGACAGATCGCAGACCGGCGGCAGATTGTCTGAACAGTCAGAATCCACCAAGGTACCGTCCGGAAAACGGACCACCATACGAACTGCATTCAGCCGGGAGAGAGCCAGCGCGGCATCGTCAAATTCCGCCGCCAGCACGCCCCACGGGTGAGCAATCCCCATGCGGGCGACGTTTTCCGCTACATAAGCATCCCAGCGGGCCTGTTGCTGGAACTGCTGTGGGGCCAGCATGGCCCCGTCAGTCCATAACGGACGATAAATTTTCATCCCTGTTATCCCGCCTTAGGCTTTCGCTTTCGGCATCTGGGAAACCAGTGACAGGTTGACGTCCATCCCTTCCACCTGGAAATGGGGAATAGCGAACAACCTGACGCGGAAGAAGCCCGGGTTGTCTTCGATATCTTCGACAATCACTCTGGCATCGCGCAGCGGGTGGGAAGCCTGCAGTTCGTCGCCCGGATCGGTCATTTCCGTTACCAGGCCGCGCACCCAGGTGTTCAGCTCCAGCTCCAGCAGGCGGCGATCCTTGGTGGTACCGATGTTTTCGCGCTGAATCAGCTTCAGATAGTGCGCAATGCGCGACAGCAGAAAGATATACGGCAGACGCGCGTTGATGCGGCTGTTGGCCGTGGCGTCGGCGGTGTCGTACAGCGCCGGTTTCTGCGTCGAGTTAGCGGAGAAGAAGCACGAGTAGTCGCGGTTTTTGTAGTACGACAGCGGGATAAAGCCGAGGTTAGCGAACTCAAATTCGCGGGTCTCCGGGATCATCACTTCAGACGGGATCTTCACCTGGTTGCCGGTGCCGAGGTCGTAAAGATGGATCGGCAGGTCGGTGACTGCGCCCCCCGCCTGCGGGCCGCGGATCTGCACGCACCAGCCGTTACTGATAAAGCTTTTCACCATGTTGGCAGCGAAGGCGAAGGAGGCATTGGTCCACAGGTATTTGTCGTGATCCGGGCCTTTCACTTCTTCCACGTAGTTAAAGCTGCGCACCGGCACGGTATCCGGGCCGTACGGCAGGCGGCCGAGCACGCGTGGCATGGTCAGGCCGATATAACGAGCGTCGTCGGTTTCGCGGAACGATTTCCACTTAAGGTATTCGGCACGGTCGAAGTAGTTGCCGATATCTTTAATCGCCGCCACCTCTTCCATATGGTCTTTCAGGAAGAACTGCGGGCCGGCGGAGCCGATAAAGGGCATGTGCGCGGACGCGGCCACTTTAGAGATATTGCGCAGCAGCGCCACGTCCTGCGCCGAGGCGTCGAATTCGTAAGAGGAGATCAGCGCGCCGATCGGCTCACCGCCCGGGGTGTCGTATTCGGCGATATAGGTGTGTGCGTACAGGCCACTCTGGATAATTTCCGGAGAGTCTTCGAAGTCCTGACGCAGGTCCTCTTTCGATAGATCCAGCACTTCAATCTTCACGTTCTGGCGGAAGTCGGTTTTATCGACCAGCGACTTCAGCCCGCGCCACAGGGACTCGACTTGCTGAAAATCGTCGTGGTGCATCACCGCATCCAGCTGGCGGCTGATCTGCTCATCCAGCTGCGCGATATGGTGGTCCAGCAGGGCTTTATCCAGCTTTTCAACCTGAGAACCGGACTGGTTCAGGCACTCCACCAGCACCTTCATCGCGGCGGTGACGCGCTCGTCGACGCTGGCATCGGACATCGCCTGGCTGTCCTGCCAGATATTCAGGTCGCTGAGGTGCGACACCGGGCTGAGATTGATTTTTTCAAACAGCGAAGCGTAAACGCCGCTTACAGCGGGGCTATCCTGCACGGTGGTGGTGCCGGCAGAGGAGGTTTCATTTTGCACAGACATTAACATTCTCTCTTTATCATTCCATGAATTTTCCCGTCACGCTTCAGGCTGCAGGTGCGCTGGCTGCTCTCGCTCGCCCGCATTACTTACTGAAGTAAGCTCCGCGGAATTCGCTCATTCGCCGCCTTCCTGCAAGCCGAATCGTGTGGGACTATCGTCAGCAATCAGGCCCGTTCAGGGGCCAGGGCAGACAGTTCGCTGCGCAGTTCGTCGCTCAGAGCAGGGTTTTTCAGGATGGTTTCCAGCTCCTTGCGGAAGGTGACGTTATCCAGCAGGTTGGCTTTCAGGTCGCGCAGCAGGTTGCGCATTGCCAGCATCGCTTTGAGCTGCGGGATCTGGCGGGCGACCTGTTCCGGCGAAAAGTCCTTGATATTGCTGAAGGTCAGTCTGACGTTCTCTTCGCTGCCGTCGCCGGCGAGGGTATTTTCTACGGAGATGTTTAATGACGGGGAGAACTCCGCCAGCACGCTGTCGAAGTTGTTTTTGTTGACGTTGACCTTCTCACGCAGGGACAGCGCACGCTGCTCCTGACCGTTGCTGAAGTCGCCGGTGACCAGCAGCTTTAACGGCAGCTCGGTTTTACGGGCCACGCCGCCGGTGTGCAGGTCCAGTTTGATATTGACGCGCGCCTTGGGGATCTCATTTTGATAAGAATTACTCATAGTTACTCCTGTAAAAATGGGCACGGAAAGCAGCATTACGCACACTTTCCCTGTGTGTAGAGGCGCGACTATACCGTAGTCTGACTTATGCGGGCAAAGGGGTAATTTACGAAATGTGATCTGATTTATATAGGAATTTTCTGTAAATTTGAGTTAAGTTACTGAATGAAATGGTTAATGCATGAGCTAAAATAATCTCATAAGGAAATGAACATCCGGATTTTAAGACTTGCAAAGCCGCCTGTCAGACACGCAAACATTACATAATGATTAACTGTTTCGTTAACTCACTGTCATGTATGTTAATGACTTTCTTGCCGGCGCTGAGGGTCTTAATGGTCGCTGAAAGGCCTTAAAACTGGCAGTAATACATACTGAATACGCCTGTGCAGGAGAGGTTGGCCATGTTGTGACGTTTCGCGCATATCACTTTTCCCTGAAGCAGGAAATGTCGGCGCTGGCCTGGTATCAGCCCTCGTCAGTGGCATAATGTTGAGGTGAGGCAAAGATAGTCGTTACTGATAAGAATTTTCCAGGTTCCCTCTTCCTGAACACCCGCTATCCTGTGTACACTCTGCGTCAGGAAATTTCCTTCGCAGGCACACCGCTCTCCACGGCTTCGCACAGTGCGTAACGCCCCACGAATGTAAAGATATTGCCAATATCGGAATCTGGCTAAACCATCGTCTTAAATGGGTGTCGAACAGTTGTACCGCAATTGAGTCTTTTTTGTGCGTTACCGCCCCTGAACCCCATCAACGTAACCACGAGAAAAAATGAATCAGTCGCAAAAATTCCACAGAGGTTTACTCCATCCCCGCTACTGGCTGACCTGGTTTGGCGTCAGCGTGCTGTTCCTGCTGGTGCAACTGCCCTACCCGCTGCTGTATAAGCTCGGCAACTGGATGGGCCGTACCTCAATGCGCTTCCTGAAACGCCGGGTATCGATTACCCGACGCAACCTGCAGCTCTGTTTCCCGGAGATGGAGAGCGCGCAGCTTGAACGCAGGATAGTGGGTAACTTTGAATCTCTCGGCATGGGCCTGTTGGAAACCGGCATGGCCTGGTTCTGGTCGGATCGTCGCGTAAAGCGCTGGTTCAGCGTCGACGGCCTGCATAATCTGAAAGCCGCGCAGCAGGGCGGACGTGGTGCGTTAATCATCGGCGTACACTTTATGTCGCTGGAGCTGGGTGGCCGCGTTATGGGCCTGTGCCAGCCGATGATGGCGATGTACCGTCCGCACAACAATAAGCTGATGGAGTGGGTACAGACCAAAGGACGCATGCGTTCCAATAAGGCGATGATTAACCGTCGCGACCTGCGCGGTATGGTGCAGGCGCTGAAGCACGGTGAAGCCGTCTGGTTTGCCCCGGATCAGGATTACGGCCCGAAAGGCAGCGTGTTTGCACCGCTGTTTGCGGTACCGGAAGCCGCCACCACCAGCGGTACCTGGATGCTGGCACGCATGGCTAAGCCGGCGATGATCACCGTCGTCCTGATCCGTAAGGATGACGGAAGCGGCTACGAGCTGGTGATCCAGCCAGAGCTGAAAGAGTACCCGATCGACAGCGAACAGCAGGCCGCGGCCTATATGAACCGGGTGATTGAGCGTGAGATCATGCGTGCTCCGGACCAGTATCTGTGGCTGCACCGTCGCTTTAAAACCCGCCCGGTGGGCAACGCTTCGCTGTATTGATTACCCGCCGCCAGCGCCGCCGGGCGCTGGCCTGCTTCTGTGTACCCCCTGCTTTCTGCCTTACATTCTCTGCCCTCAGCGCGCTTGCTTAGTCCTGTTGCTCCTGAACCCTGGCTTCTGCCACACCGCTCACACTAATTCCATATAGTGAAACTGTTTGCACCCTTTGTGATCGCAGGGGGTATTTTCGCCCCACAAGGGTGCGCGATAGTAGCGTAACTTGTAACCCACCCTCGATTATTAGTAAAACTTTCCAGCGAATTCATACCACTGCAAATCTGGCATTTGATTTGCAGTGCAGTGAATGCCTGCGGCTTTCCACAGGCTGCATGCACTACAGCGTGTCATATCCATAACAATACGATTTCGCCACACAGGATGCTCTATGAAAAAAATGATGCTCTCCACTTTGGCCGTTGCGGTAACCCTGTTTGCCGCAGTGAATCAGGCTCATGCTGGCACCACGCTGGATGCGATTAAAAAGAAAGGATTTGTGCAGTGCGGTATCAGCGATGGACTGCCAGGGTTCTCTTACGCTGACTCAACCGGTAAATTTACCGGCATTGACGTTGACGTGTGCCGCGCCACGGCTGCGGCAATTTTCGGCGATGCCGGTAAAGTGAAATACACCCCGCTGACCGCCAAAGAGCGTTTTACCGCCCTGCAGTCCGGTGAAGTGGATATCCTGTCGCGTAACACCACCTGGACCTCTTCGCGCGATGGCGGCATGGGCTTTATCTTCGCCGGCGTGAACTACTACGACGGTATCGGCTTCCTGACCCACCAGAAAGCCGGCCTGAAAAGTGCCAAAGAGCTGGACGGTGCCACTGTCTGTATTCAGGCCGGTACCGATACCGAGCTGAACGTCGCCGATTACTTTAAAGCCAATAAAATGCAGTACACCCCGGTGACCTTCGACCGCTCCGATGAATCCGCGAAAGCGCTGGATACCGGACGTTGCGATACGCTGGCGTCCGATCAGTCGCAGCTGTATGCGCTGCGTATCAAGCTCGGCAAGCCCGATGAGTTTATCGTGCTGCCGGAAGTGATCTCCAAAGAGCCGCTGGGCCCGGTGGTTCGCCGCGGTGATGATGACTGGTACACCATCGTGAAATGGTCGCTGTTTGCCATGCTGAATGCCGAAGAGATGGGCATCACCTCGAAAAATGTCGATCAGATGGCCGCTAAACCGACCACGCCGGATATGGCTCACCTGCTGGGTAGCGAAGGTGATTTCGGTAAAGACCTGAAGCTGGACAATAAGTGGGCTTACCACATCGTGAAGCAGGTCGGTAACTATCAGGAAGTTTTTGACCGTAACGTCGGTAAAGACAGCGCGCTGAAAATTGCCCGCGGGCAGAACGCGTTGTGGAACAACGGCGGTATTCAGTACGCGCCCCCAGTACGTTAATTCCCTTTGATTACCGGGCACCGGTCCGCCGGTGCCCTCGGCAGAATTTTCGTCACTGAGGTTGCAACATGTCTCAACGCCCAACCGTTAAAAGGGATTTTTCATTCAGTAATCCTGCGGTTCGCGCCTGGCTTTATCAGCTCGTTGCGGTTATCGCCGTGTTAGCCGTCGCCGGCTATCTGCTTCACAACACCATTATTAACCTCGCCAACCGCGGTATCACCTCCGGTTTTGCTTTTCTCGATCGCAGCGCCGGTTTCGGCATTATTCAGCACCTGATCGACTACAGCGAGGGCGATACTTACGCCAGGGTGTTTCTCGTCGGGCTGACCAATACCCTGCTGGTCTCCGCGCTCTGCATCGTATTTGCCTCCGTGCTCGGTTTCTTTATCGGCCTGGCGCGCCTGTCGGATAACTGGCTGTTGCGTAAAATTTCGATGGTGTATATCGAAACCTTTCGCAATATCCCGCCGCTGCTGCAGATCTTCTTCTGGTATTTCGCCGTACTGCGCAACCTGCCCGGTCCGCGTCAGGCGCTGAACGCCTTCGATCTCGCTTTTGTCAGCAACCGCGGGCTGTACATTCCATGGCCTGAGTATGCCGCCGGCAGCGGGCCATTTATCGCCGCCGTGCTGGTTGCCGTCGTTGCCAGCTATGCGCTGTTGCGTTACCACCGTCTGCATCAGCGCAAGACCGGCCAGCTGCGACGTACCTGGCCCGTTGCCCTCGGGCTGCTGATCGTGCTGCCGCTGGTCACCAGCCTGTTTGCGGGCAACCCGGTGCACTGGGATGTGCCGCAACTGAGTGGTTTTAACTTTCGCGGCGGCTTCGTGCTGATCCCGGAGCTGGCGGCGCTGACGCTGGCGCTGTCGATTTACACTTCGTCGTTTATTGCTGAAGTGATCCGCGCCGGTATTCAGTCGGTCCCGTACGGCCAGCATGAGGCGGCGCGCTCACTCGGGCTGCCGAATCCGGTGACGCTGCGCCAGGTGATCATTCCGCAGGCGATGCGGGTGATCATCCCGCCGCTCACCAGCCAGTATCTGAATATTGTGAAAAACTCATCGCTGGCAGCGGCCATCGGCTACCCCGATATGGTGTCACTGTTTGCCGGAACCGTGCTGAATCAGACCGGTCAGGCGATTGAAACCATCGCCATCACGATGGGTGTGTATCTGATTATCAGCCTGACGATTTCGCTGTTAATGAATATCTACAACCGCAAAATCGCGCTGATTGAGCGTTAAGAGAACGGGGCAGTTATGACAGTCACTCTGCATGAAACCACACCCGCCGCCGCCGGCACGCTCTCACGTGCGCTGGTCTGGGCGAGAAAAAATCTGTTCTCCAGCTGGGGAAATTCGCTGCTGACCCTGTTCTGCCTGTGGGTGATGTGGTCGCTGATCCCGCCGGCGCTCAACTGGCTGATTTTCCAGGCCAACTGGGTCGGCAGCACCCGGGCAGACTGCAGTAAAGAAGGGGCGTGCTGGGTGTTTATCCACGCGCGCTTTGGCCAGTTTATGTATGGCCTCTATCCGCAGGAGCTGCGCTGGCGCATCAATCTGACGCTGATCATCGGCCTGCTGTCGATTATTCCGATGTTACTCCGCGCACTGCCGCACCGCGGGCGTTACATCGCCGGCTGGGCGGTGATCTACCCGCTGCTGGTCTGGCTGCTGCTGTATGGCGGCTATTTCGGACTTGAACGCGTAGAGACCCGCCAGTGGGGAGGCCTGACGCTGACGCTGATTATCGCCTCGGTGGGGATTGCCGGCGCGTTGCCGCTCGGTATTCTGCTGGCTTTGGGCCGCCGCTCGCGGATGCCGGTGGTGCGCACCCTTTCAGTGGTGTTTATCGAGTTCTGGCGCGGCGTGCCGCTGATCACCGTGCTGTTTATGTCCTCGGTGATGCTGCCGCTGTTTATGGCGGAGGGCAGCACCATCGATAAGCTGGTGCGCGCGCTGGTCGGGGTGATCCTCTTCCAGTCCGCATACGTGGCGGAAGTGGTGCGGGGCGGGCTGCAGGCGCTGCCTAAGGGGCAATATGAAGCGGCCGAGTCGCTGGGGCTGGGCTACTGGAAAACTCAGGGGCTGGTGATCCTGCCCCAGGCGCTCAAGCTGGTGATCCCCGGCCTGGTCAACACCATTATCGCCCTGTTTAAAGATACCAGTCTGGTGATCATCATCGGCCTGTTCGATCTGTTCAGCAGCGTGCAGCAGGCCACCGTCGATCCCGCCTGGCTGGGAATGTCGACCGAAGGCTATGTCTTTGCCGCACTGATCTACTGGATCTTCTGTTTCAGCATGTCGCGCTACAGCCAGCATCTGGAGAAGCGTTTTCACACCGGGCGTTCGCCACACTGAGGTTTACCATGACAAAAATGATGACGTCTTCTGACGACGCAATGATGATTACGCTCGATAACGTGAACAAATGGTACGGGCAGTTTCACGTGCTGAAAAATATTAATCTGCAGGTGAAGCCCCGTGAGCGCATCGTCCTCTGTGGACCTTCCGGCTCCGGTAAGTCCACCACCATTCGCTGTATTAACCACCTGGAAGAGCATCAGCAGGGGCGGATTGTGGTGGACGGCACGCTGTTAAATGACGATCTGCGCAACATTGAACGCGTGCGCACCGAGGTGGGCATGGTGTTTCAGCACTTCAATCTGTTCCCGCACCTCAGCGTGCTGCAGAACTGCACCCTGGCACCGATCTGGGTGCGCAAAACCTCGAAAAAAGAGGCGGAAGCCTTAGCCATGCACTACCTCGAACGAGTGCGTATCGCCGAGCACGCGCATAAGTTTCCCGGCCAGCTCTCCGGCGGGCAGCAGCAGCGCGTGGCGATAGCACGCTCGCTGTGCATGAAACCCAAGATCATGCTGTTTGATGAACCGACCTCTGCGCTGGACCCGGAGATGGTGAAGGAGGTGCTGGATACCATGATTGGGCTGGCGGAGGATGGAATGACTATGCTTTGCGTGACCCATGAAATGGGCTTCGCACGCACCGTTGCCGACCGGGTGATCTTTATGGATCGCGGTGAGATTGTTGAGCAGGCTCCGCCGCAGGAATTCTTCTCTAACCCGCAGTCTGAACGCACCCGCGCTTTCCTCTCCCAGGTTATCCATTGAGCCCTGTCGCAGGCTGGCGCTGCTGAACATGCCGCCCGGCGACGGGCGGCATTCTCTGCTCCTCCTGAATACCCGGCAGCTTAGTCAGTAATCCCTTCAGCGCCTCTGTCAGGGTCAGTATGTTACGGGCCACAGAGCGGACATCAGCGTCACGCCTCTTTGAACACGGTATACGAAAACGTGCGCCAGCAGGTGCTGGAGAACGGGTAACGGGTAACGGGTAACGGGTAACGGCGTTATTCGGATTATGTTTTCTTCATGATATTGCGGCTATCCGCCATGCTTTTTTAATACCTGCATCCTGTCGATCGCCTGGATTTTATTCTTTTTTTGCTGTTTTTAGCAGCCGTTTTACCGTTTTTAAGTGCTGAAAACGCAAAAAAGCCCCGTGCTTTCGCACGGGGCTTCTTTACTTGTTTGATGCCTGGCAGTTCCCTACTCTCGCATGGGGAGACCCCACACTACCATCGGCGCTACGGCGTTTCACTTCTGAGTTCGGCATGGGGTCAGGTGGGACCACCGCGCTAAAGCCGCCAGGCAAATTCTTAATTTACCGAACTCACGCTTTAAAACTGGTGCTGATACCCAGAGTCGAACTGGGGACCTCACCCTTACCAAGGGTGCGCTCTACCAACTGAGCCATATCAGCACACTTTATCTTCTTTACTGCTTAATTTGATGCCTGGCAGTTCCCTACTCTCGCATGGGGAGGCCCCACACTACCATCGGCGCTACGGCGTTTCACTTCTGAGTTCGGCATGGGGTCAGGTGG
>NZ_LMLK01000011.1:0-9583 GCF_001422605.1 Erwinia sp. Leaf53
CTCACCGTGTTTTCATCGGCCGCCAGGCGCCACTGCGGGTGCGCCGCCAGCTGCGCGCCATAAAACGAGAGCAGCGACGGGGCCACGCCCTGCCAGAGGCCGTCCTTCACGCCATCACGCGTCGGCCAGTGGTGCAGCAGCGCAGAGCTGAACCAGGCGGCGTCCATATGCTCCGGGCGTGCCAGCATCAGGTAGAGTTTCAGCTGTTCCCGGGTGGTTTTTGCCCTCTGCTCGCGCAGCGGGCTGCCCGGCGGCAGGGCATTAAAGGCGGTGATTTGGCTCTGCAGATGGTTCGCTGCCGCATCACGCAGCAGCGGTAAGGCGCCGTCCTGATAACGTGGCCAGAGTGTCGCCAGCAGGGCGTTATTCTGACTCAGCCCGGCCCGCTCATACCACGGCACGCCATGCTCAGAGCGGTACTGCAGGCGGGCCAGCGTTTTCTGCAACGCCAGCAGGGCGTGCAGGCGCTGCTCCAGCGGCTGCGTCTGCCGGGCGGCGAGCGCGGCCTGCTCCTGCGCATCCTGGATCACAGTGCGGTTGCTGATAAAGGAGAGCAGCATCCAGCCTGCCCACAGCACCATCAGCGCCGCGGTGGTGGGGAGCAGGACGTTGCGCCACGGCACGCCCGGCTTGCGCGGGCGAAGCGCGGCGGGCAGCGAGCGCAACGAATCCGGCAGCACATCCCAGCGCCTATCCATGCCCCAGTGATGCGCCACGCTGCGTTCCGCATCCTCAGAAATCTGGCTGAACACCACGCCCGCCAGCGGCAGCGGGCGGTACGGGTTTAGTATCACCGACAGCGGGTCGGCGACGCTTTGCGGCGTGCGCAGCAGCTGATCGGCCAGCGACAGCAGAAAGTTGTGCTGCGTGGAGTGGCAGACCTGCCGGATCCCCTGCGCGACCAGCTCCGGCGACAGGGCCTGAAGCTGTTGCATCAGCCCGTCGGCACGACACCCGGCAGGCAGCAGGCACCCGGCGGCCTGCGTGACGCGACCTTCCGGCTTCCCGGCACGCGGGTGCAGGGACCAGACATACAGCGGGAGTTTCCAGCCCAGCGCTTCACTGCGTGCGCTAATCGCATATGCCAGAGCATCCAGGGTGCCGTCAGAAGGAACAGGCAACGGTGGCTGAAGATGAGGATAAGACAGCTGGTCAAACGCCGATGTCACCCACACCAGCCCGTCTGCCGGGCGGCGGCGCAGCCTGCGCAGCGCGGTCAGCCAGGAATTATCGACCGGCGTATTGAGGTCACCGCCCCACAGCAGTAACGTGCCGCGATCTTCCTGCCAGAGCTGCTCCGTCAGGCCTGGGGTTAGCTGCTCCACTTCAGCGACGGTGCCGGTTATCAGCAGGATGCGGATTTTGCGGCCCCAGCGACGACCGTAGAGGTTACGCATGGCGTCGCGGAGGGTCTCGACGGTCACGTTGTCCGGGGCTTTCCGGTTAGGACGGGCTTCGTCCTGTGGCAGGGCATTATTCTGCTTGCCGGTTTCCCGGTGACGCCATTGCTTCACCAGACCCGTCAGTGCTGGGAAGTATCGCACGCCAAGAGCAAGGACGCCGATTAGCAAAAAACCGAGTACTTTTTCATTGTTGGTATCCAGCCAGATACGTTCTCCGTGATGCCAGATAAGCCCGGCCAGCGCAGCCAACAATAGCAGCAAAAAAAAGGTCAGCCCGCAGATACGTCCTGTTTTATTGAACAGATTCATCCTCACTCCCTGATGTGATGGTACAAATAAAATGTTCTGTGCCTGAAGAGGACAACGTCAGCCAGGATTGCTGACTGAGGCGGACAAAATCAGCCGCCAGCGCAGCGGCCAGCCAGGGCGAGCATGTCCCCTGTTTGCCACAGTAAGTTTCAACAGTCTGGATATCGCCAGGCTTCCAGCGAGCACCATGGGTATTGCCGATATTGAGGAGTTCGGCAGAATGCCCGCTCCATTTTTGAGCATCGCCAAGGATACCCACCGTTCGCAGCGCCTGGGTCTGCGTGGTGAGGAACAGCTGCAGTTCTTCGCCGAAGTGGTTCACATCCCACGACGCAGGACGCAGCAGACGGGCCTGATGGGCAATGGAATATTTGAGGGCAACATCATCGCTGGTAAGCAGCAGTACAGCCAGACCATCGGAATAACGATCCTGCCCCTGCATCTGCACCACCAGAACCAGTTTAACCGTCTCATCGGGTTGCTTAATTCGCTCTGCAACCATGCTGAAAGCGAGCGTATCGGTAATAGTCGTCGATGGCGGTTCAGCGCATGTCGGGAAAATTGCCTGCCAGCACTCTGCGAATTGCGTGTGAAGATCTTGCCGGGATGCGTCAGGCTCATCGGTCAGTACCGTGACCTGGAGGGGTAATTCACCCGGCAGGGCAAGAACGGCCTCTGCAACGCTTGAAAGTAGAGCCGAAATAGCGGTGACAAAAACGGGTTTATCGTTCGGCAGATAATCAATCCGGCGAACCAGATCCCGATAGTGGGTTAGTCCCTTTGCTTTCTGCTGCAATAACGCAGCAGAGATCTGCTCAGGCAACATCACGCAACTCGCCATGACGGCCAGATAACGCCCGGCCCATGCCGCCCACTGCTGCTGCGCGTACTGCGCTTCACGTTGCAGAAAGTGATAACGATCCAGCTCGCGCCCGTAAAAGTAACCGCGCGCACTAAAAGCAATCAGCCACAGCACCACCGGGATCAGTGAAAACAGCCAGATACTCACCGAATTAATCGCGCTCAGCCTGCCGGAAGCATGGAGAATAAACAACAGGATAGCGGCGATCGCCGACAGCACGCCCCCCAGCAGCCAGTTACCCGATGCTGGCGGCAACGGTTGTTCAACCGTAAAAGGTTTTTGACGTTCCCAGTTCATTTTTTTATCCTGTGACGCAATCCGGTGCGCTTGAGATAACCTGACAGCCGCACTGGCATTGACAGCCATCCACGACAATCGCTTTGCCGTCTGATGACCATTCTGCAGAACCTTCCACAATCTGATTGGTTCCATGCCCCGTAACCGGGCAGCTGACTTTATCGCCAACCAGCGCGACTTTTTTGCCATTCACGATCGTGGTAGAGGTCGCGGAAATAACCTGACCACCGTGCGTGGTTTTATCACCGAGTAATACGAATCCTTTGGGCATAAGATATCCTTAATTTTTAATTAACCGAAGTGACAGCGATTATATCGCCACACCTGTTTTCACCGGCAATAGTGCTATCGAAATTACGCCTCCACTTCCTGCTGCAGGTGGACATTGATAACGTTAGTGTTCGATTCAGTAATGGTGGAGCCATCCACCCCACTGACTCTCTTTTTCAGACATTCATGTGATATATATCTGGCTTCAAGGGGAAATGGCTTCGTATACTGGGACGGGTTATTTATTTCAACATTTACCCATTTTGTATCCGCCGGTGGAGATAAAGTTTTATTAACAACCTGGCTAAGACTGCAACCGGTAGCAGAGAGAAAAACCAGGTAAACTGGCAGGGTCTTGATTTTTTTATACATTTCCCATTATCTCTTCTCCGTATTAGGTCATCCATAAAAGCATATACCCGACGCGCAAGAATAATAATTAATTAGCCTGGCACGCCTAATAGATAAAATGCTCCTGCCAGTCAGTTCACTCAGCCTTCATCCTATTGACCTTATCAAAATCCGGAAATACGGTTCCATCGGATGTAACACTACCATCTGGATATATTACCCCAGGGTAAATGTCTTTGATTTTTTCTTTTGGCTCAACATATCTAATTAATTTATTTTCACCTAACGAAGGCTCAAATAAAACATTGTTACCATTTGTAATCCTGTAGCTTAAAAAACTTTCCTTCCCATACAAAGACAGGTCTTTCAATTTCTTATTAAGATTCTACTCCGTTATATAAGGATAATACTTTGGCGATAGTTTCAAATCCCCTTGCACTGATCTATATTTCCCGTTTCGCGAAGCATCATTATCAAAAGCGAGGGCCACACCCACCGCCGTACCAGGGACAAGACCTTTGCCAAGATGTATCGCGTCTATATACTCGATACCTAAATTGACCGCACTCAACGTCCATTTACACGAACCACCACCGGTCTTAGCAACTTTTGCTTTCCAGGTATCCCCGCTTTCTTGCTGCATAGGGATTACAATAACGTTATAGCTGGGTTCCGTGATAACGGAACCATCAAATCCACTGATTCTCCTTTTCTTGCATTCATACGAGATGTATCTGACCTCAAGTGGGAAAGGTTTCGTATACTGAGACGGATTTTTTACTTCAATATTGACCCATTTTGTATCTGCCGGCGGGGATGACGTTTTGTTTACGGTCCGGCTAAGGCTACAACCAGTAGCAGAGAATAACATCAGTGAAAGAAACAGCATCCTTGTTTTTTTATACATGTTCTATTTTACCATTTTTCTGATATCAGGATGGGTTGAACCATCAGATACAACCGTACCATCAGGGTAAATGATTTCATAGAATTCCCCCACCTTATACTCTTTCGGTGCTATCATTCTAACCACTTTGGATTCATCTAGCTTAGGTGCAAACTTAATACTTATCAAACCATCTGGATATAATATTCTTTTCTGTAAGAAATCTTCTTTACCAAAAATATTTAGAGAATCGTTTTTACGAATCATTTTATTAGTTTTAATCAACGGATAATATGTCGATGTAAAAAAAAGATTACTGTTAGATACAATATTAAACTGCCCATCACGAGAAGCGTCATTATCAAATGCAATTGTCACCCCAACAGCTGTGCCGGGTACAAGATCTTTGCCAAGGTGAGTAGCCTCAATATATTCAATACCCAGCGTTACGGCGCTTATCGTCCATTTACAAGAACCGCCGCCGGTCATGGCCACTTTTTCATTCCAGTAGTCACCATTCTGCTGCTGCATAGGGACTCGAATAACGTTATAGCTGGGTTCAGAGATAACAGAGCCGTCAAACCCACTCACTCTTTTTTTCTGACACTCATGTGATATATACCTGAGCTCAAGTGGGAAAGGTTTCGTATACTGAGACGGGTTCTTTACTTCAACATTAACCCATTTTGTATCTGGCGGTGGAGATAACGTCTTGTTAACAGTTCTACCTATGCTGCACCCTGACGATGAAAACAACATCAGGTAAAGCAGAATAATTTTTGATTGATTAAACATTTTCCATTACCTCTTCTCCGTATTGAGCAAACCGCAAAAGTGTATCGTTGCCTGACGGCATAGATAACGTAGGGGAAAGCGATATGCCAAGCAAGCCATCTATATTTAGAAAGATGTTATTTCTTGCTAACTCTCTTTCCGGCATGCCATTTTTATCTTCTTCCATCTGCTCCCTGAATGAATCAACGTTATACAGATGCTCAGTATAGGTACGTTTTTCCACTATCCCGGCATTATCAATCAGCTCTAAAACTTTGTTATACATATAGGGAACATAGGATGTCATAAAGTGTTCCAAAATATTTAAATTAGCGCATCTGTCCGGATTACTGCCTTTGGGGAAAAATCAAAGAGGCGGAATCCACTTTTCCGCCGTGAGAGGTTTTCTCACTAATAAAAACCAGACCTTTTGCCAAATTTCATTCTCGATATAAAAATAATTAATTAATTTTCATCTTGTCAACCTTATCAAAATCAGGAAAAAGTGTTTTTTCTGGTGCAACACTTCCATCCGGATAAATTATTTTGGAGTACACACCATCAGTTTTTTTTGATGGCTCTATATATCTAACAATTTTCATCTCATCAACTTCAGGGTAAAAATAAATACTGCTAAACTTAGATACTCTGTAAGAAAGGAAATTTTCTTTCCCTAACAGAGAAAGCGATTTTGTTTTCTCTGCTATTTTCCTCTCTCGAATATATGGGTAATATTTACGCGTAATATTTAAGTCACCTATAGAGGAGGTGAATTGGCCATTACGCGAAGCATCATTATCAAAAGCAAGCGTCACACCTATCGCCGTACCAGGTACAAGATCCTTGCCAAGGTGAGTAGCATCAATATATTCAATACCAAGCGTTACGGCGCTCAAAGCCCATTTACATGAACCGCCGCCAGTCATTGCTACTTTTGCTTCCCAGATATCACTACTCCCTTGCTGCATGGGGATCCCAATAACGTTATAGCTGGGTTCCGTGATAACTGAGCCATCAAATCCACTAATTCTTTTTTTCATGCATCCATACGAGATGTATCTGACCTCAATCGGAAACGGTTTCGTATACTGAGATGGATTTTTTACTTCAATATTGACCCATTTTGTATTCGCAGGCGGGTATAATGTTTTGTTTACAGTTCTACTTATGTTGCAACCCGCCACAGTAAACAATACCAAGGAAAGCAGAATAATTTTTGATTGGTTATACATTTTCCATTACCTCTTCTCCGTATTGAGCAAACCGCAAAAGTGTATCGTTGCCTGACGGCATAGATAACGTAGGGGAAAGCGATACGCCAAGCAGCCCTTCTATATTCAGAAAGATGTTATTTCTTACTAACTCTCTCTCCGGTATGCCATTTTTATTTTCTGCCATCTGCTCCCTGAATGAATCAACGTTATGCAGATGCTCAGTAAAGGTACGCTTATCCACTATCCCGGCATTATCAATCAGCTCTAACACCTTGTTATACATATAGGGCATATAGGAGGTCATAAAGTGTTCAAAAAGATTTATATTAGCGCCTCTGTCCGGATTACTGCCTTTGGGGAAAAAGTCCGTTAGATCTGCCTGCGTTAATGACGCTTTAAACTCTTTCTGCTTCTGACCAGCCTGCTGCATCTCCTGCTCCGCCAGCGCAGGGACCAGGTAAAGTTTAGCCTTAATGGGCAGTGAATTTATGATGGTAATACATCCCGCCGGAGTCGGCAGATCTCTCTTGCACTCTTTCCATTCCCGACTCTGGGTGACGGTGAGAAAGGCTACCGTATTGCCGTGGTGCCAGAAGCAGTCTCCCCAGGCAACCATCTGGTAAGCGAGAAGTTCACCCAGTGACCAGAAAAAGCCCAGAATACCGCCCAGCCATCCCCAGAGTTTATATAACTCATTATCCAGGTTGGCTTCCGCGGGTACAGCTGGAATCGGATCATTATCATTAACATGACGGAAATGGGTAATCTCCGACAATTGCATTACGGCATCGCGGGTAAAGGTTCGTGGCATTCCATAAGTATAAAGGAGAGGACTGTAATTCTTCAATTTTGCTGCATGAATTAGAGCCAAAGCCCCACCTAAGCTATGGCCAGAAATAAATAATAGTCTACCTTGCAACTTATCGAACAAGTCTTCAATCTCTTTTTCAAATTTTAGCTCAATCCGACTATATCCGCTCCAGAATCCGGTATGCACTTTCCCATTAGGAAGTAACATGGTGCATTGCGTTCTATCTATATCGCATATTTCTGAATTTACTGGTCTGAACGCAATATCCGTCCCCACATCAAACAAGCTGGCCGTGCCACGCCAGGCAACAATCACCTTATCCGCGTTATAGACATAATAAAGCTGCGTATCACCGTCTGCCTTTGTTGCTGCAGTATCCTCCTCTGTCTGTGCTGTTCCATGTGGATTCTTCTCATCTGCCTTAGGCGAAGTATCTCGCGAGGTATCCATAAACACCGGGGGATAATATCGCTTACTGTAGGGAACATCCTGTACTAACGTATTCCATGCAGCGCCGTCTTTATAAAGCTGAGGTAACCGGGAAAGATCCTGACACTGGTTAACAAAAAAGCTCATAATTGACACCGTATCCAGAGTGCTGTCATTTGCATAGGCAAGCGTCGCTGCCGCCCCAAGGTTAATTCCATTCGCAATGGAATAGTCCTTTTGATGATGCAGAACAAGCTCCCATGCTCTGAAAGGGCATATTTCAATCACGTGTCGTTTTTCCAGCTGATTGGTTCTTATTTTCACTCCTTTCATAATTTTATCCTGAGGGAAATGGAATGGCGGCCAGACCTCCCCATTTCTTAACTCAACTGAAGGAAGCGTCCGGCAAAGTTCACCGATCACTACATAATGCCAGATATACCCCTTCTCCTCGGCCCCAGGACGAACTACAGAATCATTTTCCGCATCCCTGCTAACGCGCAAGGCGCGTTTTTCCATTTCAGCTGCCAGTTGATTACCGTCTAAGGTCAGTTTCAGCTCAAGACCATGTGGCATATCAATTCTGATGAGTCCCTCTGCATCACTTTGACCTGAATAGGTAAAATCATCTACAGGACCAGAAACCGGATGTGAACTTTCAGCAGTCCATGGCATTTTCGCTACCGGATCACCCTGCTCATCAACCAGTTGAAATTCGACCCAGTAGGGCATTTGCTCTTCGCACGGAGCATGGGGGTTTTTACGATAAAGTGAGGAAACCGCTGTGGTCATTTTATTCGCCCTCCTGGCTATCAGCAACATTTCTCGGATATTCAATTTTTAGCTTTGAAGGCACAGACGTAAATATGGGTGCTGTTTCTCCAGCAGCACCGGAAACGCCGTTATAAACCTCACCTTCAGCCGTCGTAATGCGATAAGTGGTAAAGGGCTTGATCGATCCATTTTTTGATGAAGTCGTGGTAAATCCTTTGCTAAATCCTTTCGGGAAGGTAACAGGCGGAGTATCTAAACTGGCTGGCTCAGACTTATTAACATTGGTCGCTTTCAGCAAAATATTCCGCGGACATCCCAGTTCAATATTCCCACCGCTGAGTTTTATATAAGCACCACCGCAACTTAAAATCAGCTCCTTGCTGGCATTAACCCTCACGCTTCCCTGACCACTGGTGACAGTGACATCCTGTAATGCTGAGACATTCATGGCATCCGCTTGTGCCTGAATATCAACCTTCCCTGCCCCTGCATACATTTTCATTCCCGCAGCCTGTGCAAACAAACTTACAGCTTCGCTTGCAGCTACGGTGAATGATTGCCCGGCGCTGATATCGGTATTTTTTCCCGACATCAGGCCAATACTTGCTCCACCAGAAGCCAGACGGACAGTTTCAGGGCTTAGAATACCTATTCCGGCAGGCGCACTGGCCAGCATTCCTGGCATTTTGAGGTATTTCAATGCGTTGTTAAGCTCTTTTTGGCTGTCGATGTCTGATACCGTTACCTTCGCCCCTTTAGCGGCCACCTGAAGGCTTCTGGCCAGCGTGAGAGCCTGTTCCAGTTGTTCGACAGCCCTGTCCATTTCGAGCATTTTACCGCTGACGTCAGGTTGAGCATCCGCGGTCAGCAAAATGCCTTTACCGCCGCGAACGCTGACCCAGTCATTAGTACGCAGCTCTGCCCCTTCCCCCCGCAGCGCCCTGGAAGCGTCTACGTTGTGCCCCAGATTAAGCTGGGTCTTACCCCCGTACTCGGTGCTGAGCTTGATATGCTCTTCCCCGCGCCTGTCTTCCATGCGCAGCTTGTTCAGCCCGGCGGTGCGGATCACGTTGCGGGTGCCGTTCTTTTCCGTCACGTGGTCCACGTGGCGGGAGTCGTGCAGCGCATGGGCGATGTACGGGCGATCGGGGTCACCTTCGTGGAAGGCAATCGCCACTTCCGTGCCCTGAATCAGCGGGAAGT
>NZ_LMLK01000012.1:0-616883 GCF_001422605.1 Erwinia sp. Leaf53
GCTCTTTAAAAATCCGGAACAAGCTGAAAATTGAAACGACGTATCGTTTTCATTCTCCGTAATAAGAATGAAGTTAACGATATGTTCGAGTCTCTCAAATGCTTGCAGCTCAAAGTTGTCCYWCGGGACGCTTGTGGGTTGTGAGGTTAAGCGACTAAGCGTACACGGTGGATGCCTAGGCAGTCAGAGGCGATGAAGGGCGTGCTAATCTGCGATAAGCGTCGGTAAGGTGATATGAACCGTTAYAACCGACGATACCCGAATGGGGAAACCCAGTGTGTTTCGACACACTATCATGTCATGAATACATAGTGGCATGAGGCGAACCGGGGGAACTGAAACATCTAAGTACCCCGAGGAAAAGAAATCAACCGAGATTCCCCCAGTAGCGGCGAGCGAACGGGGAACAGCCCAGAACCTGAATCAGTTTGTGCGTTAGTGGAAGCGTCTGGAAAGTCGCAGGGTACAGGGTGATACTCCCGTACACAAAAGCGCAYATTCTGTGAGTTCGATGAGTAGGGCGGGACACGTGACATCCTGTCTGAATATGGGGGGACCATCCTCCAAGGCTAAATACTCCTGACTGACCGATAGTGAACCAGTACCGTGAGGGAAAGGCGAAAAGAACCCCGGCGAGGGGAGTGAAACAGAACCTGAAACCGTGTACGTACAAGCAGTGGGAGCACCTTCGTGGTGTGACTGCGTACCTTTTGTATAATGGGTCAGCGACTTATATTCTGTAGCAAGGTTAACCGTATAGGGGAGCCGAAGGGAAACCGAGTCTTAACTGGGCGTTAAGTTGCAGGGTATAGACCCGAAACCCGGTGATCTAGCCATGGGCAGGTTGAAGGTTGGGTAACACTAACTGGAGGACCGAACCGACTAATGTTGAAAAATTAGCGGATGACTTGTGGCTGGGGGTGAAAGGCCAATCAAACCGGGAGATAGCTGGTTCTCCCCGAAAGCTATTTAGGTAGCGCCTCGTGAACTCATCTTCGGGGGTAGAGCACTGTTTCGGCTAGGGGGCCATCCCGGCTTACCAACCCGATGCAAACTGCGAATACCGAAGAATGTTATCACGGGAGACACACGGCGGGTGCTAACGTCCGTCGTGAAGAGGGAAACAACCCAGACCGCCAGCTAAGGTCCCAAAGTCATGGTTAAGTGGGAAACGATGTGGGAAGGCACAGACAGCCAGGATGTTGGCTTAGAAGCAGCCATCATTTAAAGAAAGCGTAATAGCTCACTGGTCGAGTCGGCCTGCGCGGAAGATGTAACGGGGCTAAACCATGCACCGAAGCTGCGGCAGCGACATGTAAATGTTGTTGGGTAGGGGAGCGTTCTGTAAGCCGTCGAAGGTGGACTGTGAGGTCTGCTGGAGGTATCAGAAGTGCGAATGCTGACATAAGTAACGATAAAGCGGGTGAAAAGCCCGCTCGCCGGAAGACCAAGGGTTCCTGTCCAACGTTAATCGGGGCAGGGTGAGTCGACCCCTAAGGCGAGGCCGAAAGGCGTAGTCGATGGGAAACGGGTTAATATTCCCGTACTCGGTGTTACTGCGAAGGGGGGACGGAGAAGGCTATGTTAGCCGGGCGACGGTTGTCCCGGTTTAAGCATGTAGGCGGAGGTCTTAGGTAAATCCGGGACCTTATCAACGCTGAGGTGTGAYGACGAGGCACTACGGTGCTGAAGTAACAAATGCCCTGCTTCCAGGAAAAGCCTCTAAGCATCAGGTAACATYGAATCGTACCCCAAACCGACACAGGTGGTCAGGTAGAGAATACCAAGGCGCTTGAGAGAACTCGGGTGAAGGAACTAGGCAAAATGGTGCCGTAACTTCGGGAGAAGGCACGCTGTCGGTAGGTGAAGGGACTTGCTCCTGGAGCCGAAGGCAGTCGAAGATACCAGCTGGCTGCAACTGTTTATTAAAAACACAGCACTGTGCAAACACGAAAGTGGACGTATACGGTGTGACGCCTGCCCGGTGCCGGAAGGTTAATTGATGGGGTTATCGCGCTGCGAGAAGCTCTTGATCGAAGCCCCGGTAAACGGCGGCCGTAACTATAACGGTCCTAAGGTAGCGAAATTCCTTGTCGGGTAAGTTCCGACCTGCACGAATGGCGTAATGATGGCCAGGCTGTCTCCACCCGAGACTCAGTGAAATTGAACTCGCTGTGAAGATGCAGTGTACCCGCGGCAAGACGGAAAGACCCCGTGAACCTTTACTATAGCTTGACACTGAACATTGAGCCTTGATGTGTAGGATAGGTGGGAGGCTTTGAAGCGTGGACGCCAGTCTGCGTGGAGCCATCCTTGAAATACCACCCTTTAACGTTTGATGTTCTAACCTGGCGCCGTAATCCGGCGTGGGGACAGTGTCTGGTGGGTAGTTTGACTGGGGCGGTCTCCTCCCAAAGAGTAACGGAGGAGCACGAAGGTTAGCTAATCACGGTCGGACATCGTGAGGTTAGTGCAATGGCATAAGCTAGCTTGACTGCGAGAGTGACGGCTCGAGCAGGTGCGAAAGCAGGTCATAGTGATCCGGTGGTTCTGAATGGAAGGGCCATCGCTCAACGGATAAAAGGTACTCCGGGGATAACAGGCTGATACCGCCCAAGAGTTCATATCGACGGCGGTGTTTGGCACCTCGATGTCGGCTCATCACATCCTGGGGCTGAAGTAGGTCCCAAGGGTACGGCTGTTCGCCGTTTAAAGTGGTACGCGAGCTGGGTTTAGAACGTCGTGAGACAGTTCGGTCCCTATCTGCCGTGGGCGCTGGAGAATTGAGAGGGGTTGCTCCTAGTACGAGAGGACCGGAGTGAACGCACCACTGGTGTTCGGGTTGTCATGCCAATGGCATTGCCCGGTAGCTAAGTGCGGAAAAGATAAGCGCTGAAAGCATCTAAGCGCGAAACTTGCCTCGAGATGAGTTCTCCCTGGKTCCTTGAGACCCCTGAAGGGACGTTGAAGACTACGACGTTGATAGGCCGGGTGTGTAAGCGCAGCGATGCGTTGAGCTAACCGGTACTAATGACCCGTGAGGCTTAACCTTACAACGCCAGAAGCGTTCTGGTNCTACGACGTTGATAGGCCGGGTGTGTAAGCGCAGCGATGCGTTGAGCTAACCGGTACTAATGACCCGTGAGGCTTAACCTTACAACGCCAGAAGCGTTCTGGTGGCGTTCGAGAGACGCAAAGATTTTCAGCTTGTTTTACCGGATAAAGAATTCAGTTGTTCTGCGGACTATAGTCCGAAGGATTTTGTACTGAGGCAAGGCGGCAAGCGAAGGCAGTGAAGGAGCATACACCAGTATGTGACTGAGGTGACGAGCGCAGCCAACGCGGCATCAGTGCAAAAGACACAGGACGGCACAAAAGATTTGCCTGGCGGCTTTAGCGCGGTGGTCCCACCTGACCCCATGCCGAACTCAGAAGTGAAACGCCGTAGCGCCGATGGTAGTGTGGGGCCTCCCCATGCGAGAGTCACCTGACCCCATGCCGAACTCAGAAGTGAAACGCCGTAGCGCCGATGGTAGTGTGGGGCCTCCCCATGCGAGAGTAGGGAACTGCCAGGCATCAAATAAACAGACAAGCCTCATGCGAAAGCATGGGGCTTTTTTGTGCGTGTGATATAAAAAATGGCGTAAAGAACCCCAAAAACGGTAAGACCCAATGGGAATTTCAGGCGACTGACCGCCAGAAAAGCCAGAGATCTCTGTTTCAGTCGTTATTACGCTTACTTTTGTCGTATTTATAACCGCATCTGTTACCTGTTTTGCTTCCATTCCCATATTCCCATGTTTGTATTCGCTACAGCTGTCACATTTTCTCTTCTTAATTTCCTTTTTTAACGCAGACCCGCACTAAATCCCTCAACAGGTTGCGTGCCTCACTTCAGGATAGAATCTTTTCTGACCGCCACCGGGCATGGAGGATATGTTTAAAATGAGATACTGCACTCGCCTGGTACCTGGAAACAGGTGTTTTACGCTGGCCTTTCTGCCCGGCAGACCGGGCGCAAAACGGAGAATTATCCGCAAAGGAGTGACCCATGAAAGAGCAGTTTCAGCAGCTGGACGACAGCACTCCGAACCCTCTTATCCGAACAATTGTTGTTGCCTCATCGGGTAATCTGGTGGAGTGGTTTGATTTCTATATCTATTCATTCTGTTCGCTCTATTTTTCCCACCTGTTTTTCCCCGACAGCGATCCCACTACGCAACTGCTGAAGTCGGCGGCTATTTTCGCCGTTGGTTTCCTGGTGCGTCCACTGGGCGGTTGGATCTTTGGCCGATTTGGAGACCGGCATGGGCGCAAAAACGCCATGCTGATCTCCGTATGCATGATGTGTATTGGTTCACTGGTGATCGCCTGCCTGCCGGGATACGCCGTCATTGGCGTCTGGGCACCGACGCTGCTGCTGCTGGCGCGCATATTTCAGGGAATTTCGATTGGCGGCGAATACGGCACCACTGCGACCTATATGAGTGAAGTGGCGCACACTGGCCGGCGCGGGTTCTATGCCTCCTTTCAGTATGTCACCATCATTGGTGGTCAGATGCTGTCGCTGCTGGTACTGGTGATACTGCAGGCCATCATGACGCGGGAAGCACTTTATGAGTGGGGCTGGCGTATTCCGTTTGTAGTCGGGGCGTTGCTGGCCGTGGTGGCGCTATGGCTGCGGCGCTCACTGAGTGAAACCACCGACAGTACCATCCGCCATCACCGTGACGCGGGGCGGATTTCCGCATTATGGCAACATAAAAAATCGGTCGCGCTGGTACTGGTATTCACCGCCGGCGGGACGCTGAGTTATTACGTGTTTACCGTCTATATGCAGAAATATCTGGTGAATACGGTCGGGATGGCCCCAGAACTGGCCAGCAGGATCATGATTGGCGCGTTGATTATCTATATGCTGCTGCATCCGCTGGTTGGTGCGTTGTCGGACAGGATTGGCCGGCGGCGATCGATGATGATTTTCGGGGTGCTGGCAACATTATGTACGGTTCCGATCCTGACGCTGTTGCGCAGTGCGGACAGTCCGTGGTACGCGTTTTTTCTGGTAATGCTGGCACTGACCATTATCAGCTTCTATACCTCAATCAGTGGTGTATTGAAGGCGGAAATGTTTCCGACCGAAGTACGTGCCCTGGGTGTTGGCCTTTCTTACGCAGTGGCGAATGCGCTTTTTGGCGGCTCGGCCGAATATGTGGCGTTGTCGCTCAAAGTCGCCGGCCATGAAGCCTGGTTTTACTGGTATGTCACTGCAATGAGTGTGCTGGTGCTGGTGACGGCCTTTATGATCCCGTCGAAAGAGCACGAAGCACTGCTGCAGAGGCCGCCCGGCAGTTGAAACATTTTCAACAATCCGATGAAGCCTCGACATTATCAGGTGTCCAGGGTATCTTCAGGCATCTGGATGTCTAAACGTATAAACGTATGTATTGAGGAAGCAGGTTATGCCGATCAGGGTACCCGACGAATTACCAGCCGCGAGTTTTCTGCGTAACGAGAACGTCTTTGTTATGACGTCCAGCCGTGCGAGCACGCAGGAGATCCGCCCGTTAAAGGTGCTGGTACTGAATCTGATGCCGAAAAAGATCGAAACGGAAAACCAGTTTCTGCGCCTGCTTTCTAACTCACCGCTGCAGATCGACATCCAGCTGCTGCGCATCGACAGCCGCGAGTCACGTAATACTCCCAACGAGCACCTGAACAACTTCTACTGTAACTTTGATGATATTCAGCATGAGAATTTTGACGGCCTGATCGTCACCGGTGCCCCGTTAGGGCTGGTCGACTTTTGCGACGTTGCCTACTGGCCACAGATCCAGCGGGTGCTGCACTGGGCGAAAGAGCACGTCACCTCCACGCTGTTTGTCTGTTGGGCGGTGCAGGCTGCGCTGAATATTCTTTACGGCATCCCTAAGCAGACGCGGGATAACAAACTGTCTGGCGTCTTCGAGCACCAGATCCTGCATCCGCACGCGCTGCTGACCCGCGGCTTTGACGATAGTTTCCTCGCGCCGCACTCGCGTTACGCTGACTTCCCGACACAGCTACTGCGTGACTATACCGACCTTGAAATCTTTGCCGAATCAGAACAAACCGGTGCTTACCTGTTTGCCAGCAAAGACAAGCGGCTGGCCTTCGTCACCGGTCACCCCGAGTACGATGCGCTGACGCTCTCCGGTGAATATCATCGCGATTTTGACGCCGGGCTCAACCCGGAAGTACCCTTTAACTACTTCCCGCAGGACAACCCGGCCCTTCCACCGCGTGCCAGCTGGCGCAGCCACGGCAACCTGCTGTTTTCAAACTGGCTAAACTACTACGTTTATCAGATCACGCCGTTTGATCTGCGTAATATGAACCCAACGCTGGAATAACTTTATCGGGCCATTTTTCGCCGAAGTTAGCGACACGTTGCCCCGTCAGGACGGTAAGTTCGTGCTGAATTTTCGTACCCTGCTCACCCTGACCGAACGCTAATGGCATTCGACGGAATGCCATATTTAGCCTCTCTCCCCGCTGGCATGCTCCTGTCTGCTGTTTATGCCCTTTATCCCTCAAACAGAATACAAATCTTCAGACTCTACCCTGGAGACTTTTACGTTAATCCGAAGAGGGTCGTGCCATAGCACCTACCCTTAATGAAGCCTGAACCCCCTGCCAGTGCAGGTAGGTTTACTCCGCCACCTGCTAATCGATGCTCACCCCGTATCCGCCGATCTCACGGCGCTAAGCCCTGTCTCTCTTTAATTTTTGAAATGCCAATCATTCCGTTGGTTGTTTTTTATCTAAAAAAATCATTATCTTGCATAGATTAACTATAAAAAATGGAAATTGTTTTTGATTTTAAATTTAAGCTGATGCTATTTTGATCGGGAAGATTAAAGTTTGTGCATCCATATGGATCGTCTGCGATAGCGACGATCGGGCAGATTCTGACAGGGGAGCGGGCTTATGACAGAGCAGGCAACAGGCGAAAAACTGCATTTTCAGACCCGGAGAGGCGTGCAGGAACAGCAAATTCTGACCGAAGATGCCGTCGGGTTCCTGACGGAGCTGGTTACGCGATTTATGCCGCAGCGGCAGGCGTTACTGGAGGAGCGGGCGCGCGTTCAGCAGCGGATCGATGGGGGAGAACTGCCGGATTTTAATATGGAAACAGTTTCCATTAAAAATAAAAAGTGGCAGATCCGCGGTATTCCGCAGGATCTGCAGGACCGTCGCGTAGAGATCACCGGCCCGGTCGAGCGCAAGATGGTGATTAACGCGCTGAACGCCCGGGTGAAGGTGTTTATGGCCGACTTTGAGGATTCGCTGGCGCCGGGATGGGAAAAAGTGATCGACGGTCAGATCAACCTGCGCGATGCGGTTAACGGCACCATCAGTTACCGCAACGAGCAGGGCAAGATCTACCAGCTGAAGCCCGATCCCGCGGTGCTGATCTGCCGGGTGCGCGGCCTGCACCTGCCGGAAAAACACGTCAGCTGGCAGGGTGAGGCGATCGCCGGCAGCCTGTTTGACTTCGCGCTCTATTTTTACCACAACCACCGCGCGCTGCTGGCCAAAGGCAGCGGCCCGTACTTCTACCTGCCGAAAACTCAGTCTTACCAGGAAGCCGCCTGGTGGAGCCAGGTGTTCAGCTTTGCGGAAGATCGTTTCGATCTGCAGCGCGGCACGATAAAGGCAACGCTGCTGATCGAAACGTTGCCGGCGGTATTCCAGATGGACGAGATCCTCTGGCACCTGCGCGATCATATCGTCGGGCTGAACTGCGGGCGCTGGGATTACATCTTCAGCTATATCAAAACGCTCAAAGCACACCCGGATCGGGTACTGCCGGATCGCCAGGCGGTGACGATGGATCAGGGCTTCCTTGATGCCTACTCCCGCCTGCTGATCAAGACCTGTCACCGGCGCGGTGCGCTGGCAATGGGGGGAATGGCCGCGCTGATCCCGGATAAAGATCCGCAGAAAAATGAGCAGGTGCTGAACAAGGTCCGCGCCGACAAGCAGCGCGAAGCGGCCAACGGCCATGACGGCACCTGGATCGCCCATCCGGGGCTGGCCGACACGGCGATGGCGGTGTTTGACCAGCGGCTGGGCGATCGGCCCAACCAGCTCAGCGTGCTCCGTGAACAGGACGCTGAGATCGCCGCCGCCGAGCTGCTGACCCCCTGCGCCGGTGAACGCACCGCCGCAGGGATGCGCGCCAACATTCGCGTGGCGGTGCAGTATCTGGAGGCCTGGATCGGCGGTAACGGCTGCGTGCCGATCTACGGCCTGATGGAGGACGCCGCCACCGCGGAAATTTCCCGTACCTCGATCTGGCAGTGGATCCGCCACGGCAAAACGCTGCAAAGCGGCGAGGTGGTCACCGAAACGCTGTTCCGCCAGATGCTGGCGGAGGAGATGCAGGTGATCCGTGCGGAGCTGGGCGAGGCGCGCTTTAACGCAGGGCGTTTCACCGAAGCCGCCGCGCTGATGGCACGGATCACCACCGACCGCGAACTGGTTGAGTTTCTGACCCTGCCCGGTTACGAGCTGCTTACCTGAACCTGAACCTGAACCTGAACCTGAACCTGAACCTGAACCTGAACCTGAACCTGAACCTGAACCCTGAACCCTGAACCCTGAACCCTGAACCCTGAACCCTGAACCCTGAACCCTGAACCCTGAACCCTGAACCCTGAACCCTGACAAGGAGCACCATGATGACTTCTCGTACCGAACAGATTCAGCAGACCGAACAGACCTGGCGCGACAGCCGCTGGAACGGCATCCTGCGCCCCTACAGCGCGGCAGAGGTGGTGCAGCTGCGCGGATCGGTTAATCCGGCCTGTACGCTGGCGCAGCAGGGGGCGGAAAAGCTGTGGGCGCTGCTTAACGGCGGTGCCGGCAAAGGCTACGTTAACTGCCTCGGCGCGCTGACCGGCGGCCAGGCGTTGCAGCAGGCGAAGGCCGGCATTGAAGCGATCTACCTCTCCGGCTGGCAGGTGGCGGCGGATGCCAACCTGGCGGGCAGCATGTATCCGGATCAGTCGCTCTACCCGGCGAACTCGGTGCCGTCGGTGGTGGAGCGCATCAACAACAGCTTCCTGCGCGCCGATCAGATCCAGTGGGCCGCCGGCATTGAGCCGGGCGACCCGCGCTATACCGACTACTTCCTGCCGATCGTCGCCGATGCCGAAGCGGGCTTTGGCGGCGTACTCAACGCCTTTGAGCTGATGAAAGGGATGATTCAGGCGGGGGCGGGCGGGGTGCATTTCGAAGATCAGCTGGCGTCGGTGAAGAAGTGCGGCCATATGGGCGGTAAGGTGCTGGTGCCAACCCAGGAGGCGATTCAGAAGCTGGTCGCCGCCCGGCTGGCCGCCGACGTGATGGGCGTGCCGACGGTGCTGATTGCCCGCACCGATGCTGAAGCCGCCGACCTGATCACCTCGGACTGCGACCCGTATGACCGCGAATTCATCAGTGGCGAACGCACCGCCGAGGGTTTCTTCCGCACCCACGCCGGGGTGGAGCAGGCGATCGCCCGTGGGCTGGCCTACGCCCCTTACGCCGACGTGGTGTGGTGCGAAACCTCGACCCCGGACCTGGCGCTGGCGCAGCGCTTCGCCGGGGCGATCCACGCCCGTTTCCCCGGCAAGCTGCTGGCCTATAACTGCTCGCCGTCGTTCAACTGGAAAAAGAACCTCGATGACGCCACCATCGCCCGCTTCCAGCAGGCGCTGGCGGAGATGGGCTACAAATACCAGTTCATCACCCTGGCCGGCATCCACAGCATGTGGTTCAACATGTTTGACCTGGCAAAAGCCTACGCGCAGGGGGAAGGGATGCGCCACTACGTGGAAAAGGTTCAGCAGCCGGAGTTTGCCGCCATCGAGCGCGGCTACACCTTCTCCTCCCACCAGCAGGAGGTCGGCACCGGCTATTTTGACCGGGTCACCAACACTATCCAGGGCGGCGCTTCGTCGGTCACCGCACTGACCGGCTCCACCGAAGAGCAGCAGTTCTGAGTCGCACCGTCGGCAGACCGCGCCAGAGAGGCTTACGGCGTTCCTCCGATGCCTTATTAAGCGTTGGGGATTGGAGGGCGCACGGACTCACGCAGTGGGGCGGTCGTGCCAGCAGAGAGACTAACGGCGCTCATCTGATGCCTTATTGAACGCAGGGGAACGGAGGGTGTACGGGCTAACGTATTGGAGCGATCGCGCCAGCAGGATGCTCTGAATCATTGATGTCATAGCGGGTGGAGGTAGCCGATGGCTTCAGAAACATTGATTGCACAGACGATTCTGCAGGGATTTGACGCCCAGTACGGGCGTTTTCTGGAGGTGACCGCCGGGGCGCAGCAGCGCTTTGAGCAGGCCGACTGGCCGGCAGTACAGGCGGCGATGAAGGCGCGTATCCACCTCTACGACCATCACGTCGGGCTGGTGACCGAGCAGCTGCGCTGCATGGCCGGGCCGGAGGTGGCGGACCAGCATTTTCTGCAGCAGGTCAAAGCCGTCTACACCGGCCTGCTGCCGGACTATCCACGCTTTGAAATTGCCGAAAGCTTTTTTAACTCGGTTTACTGCCGCCTGTTCAGCCATCAGTCGCTGACCGAGGAGCGGCTGTTTATCTTCAGCTCACAGCCTGAACGTCGTTTCCGTACTATCCCACGGCCGCTGGCGAAATCCTTTAACGCCGCGCAGGGCTGGCGGCCGCTGCTGGCGGCGCTGCTGGCCGACCTGCCGCTGCGCCTGACGTGGCAGGATCTGCCGCGCGACGTCGGTTTTATCCTCGCGCATCTGCAGGAGCATTTCCCGGCGGCGGCGCTGCAGCAGGCCACGCTGCAGGTGGCTAACGAATTGTTTTACCGTAACAAGGCCGCCTGGCTGGTGGGCAAACTGCGCACGCCGGACGGCGTTTTCCCCTTTCTGCTGCCGATCCATCGCAGCGACGAGGGCGAGCTGTGGATCGATACCTGCCTGACCCAGCCGCGCGAAGCCAGCATCGTGTTCGGCTTTGCCCGTTCCTACTTTATGGTTTACGCGCCGCTGCCCGCCGCGCTGGTAGAGTGGCTACGCGAGATCTTACCGGGCAAAACCACCGCCGAGCTGTATATGGCGATTGGCTGCCAGAAGCACGGTAAAACCGAAAGCTACCGCGAGTACCTCAACTATATGGCGGGCAGCGAGGAGGCTTTTGTTATCGCGCCCGGCGTGCCGGGGCTGGTGATGCTGGTGTTTACCCTGCCGGGGTTCGATCGGGTGTTTAAGGTGATTAAGGACCAGTTTGCGCCGCAGAAAGAGGTCACGCCGGCCCGCGTGCGCCAGTGCTATCAGCTGGTCAAAGAGCACGATCGCGTTGGCCGCATGGCGGACACCCAGGAGTTTGAGCACTTTGCCATCGAACGCGGCCGCATCAGCCCGCCGCTGCTGGCGGCGCTGCAGCGCGACGTGCCGTCGATCCTGCGTGAGGAGGGTGAAATGCTGGTGATAGGCCACCTGTATATGGAACGGCGGATGACGCCGCTCAACCTGTGGCTGGAGCAGGCCAGCCCGCTGCAGCGCCGTGAGGCGATCGAAGAGTACGGCAACGCGGTGAAACAGCTGGCCGCCGCCAACATCTTTCCCGGCGATATGCTGTATAAAAACTTTGGCGTCACCCGCCACGGTCGGGTGGTGTTCTATGACTACGACGAAATCAGCTATATGACCGAGGTGAACTTCCGCGATGTGCCGCCGCCGCGTTATCCGGAAGATGAGCTGAGCGCCGAACCCTGGTACAGCGTGGCGCCGGAAGACGTGTTCCCCGCCGAATTCCGCCACTGGCTCTGCGCCGATCCGGCGATTGCCGCGCTGTTTGACGAGATGCACGGCGAACTGTTCAGCGCGGCGTACTGGCGCGGACTGCAGCAGCGCATCCGCGACGGGCATATTGAGGACGTGTTTGCCTACCGCCGCCGCCAGCGCTTTGCTCAGCGCTACGGCAGCGGCGTGACGGCTCAGGTGTAGAAGTAGCGCACCACGTGGAAGAATACCGGCGCGGCGAAGCACAGGGAATCAATGCGATCCATCATGCCGCCGTGCCCCTCGATCATCGCGCCGAAGTCTTTCACCCCGCGATCGCGTTTGATGGCGGACATGCACAGCCCACCGAGGAAGCCGAGCAGGGTGATCAGCAGCGAGATCAGAAACGCCTGCCACGGGGCAAACGGCGTGATCCACCATAAACCCATTCCCACCAGGCTGGCAGAAAGGATGCCGCCGACAAAGCCCTCAACGGTTTTGTTCGGGCTGAGCTTCGGCACGATCGGCCGCTTACCGAACAGCTTGCCGAACACGTACTGCAGCACGTCGGAGATCTGCACCACAATCATCAGGAACAGCAGCAGCTTGATGTTCTGCTGCTCAAAGCCGGGGATCTGCAGCATCAGCAGCGCCGGGGCGTGGCTGATGCAGTAGACGGCGATCATCATGCTCCACTGGATCTTGGCCGCCCGCTCCAGGAAGTGCTGCGTATCACCGGCCACCGCCAGCCGCGCCGGAATAAACAGCCAGGCGTACACCGGGATCAGAATGACAAACACGCCGTACCACTGCACGCCGACCAGCAGATACTGCAGCGGCAGAATGATAAAGAAGCACCAGAACAGCGTCTCATGATCGCTGCGGCGGGTGGGCAACAGCGTAATGCACTCGCGCAGGGCGAAGAACGACATCAGCATAAACAGCACCACCGAGCCGATCGGGCCGATCAGCATCGCCAGCACCGAAATAATACACATCACCCACCAGGCGCGGATGCGCGCGTTAAGGTTGCTGACGGTGGCGTTCTGCTTAAAGTGGGCGATGATGCCGCCGGTGATGCTGGCGAACAGCAGCAGGCCAAACAGGCCGCTGAGCAGCCAGATCAGAGAATCATCCCATTGGGTCATGGTGCCAGCGCCTCCAGCGCGGATTGGGTTCGGTCCAGAAATGCCTGCTTATCTTCACCGTCCTGCACGCCCGGCAGCGGGCTGCCGAAGGTGGCGCTGCAGATGATCGGCACCACCAGCCGCGAGCCTTTCGGCAGCACGCGGTTAAGGTTATCCAGCCACACCGGCACCAGCTCCACCTCCGGCCAGGCTTTGGACAGATGATAAAGCCCGCTTTTAAAACGGTTCAGCTGTTCGCCGTCGCCGCGGGTCCCTTCCGGGAACAGGATCAGCGAGTGCTGCTGCGCCAGCGCCTGTTTCAGCGGTTCCAGCGGATCCGGGCGCACCGCAGCACCGGCCTGCGCCGTGGCGGCGCTGCGGCGCTCCACCAGCACCGCGCGGAACACCTGCAGCGCCAGATAGCGGCGCAGGCGGGAGCCCAGCCAGTAGTCGGCGGCGGCCACCGGATGCACCGTATCGCGCAGCGGCTTCGGCAGGCTGGCCCAGATCACCAGCCCGTCGAGGTGGCTGCTGTGGTTGGCGAAGTAGATGCGGGTTTTACCGGCGTCCGGCTCGCTGTGCCAGCGCGAGCGGATACCGGTCAGCAGGCGGCACGCCGTCACCAGCAGCCTGCTGACCAACCGTGCGGATAAACGGCGCTTACTCATGTGGCACCTCCTTACGCAGCGCGGCGGCCACCAGCCGGGTACGCCGCACGCAGGTCACCAGCGTACCGGCGATAATCAGCCACAGCGCGATGCTCAACAGCGTCTGGCCCCAGCCGGGCAGCAGCAGGGTTATCACCGCCGCCAGGGTCAGCAGCGCCATTCGGTGCTGCTTGGCCATCGGCCCGGCGAAGCGCTGCGCCAGGCCGCAGCTGCCGCCCAGCAGGCGGATATAGGCGGTCATCATCGCCAGCAGCGCGGCGGCCCAGCCCAGCGTCGGGCCGAGCGGCAGGCTGGTCAGGCCGTAGCCGACGCCAAGCAGAATCAGCGAGTCAGAGATGCGGTCGGGCATATCGTTATAGATTGCGCCCACCGCGCTCTTCAGCCCGCCCTCAACGGCGACCATGCCGTCAAACAGGTTACACAGCAGCCGGCCCTGAATGCCGATAATGGCACCGGCCATCGCCAGCCGGGTCAGCCCGTCGCCGTCGCCACGGAAGGCAACGGCAAAGCAGACGGCGGCCAGCAGCGCAAAGACGATACTGGCGACGGAGATTCCGTTAGGGGTGGCGCCGGCGCGCTGCAGCCAACGCGCGGCGGCGGTGGCCCAGCGCGCGTCGCGCGTTTTGACCGGACGGCGGTCCTGAACGTCCTTATCCATATTTATCCTCCAGAGGATGAAAGTAAGGTGGGGCAGGCTCCCGGTGCCGCCGTGACGGCGCGGCCCGGGACGATTTTTTTTATCAGCGCACGCCGCCGTATTCGCGGGTGATCTCTTTCGCTGCCTTGATCACCAGAGCGCCGATCTCGGTGACGCGGTCATCGGTGATGCGCGAGATCGGCCCGGAGATCGACAGCGCGGCAAAGGGCTCATGGTGTTCGTCGTAGATGCAGGCCGCCACGCAGCGCAGGCCGAGCGCGTGCTCTTCATCATCAAAGGCGTAGCCGCTTTTGCGCACCCGCGCCAGATCTTCTTTCAGGCTGTGCGGCGACATCAGCGTTTTTGGCGTGTAGTGATGCAGCCCCTGGCGGTGCAGCAGCCCGGTCACCTGCTGCTCGCTCAGGTTGGCCAGAAACGCCTTGCCGGCCCCGGAGGCGTGCATCGGCAGCTTGCCGCCGATCGGTGCCGACATGCGCATCAGCTGGGTACACTGCACCTGATCGATGATCACCGCCTGATGGTCGCTGAGATCCAGCACCGCCAGATTAACGGTTTCGCCCGACTGCTCCATCAGCGTGCGCAGCATCGGGTGCACCAGCGCCAGCAGGTTGCGGCTCTGCAGGAAGCTGCTGCCGACCACAAAGGCGTGCGCGCCGATGGTCCACAGCCCGAGATCGCCCACCTGACGCACAAAGCCCTGCTGCTGCATGGTGCTTAGCAGCCGGTGGGTGGTGGAGTTGGGCAGCCCGGCCTGCTGGGCCAGTTCGGTCAGCGCCACGCTGCCGTGGGACTCGGCGATCAGTTCCAGCAGCGTCAGACCACGGGTCAGCGACTGCACCTGACCGGTAGCATTAGGTCCTTGCGCGGTGGTCTGGCGCGGTTTTTTGCCGCGTTTAGCCACGACGGGGGTAGCCATAACGAACTCCTTAACGTTTCATCCTGTGGAAATCATTTTCGTTTTATTGGCTAATAATGCAACGGCTACGAATCAGGTCTGACCAGCAGGGCACAAGCTGAACAACTCTCAACTGCGATTGCTGTTACCCGTACAAAAGTTGTGCCAGTATGGCTTACTGGCGCTGGGGCCAGCAGGCGATGGCGAAGAGGCAGGAACGGTGAGCAACAGGACGGAAGCGCTGCATCAGCAGCTGGCAAAACGCATTATGCTGCTGGACGGCGGTATGGGCACCATGATCCAGAGCTACAGGCTGCAGGAGGACGATTTTCGCGGTACGCGTTTCGCCGGCTGGCCCTGCGATCTGCAGGGCAACAACGATCTGCTGGTGCTGACCCAACCCGACATTATCCGCGATATCCATAACGGCTACCTCGCGGCGGGTGCCGATATCCTCGAAACCAACACCTTTAACGCCACCACCATCGCCATGGCCGACTATGAGATGGCATCGCTGTCGGCGGAGATTAACCGGGTAGCCGCACAGCTGGCCCGCGCCTGCGCCGATGCGTGGACGGCGAAAACGCCCGAGCGCCCGCGCTACGTTGCCGGTGTGTTAGGGCCCACTAACAGAACCTGCTCGATCTCGCCGGACGTCAACGACCCCGCCTTCCGTAACGTCACCTTTAACCAGCTGGTGGAGGCCTACCGTGAATCAACGCGGGCGCTGATCGAGGGCGGTTGCGATATCATCATGATTGAAACGGTGTTCGACACCCTCAACGCCAAGGCGGCGATCTTCGCCGTGCAGAGCGAGTTTGAGGCGCTGGGCGTGACGCTGCCGCTGATGATCTCCGGTACCATTACCGATGCCTCCGGCCGTACCCTCTCCGGTCAGACCACCGAAGCCTTCTATAACTCGCTGCGCCATGCTGAACCGCTGTCGTTTGGCCTGAACTGTGCGCTGGGCCCGGACGAACTGCGCCAGTACGTCGCCGAGCTGTCGCGTATTGCCGAAGGTTACGTCAGCGCGCACCCCAATGCCGGGCTGCCCAACGCCTTTGGCGAATACGATCTCGACGCGGCCATCATGGCGGAGCAGATTGGCGAATGGGCGCGGGCGGGCTTCCTGAATATCGTCGGCGGCTGCTGCGGTACCACGCCGGAACATATTGCGGCGATGGCCAGAGCGGTGGAAGGCGTGGCACCGCGCCCGCTGCCGGCCATCCCGGTCGCCTGCCGCCTGGCGGGGCTGGAAGCGCTGACCATCAGCCCGGAAACGCTGTTCGTTAACGTCGGCGAGCGCACAAACGTCACCGGCTCCGCCAGATTTAAGCGGCTGATCAAAGAAGAGAAGTACAACGAAGCGCTGGACGTGGCGCTGCAGCAGGTGCAGAGCGGCGCGCAGATCATCGACATCAACATGGATGAGGGGATGCTCGACGCCGAAGCGGCGATGGTGCGCTTTCTTAACCTGATTGCCGGCGAGCCGGATATCGCCCGCGTGCCGATTATGATCGACTCCTCAAAGTGGGAGGTGATCGAGAAGGGCCTGCAGTGCATCCAGGGCAAGGGCATCGTCAACTCGATCTCGATGAAAGAGGGCATTGAGCCGTTCCTGCACCACGCGCGGCTGGTGCGCCGCTACGGCGCGGCGATGGTGGTGATGGCCTTTGACGAGGTCGGCCAGGCCGACACCCGCGAACGCAAAATCGAGATCTGCCGCCGCGCCTACAACATTCTCACCGAACAGGTGGGCTTCCCGCCGGAAGACATCATCTTTGACCCGAATATCTTCGCGGTCGCCACCGGCATTGAAGAGCACAACAACTACGCGGTGGACTTTATCGGCGCCTGTGAGGACATCAAACGCGAACTGCCGCACGCGATGATCTCCGGCGGCGTCTCCAACGTCTCGTTCTCGTTCCGCGGCAACGAGCCGGTGCGCGAGGCGATCCACGCGGTATTCCTCTATCACGCCATCCGCAACGGCATGGATATGGGCATCGTTAACGCCGGCCAGCTGGCGATCTACGACGACCTGCCGGCCGACCTGCGCGAAGCGGTGGAGGACGTGGTGCAGAACCGCCGCGACGACGGCACCGAACGGCTGCTGGCGCTGGCGGAAAAATACCGCGGCAGCAAGGGCGACGACGACAGCACCAGGCCGCAGGCCGAATGGCGCGGCTGGGAGGTGGCGAAGCGGCTGGAGTATTCGCTGGTGAAGGGCATCACCGAATTTATTGAAGAAGACACCGAAGCCGCCCGCCAGCAGGCTGCGCGGCCGATTGAAGTGATCGAAGGCCCGCTGATGGCCGGTATGAACGTGGTCGGTGACCTGTTCGGTGAGGGTAAAATGTTCCTGCCGCAGGTGGTGAAATCGGCCCGCGTGATGAAGCAGGCGGTGGCCTGGCTGCAGCCCTATATTGAAGCCAGCAAAGAGAAGGGCAGCACCAACGGTAAAATCGTCCTCGCCACGGTGAAGGGTGACGTACACGACATCGGTAAAAACATCGTTGGCGTGGTGCTGCAGTGTAACAACTACGAAATTATCGACCTCGGCGTGATGGTGCCGGGGGAGAAAATCCTCAAAACCGCCCGCGAGCACAACGCCGACATTATCGGCCTCTCCGGGCTGATCACCCCGTCGCTGGATGAGATGGTCAACGTGGCGAAGGAGATGGAGCGCCAGGGCTTTACCCTGCCGCTGCTGATCGGCGGAGCCACCACCTCGAAGGCGCATACGGCGGTAAAAATTGAGCAGAACTACAGCGGGCCGACGGTCTACGTGCAGAACGCCTCGCGCACGGTGGGCGTGGTCTCCGCGCTGCTTTCTGCCGGCCAGCACGACGAGTTTGTTGCCCGCACCCGCAAAGAGTATGACACCGTGCGCATCCAGCACGCGCGCAAAAAGCCGCGCACGCCGCCGGTCAGCCTGGCTGTGGCGCGCGCCAACGACACGAAAATTGACTGGGAAAACTACACGCCACCCCCTGTCCGGCAGCAGGGCGTCAGCGAAGTGAGCGCTAACATCGAAACCCTGCGCCACTACATCGACTGGACGCCGTTCTTTATGACCTGGTCGCTGGCCGGCAAGTATCCGCGCATTCTGCAGGATGAGGTGGTGGGCGAAGAGGCGCAGCGGCTGTTTGCCGATGCCAACGCAATGCTCGACCAGCTGAGCCGCGACGGCACGCTCAATCCGCGTGGGGTGGTTGGTCTTTTCCCGGCTAACCGGGTGGATGACGATATCGAAATCTACACCGACGAGTCGCGCACGGAAATTTTGCAAGTGAGTCATCACTTACGCCAGCAGACAGAGAAAACGGACTTCCCGAACTACTGCCTGGCCGATTTTGTTGCGCCGAAGTCGAGCGGCAAAGCCGATTACCTGGGGGCTTTTGCGGTCACCGGCGGCCTGGAAGAGGATGCGCTGGCCGCGGCGTACGACGCGCAGCACGACGACTACAACAAAATCATGCTTAAGGCGCTGGCAGACCGCCTGGCGGAGGGCTTTGCCGAATACCTGCACGAGCAGGTGCGTAAGACGATCTGGGGCTTCGCACCGGACGAGAGCCTGAGCAACGAGGAGCTGATCCGCGAAAACTACCGGGGCATCCGCTCGGCACCCGGCTACCCGGCCTGCCCGGAACACACCGAAAAGGCCACCATCTGGCAGTTGCTGGACGTGGAAGCCCGCACAGGGATGAAGCTGACCGAGTCCTTCGCCATGTGGCCCGGCGCGGCGGTCTCCGGCTGGTACTTCAGCCACCCTGACAGTAAATATTTCGCCGTCGCCCAGCTGCAGCGCGATCAGGTAGAAGATTACGCCCGCCGTAAAGGCATGCCGGTCAGCGAGGTCGAGCGCTGGCTGGCACCGAACCTCGGGTATGACGCTGACTAACCCACCATCGGCACTCCACTAGTTCGGTCGGCAGCCTGCGTAAACGGCTGCCGACCGCGCGTCTGAGCTGCACCTGGCCCGCTATGATAACCCTCACATTTTCAGCAAAATCCTTACTGCATTTGCCCCTTACTCACACATATCATGCTGATTAAAAACCTGATTTTTGATTTAGCAGCTAAACTTTCACCTGAAGGTTTATGATTGAAAACGTGCCGTCGGTCGGACGGCAGCACAGAAGTGAGGTAAAAGAACGGTGTTAACCCTGTTGAACTTATTATCCGCCGTGGCGCTGCTGGTGTGGGGTACCCATATCGTGCGTACCGGCATTATGCGCGTCTACGGCGCCGACCTGCGCCGGGTGCTGAGCCACAGCGTGGCCAAAAAACCGATGGCCTTTATGGCCGGTATCGGCGTGACCGCGCTGGTGCAGAGCAGCAACGCCACCACGCTGCTGGTCACTTCGTTTGTCGCCCAGAACCTTGTGGGGCTGACCCCGGCGCTGGTGATCATTCTCGGTGCCGACGTCGGTACCGCGGTGATGGCGCGCATCCTGACTTTCGATCTTTCGTGGCTGTCGCCGCTGTTTATCTTCTTCGGCGTGGTGTTCTTCCTCGGGCGCAAACAGAGCCGCGCCGGGCAGGTGGGGCGGGTGTTTATCGGGCTGGGGCTGATCCTGCTGGCCCTGCAGCTGATCGTCGCCGCCGCCACGCCGATCACCCAGGCCTCCGGGGTGAAGGTGATCTTCTCGTCGCTGACCGGTGACGTGATGCTCGATGCGCTGATCGGCGCGGTGTTTGCCATTATCAGCTACTCCAGCCTCGCGGCGGTGCTGATCACCGCCACGCTGACCGCCACCGGGGTGATCTCGTTTAAGGTGGCGCTGTGCCTGGTGATCGGGGCCAACCTCGGCAGCGGGCTGCTGGCGATGCTTAACAACAGTACCGCCAACGCCGCCGGCAAGCGGGTGGCGCTGGGCAGCCTGCTGTTTAAATTTATCGGCCTGCTGATCGTGCTGCCGTTCGTTGAGCCGCTGGCGGCGTGGCTGGACCGGCTGCCGGTGGATGATGAAGAGCTGGTGATCTTCTTCCACGTGTTCTACAACCTGATCCGCTGCCTGGCGATGGTGCCGTTTGCCGGCGCGATGGCGGCGCTGTGCGAACGGCTGATCCGTGAAGAACCGGAAAACGACCTGCGGCTGAAACCGCGCCATCTCGATGCCTCCGCGCTGGATACGCCGACGCTGGCGCTGGCGAATGCCTCCCGCGAGACGCTGCGGATGGGCGACGTTATGGAGCAGATGCTGGCGTCGTTCAGTAAGGTAATCCACGGCGAAGTACGCCAGGAACGCGAGATCCGCAAGCTGGATGATGACGTCGACGTGCTGTATACCGCCATCAAGCTCTATCTGGCGCAGATGCCGAAGGAGGATCTGGCCGAGGAGGATTCCCGCCGCTGGGCGGAGATTATCGAGATGGCGCTGAACCTGGAGATGGCCGGCGATATTCTTGAACGTATGGGCGGCGACGTGGCGAGTAAATCGCTGACCGCGCGGCGGGCATTCTCCGTGGAAGGGCTGCAGGAGCTGGACGAGCAGCTGGAGCTGCTGGGCAGTAACCTGCGCCTCAGCCTGTCGGTATTTTTATCCCGTGATATCACCAGCGCCCGGCGGCTGCGCCGCGCCAAGCACCGTTTCCGCATCACCAACCGGCGTTTCTCCCACGCCCACGTGGACAGGCTGCACCAGCAGAACGTGCAGAGCATTGAGACCAGCTCGCTGCATCTCGGCCTGCTGGGGGATATGAAACGCCTGAACTCGCTGTTCTGCGCGGTGGCCTACAGCGTGCTGGAGCAGCCGGACGATGACAAGAACGATGACGATCGGGGATAAATCGTCACCTGCCTCCCAACGGACTTCCTGTCTGGCTGTGGCTTTGTACTCAGGTGCCTGGTTCGGCGGCCTATTTGCTGCCAGGGCATCGCTGCTGATTCCGGCGATCGGGTCGCCGTGAACCCTTCCCTGGGGGCTCGGACGGCGCATCCGTGCGCCGTACGCCCGGCTAACCTGTCCCCCAACGGACTCCCTTTTAGGCTGCATTGTTGCTGTTAAGGGCTTCGCTGCTAATTCCAGTGTTCAGCTCGTCGGGAACGATATGATCCCCAAAGCTTGAATGCCGATAAAGCGATTCAATCGCAAAAAGGCAATCGGGGGGTGATGCGGATAAGCGGACTGTCAGCGCCCATGGATGGGCGATGCCAAGCCCCCAGGGACGGGTTTACGGCGTGTCCGCCAGAAGCACGAAAGCACCAGAAAAGTACCCAACTCAACCCATCATCTGCGCCCAGCCCCAGCCCCAGCCCCAGCCCCAGCAGCAAAGTCCATAACCATAAGCACCGCCCTTACAGCTACTTCCCTGACTGCATTTTTCACACCTGAGCTTCACACGAATTTTTGCCAAAGTTGATTATAAAACAACGTTATTCGCCCAACTGCTGCTGATAGTTGTTATCAATATCCTTCACCCGCACAATCTTCCAGCTCCCTTGCTCCTGTTGCAGCCAGGTACGCAGGTGCCGATGCCTGCCACCCTCGATCCCTAACCAGACATCAACGGTCGTAAAGGGCGGCGATAAAGCGGCTTTACCAACCTTCAACGCGGCAACCCAGCTCGGATCGTAATCCTGTGTATAAGTGAAATAATCCGATGCCAGATTATTATCGTTCGGGTTGCTTTGCAGCTCTGCCAGCCGATCCAGCGTCTGCTCTGCCACATACTGCTGCATCTCAGATGAATGCAGGTCGGGCGTCTCATCTGCTACCCACGCATTCAGATACATCGTATAAAACGCCTGCACCTGCTGTGCAGCAGTCTGACTGGCCGCGTAACAGGTGGACGTCAGCAATGAGATAATTAACAAAGAAACACGCACCATTAGTTCATCCTGTATATCTGGTAAGGAGGTTGATGCTGACGGTATCCCGGCCCTGGATACATCGTTCGCTGAAGAAAATCAGAATACCAGCGTTGTCCGTCAAACATCGCCATATGACCGCTGGGATTGCCCCCAGAATAAGGCTGAATGACCACGACATCCCCCGCGATAAGGTTCATGCCTGGCTGAATTTCGATGAAACCTGCCTGCTTCAGAGAGCGGCCATAGTCTTTAGCATCCGCGTGATGTTCCAGCCTTACCCCTCCGGCTTCTACAGCACGCCGGGTATATTCAGCACATCGATTGTGAGAAGTGCTACTCGCGTGTGAACGAATAAACTGTAACGCTGCCAGCGTATCCCAACCCATAACTCTTCCTTGAACCCTGTTTGTGAACAGAGAGTATTACTGCATGCAGGGGGGTATTTGCTATTGGTAATACAGTGATAAATCAGCCTAAAAGCTGTCGGGGGATGATGCGGTAATGCAGATCTCTGCTGGCAGCAACACATCAGCATAAAGGCAATCTGATGGTGATGCGGATAAGCAGATCGCTTCTGACAGCAACACATCAGCATAAAGGCAATCTGAGGGTGATGTGGTAAAGCAGATCGCTGCTGGCAGCAACACATCAGCAAAAAGGCAATCGGGGGGTGATGCGGTAAAGCAGATCGCTGCTGACAGCAACACATCAGCAAAAAGGCAATCGGGGGGTGATGCGGATAAGCGGACTGTCAGCGCCCATGGATGGGCGATGCCAAGCCCCCAGGGACGGGTTTACGGCGTGTCCGCGTTCCGCATCACCCCCCGATAAGCCAGGCKCCGGTTTAGCAGCAACGCCCCTAACCAGAAGCACGAAAGCANGATGAACTCAGAGATGATGGCAAAGATGATGATGAGATTGTCAGGCAGGCGATTCAATCGCAAAAAGGCAATCGGGGGGTGATGCGGATAAGCGGACTGTCAGCGCCCATGGATGGGCGATGCCAAGCCCCCAGGGACGGGTTTACGGCGTGTCCGCGTTCCGCATCATCCCCCGATAAGCCAGGCGCCGGTTTAGCAGCAACGCCCCTAACCAGAAGCACGAAAGCATCAGAAAAGCACCCAACTCAACCCATCATCTGCGCCCAGCCCCAGCCCCAGCCCCAGCCCCAGCCCCAGCCCCAGCCCCAGCCCCAGCCCCAGCCCCGATAAGCCAGGCGCCGGTTTAGCAGCCATGCCCCTAACCAGAGGCTCCGGTTTAGCAGCAACGCCCAAAAAAAAGCCGGAGCATCCCGCCCCGGCTTCTTCCTGAAGAGAGAAAGCTACTTCTTCTCGTCCTTAATCTCTTTACCCGACCAGTACCCCGCCAGCAGCGACCCGGACAGATTGTGCCACACCGAGAACAGTGCGCCCGGCAACGCCGCCAGCGGTGAAAAGTACAGCTTGCCCAGCGTCGCCGCCAGACCGGAGTTCTGCATCCCCACCTCCAGCGCCAGCGTGCGGCAGGTTGACTCATCAAAACCGAACAGCTTACCGCCCCAGTACCCGCCCAACAGACCAATCGCGTTATGCAGCATCACCGCAATAATCACCACCAGGCCCACCGAGGCAATATGGCTCTGACTGCCCGCCACCACCGCGCTGATAATCAGCAGAATACACACCATTGAAAACGCCGGCAGATACGGCTCCACGCGCTTCACCACGCCGTTCAGCGTATGGTGGATCACCAGCCCGAGGCTAATCGGCACCACCACGATCTTCACGATGCTCAACAGCATCCCCACCACGTCCACCTGAATATGGGTATCAACGTAGAACTTGGTTAACAGCGGCGTGGCAAACACGCCGACCAGCGCCGACACGGACGAGATGGTCACCGACAGCGCCACGTCGCCCTTCGACAGATAGATCATCACGTTCGACGCGGTACCGCTGGCCACGCTGCCGACCAGAATCATCCCCGCCGACAGATCCGGCGGCATATTAAACAGCTTCGCCAGCGCCCACGCGGCCAGCGGCATCACCAGATAGTGCAGAAACGTCCCGGCAATCACCGGTGCCGGACGGGTCAGCACCCGCTTAAAATCATCAATATTCAGCGTCACGCCCATGCCGAACATAATCAGCATCAGCAGATAAGTGACGTACGGACCAAAGCCGGTAAAGGTATCCGGCGTATAGTAGGCGGCAGCAGAGAGCAGGACCGCCCACAGGGGGAACAGTCGCGTTACGGTGGCGAGCATAGCCAGACTTCCTTTTATCATGTTGTATGTATCCCGCGTGTAAACTCCGCAGGTAAGACGGTAAACCCAATTTGCCATAGCAGACGGCGCCGTTACCAGAAACGGCGGGAACAGATCATAGCATTAAAAGTGGGGTGAAAAAGCAGCAAACCTGCGGTGAATATCAGCAGAAAAAGCTAAGTCAGTGCGGTGAAAGCAGTGCGATCGGCTAACGCGGGGCGAGGCGCGGGCCAGAGACCGCCTGTTTATTCCGGGCGTAAAAAAACCGGGCCAGGCCCGGTTTCGCGATGACTCAGTGACCCGATTACTCGAACAGGTTGCGGTGCAGCCGCTGAACCACCTGCTCCGCGTCCTGGCCTGGGACCAGGAAGCACAGGTTATAGCTGCTGGCACCGTAGCAGATCATCCGCAGATTGAACCCTTCCAGCACGCCAAACACCTCTTTGCCTACGCCGCAGGCCTGGGAGAGTTTGTTGCCGATCAGCGCGATCAGCGCCAGGTTCTCTTCCACTTCCACCCGGCACAGCGATGACAGCTCGGTCAGCAGCGCCTGAGTCAGCAGACTGTCGCCGGTCGAGGTCGACCCGGTGGTATCCAGCGTCAGCGCCACGCTCACTTCTGAGGTGGTGATCAGGTCCACAGAGATACTGTGGCGCGCGAGGATATTGAACACCTCGGCAAGGAACCCGCGCGCGTGCAGCATGTTCATGCTGTGCAGGGTCAGCAGCGTCTGGCGACGACGCAGCGCCAGCGCGCGGAACAGCGGCGGGTTCTGGCCCTTATTGCACACCAGCGTGCCGCCGGCGGACGGGTCTTTGCTCGAACCGACAAACACCGGAATATCGCTGCGCACGGCCGGCAGAATGGTCGCCGGGTGCAGCACTTTGGCTCCGAAGGTGGCCATCTCAGCGGCTTCTTCAAAGGTAATCTCATCGATACGCTTGGCGGCAGACACCACGCGCGGATCGGTGGTGTAGATGCCCGGTACGTCGGTCCAGATATCAATACGGCTGGCACCCAGCGCTTCGCCGAGCAGGGCAGCGGTGTAGTCGCTGCCGCCGCGGCCAAGGGTGGTGGTGCGGCCTTTATCTTCGCTACCGATAAAGCCCTGGGTTACCACCAGCGCTTCGGCAATACGTGGCTGCAGCTGGGTCGACGCCAGCGTCGACAGGGTAGCGATCTCCGGCTCGGCACGGCCAAAACGATCGTTGGTGCGCATCACTTTACGCACGTCAAACCACTCGGCGTTAACCTGGCGCTCGCGCAGGATTTCAACGAACAGCAGGGTCGACATCAATTCGCCGTGGCTGACCAGCTCGTCGGTCAGCGCGGTGGAGGTCGCCAGCGCGGTGGCCTCGGCCAGCATGGCGATATTCTCCAGCATGCGGTCGATCTCATCGCTGATTACGCCGGGCTCTTGCAGGCAGTCGATAATGGCGTACTGAATGCGGCGGATATCGTCCAGCAGGTACGCGCGTTCCTCCAGCTGTTTACCTTCAGCCAGCGTCACTAAAAGATTGGTTACACCCGCAGAGGCGGAGAGAACGACCAGACGCACGTCCGGGTTGGACAGCACCACATCGGCGCTGCGATTCATAGCGGTAAAATCGGCCACGCTGGTGCCGCCAAACTTCGCTACGATCAGATTTTGAGACATGACTACCTCGTGTCAGGATATTTTCCATCAGCCTTGGCACAAGGGGGAGAGCAGGAACGGGTCAGACGTAGAAACTACGAGTCACCCGGAAGCGCCCCACCTTGCAAAACGTCTGTTCATCAGACGTTCCGGTGACAACCCAGAGGATTCAGCCCCTGTGGTCGATACGTCCCACTCCGCGTGGGTAATACCTCGGCGTCGCACCCCATCATATGCCTTCGCTGGATACGGTTCCTCCAACACACTGCCTGGGCGACGCGCCTCTTCCAGGTTGCGCACGGGTGCGCAAACAGGCGCATAGAAATATCGGTTTATCCCCCCGCTGTCAACGACAGTCGGCCGATGATTACTGATATTCCTGAAGGGGCTGGCGGTATTACCGCTGCTAATCGCCAGCGGCAAAAAAAACGCCCGTCTGGGCGAAAACATCAATTTTTCTGCGCACATCACGGACTATAATTTTCAGCCTGATGCCGTCATACTGAAACGATTAGTGCGAATCATCCGCAGTTAGCATAACGATACCGCCCGGACGACGCCGCAATGATAGCTCGTGCCTGTTACAGGAAAAGGTCAGCGTCGCGCGACGAACGCGTACACTGTCGTCCGGCTGATTTACGATTCTTAAATAAAAAGAGTGTGTTGCTATGAAAAATATCAATCCGACACAAACCGCTGCCTGGCAGGATCTGCAGCAGCATTTTGAACAGATGAAAGATGTGCAAATTGCTGACCTGTTTGCTAAGGATAGCGCCCGTTTCACCGCGTTCTCCGCCACCTTCGACGATCAGATCCTGGTGGACTACTCCAAGAACCGTATCACCCGCGAGACCCTCGATAAGCTGCAGGCGCTGGCAAAAGAGACTGACCTGCAGTCGGCAATCAAATCAATGTTTTCCGGTGAGAAGATCAACCGCACTGAAGATCGCGCGGTACTGCACGTTGCGCTGCGTAACCGCAGCAACACGCCAATCCTGGTCGATGGCAAAGACGTGATGCCGGAAGTCAACGCGGTGCTGGAAAAGATGAAGGGCTTCTCTGAGCGCATCATCAGCGGTGACTGGAAAGGCTATACCGGTAAAGCGATCACCGATGTGGTGAATATCGGCATCGGCGGCTCGGATCTCGGTCCGTTTATGGCCACCGAAGCGCTGCGCCCGTACAAAAACCACCTGAATATGCATTTCGTCTCCAACGTGGACGGCACCCATATCGCCGAAACGCTGAAGGACCTAAGCCCGGAAACCACGCTGTTCCTCGTGGCCTCCAAAACCTTCACCACCCAGGAGACCATGACCAACGCCCTGAGCGCGCGCGACTGGTTCCTCAAAGCGGCCGGCGACCAGCAGCACGTCGCGAAGCATTTCGCCGCGCTGTCCACCAACGGCAAAGCGGTGGCGGAGTTCGGTATCGATACCGACAACATGTTCGAGTTCTGGGACTGGGTTGGCGGCCGCTACTCGCTGTGGTCGGCGATTGGCCTGTCGATCGTGCTCTCCATCGGTTATGACAACTTTGAGCAGCTGCTGAGCGGCGCACACGCGATGGATCAGCACTTCGCCAATACCCCGGCTGAGCAGAACCTGCCGGTGCTGCTGGCGCTGATCGGCATCTGGTACAACAACTTCTTCGGTGCTGAAACCGAAGCGATCCTGCCGTACGATCAGTATCTGCACCGTTTTGCCGCCTACTTCCAGCAGGGCAATATGGAGTCTAACGGCAAGTACGTTGACCGTAACGGCAACCCGGTGGATTACCAGACCGGCCCGATCATCTGGGGCGAGCCGGGCACCAACGGCCAGCACGCGTTCTACCAGCTGATCCACCAGGGCACCAAGCTCATCCCGTGCGACTTTATCGCGCCGGCGATCACCCACAACAAGCTGGGCGACCATCACAATAAGCTGCTGTCCAACTTCTTCGCGCAGACCGAGGCGCTGGCCTTTGGTAAGAGCCGTGACGTGGTGGAGAAAGAGTTTGCCGATGCCGGTCTGGCCGCCAGCGCCGTTGAGCACGTGGCGCCGTTCAAGGTGTTTGAAGGCAACCGTCCGACCAACTCGATCCTGCTGCGCGACGTGACGCCGTTCAGCCTCGGCGCGTTAATTGCTCTGTATGAGCACAAGATTTTCACTCAGGGTGCGATTCTGAACATCTTCACCTTCGATCAGTGGGGCGTGGAGCTGGGCAAACAGCTGGCGAACCGTATTCTGCCTGAACTGGCCGATGGTACAGAGGTAACCAGCCACGACAGCTCAACTAACGGCCTGATTAACCGTTATAAGTCCTGGCGTTAATCGGGCTTATCGCAGAACCGCATCACCACCCCGGGCAACCGGGGTTTTTTAACAGTCGTCTTTTTTCGTTTTTTCCAGCATCGGCGTGTGGAAACTGTGCGCCCCCTCTCTAGGATTAATCTTAAAATGCGTTTTTTTTCCTCGCATTTTACGCCGATTTTTTTGAAAATATCCCGCGTTTATCTCTAGTTATGTCCGCTAATGTAAAGTTTAACTGGATGATTTTATAAACTTTTATTTGCAAAAATGACTAATTATTACCATCATGTCGTGCTTAATCTGATTTAAGGCGCTTTTACCATAACAGGGTGTTATTGCCGCCTTTAATTGGCATTAAGTTTCGTAAAATGGCTATTTTGCATAATTTAATGTGCAAAAAAGCGGTTTGTTGAGCATGGATTAGTGAAACTGACCGGCTAAAGCGACTATTATTAGTCCGCTGATTTCTGGAGTTTTATTCCCCATACTATGAGTGCCGGGTTCCATTCTGGCCCCGGTGTTCATTCATTTCATGAAGGAAAGTGCAATGAAAAAACTGTTATGGGCTGCTGCAGCCTCTGTGTATTTAGTGGGTGCTTCTGCTGCGTTTGCTGCACCTGGTGACGCTGCTGGCGTTGAAGCTGGCGCGCTGTCTTCTGGTGCTGCAACCGCAATCGGCGTCGGCGTTGTTGCCGTTGTTGCTGGCGTTGCAGTCGGTGCAGCAGGTGGCAGTAACGGTTCTAATACCGGAACCACCACTACTACCACCACCAGCACCACCCGCTAAGTATCACTTTTAAACATAACCACACGTCCGTGTGGTTATTTTTTACGTCACCTATTTGCTCAGGGATCCTAACCGGTGCGAAACCTACCTCTGCTGCTAATCTGCCTGCTGTTACAGGCCTGTACCGCCACTCAAAAAGGCTTGAGTGACGCCGCGACCCAGGCTTTCCTTGGCCCCGATGATATTCAGGTGACCGCTGAACGCATTAACGCGCTGCCTTATGCCAGCATGTATTTGCGTGTCGCTGACGGTCAGCAAATTTTCGTGGTACTGGGCTTCAATGAAAACGGCCAGCAGAAGTGGATCACCAGCGATAAAGCGATGGTGGTGACGCAGAACGGCCGCGTAATCAAAACCCTGGGCCTGAGCGACAACCTGAACCAGGTCAGCAACCTGCAGCAGGATCCGCTGCGTAACCCGCTGCAGCTGACCGAGGGGGCCGGCTGGACCCGAACGCTGAGCTGGACCGAACAGGGCCAGCTGCGCGCCGGCGAAGCCGTCTCGCGCTTTACCCGTCTGAAGGATGAGGTGCTGCAGTTAGCCGGGAAGCCGGTCGCCTGCCGCGTCTGGCAGGAAGAGGTCTCTATGGCCAGCAACGGTAAGTCCTGGCGCAATACCTTCTGGATCGATACCACCAGCGGCCAGGTGCGTAAAACTGAGCAAGACCTTGGCGCAGACTATCTTCCCGTGACCACCACTATCCTGAAGCCGGCAAAATCATGAAAAAACTGATCGCTTTATGCGCAGGGATAGCGGCCTCGCTGTCGCTGCAGGCCCTGGCCGACAGCCAGGTTACGGTGTTTTATCCCGGCCAGCAGCAGACCGCACAGGTCAGCCACGCCGCTAACCTCGCCCAGCTGGTGGCCAGCCCGGCGCTACAGGGGAAAACCTGGTGGCCCGGCACGGTCATTGCTGAAAAACAGGCCACTGCGGTGGCGCTGCAGCAACAGCAGCAGCTGCTGGCACGCCTGGCGGGCTGGCGTGATGCGCTGCGCGGCGATGATGATGCCGCCCAGGCCGCGGTGGTCGAGAACGTGCGTCAGCAGGTTGCCGCGCTGAAGGTTACCGGCCGTCAGATGGTCTCCCTCGATCCGGATCGGGTTCGCCTCTCGTCCTCCGCCAACCGCCGGCTGGTGGGTGACTACAGCGTCTACACCCTGGCCGAACCGACCTCCGTGACCCTGTTCGGTGCGGTAGACGGTGCCGGAACAACGCCGTGGGCGGCCGGGCGCAGCGTGGCTGACTACCTGCAGCCGCGTGACCATGTGCGCGGCGCGGAGCGCAATACGGCGCAGCTGATAACGCCGGACGGGCAGGTGAGCGAGGTGCCGGTCGCCTACTGGAACCGCCGCCACGTTGAGCCCGCCGCGGGCAGCATTATCTTTGTAGGCTTCTCCTCCTGGACGCTGCCGCGCGACCTGGCCGATCTTAACCAGCAGATCGTATCTGTTCTGACGCACCGGATCCCTGACTGATGAAAAAACGTTACCTTCTCAGCCTGCTCTCATTCTCTGTCACCTGCGCGTTGCAGGCACAGGCGGCTTCTTACCCGGAACCTGTCGGTCCGTCACAGTCTGACTTCGGCGGCGTCGGCCTGATGCAGGTGCCGACCGCGCGGATGGCGAAAGAGGGCGAGTTCAGCCTCAACTACCGTAACAACGATCAGTATCGCTTCTACTCGGCTTCGGTAGCGCTGTTCCCGTGGCTGGAAGCGACCGTGCGCTACACTGACGTCCGTACCCGTCAATACAGCGGCTCGGAAGAGTTCAGCGGCAATCAGAGCTACAAAGACAAGGCGTTTGACCTCAAGCTGCGCCTGTGGGAAGAGGGCTTCTGGCTGCCGGAAGTGGCGGTCGGCACCCGCGATCTGGGCGGTACCGGCCTGTTTGACAGTGAATACCTGGTGGCGACCAAGGCCTGGGGGCCGTTTGACTTCACCCTCGGCATGGGCTTTGGCTACCTGGGCAACAGCGGCAACGTGACTAACCCGTTCTGCCGGGCCAGCGATAAATACTGCTACCGTGACGGCAGCAACGGCACGCCGGGGTCGGTCAGCATCAGCAACGCCTTCCACGGTCCGGCTGCGATCTTCGGCGGTATCGAATACCAGACGCCGTGGCAGCCGCTGCGCCTGAAGGCCGAATACGAAGGCAACGATTACCAGGGTGACTTTGCCGGCAAGCTGGAGCAGAAAAGTAAGTTCAACGTCGGAGCCATTTACCGCGTCACCGACTGGGCGGACGTCAACGTCAGCTACGAGCGTGGCAACACCTTTATGGCGGGCTTCACCCTGCGCACCAACTTTAACGACAATACCCAGGTGCAGCGTGATAAGCCGGTACCGGCTTACAACCCGCAGCCGCAGGAGCGGTTCCTCGAGCCGACCACCACCGCCGCGCAGCTGACCGACCTGAAATACAACGCCGGCTTCGACGCGCCGCGCATTCAGGTGAAAGGCGACACGTTGTACGCAAGTGGTGAGCAGACCAAATACCGCGACACCGCTCGCGGCGTGGAGCGCGCAAACGTGATTCTCGCCAACCATCTGCCGGAAGGCGTAGAGAAGATCCGCGTCACCGAGATCCGCAATAATATGCCGCAGGTGACCACCGAAACCGACGTTGTCAGCCTGAAGCGCCAGCTGGAAGGCTATCCGCTGGGGCATGAAGAGACGCTGCGTCAGGTGCGTATCAACCCGCACCTGCCGGAGAACGCCGAGCAGGGCTTCTACATCGACGGCGATCGCCTCGACTACAGCCTGTCGCCGGTGCTCAACCAGTCGGTTGGCGGCCCGGAAAGCTTCTACATGTACCAGGTGGGCGTGTCGGCTAACGCCAGCTACTGGCTGACCAACCACCTGCTGATTGACGGCAGCGTGTTCGTCAACGTGGCCAACAACTACAACCGCTTTAACTACGACGGCGCGCCGGGCGACTCGAGCCTGCCGCGGGTGCGTACCCACATCCGCGAGTACGTGGAAAACGACGCCTACGTCAACAACCTGCAGGCCAACTACATGCGCCACCTCGGCGGTGATTTCTACGGCCAGGTGTACGGTGGTTATCTGGAGACCATGTACGGCGGCGTCGGCGGTGAACTGCTCTATCGTCCGCTGGACGCCAGCTGGGCGATTGGCGTCGATGCCAACTACGTTAAGCAGCGTGACTGGGACAACATGATGAAGTTCACCAACTACAAGGCCAAGGTGGGCAATCTGACCGGTTACTGGCAGCCGTGGTTCTTCGAGGGCGTGCTGGTCAAGGCCAGCGTCGGGCAGTATCTGGCGGAGGATAAGGGCGTGACCGTTGACGTCTCCAAACGCTTCGACAGCGGCGTGGCCGTCGGCGTCTACGCCACCAAAACCAACGTCTCGTCGGAAGAGTATGGCGAAGGGGACTTCACCAAAGGGTTCTACGTCTCCATCCCGATGGATCTGTTCAGCCTCGACCCGATCCGCGGCCGCGCCCAGATCAACTGGACACCGCTGACGCGTGACGGTGGCCAGCAGCTGGGTCGTAAGTACAACCTCTATGACCTGACCAGCGATCGCGATATTAACTACCGCTGATCCTGCCAGCGCCGGCCCGCCACGGTTAGCCGTACGGGCCGGCGCTGACCCCGCTATTGCCCCGCATCCGGCGGGGTGTCTTGTGATCTGTGTCACACTCAAGCATAGTATCAGCAGCGGTTTTCCCGCCAGATAACAATGACGTTGAGGTATGACCCATGACTCCCCCCGCCCATAACACCCCGGCCACCCGGCTGGCTTTTGCCCTGCAGATGGTGCTGAACGCCGGCCTGATTGCGCTGGCCGTGATCCTGGTGATTTTTCTCGGTAAAGAGACCATCCACCTGGCCAACGTGCTGCTGAACACCGGCGAGCAGACCTCGTCTTACCTGCTGATTGAAGGCATCGTGATCTATTTTCTCTACTTTGAATTTATCGCGTTGATCGTCAAATACTTCCAGTCGGGCTACCACTTCCCGCTACGCTACTTCGTCTATATCGGCATCACGGCGATTATCCGCCTGATTATCGTCGACCATAAAAATCCGCTGGATACGCTGGCCTACACCTTCGCCATTCTTATCCTGGTGTGCACTCTGTGGCTGGCGAACAGTAACCGCCTGAAACGCGAGTAAGAAAATGGGGTACACTCGGGTACCCCATTTTTACGGAGAAGTGTTATGGCTGAGAACGCGCTGTCGCCATTGCGCGCGATCGACTGGCTGCCCGAATCCTCACCCCTGCTGACCGCCCCCCTGCTTGACTGGCTGATGGAAGTTGACTCAATGACCCGGCGTTTTGAACGCTACTGCGGTGAGGTGACGGTCAACGTGCTGCGCGAAGGCTTTGTCGGCGGAGACGCCTGGCCGGAAGAGTCAGCGCTGTTGCCTGACGAGCCGCGCTACTGGCTGCGTGAAATTGAGCTGTGCGGCGACGGCGTACCCTGGCTGGTGGCGCGCACGCTGGTGCCGGAGTCAACGCTGGTCGGGCCGGAGCAGAAGCTGCAGCAGCTGGGCAGCGTGCCGCTGGGGCGCTATCTGTTTGCCAGCTCAACCCTGACCCGCGATTTTATTGACGTCGGCCACCACGGCGCGCTGTGGGCACGGCGCTCGCGCCTGCGCCTCACGGGCAAGCCGCTGCTGCTGACCGAACTGTTTTTACCCGCTTCGCCGCTGTATGCCAGCCTGGCGCCAGAGCAGAGATCCTGACGTGGAGAGAAGTCTGCCAATGAGTAAATTAGCGGCGTACTGCCGCCTGATGCGCATCGATAAGCCGATCGGCACGGTGCTACTGCTGTGGCCGACGCTGTGGGCGCTGTGGCTGGCGGCGGACGGCGTGCCGCCGCTGAACGTGCTGCTGGTGTTTACGCTGGGGGTAATTACCATGCGCGCTGCCGGCTGCGTGATTAACGACTTCGCCGACCGCAAAATCGACGGCCACGTCAAACGCACCCGGCTGCGCCCGCTGCCGAGCGGGGCGGTCACCAGCCGTGAGGCCAAACTGCTGTTTGCCGGGCTGGTGCTGGTCTCCTTCGCGCTGGTGCTGACCATGAACCGCATGACTATCCTGCTGTCGTTCGGCGGCCTGGCGCTGGCGTGGATGTACCCGTTTATGAAGCGTCACACCCACCTGCCGCAGGTGGTGCTGGGCGCGGCGTTTGGCTGGGCGATCCCGATGGGCTGGGCGGCGGTCAGCGAGAGCGTGCCGCTGGTCTGCTGGCTGCTGTTTTTTGCTAACGTCTGCTGGACGGTGGCTTACGACACCCTGTACGCGATGGTCGATCGCGACGACGACCTGAAGATTGGCGTCAAGTCGACGGCGATCCTGTTTGGCCGCTTCGATAAGCTGATCGTCGGACTGCTGCAGCTGGCAACGCTGGCGCTGATGGCGCTGGTCGGCTGGCTGAGCGGGCTGGGCGGGGCGTTCTGGTGGTCCATGCTGCTGGCGGTCGGGCTATTCGTGTATCAGCAGCAGCAGGTGGCGGGGCGCGATCGGGACGCCTGTTTTAAAGCGTTCCTTAACAACAACTACGTCGGTATGGTGCTGTTTGCCGGCATCGCTATCAGCCTCTGGTAGCCGTGTTCTGCGCCGGTGGCGAGCCTTAGCATCATCAGGCTCCCGCCGGGACAGGCGAAAAAAAGGCCGGTCGCGCTGAGCCAGTAAAGAGGGGAAACCCCATGATTTACTGCGCCAGTGCGACCGGCCTTTTCGTTGCAGGCAACACCGGGTTGCCGTTTAACTGATTTTTACCGCGGGCGTGGCTGGTGGTCAGGGCGTTGCCCCATGACTCCGGGGCAACCGCACTCTCCGTCACCGCGTCACCGTATTACTCCGGCGCGATCGCGCTCTCCGTCACGGCAGCGGCGGAGGGCTCCGGTGCCACAGCACTTTCAATCGTCATCCGCACGTCCTGGGTGATCAGCTCCGCCAGCAGCTGGTAAACGCGCTGGGTCCGTTCAACCTGGGCATCACCGGAATCGCTGATGTAGCCTTCATCACGCAGCGTCAGCACCAGCGAGGTGAACACCGCCTTGTCGAAGAACTCCGGCGCGTTAATGCCGTGCAGCACCGACAGGCGCTGGGCCATGGTGCGGCTCTCTTTCTCCAGCGTGCCGCGGTTAATCGCCGGGTTCGCGCTGAGGATCGAGAAGGTAATGGCATAACGCTGCAGGGTTTCGCGTACGCCGGCGGCCAGCAGCTGCAGGGTGCGGAAACGCGGCGGGTTCAGGCGCAGATGCTGGTCTTCCACCAGCAGCAGGCCCTGACGCGCCATCTCGGCCACCAGCGGCTCAATCACCTGCGGCAGTTCTGCGGCATCCCAGCGCAGGAACAGCTCGCTTTTCAGCATCGGGTAGATCACGCTGACCTGGCGCAGCAGCTCATCACGGCTCAGCTCGCGGTGCTGCATCAGGATCGCGGCAATCAGCGACGGCAGCACCAGCATATGATGAATGTTGTTGCGGTAGTAGGTCATCAGCACCGCCTGCTCGCGCGGCAGAATCACGATCTCACCGATGCTGTCCTGCTCCAGCTCAAACTTATTCATGCTCAGCGCGTGTTCCAGCAGCGCTTCCGGCGTCATATCCGGCACGGTGGCATCCGGCGAATAGGGCACATTGCGCAGCAGTTCGACGTAGCAGCCGAGCTGTTCGGTCAGCTGGTCACGGGTCATCGAGCGCTGGCGCGAAGCCAGCAGCGCGGTCACGCACAGGTTCATGGCGTTCGCCGCCCCGGCGTTGTTGATGCGCACCATCACTTTCTGGGCGATATCGTTCACCGCCGGGGTTAACCACGCCGGGCGCTGGGCCTCAATCGGGTCAATCGCCTCGCGCCACTCCGGCACCTGCTGGTTAAGATACGCGACCAGCGGCAGCGGTTCGCCAAAGTTGACGTAGCCCTGGCCGAGATTCCGCAGCTTACGCAGCCCGCGCACCATCGACAGGAAGCCCTCTTTCTCTTTGGTCGCGCCGCGCAGCTCTTTAGCGTAGGTACCTACTTCCATCACGTGCTCGTAGCCGATATAGATCGGCACCAGGGTGATTGGCCGGTTGCCGCCGCGCAGCATCGCCTGAATGGTCATCGACAGCGTGCCGGTTTTCGGATCGAGCAGGCGGCCGGTGCGTGAGCGTCCGCCCTCCACGAAGTACTCCACCGAATAGCCGCGGGTAAACAGCTCGCCGAGGTATTCGCGGAATACCGTCGAGTAGAGTTTATTGCCCTTAAAGGTGCGACGGATAAAGAACGCCCCCAGCCGGCGGAAAATCGGCCCGGCCGGCCAGAAGTTCAGGTTAATTCCGGCCGCGATATGCGGGGGCACCAGCCCCTGGTGATAGAGCACGTAGGAGAGCAGCAGGTAATCCATATGGCTGCGGTGGCACGGCACGTAGACGATCTCGTGGCCGTCCTGCGCCAGCTGGCGTACGCGTTCACCGCCGTTGACGTTGATCCCCTGGTAAAGCTTGCTCCAGGTCCAGCCCATGATGCGGTCGGTCAGGCGGATCGCCTCATAGGAGAAGTCGGCCGCCACCTCTTCCATCAGTTCGATGGCGTTCTGCTGGGCCTTCTCATGGGAGATTTTCTTGCTGCGCGCCTCGTCTTCCACCGCCTTGGCGATGGCTTTCGACTGCAGCAGCTTGTTAAACAGGTCCTGACGCACCGGCAGACGCGGGCCGATCGCCGCCAGGCGCTGGCGGGCGAAATGCATACGCGCCACGCGGGCCAGCTTCTGAGCGATGGTTTTATCCGTGCCGTGCTCGGTGGCCATATGGCGCAGCGAGACCATCGGCGAGAAGCGCACGAAGCTGTCGCGCCCCAGCCACAGCACCGCAAAGAATTTTTGAATGCCGTTCAGCACCCGCAGATGCGGCTGGCTTTCGCCCTGCACCTCGCGTCCCGGCGCACGGCCAAACATCACCGACACCGGCACCATCTGCACATCAAGGTCAGGATGGCTGCGGTGCAGGTCCAGATAGTCATGGAACAGCTTGACCGAATCCGGGTTTGGCACGTAGTAAGGGAACAGGCGCGGGCCGTCATGGATAAACACATAACGCGGCAACAGGGTGCCATCGATCTCCAGCGGCTGCAGCGGATCCGGCAGCTCCTGTTTGCGACACTGCTCACGCAGCGCCAGGAGATCGGCCTTTGAATCATAAGGCAGCACATACATAATAGGGCGCGACGTATCGAGCCCGAGCTCAGCAACCGGCTCGGCCGGAATTGCCTTACTCTTTACCAGAAATTTAACTGGCAGATTCAAAAGGTTATAATATAAATTACGCCAACCTGACATAGACAACATGAAGCCTCTTGTTAGCAAAGCGCCGCAAGCATACCAGAAAGCGCCAACAGAATCTGTGGTGTTGCAAATTGTGCTACACCCGTCTCCGACGTCAAACTTCTCAAAGGGTTCCCTGATTATGGCAAATAACGCCACCGGCCTGACACGAATCGTAAAAGCAGCCGGTTATTCGTGGCAAGGATTACGCGCCGCCTGGCAGCATGAAGCGGCCTTTCGCCAGGAAGCGATCGCGGCGATTATCGCGGTGGCGGTGGCCTGCTGGCTGGATGTTGATGCCGTCACGCGCGTACTGCTGATCGGTTCGGTGGTGCTGGTGATTATCGTCGAAGTTCTCAACAGCGCGATTGAGGCGGTGGTGGACCGCATCGGCAGTGAAATGCATCCGCTGGCCGGGCGCGCAAAAGATATGGGCTCCGCCGCCGTCCTGCTGAGCATCTTACTGGCAATCGCTGTCTGGGCCATGTTGTTACTGCCGAATCTGCGATGAGTTATCCAAAAAAGGCACTTTCATGCGGCGAAAGTGCGCCAGCCGACCTCTGCAACGCCCCTCTGATGCAAAATTGATCGCCAGCGGGGCGGGTTTGGGTTCCCAAGGGCGAAATAGCTGTATATACTCACAGTCGACTGTATAAACAACCAGGGGGCGGGATGAAAGCATTAACGGCACGGCAGCAGCAGGTCTATGACCTGATTCGCGACCATATTAACCAGACCGGTATGCCACCGACGCGGGCAGAAATTGCCTCGCAGCTCGGCTTCCGTTCCCCCAATGCCGCCGAAGAGCACCTGAAAGCGCTGGCGCGTAAAGGCGTGATTGAGATCGTCTCCGGCGCCTCGCGCGGCATTCGCCTGATGATGGAAGAGGTCAACGGCCTGCCGCTGATCGGCCGCGTGGCAGCCGGTGAACCGCTGCTGGCGGAAGAGCATATTGAAGGGCACTATCAGGTGGACCCGGAAATGTTCAAACCGAGCGCGGACTTCCTGCTGCGCGTCAGCGGTATGTCGATGCGCGACATCGGTATTCTCGACGGTGACCTGCTGGCGGTGCACAAGACCGAAGACGTGCGCAATGGCCAGGTGGTCGTGGCGCGTATCGACGATGAAGTGACGGTAAAACGTCTGAAGAAGCAGGGCAACACCGTGCAGCTGCTGCCGGAAAACCCGGACTTCCAGCCGATCGTGGTCGACCTGCGCGAGCAGACGCTCACCATCGAAGGCCTGGCCGTGGGCGTGATCCGCAACGGCAACTGGCAGTAGCGCGACCCACCACGGCTCATCACGCAGCGGCCTCCTCCCCGCCGCTGCGCGTTTCCCCTTTGAATTCCTGCGCACGCTTTCCTGCTGCATGACAGCCTGCCTGAATCAGCAATCTTACCGATCATATCCTTTGTGCTGACGTGCTGACGTGCTGACATATAGCCCTGACCGATCGATGCCTGTGACCCGGCGAACGCGTCCAGCCCGTCAGGGGTCGACAGGCAGTGACAGGTGAAGTTCCAGATACAGGTTCCGCACAGGCAAGGATACCGCTCCAATATGAAACTACTTTCCGTTGCCGATAAGCAGCTCTGGCGGCTGGCGCTGTGGGCGATCTGGCGGCGTCACTGGCGGCGGGGCACCTGGTTCAGCGCTGAACGATAATGGAAATATTTAGTTACTTACATGATGCCCAGTCTTAGTCTCTGATTTACATTCACTTTTATCGGTTTTCTGCCTGCGGGAGAGCCGATTTTATCTTTAAATCGTCCATTCAGCGCATATCCGCGCGTTTCTACTATAATTAACTCTGTGTTCAGCGCTAATCCAGATTTTTATCTGGTAATCAGGCGCACTTACAAGACGAATACGCTAAAGGCTGTTCTAAACCTAAGCTGAAGGAGTTATATGATGAATAAAGACGAAGCGAGCGGTAACTGGAAGCAGTTCAAAGGTAAAGTGAAAGAACAGTGGGGCAAGCTGACCGACGACGACCTGACGGTCGTGGAAGGTAAACGCGATCAGCTGGTCGGAAAAATTCAGGAACGTTACGGCTACCAGAAAGATCAGGCCGAAAAAGAACTGAAGGACTGGGAAACCCGCAACGATCACCGCTGGTAATCTCTGCCTCTGAGAATTGGGCTCCTACCCCAGGCACAAGGATCGTGCCAACTCTCACCAACCCCGTAACAGATCCCCTGACTCACTGAGTACTGACCCGTTACTGTACTGGCTACAGCTCTGTCGTCACTAACCCCGTTTTCTCTTTAACAGACCTGCCTGCAGAAATATCCCGTTTATCCAACAGGTAACCCTGCCAGCGATCGCATCCGCACCCGGCATACAGGGGAACTGAACTCAACGTCCGCGTTTTTTCGCCGGTGCGCTGTGATCGTGATCGCAGGCCTCATGGTGAGAGCAGGTTTCAATCTCCGCGCAGCCCGAGCAGAAGCCATGCGCTTCAATCACGCTGTGGCCCAGGGTGAAGCCGGTTTTCAGCGCCAGCGATGTCAGGATCGCCTCAACGCCGTCGGCATGTTGTTCGCTCACCGACCCACAGCGATCGCAAATCAGCATCGCCGACGTGTGGGAGTGCTCTTCGAAATGGTGGCAGACTACGTAACTGTTGGTTGACTCTACGCGGTGAATAAAGCCCTGTTCCAGCAGGAAATCCAGCGCGCGATAGACGGTCGGTGGCTTGGCCTGCGGCTCGGACTCGCGCAGCAGGTCCAGCAGATCGTAGGCGCTGATCGCGCCGTTCTGCACGCTCATCAGGCGCAGCACTTCCAGCCGCTGTGGCGTCAGGCGCACGCTGCGCTGCTGACAAATGACTTCCGCCTGCGTCAGGATATTTTCTGTAGTCGTGGTGTTCATTATTCCCTCCTCAGGCCAGACTGAAACGTTATTTTATCACGTCTGTGCTAAAACGCCGAGTTTGCATACCGCTGCTGCCACCGTCCGCCTGGCGTGGCGGGCAAACCGCGCCTGAACGCTATATCCTTGTCCACCAGCGTGCTATCATTGCGCACAATATCGTCACCCCTTTTGCTACAGAGTTTGCGCGTTTCATGACTGAAAAATTCCCTGCACACCGCTTTTCGATTGCCCCGATGCTTGACTGGACCGACCGTCACTGCCGTTACTTCCACCGCCAGCTGACCCGCCAGACGCTGCTCTACACCGAGATGGTTACCACCGGTGCGATTATTCACGGCAAGGGCGACTATCTGGCCTTCAGCCCGGAAGAGCAGCCGATCGCGCTGCAGCTCGGCGGCAGCGATCCGGCGGCGCTGGCCCAGTGTGCGAAGTTGGCCGAACAGCGCGGCTACAACGAGGTCAACCTCAACGTCGGTTGCCCGTCCGATCGCGTGCAGAACGGTCGCTTTGGTGCCTGCCTGATGGGCGAAGCGCAGCTGGTGGCCGACGGCATCAGGGCGATGCGCGACGTGGTGTCGATCCCGGTGACGGTGAAAACCCGTATTGGCATCGACGAGCAGGACAGCTACGAATTCCTCTGTGACTTTATCCGCACGGTGGCGGAGCAGGGCGGCTGCGACACCTTTATCATCCACGCCCGCAAGGCCTGGCTCTCTGGCCTCAGCCCGAAAGAGAACCGTGAGATCCCGCCGCTGGACTACCCGCGCGTGTATCAGCTGAAGCGCGACTTCCCGCAGCTGACGCTGGCGATTAACGGCGGCGTGAAGACGCTGGAAGAAGCGAAAACCCATCTGCAGCATCTGGACGGGGTGATGATGGGGCGCGAAGCCTACCAGAACCCGATCCTGCTGGCGCAGGTGGATCGCGAACTGTTTGGCTGCGACGGGCCGGCGGCGGATCCGATCGCCGTGGTGCGCGCCATGTACCCTTACATCGAACAGGAGCTGTCGCAGGGCACTTACCTCGGCCACGTAACGCGGCATATGCTTGGCCTGTTCCAGGGCATTCCCGGCGCGCGCCAGTGGCGTCGTTACCTGAGTGAGAACGCGCACAAGCCCGGCACCGGCGTCGACGTGGTGGAGAAAGCCCTCGCGCTGGTGGCTGACCGCGTGCCGGCGGACGTTGAGTAATCGCCTGATTTTTTGACCACACCTTCGTTAAATTGACCAGGGCAACCGCTGTCCTGGTCATCCCTGCCCAGATAATTCAGTTAGTTACGCATTCCCCCAACCTGGCACGCTTCTTGTAATATCCTGCTATACCCCCTGTTTCTGTGGAGAGCAACATGCTGGAGATCCTGTTTGTCATTGGCTTTTTTATGATGCTGTTGCTGACCGGCATTTCGCTGCTGGGCATCCTGGCGGCGCTGGCGGTGGCGACGCTGGTGATGTTTGTCGGCGGGCTGTTTGCCATGGTGATCAAACTGCTGCCGTGGCTGCTGCTGGCGCTGGCCGCCGTCTGGCTGTACCGCACCTTTTTTAAACCCGATTCGGCGCGGCATGACCGTTTCTTACGCTGAAATCAACCCGGCATGGCGGTGCGGGCTGAGCTAATGCGGAGTGGATCACATCGTGGCACATTGGCGGACGCGATCGGCAATAAAACATATTTTTTACATCCTGTTTCTGTCAGGATGCCTGCACTGAATCAAAACGACTTCATCGCCGCTGACCCTACAACCAGTGCGAAAACAAAAAATAAAATAAGAAACAAAAAAGAGCCTCCGCAAGGAGGCTCTTTTTTTTATGCCTGTGGCTCAGGGGATCAGCAGGCTGGAGCCCTGGGTGCTGCGGCTCTCCAGCGCGCGGTGCGCCTGCTGCGCATCGGCGAGGGCAAACTTCTGCGACTCGGGCACGTCAACATTGATCGCGCCGCTGGCGATCAGCGAGAACAGCTCGTTGCTGGCCTGCGCCAGCGCTTCGCGGGTGGTGATATAGCCGTTCAGCGACGGGCGGGTCACGTACAGCGAGCCTTTCTGGTTGAGGATCGCCAGGTTAACGCCGGTCACCGGGCCGGAGGCGTTGCCAAAGCTGACCATCAGGCCGCGGCGCTGCAGGCAGTCCAGCGAGGCTTCCCAGGTATCTTTCCCTACCGAGTCATACACCACGCGCAGTTTCTTGCCACCGGTCAGCTCGCTGACGCGCGCGGCAATGTCCTCTTCGCGGTAGTTGATGGTCTGCCAGGCACCGGCCTGCAGCGCCCGTTCGGCCTTTTCAGCGGAACCCACCGTGCCGATCAGCCGTGCGCCGAGCGCCTTCGCCCACTGGCAGGCGATCAGCCCTACGCCGCCGGCAGCGGCGTGGAACAGAAAGGCTTCGTCCGGCTGAATCACATAGGTCTGGCGCAGCAGGTAGTGAACCGTCAGCCCCTTGAGGAATGAGGCAGCTGCCTGTTCGAAGGAGATGGCGTCCGGCAGCAGCGCCAGCTTATCCACCGGCACGTTATGCACCTCGCTGTAGGCACCCGGCGCGGACTGGGCGTAAACCACGCGGTCGCCGACCTTCAGCACCTCCACCCCCGGCCCGACGCGGGTAACAATACCCGCCGCTTCGCTGCCCAGCGCCGCCGGCAGCGATGACGGATAGAGCCCGCTGCGCATGTAGGTATCGATGTAGTTAATGCCGATCGCCTTGTTCTCAACCTGCACTTCGCCGGCGGCGGGATCGCGTGGATCGACGTTCACCAGCTGCAGCACGTCCGGACCGCCGTGCTGATGAAACTCTATACGTTTTGCCATCATAGCTCCTGTGGATTGCGTCTGAATGGAGGAGGACGGAAAGGGTGCAAACGGGTATACTTGCCCGTCCCCTCACACGATTTTCGGTAATTGCATCACTATGGCAGGAAATAAACCCACCAACAAATCCTGGGAAAACCGCGAGCCCCGCGACCGACAGATGGAAGGCCTCAAGCTGCCGCCGCACTCGCTGGAAGCCGAGCAATCGGTGTTGGGCGGTTTAATGCTGGATAACGAACGCTGGGATAACGTCTCGGAGCGCGTGGTGGCGAAAGATTTCTTCAGCCGTCCGCACCGCACGATCTTCGGCGAAATGCAGCGCCTGCTGGAACTGGGCAAACCGATCGACCTGATCACTCTCTCTGAGTCGCTGGAAACCAAAGGTGAGCTGAGCCTGGTGGGCGGCTTTGCCTATCTGGCCGAACTGTCGAAAAACACCCCGAGCGCCGCCAACATCGGTGCCTACGCCGATATCGTGCGCGAGCGCGCGGTGGTGCGTGAAATGATCGCCGTGGCTAACGAAATCGCCGATGCCGGTTACGATCCGCAGGGGCGCAGCAGCGAAGATCTGCTGGATCTGGCCGAGTCGCGGGTGTTCCAGATCGCCGAAAACCGCGCCAACAAGGATGAAGGGCCGAAAAGCGTCGATCAGATCCTCGAAGCTACCATCTCGCGCATCGAGTCGCTGTACCAGACGCCGCACGACGGCGTCACCGGGGTGGATACCGGCTACCAGGATCTGAATAAAAAGACCGCCGGCCTGCAGCGTTCGGATCTGATTATCGTCGCCGCCCGTCCGTCGATGGGGAAAACCACCTTCGCCATGAACCTGTGTGAAAACGCGGCGATGCTGCAGGAGAAACCGGTGCTGATCTTCAGCCTCGAGATGCCCGGCGAGCAGATCATGATGCGTATGCTGGCCTCGCTGTCGCGCGTCGATCAGACCAAAATCCGTACCGGCCAGCTTGATGACGAGGACTGGGCGCGTATCTCCAGCACCATGGGCATCCTGCTGGAGAAGAAGAACATGTTTATCGATGACTCTTCCGGCCTGACCCCGACCGAGGTGCGCTCCCGCGCCCGCCGCATCTTCCGCGAGCACGGCGGCCTGAGCCTGATTATGATCGACTACCTGCAGCTGATGCGCGTACCGGCGCTGTCGGATAACCGTACGCTGGAGATCGCCGAGATCTCCCGCTCGCTCAAAGCGCTGGCGAAAGAGCTGCAGGTGCCGGTAGTGGCGCTGTCGCAGCTGAACCGCTCACTGGAGCAGCGTGCCGACAAACGCCCGGTCAACTCCGACCTGCGTGAGTCCGGCTCTATCGAGCAGGATGCCGACTTAATCATGTTTATCTACCGTGATGAGGTCTATCACGAAAACAGCGACCAGAAAGGGGTGGCGGAAATTATCCTCGGCAAACAGCGTAACGGCCCGATCGGCACTGTGCGCCTGACCTTTAACGGCCAGTGGTCACGCTTTGATAACTATGCCGGCCCGCAGTACGACGACGAGTAACCCACCTTTGCCGCCCGTTTCAGCCGCTGAAACGGGCGGATCCACCGTGCATTTCAGCACGCTGCCTGAAATAACGTTGGACATCCGCAGGAAAAATGCGGTTATCTGTCAGCCGTTTGTTCCTCACACCGGCCGGAAATACGATGACCCAGATTGATGATTTCGACCTTAAAATTCTCACCCTGCTGGAAACCAACGGCCGCCTGACCAATCAGGAGCTGAGCGATCTGGTGGGGCTCTCTGCCTCGCAGTGCTCGCGCCGCCGCATCAGCCTTGAGCAGTCGGGGATGATCCTCGGCTATCACGCCCGCCTGTCGCCGGATGCGGTGGGGCTGGGGGTGATTGGCCTGATTGAAGTGCGCCTGATTAACCACACCGCCGACTACGTCGACAGCTTCCACCGCATGGTGGCGGGGCAATCCGCTATCGTGGACGCCTATAAAACTACCGGTGACGCTGACTACCTGCTGAAGGTGGCGGTAGGGGATCTGGCCGGGCTGAGCGCGCTGATCAGCCAGCTGGTGGCCGGGCAGCAGAGCATCGCCCATGTTAAAACCTCGGTGGTGCTGAACCGGCTGAAAGAGAACGGCGTGCTGACCCGCACCTGACCGGCTATGCACCATGATAGCGCAAATGGCGCACCATCATGGTGCACCTGCTCTGCGGATGGTGCGTTTTCTGTGCGTGATTTGCCGCTTTAATGCGTGATTCTGGCGCTTATGAATAAATACATGCACAGAATCACGATTTAAAGCGTTCTGCATTCAATCAGTTAATTCTTATATCTTTCAGAGAACCCTCTGCGGGCCCGCTTCTGGTGCGATTCTTGCAAAGTGTCTGGCGTAGAGTCAGCCAGCATCTGGCATTAATCACCGGAAATCACGATCGATGGATAACGTAGTAGAACAACCCGCAAAAGTCCCCCACAGCCTGGTCGAAGATGTTATGGCTATCGTGCTCGGCACGCTGATGGTCTCTTTCGGCGTCACGCTGATGAAGCAGGCCGGCGCGTTAACCGGCAGCACCGCCGGCATCGCCTTCCTGATCAGCTACCTGACCAAAAGCTCGTTTGGCCTGGCGTTCTTCGCCATCAACCTGCCGTTTTACTGGCTGGCGGTGAAGCGTATGGGCTGGGCGTTTACCATCAAGACCTTCTGCGCGGTGGCGCTGGTCTCGCTGTTTACCCAGCTGCACCCGCTGTTTATTCATTTTGCGGCGCTGGATCCGTTTTATGCGACACTGTTCGGTAACGTGGTGACCGGAATTGGGTTTATAGTGTTGTTCCGCCACAAGGCCAGCCTGGGCGGGATCAATATTCTGGCGCTGTGGCTGCAGGACCGTTACGGCATCCGCGCCGGTAAGCTGCAGATGGGCGTCGACACCTGCGTGGTGCTGGCGTCGCTGTTTGTGGTGTCGCGCGAGATGCTGGTGGCCTCAATTGCCGGTGCGGTGATCCTCAATCTGATTATCGCCATGAACCACCGTCCGGGTCGTTACTACGTGTAACCCCGCTGAAAAATAGCGGCGGTGCCCGACCGGCATCGCCAGAACCACCGAACATACAATGGAGATCTGCACCGTGTTTCAAAACGTTGATGCCTATGCCGGCGATCCAATTCTCTCCCTGATGGAGACCTTCAAACAGGACGACCGCGCGCATAAGGTAAACCTGAGCATTGGCCTGTATTACGACGCACAGGGTGCAATTCCGCAGATGGATGCGGTCGGTAAAGCGGAAGCGGAACTGAATGCCCGCCCGCAGAGCGCCTCGCTCTATCTGCCGATGGAAGGCCTTGCTGCTTACCGTGGTGCGGTGGCGCCGCTGCTGTTCGGTGCCGATCATCCGGTGCTGAAAGCGGGCCGCGTGGCGACCATCCAGACGCTGGGCGGCTCAGGCGCGCTGAAGGTCGGTGCGGACTTCCTCAAGTTCTACTTCCCGAATTCGCAGGTGTGGGTCAGTGACCCGACGTGGGATAACCACAAGGCGATTTTTGCCGGTGCCGGCTTCACCGTTAACACCTATCCGTGGTATGACCCGGAGACTAACGGCGTGAAGTTTGACGCGCTGCTGGAAAAACTCAACGGCCTGCCGGCGCAGAGCATCGTGCTGCTGCACCCGTGCTGCCACAACCCGACCGGTGCCGATCTGACTAACGATCAGTGGGATGCCGTCACTGAGGTGCTGAAGGCGCGCGAGCTGATCCCGTTCCTCGACATCGCCTACCAGGGCTTTGGCGCGGGCATGGAAGAGGACGCTTATGCGATCCGCGCTATCGCCGCGGCCGGCCTGCCGGCGCTGGTTAGCAACTCCTTCTCAAAAATCTTCTCGCTGTACGGCGAGCGCGTCGGCGGCCTGTCGATCGTCTGTGACGACGCCGATGAAGCCGCACGCGTGCTTGGCCAGCTGAAAGCCACCGTGCGCCGCAACTACTCCAGCCCGCCAAACTTTGGTGCGCAGGTGGTCTCATGCGTGCTGAACGACGCGGATCTGAAAGCCAACTGGCTGGCGGAAGTGGAAGGCATGCGCACCCGCATCCTTGAGATGCGCCAGACGCTGGTTAACGTGCTGGCGGAAGCGCTGCCGGGTAAAGACTTCAGCTATCTGCTGCAGCAACGCGGCATGTTCAGCTACACCGGCCTGAGCGCGGCACAGGTGGATCGCCTGCGTAACGAGTTCGGCGTCTACCTGATCGCCAGCGGCCGTATCTGCATGTCCGGCCTGAACCACAGTAACGTGCGTCAGGTGGCGGAAGCTATCGCGGCCGTTGTCTGATGTTGACTGGCCGGGGCAGCCCGGCCAGTTTTTCGCCATTTTTACCCCGCCGGTTGCTCGCCGCGATATTCCCGTCCGTTATTTCAGTACGATCGACGCGCCTGCCTGCCTTGCGGCTCTTCCCACTCTTCTGCCGTCAGATTTCCAATGCCATGAATCACCCGTTCCCGGTTTTCCCGCTTGCGGATAGCGATATAGACATCAATATTCAGCAACTGTGACTCGGTGGTGTTCAGCCTGCGGTAACACAGCCCCTGTTGATTAAACGTACACATCGATTGGGGTAGCAGGGCAAAACCTTTGCTTCTTGCCACCCCTGCCAGTAATACCAGCGAGTCATCCGGTTCCTTAATCCGTTTCAGTACAAACGGCAGCTGGCGCAGGTAACGCTCGCACTTATCGTAGAACGCCGGATTGGCATTGCGGGCAAACCAGAACAGCGGCAGGTCTGCCACATCCGCGAGTGAAACCTCCTCCTGCAGACTGGCCGGGTGGGCAGAGGGCATTGCCACCAGCAGTGGTTCCTGGTAAATCCAGTAAAAGCTGAACTCCTCTTCGCCGGGCAGGCTGCGCTCACCGGTTATCACCATATCCATCTGGCCCTTAGACAACGACTGCAGCAGCTGGGCAGACGTCTGGTTCTGTATTTCAATTTCCTCTTCGCTGATCAGCTGTTTTATTTTCTCACTGACCTGCGGAATATTATTGAAATTGAGGGTGCGGGTCAGACCAATACGCAGCTGATCCTTCTCGTGATGCGCATCGCCAATAAAACTACCCAGATCGTCCAGCAGCTTTGCCGCCCGGCCAGTCAGCTGCACGCCACTTTCCGTCAGCCGGACATCATGGGTATTACGGATAAAAAGATCGTAGCCCAGCGTCTCTTCCAGCGATTTTATTTGCCGGGTTAACGGCGGCTGCGTCATACGCAGGCGGTCTGCCGCTTTCCTGAAGTTCAGCTCCTGGGCAACCACCAGGAAGCACTGCAACTGTTTAATACTGGGCAATTTACGATTGAGGTTATCCACAACATCTCCGTGGCTGGGGGGGGGAATCTGTCAGCCTTTTCCTGATCAATCCTACTTTATCCTATCACCACCTGCTTTGTACATTCAGCCGCAAGGCTGGTAATACCCTGTTCGGTGATACCTTAAAGGTATTACAAAATTAACAATTCTCAAATAATACCGGGGTGATAAATTCATTCCCGAAGACCACTAATTAAGAGAACAACAATCATGTCAGCGAAATATATTCTGGTTTCACGTTTCCCATTAAAAAGCAACGCTAATGTTTCCGAGCTCAGGACGCTTAAATCTTCAGCTGAAAAAAAACTTTTCATCTGTGAAGAAGACAATATTCATGAGCTACTGGAGCTGCGCGCTTTTAACGATATTAAAGAGATTGCCTGGGTTGAGGGAGAACTCGAAGCCGAGTTTCATCACCTGGCGGCCCACCTGTCCGGTGATATTCGTCGCGAGCTGCTGAAATATGTAGAAGCACCGATTGAGACGGATCTGCCGCTGCCGCAGACGCAATATATCCAGCTGCGTCACGTTGAAGTTCCGGCAGAAAACTACGCACAGTACCGCCAGTGGCGCGACCAGACCATTTTTAATGTGGTGCGCGACCATCAGGATAAGATCACCAGCTTTGAGGCGTTCCACTCGCTGATTAGCGGGCAACCGGGCGTGATGTTTATCTCCGCCTTTAACGGTGATAAAGCGGCCTATAAAGAAGCATTCACCAACGCGCGCTACCAGCACATCATTCAGCAGGCCGGTGATAACTACATCACCGGCGGCAATGAAGGTCTGTATACCCGTATTTATCGTGCTTTATCCTGATGAGAGTAGAAGAATATGTCCAATAAAAAAGTTTTTATTGTCGGTGATAAATTTAGCGAATTCAGTAATGAGAAAGATGTACTGACTATTTCTCAGCTGGAATTACTGACTCAGATCCCGGCGAAAATTATCGATAATGAACATGAATTTATCGTAGGCCAGGGTGTCCGGGACGATTACGCCAGAAAAGTGCTGAATAATCATAAGCGTAATCAGATTCATAATAATAAGTTAGATCTTGCGTCATTAGACAAACTGGCCTCGACCAGTAAGAACGCACACACGCATAAAAAATTAAAACATAACGTGCTGATTGGCAGCGCGGAGAAGGTCGGCGATACCCTCTATACCCTGCCGCTGCTGATTGATGAGCGCTGTGAGCTGATGGCAGACCATCAGACCGGGCAGCACATCCAGGGCATGCTGCTGGTGGAAGCCTGCCGACAGACCTTTATTGCCGTGACCGAAGAATTTTTCTTTAACGGTGACAGCAACAAGTACTACGTGATTAACGGCATGGCGGTCGACTTCAGCAATTTCCTGTTCCCGCTGCCGGCGCAGATCCACTACGACATTGTCGACCAGGATGTTCGCCAACGCCGCGCGCGGTTTAAAGCACAAATCCGGGTCACGCAGCAGCAGACCCTGTGCGCCACCATGGAGGTGTCGTTTACCGTCTATCCGTCCGAGGTGATCAGCAACAAAGAGCATGAGCTGGCGATCCAGGCCGCATTCAGCGCACTTGCTGCCGTACACAGCCCGCTGCAGGAGGCCACCCGTGTCTGAACAGCGCCGCCACTATCAGCTGGCGGCCACCACGCAGGGGCCGCTGTACCCCCCTGCGGAGGTGATGGACAGCGAAGGTAACTTTGTGGTGGTCGGGATGATCGCCGGTGAGCAGGGAGTGTCCTGGGGGGCGGCGGTGGTCTCTGCACACAGCCCGCTGCCGGCATTCGGCCAGGTTGCACCCTATCAGATCGTGCGTCATCTGGACGGCATAGCACCCGCCGCGTTGCAGGACACGGTGCTGTATACGCTGCCGCTGCCGATCCCGCTGAACAACTATCCGATGCTGTTTGCACCGGAGCAGCGGCCGGATGCGCATGCCGATCGCCGCGACAGCCTGCCGTTGCACCAGGGGTGGATTGCGGATTACCGCGTCGGCGACGGGCTGCGCCACACCGCGCCGATCACCCTCGGCAACTGGTTACAGGCGCAGGGTGAGCTGCAGGTCAGCGTGGCGGCCGATCGGAAAAGCGCCCGCTTTGACTTCACCTTCAGCCATCTGGTGCCGGACAGCCTGTATACGGTGATGAGCCTGCGTGAGCGCGACCTGCACCCGGAGAACCCGACCCGGCCGGGGCCGCTGGGGATCCCTAACGTCTTTATCACCGATGCCAGCGGCAGCGCCCGCTTCTGGGCTGAATTACCCAACCCTTTCCCCGCCGCCAGTGAGGAGAGCAATCGCGTTATCAACGTGGTGGTGCTGTATATGAGCGCCCGCCAGAGCTATGGCGGCGCAATCGGACTTTATGGCCTGGGCGGCGATATTCACGCCCAGCTCAAACTGAAAACCCGCTCATTTGATGAGTTCACTACGCAGGATTAAGGAAAAACGATGCCCTTTGTACAAATCACAACCTGGAAAATGAGTGATGAGAGCCAGGTGAAAGCGATGGTGGAGGCGGTAACGCTGGCGGTGCACACCACCAGCGGTGCGCCGCTGGACAAAATCTCGGTGGTGATAAGCGAGGTGGAACCCTCGCGCTGGTGCGACGCCGGCGTGCTGGGCAGTGACCCGGAATTCCCGGTCAAAAGCCGCAGAAAGGGTTACGGGGAGTGAGCGTGAACACAGTCGCGGCGTTTTTTGATGTCGATGAAACCCTGATCAACCTGAAAAGCATGTTCCATTTCTACGACTACTGGTGCAACGAGAAGGGGCTGAATCCACAGCGCGAGGAATACACCCGCCGCTTTAAGCAGGATGTGCAAGAGGGCAAGCGGCGGGAACTGCTGAATCAGGAGTATTACCAGCAGTTTATCAACGTTTCGCTCGCTGAGCTGGTGACCTTCGGTCAGCGCTGGTTCCTGACCTGCCTGAACGAGAGCCATTTTATTGAAAGCGGGCTCAGCGCGCTGCGTCAGCACCAGCAGCGGGGCGATACGGTGGTGTTTGTATCGGGTTCCATGCAACCGATCCTGCAGCCGATCGCCGACTGCTTAGCGGTGGAACACCTGCTCTGCGCGCCGCTGATTATTAATGAACGGGGGTACCTGACCGGGGGAATTGGCACCCCCCAGACCATCGGCAACGGCAAAAAAGAGGCGCTGCTGGCGTTCTGTCAGCGGCAGGGTCTGCAGCCGGCGCACTGCTATGCCTACGGCGATGACATCTCGGATGTGCCGATGCTGGAAGCCACCGGTCACCCGGTTTGCGTGGGTGAAAATCCCGCGCTGCTGAATTATGCGCAGCTCAGGGGCTGGCGCACCATTTAAAGTCTGAAAACAAAGGTTGTTATTATGTCTGCTGTTATTAAAGAGTCGGCCATGACGCTACGTATCTGGGTGGCATTGTTTATTCTGGCGCTCTCCACCTTCACCATTGTCACCACCGAGCTGGCACCGGTGGGCCTGCTGACGCCTATCGCCTGCGGCCTGCAGGCATCGGAAGCGGAAATTGGCCTGACCGTGTCGCTCTATGCCTGGGTCGGTGCCCTGAGTGCGCTGTTTGCCTCGGTCTTTCTGGGCAATCTGCCGAAAAAAATGCTGCTGCTGGCGCTGACGCTGGTGCTGTTTATCTCCAACGTCTGGTCGGCTACGGTGGATACGTTCAGCGCGCTGCTGGCCGCACGGGTGGTGGGGGCGCTGGCGCACGGGGCGTTCTGGGCGATGATCGGCGCCACGGCCGTGGCAATGGTACCGGCCCGGTATCTGGGAACCGCGACCTCGATCGTCTTCGGCGGCGTTTCTGCCGCCAGCGTGTTTGGCGTGCCGCTGGCTAACTACATTGGCCTGAACCTTGGCTGGCGACAGGCGTTCTGGCTGATGTCTGCCCTGAGCGTGGTCGCGCTGGTGGGGATGATCTGGGCGCTGCCTAACGTCACCGCCCGCAGTGCGATTGGGGTGGCTGCGTTGAAAAGCGTGCTGCGATCGTCCACGCTGTGGAAAATCTATTCGGCCACGCTGCTGGCCATCACCGCGCACTTTGCGGCTTTCACCTTTATTGAACCCTGGCTGCAGACCCAGCCCGCCCTCTCAGCGGCGTTTATTCCGCTGGTGTTATTTGTTTATGGCGTGGCCGGGCTGGCAGGGAACTTCCTGACCGGTGCCATCATCGATCGCCATCTCAAAACCACCGTTGCGCTGTCGGTACTGCTGATCGGTGCGGTGCTGGTGCTGCTGGGCACCCAGGGCCAGGCGCTTTCCCGTCCGCTGCTGCTGGCGGCTATGGCTGTCTGGGGCGTCGCGGTATCAGGCATCTTTGTCGGTTTCCAGACCTGGGTACTGCGCACCGCGGGGGAGCAGGCGTTTCCGGCTTCGGCCATCTATGTCTCCTTCTTTAATGCTGCCATCGGTATCGGTGCTTCCGTCGGTGCCTGGATGGTTGCCGCATTGTCGCTGCCGACACTGTTTATCGTCGCCGGCCTCGCCATTGCGATCTCCTTCCTGCTGGTGGCGTTTATCCCGGGTAACCAACCGGCGGCCGCCCTGAAGGAGAGCGTTGCATGATAATTCCGCTATTGGTGTACGCAGGCCTGCCGGCCTGCGTTAACCCATTCACTGTTTTTCGCGCCGCCGCCTCTGCGGCTGTTTTCGTTTCTACCTCCCGGAGAGTTACACCATGAATGATATCGTTATTATTGCAGCCAAAAGGACGGCCACCGGTGCCTTCCTTGGCGGACTGTCCGGGCACTCGGCCGCCAGCCTGGGCAGTATTGTGATCAAAGCGCTGCTCAAAGAGAGCGGGGTGGCGGCAGAAGCGATCGACCAGGTGGTAATGGGGCAGGTGCTGACCGCCGGGTGCGGTCAGAATCCGGCCAGACAGGCAGCATTACGTGCCGGTCTGGCCGTTGCCGTTAATGCGCTGACCATCAACAAAGTCTGCGGCTCCGGGCTGAAAGCCGTTCATCTGGCCATGCAGGCTCTGGCGCTGGGGGAAGCGGAGTTTGTGATTGCCGGTGGGCAGGAGAGCATGTCCGGTGCGCCACACCTTCTGCAGAACTCCAGACAGGGCATCCGTCTTGGCGAGGGGATGCTGCAGGACAGCGTGATTGCTGACGGCCTGACCGATGCCTTCAACCACTATCATATGGGCGTGACGGCGGAAAATATCGCGCAGCGCTACAACATTACGCGCAGTATGCAGGACGAGTACGCGCTGCTCTCCCATCGCCGGGCGCTGAAAGCGCAGGGCGATGGCTTCTTCTCGGAAGAGATCGTGCCGGTCAGCGGGCTCACCACTAAAGGTGAAAGCAAAATCGTCAGCCAGGACGAATGCCCGCGCCATAGCAGTATTGAGAAACTCTCGGCGCTGAAACCCCTGTTTAAGCAGGAGGGGACCGTCACCGCCGGCAACGCCTCGTCACTGAATGACGGCGCAGCCGCCGTACTGATGTGCCGCCGCGAAACGGCCGAACAACGGGGGCTGGAGATCCTTGCCTCGGTGGGGGCTTTCACTAACAGCGGGATTGAACCTGCAATGATGGGGGCCGCGCCGCTCGAAGCCATTGAGATGAACCTGAAGCGTATGAACTGGTCGCCGGAGCAGGTTGATATTCTGGAGTCGAATGAAGCATTTGCTGCCCAGGCGCTGGCGGTGGTGCACGGCTGCGGTGTGCCGGCCGAACGCATCAACCCGCATGGCGGCGCCATTGCGCTGGGGCATGCCATTGGTGCCTCCGGCTGTCGTATTCTGGTGACGCTGATTCATACCATGATCCGCGAAAACCGTCAGCGTGGCATGGCCGCGCTGTGCATCGGCGGCGGTGAAGGGGTGGCGCTGAGCCTGGTGCGTCGTTAAAGAGGAAGACCGGTTAAACCCGCAGGCCGCAGCGCAGAACGTTGCGGCCTCTGTGACTCACAGAAAACAGGCGTTACGCATTAACCCCTTTCATCCCTTCCTCGCTGTAGCGGTTACCTTTGATCGACATGCGCTGGTGGATCTGATTCAGCGTCAGCACATCTTCTGCATCCAGCACCAGATCGGCGGCCGCGGCGTTTTCCGCCAGATAACGCGGATTTTTGGTGCCCGGAATCGGCACCGTTTTTTCATACTGTGCCAGCAGCCACGCCAGTGCGATCTGCCCGGAGGTGCAGCGGTATTTTGCGGTCAGCGGGGTAATCGCATCCAGTAACTGGCGGTTGTGCTCGATGCTTTCCTGCTGGAAACGGGCATTGTGCTTGCGGAAATCACCGTCACCAAAATCGGCGTGGTTAAGATATTTGCCGGTCAGAAAACCGCGCCCCAGAGGGGAATAAGGCACCAGCCCGATATCCAGCGCTTTCACCACTGGCAGAATGCTCTCTTCAATATCCCGCGTCCACAGCGAGTATTCGGTTTGCAGCGCGGTGACCGGAAACACGGCGTGGGCTTTCTGCAGGGTGGCGGCCGACACTTCACACAGGCCGATATGGCCAATTTTCCCCGCCTTCACCAGTTCGCCCAGCGTGTGCATGCTCTCTTCAATGCAGGCAGCGCTATCGACGCGGTGCAGATAAAACAGATCGATGCGCTCCATACCCAGCCGCTGCAGCGATTCGTTGCAGCACTGGACGATGTAGTCCGGGCGGTTATTGATTCTGCGGGCATAGGCCGCATTCGGGTCGCGATCGATGCCGCACTTGGTGGCGATTTTAAACTGCTGACGGACAGAATTATCCAGCTTCGCCAGAAAGTGGCCGATCAGTCGCTCATTATGACCACGCCCGTACAGATTGGCACTGTCGATAAAATTTACGCCCTGTTCCGCCAGCTGATTCAGCAGCGCCAGCGACTGCCGATCGTCAGTCTCGCCGTAAAACTCGCTCAGCCCCATTGCGCCAAAGCCGATCGCGCCAACGTGAAGATCCTGAGATAAGTGTCTGGTTTGCATAATCCCTCCTGATTGTGGAAGGTGATTGTTTCACAACGGGATCCCGCGCTGAATTTCAATTATGGCGATACTTTTTTAGTATCAATTCAGGGAAGGAAAGGGGGGGGGGCAGAGGGAGGGTGGGCTAACGCCCACCCTTGAGGCTTATCCGCGCAGTGAATCGATATCGATCACAAAGCGGTATTTCACATCGCTTTTCAGGATGCGCTCGTAGGCGTTGTTAATTTCTTTGATATCAATCAGCTCAATATCTGAGGTGATGTTGTGTTTGCCGCAGAAATCCAGCATCTCCTGGGTCTCTTTGATGCCGCCGATCAGTGAACCGGCCACGCTGCGGCGTTTCATAATCAGGTTAAACACCTGCGGTGACGGGTGGTCGTGCTCCGGCGCGCCGACCAGCGTCAGGGTGCCGTCGCGGCGCAGCAGCGAGATAAACGGGTTGAGATCGTGCTGGGCCGCCACCGTATTGAGAATAAAGTCGAAGCTGTTGGCATGCTGCGCCATCTGGTCGGCATCTTTCGAAATCACCACTTCATCGGCACCGAGACGTTTACCGTCCTCAATCTTTGACGGCGAAGTGGTAAACAGCACCACGTGCGCGCCCATCGCATGGGCAATCTTCACGCCCATATGGCCGAGTCCGCCGAGGCCGACGATGCCCACTTTTTTGCCGGGACCCACGTTCCAGTGGTTAAGCGGTGAGAAGGTGGTGATGCCGGCGCACAGCAGCGGTGCAGCGGCCGCCGGGTCGAGGTTCTCCGGCACGCGCAGCACGAAATCTTCGTGAACGACAACGGAAGTGGCATAGCCGCCGTAGGTGATGTCGCCGCTGTGGCGATCCTGGCCGTTATAGGTGCCGACAAAGCCCTCTTCGCAGTACTGCTCAAGATCTTCCTGACAGCTGTCGCAGGTGCGACAGGAGTCGACCATACAGCCAACGCCCACCAGGTCGCCGACCTGATATTTATGGCCGTGCGCGCCCACCGCGCTGACGCGGCCGACGATCTCATGGCCCGGCACCACCGGGAACACGGTGTTGCGCCACTCGTTGCGCGCCTGATGCAGGTCCGAGTGGCAGACGCCGCAATACAGCACGTCAATCTGCACATCATGTTCGCGCAGTTCACGCGGCTGATACTGGAAAGGCGCCAGTGGAGAGGTCGCGTCCTGGGCGGCATAAGCGTGCGTAATATTCATCGGTGTCTCCGGTTAATCACAGATGGCGCTGAGGCCAGGGAAGGAAGGCGGGCAGGCAAGCGTTACCCGTTCCGTTAAAGCTGAGGAGTAAGCATAGCCAGCGGAGAGTGACCGGGATATGTCAGTATGTCGCTAAATCTTGCCTGATCCTGCTGAACCCGGCAATTTTCGTCTGCGGCCAGTGGGCGAATACGCAGGAGGAACAAGCCAGCGGATAGCGGCGCAAGCGGGCCATTGGTAAAGCCGGTTAGCGTGGTAAAGAAGGGGCCGGCGTGTCGCTGAACCCTGACGAACCCGCGGAAAAATGGGCAGAATCGACGGCCGAGAACGCATAAGAAGTGAGCGGGGCAGAATAATCTGCCCCGCCGTGGCCAGCCGGTCAGCAAACCGGTCCGGCCAGAGAGTTACTTCGCCAGCAGCGGCTTGAGGAAGCGCGCGGTGTGCGAACGCTCGCACTCTGCCACGGTTTCCGGCGTGCCGGACACGAGGATCTCTCCGCCGCCGCTGCCGCCTTCCGGCCCCAGGTCCACGATCCAGTCGGCGGTTTTGATCACGTCAAGGTTGTGCTCAATCACCACGATGGTGTTGCCCTGGTCGCGCAGCTGGTGCAGCACTTCCAGCAGCTGCTGGATATCGGCGAAGTGCAGGCCGGTGGTCGGTTCATCGAGGATATAGAGCGTCTGGCCGGTACCGCGCTTCGACAGCTCGCGCGCCAGCTTAACGCGCTGCGCCTCACCGCCGGACAGGGTGGTGGCCGACTGGCCAAGGCGGATGTAGGAGAGGCCAACGTCGATCAGCGTCTGCAGCTTACGCGCCAGCGCCGGTACGGCATCGAAGAACTCGCGCGCTTCTTCGATGGTCATCTCCAGCACTTCGTGGATGCTCTTGCCCTTGTACTTCACTTCCAGCGTCTCGCGGTTATAGCGCTTGCCTTTACACTGGTCGCACGGCACGTAGATATCCGGCAGGAAGTGCATCTCTACCTTAATCACCCCGTCGCCCTGACAGGCCTCACAGCGGCCGCCGCGCACGTTAAAGCTGAAACGTCCCGGCGTATAGCCACGGGTGCGCGACTCCGGCACCCCGGCAAACAGCTCCCGCACCGGGGTAAAGATGCCGGTATAGGTGGCCGGGTTAGAGCGCGGCGTGCGGCCAATCGGGCTCTGATCGATGTCGATCACCTTATCGAAATGCTCCATGCCGCTGACCTCGCGGTAGGGGGCCGGTTCGGCGATGGTCGCACCGTTCAGCTGCCGCTGGGCGATCGGGAACAGCGTATCGTTAATCAGCGTCGATTTGCCCGAACCGGAAACCCCGGTAACGCAGGTAAACAGCCCGACCGGCAGCGTTAAGGTGACGTCTTTCAGGTTGTTACCGCGCGCGCCGGTGATCTGCAGCACCTTCGACGGATCGCCTTTAACCCGTTCTTCCGGGATGCGGATGCCGCGCTTGCCACTCAGGTACTGGCCGGTCAGCGAGGCGTCCACCGCCATTATGTCGTCCACCGTGCCTTCGGCGACGATCTGCCCGCCGTGCACGCCGGCACCGGGGCCGATATCGATCACGTGGTCGGCGGCGCGGATCGCATCCTCATCGTGTTCAACCACGATCACCGTGTTGCCGAGGTTACGCAGGTGGACCAGCGTCTCCAGCAGCCGTTCGTTGTCGCGCTGGTGCAGGCCGATCGACGGCTCATCCAGCACGTACATCACGCCGACCAGCCCGGCCCCGATCTGGCTGGCCAGGCGAATACGCTGCGCTTCGCCGCCGGAGAGGGTCTCCGCGGAGCGCGACATCGACAGGTAGTTCAGCCCGACGTTGACCAGGAACTTCAGGCGATCGCCAATCTCTTTCAGCACTTTCTCCGCGATTTGGGCGCGCTGACCGCTGAGCTTCAGGTTCTGGAAGAACTCCATCGCATGGCCGATGCTCATATCCGAGATGGTCGGCAGCGTGGTGTTTTCCACAAATACGTGGCGCGCTTCGCGACGCAGACGGGTACCGTCACAGCTGGCGCAGGCGCGGTTGCTGATAAACTTCGCCAGATCCTCACGCACGGCGCTGGACTCCGTCTCTTTATAACGGCGCTCCATGTTGTGCAGCACGCCCTCAAACGGATGGCGACGCACCGAGGTATCACCGCGATCGTTGACGTACTTAAACTCGATATTCTCTTTGCCGGAGCCATTGAGGATCACCTTGCGGCTGTAGGCATCCAGCGTGTTGAACGGCGCTTCGATATCAAAATCCAGGTGCTCGGCCAGCGAACGCAGCATCTGGAAGTAGTAGAAGTTGCGGCGGTCCCAGCCGCGGATCGCACCGCCGGCCAGCGACAGCTCGGGGTTCTGCACCACGCGGTCCGGGTCAAAGTACTGCTGCACGCCCAGCCCGTCGCAGGTCGGGCAGGCACCGGCCGGGTTGTTGAAGGAGAACAGGCGCGGCTCCAGCTCGCTCATGCTGTAGCCGCACACCGGACAGGCGAAGTTGGCGGAGAACAGCAGCTCCTCGGCCTTAGGATCGTCCATATCCGCCACCACGGCGGTACCGCCGGAGAGCTCCAGCGCGGTTTCAAACGACTCGGCCAGCCGCTGCGCCAGATCCTCACGCACCTTAAAGCGATCGATGACCACCTCTATGGTGTGTTTCTTCTGCAGCTCCAGCTTCGGTGGATCCGAGAGATCGCATACCTCGCCATCAATACGCGCGCGGATATAGCCCTGGCTGGCGAGGTTTTCCAGCGTTTTGGTGTGCTCACCCTTACGCTCTTTAATAATCGGCGCCAGCAGCATCAGGCGGCGGCCTTCCGGCTGCGCCAGCACGTTATCCACCATCTGGCTGACGGTTTGCGCCGCCAGCGTCACGTCGTGATCCGGGCAGCGCGGCTCGCCCACGCGGGCAAACAGCAGGCGCAGGTAATCGTGGATCTCGGTGATGGTGCCGACGGTGGATCGCGGGTTATGCGAGGTCGATTTCTGCTCGATGGAGATCGCCGGAGACAACCCCTCAATATGGTCGACGTCCGGTTTTTCCATCAGCGACAGGAACTGACGGGCGTAGGCGGAGAGCGACTCGACGTAGCGGCGCTGCCCTTCGGCATACAGCGTGTCAAACGCCAGCGACGATTTGCCGGAACCCGACAGGCCGGTGACCACGATCAGCTTGTCACGCGGAATGGTCAGGTTAATGTTTTTCAAATTGTGGGTGCGGGCACCCCGTACTTCGATCTTATCCATTCACACTTCCCGGATTAGCACAAACCTCACCATGCCTGCCCGGCATGGCCAGAAACGAAACGAGTAATTATGGCACAAAAAAACCTGAATGGATATACAGTGCTTTGTCGGCCTGTGCGCAGGAAAGCAGCGTTTCGCGTGAACCTGCTTCCACGGCGGCATGTAACGCTGCACGTCATGCCGTTACCCGCGGATCGCGATCCGAAAGTAGGATCTGCGGGGGTGTCATGCTAGAATTTTGCGCCTAGACTTAAAGCAGATCATTAACCGGAGAGAGCAACATGGCCAGCAGAGGCGTAAACAAAGTAATTTTAGTCGGGAATCTGGGTCAGGATCCGGAAGTCCGCTACATGCCGAACGGCGGTGCCGTTGCCAACATCACTCTGGCCACCTCTGAAAGCTGGCGTGACAAGCAAACCGGCGAAACCAAAGAGAAGACCGAGTGGCACCGCGTGGTGCTGTTCGGCAAACTGGCCGAAGTGGCCGGTGAGTACCTGCGTAAAGGCTCTCAGGTCTATATCGAAGGCGCCCTGCAGACCCGCAAATGGACCGACCAGGCCGGCGTGGAAAAATACACCACCGAAGTGGTGGTGAACGTCGGCGGCACCATGCAGATGCTGGGTGGCCGTGGCCAGGGCGGCGGCGCACCGGCAGGCGGCGGCCAGGGCGGCAGCAACAACAATAACAACGGCTGGGGCCAGCCACAGCAGCCACAGGGCGGCAACCAGTTCAGCGGCGGCGCGCAGCAGTCTCGCCCGCAGCAGCAGCCACAGCAGAACAGCGCACCGGCGAACAATGAACCGCCGATGGACTTTGATGACGATATTCCGTTCTGAGGCTGAATGTCGTTCAGACTGACTGTTGTGCCGCTTCAGGTACAAAAATCGAAAGGGGCCTGATGGCCCCTTTTTAGTGGATGACGACTGGCCGTGGCGGGCTCCCCGGCCTCTCACATGCCACCGACTGCGGTAGCACTTACATCCAGTCGGCGACGATCTTCTGGTATTCGCCGGTGGCGCGGGCCAGATGCAACCACTGGTCGACGTAAAGCTTCCAGCTGATATCGTCGGTCGGCAGCATGTAAGACTTCTCGCCATACTGCATCGGTTTATCCGGATTCACCGCGCAAAGTGCAGGGTGCGACTTCTTCTGATACAGCGCTTCAGACGCCTCGGTGATCATCACATCGGCCTTTTTATCGACCAGCTGCTGGAAGATACCGGCGTTATCGTGCGACAGGATCAGCGTACTTTTCGGTAAAAAGGCGTGTGCGAACGCCTCGTTGGTGCCGCCCGCAGGCTCGATCAGACGCACTGAAGGCTGGTTGATCTGCGCAATCGTCTGATATTTTTTCACATCCTCGCAGCGTACCAGCGGGATCTTACCGTCCACGTCGATCTTTTCCGCGAAGAAAGCCTGCTGCTGACGCGCCAGCGTGACCGAAATCCCGCCCATCGCGATATCGCACTTGCCCGCCACCAGATCCGGTGTCAGGGTTTTCCACGTCGACTTCACGAAGTTAACCTTTACACCGAGGCTTTTCGCCAGCGATTCTGCCATCGACGTATCAATTCCTTCATAACTACCGTCGGGTTTGAGAAAGGTGTAAGGCTTGTAATCACCGGTGGTGCAGACGTTTAACGTGCCCTGTTTAACCACGGTTTGCAGATGTGATTCTGCGCTGGCGCTCCCGGCGGCTGCCAGTAACAGCAAAGGTAATAGTTTTTTCATTTTGTTCCTGTCTCAGAGGTGGCTGGTTTCAACAATTTTGCCTGTTGGTTCGGTGTTTTTCTTTTTTCTTAACTGATAGCTCACGGTCAGCACCAGCAGCCAGACGGGGATCAGCCAGACTGAAATCTCAATGCCCGGGGTCATCAGCATAATCACCAGAATAGCGGCCAGGAACAGCAGGCACAGGATATTGGTCAGTGGATAACCCAGGCTGGCGAAATGAGTTTTTTGTCTGGCGGCGTGCATGGCGCGGCGGAATTTCAGGTGGGTGATGCTAATCATCGCCCAGTTGATCACCAGCGCAGAGACCACCAGCGACATCAGCAGTCCAAAGGCCTTGCCCGGCATCAGATAGTTGAGCAGCACGCAGAGCGCGGTAACCAGCGCCGAGACGCTGAGTGCGTTAAAAGGAATGCCGCGACGGTTAATTTTTAACAGGGAGGCCGGGGCGTTACCCTGTTTCGCCAGGCCAAACAGCATACGGCTGTTGCTGAACACGCAGCTGTTATACACGGACAGGGCAGCCGAAAGTACCACTGCGTTAAGCAGCGTGGCCACCAGATTGCTGTCGAGGGCGTGGAAAATCAGTACGAACGGGCTGCCGCCTTCGATCACTTTCTGCCACGGATAGAGCGACAGCAGCACCGCCAGCGCGCCGACATAGAACAGCAGGATGCGATAGATCACCTGATTGGTGGCTTTCGGAATGCTGTGCTGTGGATTGTCGGCCTCGGCGGCGGTAATGCCGATCAGCTCAAGCCCACCGAATGAGAACATGATCACCGCCATCGCCATCACCAGCCCTTTGATGCCGTTAGGGAAAAATCCGCCATACTGCCACAGGTTGGCGACGCTCGCCTCCGGGCCGCCGTGACCGCTGGCCAGCAGCCAGGCACCGAAGCCGATCATACCGACAATCGCCGCGACTTTAATGATTGAGAACCAGAACTCGACCTCACCGTAGATTTTCACGCTGGTCATATTGATAACGTTGATGGCGATAAAGAACACCCCGGCAGAGACCCAGGTCGGGATTTCCGGCCACCAGTACTGCACGTAAATCCCGACCGCGGTGAGCTCGGCCATGCTGACCAGCACATACAGCACCCAGTAGTTCCAGCCCGACACGAAACCGGCAAAGCGGCCCCAGTACTGGCTGGCGAAATGACTGAAGGATCCGGCGACCGGCTCGTGCACCACCATCTCGCCGAGCTGGCGCATAATAAAGAAGGCGATCGTGCCGGCAATGGCGTAACCGAGCAGCACCGACGGGCCGGCCATTTTTATGGTTTGTGCAATACCGAGAAACAGCCCGGTGCCGATGGCGCCTCCCAGCGCTATCAGCTGAATATGGCGATTTTTCAAACCTCTTTGCAGCTGACCTGCTGACTGGCTGGTGCCCATACGTCTTTCCCCAAAGGTATCGATAATTGTCTGCAGGAGAATTTGCAATTCCCAGGCCGGCGCAGAATTATTCAGTAATCGTTTTGACTCAAGGCGATGAAAAACAGAGAGAATTATTTTTTTCTGTCAATTCACAGGATATGCATTACACAGGGATTTGGTTCTGATGCTGTGCTTTTTTCCGTATTTATATGCACGAATCGAGCGGTTGATGCCTCTTTAATGACTGATGTGAACCATAAAGGTGCAATAGGGTGTGCAAGCGCGGCTGCTGCAATAACAAGCACCTTTAGGTAATTTATGGAAAATAATTCTGATAAGTTGAGTTCTTCTTATCTTCAGGAGCAGGGATGATGAAACAGAGTCAGAGTACGCCCACGCCGCACGATGCGACCTTCCGACAGTATTTGTCCGATCCCGATGTTGCCCGGGACTTTATTGCGCTGCATCTACCTGCCCGGCTGCAGGAAATGTGCGATCTCAGCACTCTCCGGCTGGAACAGGGTTCCTTCGTCGATGAGGATTTGCGATCCTGTTTCAGCGATGTGCTCTACAGCCTTAAAACCATCGCCGGAGATAGCTACATTCAGGTGCTGATCGAACACCAGAGCACACCGGATAAACATATGGCTTTCCGGTTAATGCGTTACGCGGTTGCCGCGATGCAGCGCCATCTTGATGCCGGTAATAAGTACTTACCGCTGGTGATCCCCATCCTGTTTTATGCCGGTAAGCGTAAGGGCTACCCTCACTCGACTAAGTGGCTGGATGAGTTTCGCCACCCCGATGTGGCAGAACAGCTCTACAACTGCGCTTTTCCGCTGGTGGATGTGACGGTGATTCCGGACGATGAAATCATGCACCATCGCCGCATGGCTGCGCTGACGCTGATACTGAAACATGCGCAGCAGCGTGACCTCCTGACGCTTATTGACCGGCTGACCACCGTCATCCAGTCCAGCCTGCTCAGCAGGGAGCAGTTCAGGCTGTTAATCAGCTATATGATTAAAATGGGTAAGTCGACTGATGCACAGGCCGTATTAGCTGAACTGAAGCGGCGGATGCCGCAACGAGGTGATGAAATGATGACGCTTGCTGAGCAATTTGAACTTACTGGCTATCAGAAAGGCATAGCGAATGGGGTAGAGGAAGGGATTGAGAAAGGGATAGAGAAAGGGATAGAGAAAGGGATAGAGAAAGGGATAGAGAAAGGAATTAAAGAAGGCCAGCACCTGGCTCAGTTAGGCATTGCCCGAACAATGTTACAGATGGGACTGGATGAGGGAACTATCCTGCAAGCCACCGGACTGGCGCAAGACGCGCTGGACGGACTCGTTGAGCAGCACGCGGGTTAAGCCGCCGACTGCTCGCCTCGTCGACGCTGTACTCCTGATCCGGTCGCCGGGTACGGATAACTGACGCCTTAAGACAATTTTGTGGCAGACTGCTGCACCGTCCGGCGGAGTGTGCCGGGCGGTGATAAGGGCGTGCGCCCTTCATGAATGCCAGCTGCGCCGCGCTGCCTCTGAGGTTTGCCCGGTCCGGTCGGCATTTACGGCATAACCGATCCGCAGCCGCCAGGCTTTGACGGCGTCTGCGGCATGGCAGTGAGATGTCTCCGTGACTACAACAACCCATCAGTTAACCCGCCACGACTACAAGATGATCGGCCTGTCGCTGTTAGGCGGGGCGCTTGAAGTGTTCGACTTCATTATTTTTGTTTTCCTGTCTGCGGTGATCGCCGACGTCTTCTTCCCCGCCGATACGCCGGAGTGGGTGCGCCTGCTGCAGAGCATGACTATCTTCTCGGTGGGCTATCTGGCCCGCCCGCTCGGCGGCCTGCTGATTGCCCACTATGCCGATCGCTACGGCCGCAAGCGGATGTTCAACTTCACCATGCTGTTTATGGCGCTGCCCTGCCTGGCGATGGGGCTGCTACCGGGCTATGCGCAGATCGGCTACTGGGCGCCGCTGCTGCTGCTGCTGGCACGCATTATTCAGGGCGCCGCGCTGGGTGGCGAAGTGCCGAATGCCTGGGTGTTTGTTGCCGAGCACACGCCTGCCAGGCACCGTGGTCTGGCGCTGGGTATGCTGCAGGCCGGGCTGACCTTCGGCTATATGCTGGCGGCGCTGACCGTTACCCTGATCACCACGCTGTTCAGCGCCGACGAGATGCGCGACTGGGCGTGGCGCATTCCGTTTATCGTCGGTGGCCTGCTGGGCTTTATCTCGCTGTGGCTGCGGCGCTGGCTGCAGGAAACCCCGGTGTTTATCGCCATGCAGCAGGAGAAGGCGCAGGCTCCGCGCCTGCCGCTGGGGGAGATACTGCGCCAGCACCGCAGAGCGGCGCTGCCGGCGTTCTTTCTGACCGCGGTGCTGACCTCGGCGGTGATCGTCACCGTGGTGGTGCTGCCGCTGATCCTGCAGAAGAGCTGGCATTTTGATGCCGCGACCACCTTCCGCATCAGCTGCGTGGGCATTCTGGCGCTCAACGTGGGCTGTATTGTTGCCGGCTGGATCGCCGACCGGCTGGGCGCGTGGCGCACCTTCGCCATTTATTCGGTGCTGCTGGCGGCAGGCGTCAGCGTGATGGCCGCCAGCCTCAGCGGCGACATCACCCGCGTGCTGCTGAGCTACATCCTGCTCGGCCTGTGCTGTGGGGTGATCGCCGCCGTACCGGCGGTGATGGTGCAGCTGTTCCCGCCGCAGGTGAAGGTGACCGGCATTTCGCTGATCTATAATCTGTCCTACTCGCTCTGTTCCAGCACATTGCCGTTGCTGCTGCTGGCGCTCTATCAGTACGCGCACTGGACGCTGGCCGCCATGGCCTGGGGCGTGGCGGCCATCGGCCTGCTGACCTTTACGGCCTGGCGCAACATCCCACTTTTCCGTTAAACCCCAGCGGCATCCGCACCCCAGCCGGTGCGGATGGAACACGCGACAACCACATCCCCCACCCACCCGTCCGGCCACGACAGCCCATCCTGTCTTGCCTGCCCGACCGCGGTCCCTGTCGGCTGCACGCCCGGCACACGGATGAACAAGGATCCCACACCTGAATGCCATCTCACCCTCTTGCTATAACAAAATTTCAATATTCTGCACCCGGATGCAAAAATAATTGCAATCGGGTGCAAAGATCGAACATAATCGCAACATTAACAGGGGATAACGCTGTGGTCACGGATTGGCCGCGCGAAGCACGGCTAAAGGTTTCTTTTCCCCTGCGTTTAGCGTTCAATGCTGGGTTACGTAACTCGGACACTGGGACGCAGGTGTTATGACAAAAGAGACAAAGACGCGCCACAAGGCCACCGCCAGCGATGTGGCGGCGATGGCGGGTGTGTCTAAATGGACGGTATCACGCGCCTTCACGCCGGGGGCGTCGGTCTCCGGGCGGGCGCGCGAGAAGGTGCTGGCCGCCGCGAAAGAGCTGGGCTACCGGCCCAACCTGCTGGCGCGCAGCCTGTCGAAAAAGCGCACCCACATCATCGGTGTGGTGATCGACCAGATGCAGAACCCGCACTCGATGATGATGATGGATGTGGTTACCCGACAGCTGCAGGCGCGCGGTTATATGGCACTGCTCCTCAACATCACCACCGGGGAAAACTACCGCTCGGTGATGGCGATGGCAGACCAGCTGCAGGTGGACGGCATCCTGTTTTTAGGCACGGTGCTGACCGACCAGCTGATTGCGATAGCGCATGAGCTGCACCATATCCCGCTGGTGCAGGTGTGCCGCAACAGCGATGTGGAAGACATCGAAGTGGTGAATATTGACGGTCATCAGGCCGGTGCTGAAGTGGCGTCTCTGCTGCTGGCGCAGGGATATCAGCGCTTTGGCTATATGAAGGGGCCTGACACGCTGAGCAGCCAGCTGTACCGCTATGACGGCTACCAGCAGCAGCTGCAGCAGGCCGGGAAAATGGTCGATCGCCTGCTGATCGCCGGGGAATACAGCCGTACCCTGGCAATGCAGGCCCTGCTGGACTATCTGCAGGCGGTGCCGGCCGGGCAGCGCGTTGAGGCACTGTTCTGTGAAAACGATATCCTGGCGCTGGGCGTGCTGGATGCATTACGCCTCACCGGCAACGAGGGTACGATTGCGGTAGTGGGCTTTGATGATATCGAAGAGGCCGGCAGCGAAAGCTATCAGCTGACCAGCTACAGCCAGGGGATTGAGTCGCTGACCGGTGAGTCGCTGAACCGGCTGATTGAGGAGCGTGCCAGCCCACCGGAAGCGTGGCGCAAAGGTGAACTGAAGATCCGCCGTTCCCATCTGCCGGTAACGGTTGAGTAATATCGCGGTAATAACCAAAGGGGTGTGAGAAAGTTCCGCCGTACGCATCCCGCTGATAATAAAAGATGCAGGGTAGTATTTCTCCCTGCGCATAATTCGCCAGCCGCTAACGGGATAACCGGTACGGTGGGCGTTTATTGATACTCTCTGCACCCAAACAGAATGTGCGCACTCGTGCACGCTAATAATACGAACGTGAATACGTCAGCGTAGGGCTGGTCGTAATTAAAATTCACCTCAGGAATACGCCCGAACAGCCAGTCACTGGTCCGGGTGGGGATCGTTACGTCTTTTTTTAGTGTCGGGCAATCGCGGCCATGCTGGCCGCCGTCGTAAAGGAAAAACTATGAACCGCAGAGAGGCGATATTTTCGCTGAGTTCTATCGCGGCGGCATTCGCCGTCGCGCCGAAGCTGGCCGCGCAGGAGCTGCGCAACGTACCGCTGGCCACGCAGATGAATACTGACCATCTGCCGCAACCGGCCTGGCAGCAGGGTTATCAGGTGCTGACCGATGAAACGGCCCGTAAAAACCTGTCGGCGATCTTTGACCGGCTGATCCCCGCTGACCGCCACGGCCCGTCGGCCACCGAAGCGGGCTGCATTGAGTTCGTCGACAGCCAGCTGGCCGGTGACTACGGCTCCGGGGCCGCGCTCTATCTGGACGGTCCGCTGAAACCGGAAAATGAGCAGCGGCTGATGGGCAGTCCGCAGTTTCTTACCCCGCCGCGTGAACGCTACCTGACCGGGCTGTCGGCGCTGGAAAGCTGGGCGCAGAAAAATCATCAGGGCTCGCTGCATACGCTGAACGCTGAACAGATCGACTGCTTCCTCACCGCCATGGAAAAAGGCGCTGTCGATCTCGGCCGTGATATTAACAGCCAGGCGCTGTTTGAGTTAATGCTGCGCAACGCCCGTGAAGGCTATCTGGCCGATCCGATCTACGGTGGGAATAAAAATATGGCCGGCTGGAAAATGATTGGCTTCCCCGGTGCGCGTTACGACTATCGCCCGTATGTCGATCGCCACAACGAAGATTTAAAGCTGATTCCGGTCAGCCTCATCCCGAACGATTAATAAAAACAGCAGGAACAGAGCAAATGTCGCAAATAAGAGCAAAGGCTGACGTAGTGATTGTCGGCATGGGATGGGCTGGCTCGGTGATGGCCGAAGAGTTAACGCGTGCCGGGCTGAACGTGGTGGGGATTGAGCGCGGCGCATGGCGTGATACCTCCACCGACTTCCCACCGGCGGTAGATCCGGACGAGCTGCGCTGGCACACCCGCCGAAAAATCATGCAGCCGATGAGCGTGGAAACCACCACCTTCCGTAACCGCCCGGATCAGGAGGCAGCGCCGGTGCGTAACTGGTCGGCCTTCCAGTTTGGCTGGAACGTGGGCGGAGCCGGCACTCACTGGGCGGGCATGTCGTGGCGCTTCTCGCCGTGGGATTTTGAGGTCGCCAGCCAGACCCGTGAGCGCTACGGCGCGGCGAAAATGGCCGGCCTGCAGCTGCAGGACTGGGGCGTGACCTATGATGAAATGGCCCCTTACTATGACCGTTTCGAACGCATAGCCGGTACCTCGGGCAAGGCCGGTAATCTTAACGGTGAAAAAATTCACGGCGGCAACGTATTTGAAGGCTCACGCACGCGCGAGTATCCGACGCCACCGCTGAAAGACACCCACTGGATGCGCAAGTACCGCACCACCACCGAACGGATGGGCTATCACCCGTTTACCGTCCCGGCGGGTAACATTTCGCAGGCGTACGTGAACCCGCTTGGCGTCACCATGGGGCCGTGCACCTACTGCGGCTTCTGCGACTTTCACGGCTGCGGCAACTTCTCCAAATCCTCACCGCAGGCCTGTATCCTGCCCGCGCTGATGCGCCGCCCGAACTTTACCCTGCTGGCCGACACCGAAGTGCTGCACGCGGTAAAGCATGAGGACGGCAAAACGCTCACCGGCGTGAAATTTATTACCAAAGAGGGTACTGAAGGCTTCCAGCCGGCCGATGTGGTCTGCTTCACCGCCTACCAGATGGATAACGTGCGCCTGATGCTGCTCTCCGGCGTCGGCGAGCAGTACGATCCGCACACCGGTCGTGGCACCATCGGCCGTAACTACAACTATCAGACCTGCTCATCGGTCACCGGCTTCTTCGATAACGAGCATATGAACCCGTTTATCGGCGGCGGCGCGCTGGCGGTGCAGATTGACGACTTCAACGGCGATAACTTCGACCACAGCCATCTCGATTTTATCGGCGGTGCCGGGATTATGGGCTTCTCCACCAACGGGCGGCCGATCCAGAATATGGACGGCCTGCGCCCGGGCACCAAACGCTGGGGCAGCGAGTGGAAGGCGGGCTACGCGCGTGACTACCAGACCGCAGGGACTATCTTCTGCCAGGGCACCTCAATGCCGGTGCGCGAGGCGTATCTCGACCTCGACCCGCTCTACAAAGATCGCCACGGCCAGCCGCTGCTGCGCATGACCTTCGACTGGAACAAGAACGATATCCGCATGGCAAAGTACATTACCGATCGCGCCATCAATATCATGAAAGAGATCGGCGGCCAGCATCTGGTGGTGGATAACCAGTCAGAGAAGAGCTGGAACCCCTATATGCAGCACAGCTCACACACCATCGGCGGGGCGGTGATGGGCAGCGATCCGACCACCTCGGCGCTCAACCCGTACCTGCAGAGCTGGGACGCGCACAACCTGTTCGTGGTTGGCGCCTCGGCCTTCCCGAACAACGGCGGCTATAACCCGACCGTCACCGTCGGTGCACTGGCGATCCGCGCCGCGCGCGCCATCCATGAAACTTACGTTAAAAACCCTGCGCCGCTGGTGGGGGCATAATCCGATGAGCATAAAAAAGAAACTTGCATACAGCCTGGCGGCGCTGGCCGTGCTGGCCGGGATCGGTGCGGCCGGTCGTCTGTGGACGGTGCTGGACACCTCACGTAATGCGGTCGCCGACGATAAGGTGCAGCTGGCCGATTTCAAAAGCAGCGACCCGGCGGCGATTAAACGCGGCGAATACGTGATGCGCCTGGCCGACTGCGCCGCCTGCCATAACGCCGATTTTGCCGGTGGCTACAAGATCGATACGCCGTTTGGCGCGCTGGAGACCTCCAATATTACGCCGGATCGTGAAACCGGTATTGGCCGCATGACCGAGCGTGATTTCTACAACGCGGTGCGCCACGGTCGCGGTGAGAAAGGTTTCCTCTACCCGGCGATGCCTTACACCGCCTACACGCAGATTAGCGATGAGGATATGCATGATTTATGGGCATATTTCTCTGCTATCCCTTCGCGCAGCAAGCGGGTGGATGAAAACGCCGGTATGCACTTCCCGTATAACATCCGCCTGGCAATGGCGGGTTGGAACCTGTTGTTCTTTGATAACAACGGCTTCAGGCCGGATGCTGAGCAGGACGCCGCGTGGAACCGCGGTAAATATCTGGTGGACGGATCGGCACACTGTAGCGTCTGCCACACGCCCCGCAATGCGCTGGGCGGGGAGATCGGCAGCGCGTATCTGCAGGGCGGCAGCCTCGGAGACTGGTATGCGCCGGATATCTCGCCGAACCCGCACGCGGGTATCGGCAACTGGAGTACGGATGAGGTAGCCGACTATCTGAAAACCGGTTCGAACGGCATCAGCGTGGCGGCAGGGCCAATGGCCGAAGCGGTGGAACACTCAACCCAGTACTTCACCGGTGACGATCTGCAGGCGATTGCCCACTATCTGCGCGGCGTGAAGCCGTCAGAGACGCCGGCCCCGCAGGGGATGGTACTGGATGACGGGCTGAAGAGCCGTGCCGCGCTGAGCTATGAGGTTAACTGTTCGGCCTGCCACGGCCTGCAGGGTGAAGGCATCACCGGCATGGTGCCGGCGTTTGCCGGCAACCTGGCGATGCAGCACAACCCGACCAATATGATCCACGCCATGCTGCGTGGTGCCCGCGCGCCGCACACCGAAGAGCGGCAGACGGCCGCCGGGATGCCCGCGTTCGACTGGAAGATGGACGACCGGCAGATTGCTGAAGTGCTGAACTACGTGCGTAACTGCTGGGGTAACCAGGGCGCGGAAGTTACGGCGAAACAGGTGGCAGAGATGCGCAAGCAGACCGGGGCACTGCAGAAGCTGCAGACGCCAGCGATGAAGTAACCTTCAGGCCCGCCGCGTTCTGCGGCGGGCCTCTGTTTCAGGCATGTGTCACCGTCCTGCGGTCCTTACCGTACTCACCGTTCCCAGCGTCGCTGATGTCTGCGTTTCTCCAGTGCTGGCTGCTTGTCGTCGCAGTTTTTGCCGCTATGGCTGCAGACGCTAATGGCGTCGTTTTCGGGTATCACTATGTTTCATCGCAGAAAAATCGTCATAATAAATTCTTATGTCATTGTCCAGGCCACTGTTTTGCAATAATTTTTTTATCTGGCGTCTTTAGGTTCTGACTGGATTGTTTCCGGTAGCAGAAAACGTGCCTGAGGCCGCGCCATCACTGACTTCGGTCGCTAATCCGTTATGGTTATGAGATAGAAAACCCCGTAATTAGCAGGTATTTCAGCAGCCTGCGGGTCATAAGTTTTTTATTGTACGGGCAAAAAGCGGTGATATAGTCGACGACGCACAATAATCACCCCGCTGACTATTAAAAAAACAGTCAAGCCCGTCAGCGGACGCACATCTGGCATAAGGAATCAGTAATGAAAGGTTATAACTCTCTGGAGTCGTTTCTTACCTCTCTGCAACAGCGCGACCCACACCAGCCGGAATTCCTGCAGGCGGTTCGTGAGGTGTTCACCTCGCTGTGGCCGTTCATTGAGCAGAACCCACGCTACCAGGATCAGGGGCTGCTGGAACGTCTGGTGGAACCAGAGCGTCTGATTCAGTTCCGCGTCGCCTGGACCGATGACAAAGGTCAGGTACATGTTAACCGCGCCTGGCGCGTCCAGTTCAGCTCGGCGATTGGTCCGTTCAAAGGCGGCATGCGTTTCCACCCGTCGGTCAACCTGTCGATTCTGAAGTTCCTCGGTTTTGAACAGACCTTTAAAAATGCCCTGACCACCCTGCCAATGGGCGGCGGTAAAGGCGGTTCTGACTTTAACCCGAAAGGCAAAAGCAACGCGGAAGTGATGCGCTTCTGTCAGGCGCTGATGACCGAGCTGTATCGTCACCTGGGGCCGGACACCGACGTCCCGGCGGGCGATATTGGCGTGGGCGGCCGCGAAGTCGGCTTTATGTCCGGCATGATGAAAAAGCTTTCCAATAACACCGCCTGCGTGTTCACCGGCAAAGGGCTGACCTTTGGCGGCAGTCTGATCCGCCCGGAAGCCACCGGTTATGGTCTGGTCTATTTCACCGAAGCGATGCTCAAGCGTCACAGCCTCGGTTTTGAAGGCAGCCGCGTGTCGGTTTCCGGTTCCGGTAACGTGGCGCAGTACGCGATCGAAAAAGCGCTGGAGCTGGGCGCGCGCGTGGTCACCGTGTCTGACTCCCGCGGTACCGTGGTGGATGAAGAGGGCTTTACCACCGAGAAGCTGGCGCATCTGGCCGATATCAAAAACGTGCGTTACGGCACGGTGGAAGACTATGCCCGCGAGCGCGGTCTGACTTACCTCGAAGGCCAGCAGCCGTGGGGCGTGGCGGTGGATATCGCGCTGCCGTGCGCCACCCAGAACGAACTGGATCTGCCCGCAGCTAAACTGCTGATCGCCAACGGCGTGAAGGCGGTAGCGGAAGGTGCCAATATGCCAACCACGATTCAGGCGACCGATGCCTTCCTTGATGCCGGCGTGCTGTTCGCACCGGGCAAAGCGGCTAACGCCGGTGGCGTGGCGACTTCGGGTCTGGAGATGGCGCAGAACGCCGCGCGTCTGAGCTGGAAGGCTGAGAAGGTGGATATCCGCCTGCAGCACATCATGCTGGACATCCACCACTCATGCGTTGAGTACGGTGGTGAAGGTAAGCAGACCCACTACGTACACGGTGCCAATATCGCCGGTTTCGTGAAGGTGGCGGACGCGATGCTGGCACAGGGCGTGCTGTAATCTTTTTAGCGTAAAAGCGTAAAAGCGTAAAAGCGTAAAAGCGGCGTTTGTTTTAACAGTGTGCACGGCTCAGGGAGCCTGTACACTCCGCAAAGACGCAAAAAACGTCATCCCTGACAGCTCAGCGCGGGCCATCCCTGGCCCGCGATGCTTTGCTCCGTGTACAGGCTCTCAGGGAGCCTGTACACTCCGCAAAGACGCAAAAAACGTCATCCATGACAGCTCAGCGCGGGMCATCCCTGKCCCGYGATGCTTTGCTCCGTGTACAGGCTCCCTTCGCTTTACGTTCTGAGTCGCCTGAAGGTAAAAAACCGTTAACATCGTGCCTGACTTAAATCGCTGCGTTTGCGTTGTCTGCAGATGACATCATCTGCGGGTTCAGTGATCGACGGACTGTGGCAGCAACATCAGAACGTTCGGGCAATCGGGTATATCCGGGTTAGCGGACCGTCGACGGCCAGGGATGGCCGGCGCCGAGCGTACATGGACGTATTTACAGCGTGTCCGCGTTCCGGATATACCCGATACGCCGGGCACGCGAACCGGCAGCGACCCGCACGTAAAGCGATTACTGCCGCGAGGACGGGCGGCGAAACCTGCAGCGACTTCTGTCATCCCCCGCACGCGATGCTTTGCTCCGTGTACAGGTTCCCTTCGCTTTACGTTCAGAGTGCCTGAAGGTAGAAAACCGCACCCGGCTCAGCGGCTGGTTTCCAGCTTCAGCACGTCCCGTTCGCGGCGCTGTTTCAGCCGCCATACCCCTTCAAGCAGCACAAACCAGAACGGCATCGCCACCAGGCCCAGCAGCGTGTCCGGGTCAAACACCATCACTACCAGTGAGAACAGGAAGAACAGCAGCGTCAGCCAGCTCATGGTGATGCCCGCCGGCATTTTGAACGCCGAGCGCTGGTGCGCCTGTGGGTTACGCCTGCGGTAGACCAGGTAGGCAATCAGGATCATTGCCCAGGTATAGATCACCAGAATAGCGGCCAGGGTCGAGACGACGGTGAACAGCGTCATCACGTTGGGTACCAGGAACAGCAGCAGCGTACCGATAAACATGCAGAAGCAGGTGAACAGCAGGCTGCGTACCGGAATTGAGGTGGAGCGCGACAGAATGCGGAACTGCCGGTGGGCGTGCTTCTCGACGGACAGGCCGTACAGCATGCGGGTGCTGCAGTAGACGCCGCTGTTGGCCGACGACATCGCCGAGGTCAGGGCGACAAAGTTAATGATCGCCGCCGCCGCCGGCAGGCCCGCTTTGGCAAACAGCGTGACGAACGGGCTGGTTTCCGGCGAGATATGCTGCCAGGAGGTCACGGCGATGATCACCACCATCGACAGAACGTAGAAAATGATAATGCGCAGCGGAATTGATTTAATCGCTTTTGGCAGCACGGTCTCCGGCGAGCGGGTTTCGGCGCTCATGGTGCCCAGCAGCTCGACGCCGGTATAGGCGAAGATGGCGATCTGGAAGCCGGCAAAGAAGCCGATCACCCCGTGGGGCATAAAAACCGCCGGGTCGCTAAGGTTATGCAGCGAGGCCTGCACGCCGTCCGGCGACATCCAGCCGGTGGCAATCATCCAGGCCCCGGTGACGATCAGCGCCACGATGGCAATAATCTTAACGATCGCGAACCAGAATTCGGTTTCGCCGAACATTTTCACCGCCAGCAGGTTAAGCAGGCAAAGGATGCCGAGGGTCAGCAGCGCCGGGATCCACGGCGACAGCTCCGGCAGCCAGTACTGCACGTAGCCGCCGCATACCACCACGTCGGCAATGCAGGTCACCACCCAACTAAGCCAGTAGGACCAGCCGAGATAGAAGCTGGCCTTCGGGCCGAGGTAGTCGGCAACAAAGTCGGCAAATGAGCGATACGACAGCTTGCTCAGCAGCACTTCGCCCATCGCCCGCATCACCATATACATAAAGAAACCCACCACCACGTAGGTGATCAGGATCGAGGTGCCGGAGACGGCGATGGTTTTTCCTGCGCCCATAAACAGGCCGGTGCCGATTGCACCGCCAAGGGAGATCAGCTGAATATGGCGCGAACTGAGGCCACGATGCAGTTCCTGCTGCGCATCCGTCGGGTCAGACATAAGCATCCTCTCACTATTTTCGCGGTCAGCGGGCAACATCAGGCCGTCCCGCAACGATGGGGGTTCAACATGGTCAACGCGACAGGAAGACGCAGAGCGTCGTCATTGGCCAGAGAAGCAGCCGGATGGACTGCTTAAGGAAATCGTCGGGAACTCGCCACGACTCAGTGTCACGATCTGCCCGTTAACCCGTGAGCGTTAATCCGCAGGGTGGGTCAGGTGGCCTAACTCTGGCCGTGCGGAGTAACAATGTCAACACAGTGTAAAGCGCTTTTATTCACTTTTTGATCACATTCAAGATTCTGAAAAACAAGTGAATAATTATCCTTATGCATTTTAACTGCATATTTTTTGCATAAAAATGCTTTCCCTATACCTGAGAAAATTCTAACTATTTATTCACCGATAGCGAAAAAGTCAGGTGGAAAAATTTTCCCCGCCGATGGCGGCGGCGACAGCGATATTCACGCCGGACCAGGGGGGTATGGCGGAAGATAGTGATGGCTGTGAGCGCCTGAGGCCGGATAAATCACTTTATTACCCGGCACAATTCGCGCAGCAAAACGCAACGCTGGCTCTCAACCTCACCCCCCGGTACACTCTTTGCGCATAACTTCAGTTCCAGGGAGCGGCAGCGCGACGATGCAACACTCTACAGTCCTTCAACAGCTGAGCGACGTGGTTGGTTCAGGCCAGCTGATCACCGATAGCTACAAGAAAGCGTATTACTGCAAAGGCTTCCGCGTTGGCCACGGCGACGCGCTGGCCGTGGCGGTGCCGCAAACCCTGCTGCAGCTGTGGCAGGTGCTGCAGGTCTGCCAGCAGAACGACACCATTATTCTGATGCAGGCGTCCAACACCGGCGTCACCGGTGGCTCCACGCCGCACGGCGATGATTATGACCGGCCGGTGATCGTCGTCAGCACCCGGCAGATTAAAGGGGTGCAGGTGATCGATAATGCACGGCAGGCGATCGCCTTCCCCGGCAGCACCCTGACCGAACTGGAAGCGGCGCTGAAGCCTCACCATAAAGAGCCGCACTCGGTGATTGGTTCCTCCTGTATCGGCGCGTCGGTGGTCGGCGGCATCTGCAATAACTCCGGCGGTTCACTGCTGCAGCGCGGCCCGGCGTTTACCGAAAAATCACTGTTTGCTCGCATTAACGACGCGGGTGAGCTGCAGCTGATTAATCACCTGGGGATCGATCTTGGCGAGACGCCGGAGGCGATGCTCGCCAATCTGCAGGCCGGCAGCTATACCACCGGCAGCGCGCCGGACTGGGCGGGGAAGATCTGGGCCGATGACTATGCGTCTGTGATCAAAGATGTTGATGCGGTAACGCCGACGCGCTTTAACGGTAATCCTCAGTACCTGCACGACAGCGCGGGCTGCGCCGGTAAGGTGATCGTCTTCGCCGTTCGCCTCGCCACCTTTGACGCCAGCGAGCAGGAGGATACCTTCTACCTCGGCACCAACGATGAGCAGGTGCTGCTGGCGCTGCGCCGTTACCTGATTGAGAACATGGAGCAGCTGCCGGTTCAGGCCGAATATATCCACCGCAACGCCTTCCGCCTGACCCTGCGTTACGCGCGGCATATGCTGCTGTCTATCCGGCGGCTGGGCCCGGCGGCGCTGCCTGGGCTGATGGCGAAGAAGGCCCGCTGGGATGCGTGGGTGAAAAAGCTCAACCTGTTGCCGCAGAACACCATCGATAAGCTGATCCAGCTGGGCAACCGCATTACCCCCTCCGGCATTGCGCCGCGGCTGCTCTCCTGGCACCGTCGCTATGAGCATCACCTGATGATTAAGGTGGCGCACAGTGAGGTGGCGCAAATGCACCGGCTGCTGACCGTCTTTTTCAGCGGGCACAACGGTGAGTGGTTCCACTGCGATGAGACGGAACAGCGTGACGCGTTCCTGGTGCGCTTTGGCGTCGGCGCCTGCACGGTGTTTTACTGCGATGCCTACGGCATTAACACCGACCAGCGGCTGATCGCCTTTGACGTGGCGCTGCGCCGTAACGACACGCAGTGGCGTATCGAGCTGCCCGCCGAGCTACAGGCACAGGTGCTTGAGGAGTCCTGCTGCGGCCACTTCTTCTGCCTGGTCAACCATCAGGACTATATTCTGCAACCCGGTGTGGACGGCGCGCAGTTTAAACAGGCGGTGCTGGCGTATCTTGACCAGCGCGGGGCGAAGTATCCGGCCGAACATAATATTGGCCATCTTTATCAGGCCTCGGAAGAGCATCAGCACCACTTCCATCAGCTTGATCCCACCAACAGCTGTAACCCCGGCATCGGTAAAACCAGTAAGAACAAGCACTGGGCCTGACGCTGCCGCGTCAGCCGTTCCGCGCCGCGGGTAACCCTGGGTTGCCTGCGGCCGCGGCCTGCATAAACCTGCAATAAAAAATAGTGGCAAAAGCGGGGCAACGGGGGCGTTGCAGGCTGGATTCGCTGCGTAATTTCAATACAATCACTGGCAGCCAGGAGGCTGACGGCAGAGTGAGGGAGCGAAAGGGGTGGCAAAGGTTATTCGGGATGGTTTGCATGAAAAAGTGGTGGCTGATGCTGCTGGCATCAACAATGGCCTTCCAGACGCTGGCGGCAGAGCATAACGCCGACCCGCAGGGGACCAGCCTGGCTTTTTACAACTGGTATCTGACGGCGTTAAGCCATGAAGAGAGCCCGATTGATGAGCACGACCCGCTGTTAAAAGAGTACGTTACCGAACGGTTGCTGAAAAAAATCACGCTGCTGATCAAAAGCCCGCAGGGGATGGATGACGACTACTTCTTACAGGATCAGGATTACAGCGACGGCTGGGTCAATAACGTCAGCGCAAGTGATTTTACCCTCAACGGTAATCAGGCCAGCGGCGAGGTGGTGCTGGGTCGCGATCCGGCCGATCGGCAACAGCTGCTGGTGACGCTGACCCACGACCGCGACGGCTGGAAAATTGATGACGTGCAGCTGGAATCTCCCACCCGTTAACGCAACGGGTGCGCAGAAGAATGATTAGCACCGCGCGTGCTTTCAGCGGCGCTGGTGATTATCTGGCCGGTTAACATTAAGCATTGATAACGTGTCTTTTTACGTCCGGCTGGAGGGTGCCAGCCGTCGGGCAACGTCAATGATTTTCACAGTGACAGGAATAGTGGTAAACGCTGCGGCTGATATCCAGCAGGCGACAGCTGTGGCGGGTGCCAATCTGGTAAGTTTCCTGCAGGAAATTAACCGCCTGGCGTTTATCGCCGGTGCTGAAAAAGTTCTTCACCACGCCCTGGAGCATCTCTTTGTCGCCCGCCAGCTGCTGCAGTTCACGGCTCAGGCTCTGCAGCGCTTCCTCTAATTCTCTGATTTTCCTTCCCTGTTCCGAATCCAGCCCGGCATACTTTTTCTTCCAGCTGTAGAAGGTCGCTTCAGAGATGCCCAGCGAGTCACAAATGTCTTTCGTCCGGGACCCGTTTTCCGATGCTTTAATAGCGCTGGTGATTTGTTCTTCGGTATAACGTGACTTTCTCATTAATGCGATTACCTTGCTTAATTATGCCGGAGTGATAATAATTTATTTATATATCTTAACTGTATCGGGATATTAACCTGGTATAAATGTAAGTGCGATTCTAATAATCGACATTGCATGTAAAACAGACCGGATTCACAAAATAATGAGATTTTTTCCTGCTGTTTAAAATACTCGGCTTTGCCGAATCAAACGATGTTTAAACACGAAAAAGTTCGGCCTTTTTTGATTTAACTATCAGATTTTAAAGAATAAATTCTATTAACTCTTGCATTGGCGAAGAAGGGTGGCACCAGACAGGCATCGCGATTAGGGATGAGCAAAGCCGTCATCCAGAAAATAAAGTAACGCTGACTCATACCATCCGTTATCTTCGGGGCACCCTTGCATTCCTTCCCTGCGTTGGGTGAGTCAGGGTAACGGTTGGAAAATGCCTGAGCGTATTCATCGCGGATCGACTAATCCACTCTGTGCGCTATTATCTGTGGTTTATGGCTGGGGAGATTCAGGACGAAATCAGATTGTCAGCGGGCAAGACGCGCCGGGGCCGCCGAATGCTGCCAGGTTGTGCAGCACCCGATGCGGCCCGTCAGGCATCAGGCTCAGGGCAGCGGCCACTCGGGTGGCGTGCGGCTCATCACGTCAACAAACACCTCTTTGGTGATGTGCCAGAAGTTGTGCAGGTTTTCCATGCTCAGCGTGATGCCCAGCAGGCCGGTGACGAACCAGCACGACATGCCGATACCGATACCGGTGAAAACAAACGCCATCGCGTTGCGGCTGGCCTGGCGACACTTCACGTTGAAGGTGCTGGCCAGAAACATCATCACTGCGCTTAACAGCTCCCACCTCATCAGCAGCACGCTGGCGGTAATCGTACCCATTCTTAACACTCCGCAATAACAGACCTGACAGGAAAAAGTGCCACCAGCTGGCGGAGGAGAGCAACCAGGAGGGCTCTTTCCGATCGAATACGGGGGTAAAGTGTGATGGCGGTCACATTGTACCATCTGGATTATTTTTTTGAACAATTTTTAGCTTGCAAATGACCATTTTTTCGCCGCCTCGTCCCTAAGGGCGATCGGTAACAGGGGTGCGAAATAAAACATTAGGGCAGGAATATGATATGGAATGTTTACAGGCGAAAGTCATTAAGGAAATTAAATTGCTGCTGGCCACAGGTGATTCCTTGCCAGCACTGAAAATGGACGCTGTCATGACAGTTTTATATCTGCCTGTTGAGATCATGGCAGACTAATTTATTGCTGCGAAATTTCAGTGAGAGAAAATTTCACTTTGTACAAGTTTTTCCGGCAGTGCCAGGTTCTATTCTCAAGCGATCGTTTTACGGCGTAAAACCATATTCATTAATATAATGCCATGATTTATATGATTTTTATTTACATGACCCACTCGCTAATCGTCAAGTTTTGTATGATTTAAGATGAATCCTATCATGGTAAAAGTTGTACGATTAACCAACCCCGTGTAGGATTTTTTTTCAGAACTGAAATATCGGTATCATTTTCTCATCATTGCCTGATCTAAATTTAGATCTATGCACTAATCGTGCGTCAATAAAAATAATACTCCAATGGACTGGGTTAATAATAAAGGAGCCTCTGTGTTATTTACTTTTACTACCAGGTTGAATCCGCTGCGCCGTGCACGGCCTGCGCGCGTGGCTTTGTGCATTGCGCTGGGCTTAGTGCCGCCGTTTACGCTGGCGCAGGATCGGCACTACGATGAGCTGATTACCATGGCACGTGCAGGCAACAGCGCTCCTGCACTGACCTTCTTCCCGCAACAGGCGGCTCACCGCGATCTCACCGCCAGTGAGATTGCCGACTGGCTGCAGATCGCCGGCTGGGCGGGTGACGACCGGCAGGTGGTGGCCACCTGGCAGCGCTATCAGCAGGTTACGCTGCCGGTACGTGGGCAGCAGGCCGCGGCCCGCGCGCTGCGTAACCTGAAACAGTGGCAGCCGGCGTTGTCCGTCTGGCGCTCTGCGCTGGCCGCGGAGCCGGCTAATGACGATCTGCACAGCGGCTACATTATGACGCTGGCCGACGCCGGGCAGCGTGCCGAAGCGTTGCGTCTGGCTCAGCAGCGGCGGCAGCAGGGAGATACCGCGCAGCACTGGCTGGATCTCGCCTACGCCCAGCGGGCCGCCGGGCTGCGCTGGGATGCCCTGCAGTCGTCCAGTCAGGCGGAAACGCGTTACCCCGGCCTGCTTAACGTTCAGCAAAACTACGTCTCGGCGCTGGCCCTTAACCGGGTCAGCGGCGAGGCCCTGCGCGCAAGCGGGCAGAGCCAGCCCGCCGCCGCCGAACTGCGTCGCCTGCAGAGCGACGCGCTGGCGGAGCAGGTACGTATCGCCTTCAGCGCCAGCCGCAGCGAGGCCGAACGCTTCAGCGTGGCCGATCGGGCGCTGGCCGGCTATGAGCGGCTGCTGCAGGCGTGGCAGTTGCAACCGGAGGCGGCAGGCGACGTTCGCCGTGCCCGTATCGACCGCCTTGGTGCGCTGGTCGCCCGCCGTCAGATGCAAAAAGCGATCGACGAGTATCATCAGTTGAGCGCCGGTGGGGCCGAAGTGCCGGCTTATGCCCGCCGCTGGGTGGCTTCAGCGTACCTCTATCTGCATCAGCCTGAGCAGGCGGTAGCGCTCTACCAGTCGGTCCGGCGTGAAGGCGAGATCGGTATGCTGACCCGCCGCGAGCAGGATAATCTGTTCTACGCCCATGCCGAAGCCGAACAGGCCGAAGAAGCGCGCCAGCAGAGCGCCGAGTACGCCGCAATCACCCCCTATTACCTGCGCATTTACGGATCGCCGGTGCCACAGCCGAACGACCGCTGGCTCAGTGCCCGGCAGATGCAGGTGCAGGCGGCGGTGCTCAACGACGATCTGCCCCTCGCGCAGCAGCGGGCCGAAAAGCTGGCGCAGACCGCCCCGGCAAATCAGAGCCTGCAGACCGATCTGGCCGGCGTGCTGCTGATGCGCGGCTGGCCGCGCCAGGCGGAAGCGCTGCTCAAGCGTGCCGAAAGCCTGGAGCCACGCAACCAGGCGCTGGAAAGCCAGCAGGCGCAAACCGCGCTGGCGCTGCAGGAGTGGCATCAGGCCGATCTGCTGGCCGACGACGTGCTGGCCCGCCAGCCGGAAAGCCGCAGCGCGCAGCGGCTCGATCGCCTGCGTAACGTCCACCGCTATTACCAACTGCGGATTAACGCCGAACACGGTATCGACTCCGACAGTCCGGTCAGCGGCGCGAATGACTTTTCGCTGGACGCACTGCTCTACGGCCCGCCGATCGAAGAGAACTGGCGGCTGTTCAGCGGCCTGGCGTTTGCCGACAGCGAGTACCGCGAAGGCAAGGCGCTGAACCGCAGCGTGCGCGGCGGGGTGGAGTATCGCGCCCGCGACAACTGGGCGGAGCTGGAGCTGAACGGCCAGCGCTACGGCAGCGGCACTAAAACCGGCCTGCGTCTGGCGGGCTGGCATGACCTCAGCGACCGGTGGCGGGTGGGAGGATCGGCCGAACGGCTGATGCGCAACGCACCGCTGCGGGCGCTGCGCGACGGCGTGACGGTCGACGGCGGCTCGCTGTTTGCCCGCTGGCGGCAGAGCGAGCGCCGTGAGTGGCAGGCGACGCTGTCACCTTCGTGGTTCTCCGACGGCAACCGGCGGCTGAAGTGGTCGCTGGCAGGCAAAGAGCGTCTGTTTACCGCGGCCCGTTACAGCCTCGACTTTACCCCCAGCCTCAGCGGCAGCAGCAACAGCAAAACCGACGGCGCTTACTACAGCCCGTCACGCGATTTGTCGCTGGTGCCTGGCGTCACGCTCGATCACCTGCTGTACCGCCACTATCAGACCGAATGGCGTCAGCAGGTTGAGGTCGGTGCCGGCCGCTACTGGCAGCAGGGCCAACAGGCGGGTGCGGTCACCCGCGTCAGCTACGGCCAGCGGGTGCGCTGGAACGACGTGCTGGACAGCGGCGTGACGCTGAGCTGGGACAAACGCCCGTATGACGGCGTGCGCGAAAAAAATCTTTCCGTGTCTTTTGACATGAATTACCGATTCTGAGGGGCCGACCGATGCGCCTGTTTACTCTTCTCTCCCTGGCCCTGGCGGCGCTATTGACCAGCGCATGCAGCCAGACCGGGCCGCTGCGTTTTACGCCGCCCGCCCAGCGCGCCGTGCTGGCGGCGGAAAAACCCTGGCCCAAAAATCACTTTATCGTGCTGGCTTACCACGACGTTGAAGACGGCGGGGCCGACCAGCGCTATCTGTCGGTGCGCAGCGACGCGCTTAACGAACAGTTTGCCTGGCTGCGTGAAAACGGCTACCGGCCGGTGTCGGTCGACCAGATCCTCGCCGCCCGCGACGGCGGCGCGCCGCTGCCGGAAAAAGCGGTGCTGCTCAGCTTTGACGACGGTTACAGCAGTTTCTATCGCCGGGTCTGGCCGCTGCTGCAGGCGTACCAGTGGCACGCGGTGCTGGCCCCGGTCGGCAGCTGGGTGAGCACCCCGGTCGGCCAGCCGGTCAACTTCGGCGGGCTGATCACCCCGCGTGACCGCTTTGCTACCTGGCAGCAGATTGCCGAGATGTCGCGCTCCGGGCTGGTGGAAATCGGCGCGCACACCTGGGACCAGCACAAAGGCGCGGTCTCTAACCCGCAGGGTAACAGCGAGCCGTTTGCGGTGAACCGTAGCTACAGCCGTGAACAGGGCGCGTATGAGAGCGGGGACGCCTACCGCCAGCGCGTGCGTGAAGACGTAACGAAAATCACTCAAAAAATCACCGAAGTGACCGGCAAAGCGCCGCGCGTCTGGGTGTGGCCTTACGGTGCCGCCGGTGGTGAAGCGCTGAGCATTGTTCGTCAGCAGGGCTACCAGATGGCGCTGACCTTAAATGAAGGGCTGGCCTCGGTTGACCGTCTCGACAACGTGCCGCGCCTGCTGATCGGCAACAACCCAGGCCTCTACAGCTTCTCGCAGCGCATTGCCGAAGTGCAGGAAAAAGCGCCGATGCGCGTGCTGCACGTCGATCTCGATTACGTCTACGATGCAGACCCGCAGCAGCAGTCGCGCAACCTCGACAAGCTGATCCAGCGGGTGGCCGACACCGGTGCCAGCACGGTATTCCTGCAGGCGTTTGCCGACCCGGACGGCGACGGCAACGTTAAACAGCTCTACTTCCCCAACCGCTGGTTGCCGGTACGCGCCGACCTGTTCAACCGGGTAGCGTGGCAGATAAGTACCCGGACTCATGCCAGCGTCTATGCATGGATGCCGGTGCTGGCCTTCGATCTCGACAAATCGCTGCCGCGCGTGGCGAAGGTTGACCTGAAAACCGGCCAGACGACGGTGGATGCGCAGCAGTATCAGCGGCTGTCGCCGTACAGCGCCGAAGCGCGCCGGCGTATTCGCGAGATTTACCAGGATCTGGCCGCCCATACCTCTTTCTCCGGCATCATTTTCCACGATGATGCCCTGCTGGGCGACGACGAAGACGCCAGCCCGGACGCGCTGCAGGCCTACCAGGCCGCCGGCTTCCCGACCTCGATCGCCGCCATCCGTCAGGACCCGGCGATGATGCAGCGCTGGACGCGCTTTAAAAGCCGCACGCTTATCGACTTTACCCGCCAGCTGGCCGCCGATGTGCGCGCCATTCGCGGGCCGCAGGTGAAGACCGCGCGCAATATCTTCGCCCTGCCGATCCTTGAGCCGGAGAGCGAGGCCTGGTTTGCGCAGAACCTCGACGACTTCCTGCAAACCTACGACTGGGTTGCGCCGATGGCGATGCCGCTGATGGAGCAGGTGCCGCAGGGGCAGGACCTGGCCTGGCTGGATAAGCTGGTGACCACCGTGGCGCTGCGCCCGGGCGCGCTGCAGAAAACGGTGTTTGAGCTGCAGTCGCGCGACTGGCGTCAGCCGGAAGAGCAGGGTGCGCTCAGCGGTGAACAGCTGGCCGACTGGATGAAACAGCTGCAGACCAGCGGCGCTCAGAGCTTTGGCTACTATCCGGATGATTTTCTGAATAACCGGCCTGCGCTGAACGACATCCGTCCCGTGTTCTCTTCAACCTGGTATCCGCTGCCATGATCGATCGTCTTCTTGCGTTCCTGATACTCTGCCTGGTGCTGAGTATCCCGTTTGGCATCACCCTGATCTATACCGGTGAGGTGATGCTGAACTTCGTGTTCTTCTGGCCGCTGTTTATGTCCGGGATCTGGATGACCGGCGGGCTCTATTTCTGGTTCTACCGCGAACGGCACTGGGCGTGGGGCGAAAACGCCCCGGCACCTGAGCTGGCCGGTAACCCGCTGATCTCGGTAATTGTGCCCTGCTACAACGAAGGTCCCAACGTGCGTGAAACGCTGGAGGCCGCGCTGAACCAGCGTTACGCCCGGCTGGAAGTGATCGCCGTTAACGATGGTTCCAAAGATGACACGGGCGAGATCCTTGACCAGATGGCGGTGGAATTCTCCCACCTGCGGGTGATTCATCTGGCCGCCAACCAGGGCAAAGCCATCGCGTTGCAAACCGGGGCCGCTGCGGCACGCAGCGACTTCCTGGTCTGTATTGATGGTGACGCCCTGCTGGATCGTGACGCCGCCGCCTGGCTGGTGGCCCCGCTGCTGGATAACCCGCGCGTGGGCGCCGTCACCGGCAACCCGCGTATCCGCACCCGCTCAACGCTGATTGGCCGTATCCAGGTTGGGGAGTTCTCCTCAATTATTGGCCTGATCAAACGCACCCAGCGCGTCTATGGCCAGGTATTTACCGTCTCCGGCGTGGTGGCCGCCTTCCGCCGCCGCGCGCTGGCGGAAGTGGGCTACTGGAGCCCGGAGATGATCACCGAAGATATCGATATCAGCTGGAAGCTGCAGCTGCGCCACTGGTCGGTGTTTTTCGAGCCGCGCGCGCTGTGCTGGATCCTGATGCCGGAGACCGTAAAAGGCCTGTGGCAGCAGCGGCTGCGCTGGGCGCAGGGCGGTGCCGAGGTGTTTCTGAAAAACCTGCGGCATATCTGGTCGTGGGAGTACCGTCGGATGTGGGTGCTGTTCTTTGAGTTCAGCTTCTCCACCATCTGGGCCTTTACCTACGCGGTGAGCATCATTCTGTTTCTGCTGGGGCTGGTGATGCCGCTGCCGGACAATATCCGCGTCTACGATCTGTTCCCACCGCAGTTTACCGGCATGGTACTGGCGGTGACCTGTCTGCTGCAGTTCAGCGTCAGCCTGCTGATCGAGCGCCGCTATGAGCCCAGGCTCGGCAACTCGCTGTTCTGGGTGATCTGGTATCCGCTGGTCTACTGGATGCTGAGCCTGTTTACCACCCTGGTGTCGTTCCCGAAAGTGATGCTGCGTTCGCGCCAGCGCCGCGCGCGCTGGGAAAGCCCGGATCGCGGGATAGAAAAAGGATAACGCTATGGCTTCACCGCTGATATTCACCGCGCGCAGCTGGCTGCCGCGATTCATCGACCTGTTGCTCACGCTGCTGGCGTGGTGCGGATTTATCTGGTTGTTTGTCACCGGATTGCTGCATATCCTGCACTCAACGCCTTACGGCGGCCCGCGGCCGCTGAGCTCGGGAATGGATACCCTGACGCTCTATTTTGCTATCGCGCTGTTTAACGCGCTGGTGCTGATCGGCTGGGCTAAGTACAACCAGCTGCGCTTTCGCACCGAGCGCCGCCGCCGCCGCCCGGGTCTGGATCCGGACGAAGTGGCGGAGAGCTTTGCCATCAGTGAAAGCGACGTCAGCGTACTCAGCAGTAACGATCTGCTGCGGGTCACCCACGATCGCCAGGGACGTATTACCGGGGTGGAAGCCCTGCGGGGCCGCCGTTAACGGCGCGGCAACTGAGGAACCTATGATGAAAAACCGTCGCACCGGGAGCGCATTTTCACCGGGCGTCCCGACCATTCGTAAACAGGTTCAGCGTATGCATCTGCTGATGGTCGGCGTGGCGCTGCTGTTTGGCAGCGTCTCGCTGCTGGCGATGAGAATGTCGCAGCCGCAGCGGGGGGAAACCGCCCCCGATGCGATCTGGCTGGTGCTGCTGCTGCTGAGCGCCATGCTGCTGGTGGTGGCGCTGCTGGCCTGGTTCCTGTCGCGCCGGCTGCATGCGGAGCTGGAGAGCTGGCAGCAGAAGCTTTCAAGCGAAAACGCCTCGCTGGCGCACAAGGCGCTGCACGACCCGCTCACCGGCCTGCCGAACCGGGCCGCCTTCGAACACCAGCTGGCCTCGCTGTGGCAGGAGCCCTGGTGCCGCGAGCGGATGGTGGTGCTGTTTATTGATGGCGATCGCTTTAAGCAGATTAACGATCGGTACGGCCATGCGGCGGGGGACTGGGTGCTGAAGGAGACCGGCCGACGGCTGCGCGCGCGGCTGCGGCGTGACGACCTGGTGGCGCGGATGGGCGGCGATGAGTTTGCGGTGCTGCTGGCGACCGTTGAGCGGCCGGATCAGGTGGCACGGGTGGCGCAGGATATTATCACCGCGATGGCACAGCCGATCGTGCTGCAGGACGGCACCCGGGTTGTGCAGTCGTTGAGTATCGGCGCGGCGCAGGGGAAAGATCACAGCAGCGTGCAGGCGCTGATGGCGCAGGCCGACGCGGCGATGTATCACGTTAAAGCGTCAGGCGGCGGCTGGTATCTGTCACCCTCCTGCTGCATGACGGGCGTCGTGCTACCTCAGGTGGTCGCCTCGCGGCAGGCTTAATTACGCGCCGGGCTGTTTTGATCGGCGATGCGCTGGGCAAAACCGCCCGCCGGATAGTCACTGCAGTCAAAGCTCCAGCTGCTGCGTGCCAGCGCCTGGCGGCGCATATGGTGACGATAGGCGGTGGGCGTCTGCATAAACTGGCGGCGGAACACGCGGGAAAAGGTCTGCTGCGAGTCGTAGCCGTACTGCATGGCGATATCAAACACCGGCCGCTGGGTCTGACGCAGCGCTTCTGCTGCCAGGGTCAGGCGGCGCTCGCGAATATAATTCCCCAGCGTCTGTTTGGTGATGGCGCGGAACATCCGCTGCAGGTGCCATTTCGAATACCCCGATTTTGCGGCTACTTCATCAATCGACAGCGTCTTATCCAGATTGTTATCGATCCAGTCGGTCAGGGTGCTGATGATCTCGTCATGCATACAGGTTTCTCCCGGGTCTCTGCGCCACGCTGGCGGAAAAAATGAGCAACAGGGGCGTTAGCCCTCGCGGTATCAATGGTGGCTGAGTATAATTCCTCAAGTTAACTTGAGGTAAAGGGCTAAATGAAAAAAACTCGTACCACGCCGAACAAGCGCGAACTGACCCCCGGCGACGTAGCCCAGCGCTGCGGCGTGGCGGTCTCCGCGCTGCATTTCTATGAAAGTAAAGGCTTAATCAGCAGCCACCGCAATGCCGGCAACCAGCGGCGCTATCACCGTGACGTACTGCGCCGGGTGGCGGTGATCAAGATCGCCCAGCGTATCGGCATCCCGCTGGCGACCATCGGCGACAGCCTGATGCAGTACCCGGCGGACAAACGCATGTCGCCAAAAGAGTGGGCGGTGCTGTCCCAGCAGTGGCGTGACGAGCTGGACCGGCGCATTGAAACCCTCACTCATCTGCGCGACGATCTTAACGGCTGCATCGGCTGCGGCTGCCTGTCGATGCAGGACTGCCCGCTGCGCAACCCGAACGACCGGCTGAGCGAGCAGGGCACCGGCGCGATCCTGCTGGATGTGAAGGGCGGCTGAGGCGGCCCTGGACGATCAGAGCAGGAGCGCCGGGGCGTTAAATGGCCAGTTTGAGGTGACCAATCGGTGAGGAGGAGGGGGTAATCACAATCTCAATATCACAACCGAGCCGGTTAAGGCACTCCATCAGCTTACGCTCCGAGAGGTGAGTAAAGTCACCACGCAGCAGATTGGAGACCTTGGCCTGACTGATACCCATGCGTTCGCCAGCGGCAGCCTGGGTCAGCCCCAGCCGCCGGATCGACTTGATGATTTCAATGGCCAGCCCAGACTTAATTTTGTGCTTCTCCGCGTCGCGTAACCCCAGGTCGGCGAACACGTTGCCTGAACCCTGCTCAACGGTGATACCGTCAATGACTGTCTTTTTCATTTCTTAACTCCTGAGCAATGGTTTCTGCCACCTTGAGACGAATTCGAACGATCTCCATATCCTCTTTTGGCGTCATGATTCCCTGTTTACTCTTCTTTTGGAAAGCATGCAGTACGAACACGGCTTCAGAAAACTTAACGGTATAGACCGCGCGGTAAGTACCGCCAATATCATCCTCCACGACCTCCAGAACACCGGCGCTGCCAAATCCCTTAAGAACCTTCACGCTGTCGTGTTTTTCGCCGCGCTGGGCAAAATCCAGTGCGAAGCCAAAAAAACGCTGGATCGCGGTGGGCAGCGACATCAAATCTTTTTTACTGCTGCCCAGCCAGATTAACGGCCTTTCTCCCTGTGTACCCATCTCCCTGTTCCTTTACCTTGTGGTGATATTATCACCATACCTGAACAGGTATAAAGGGCAATCTGGCGGCAGGGCTTTTCGGTGAAACGACGACTTCAACGCGGATGGGTGCAGCGAAAATGTGACCCTCATTCAAATCTTACCGCTGGCACGTCGTCACCTATACTCAGACGTTACCGACGTTTTTATGCCGGGCACACAACAGGAGCCACTATGATCACCGTTCACCATCTGAATAACTCGCGCTCGCAGCGTATCCTGTGGCTGCTGGAAGAGCTGGAGGTGCCGTACCAGATCCGCCGCTACCAGCGTGAGGGCACGCTGCTGGCCCCACCTGAACTGAAAAAAATCCATCCGCTGGGCAAATCGCCGGTGATTACCGATGGTGACCGGGTTGTGGCCGAGTCCGGCGCTATCCTTGAGTACCTGGCCAGCCGCTACGATCCGCAACAAAAGCTGGCGCTGTCCGATGAAGAGGAGCAGCTGCAGGCGCGCTACTGGCTGCACTACGCGGAAGGTTCGCTGATGCCGCTGCTGGTCATGAAGCTGATCTTCGGCCGTATGGGGAAACCGCCGGTGCCGTGGCTGCTGCGCCCGGTTGGCAGCGCCTTTGGCGCGGGCGTACAGAAAGGCTATCTCAACCCGCAGCTGGTTACCCATCGCGAGTTTATCGAACAGCACCTGACGCAACATGCGTGGTTCGCCGGCAGCCGCATCAGCATTGCCGACGTGCAGATGAGCTTCCCGCTGCAGGCGCTCAGCGCGCGCGGCGGCGGTAAAGAGTCCCCGGCGATTCAGGCCTGGCTGCAGAAGGTGCAGGCGCGGGAGGCCTGGCAGCGTGCGGTGCAGCAGGGTGGTGAACTAACGCTATCCTGAACCCATAAGAAAGGGCTATTTCGCACCCTGGCTTTTCGCCGTTACCCTCTCTGTGTAACGGCGTTGCGCAACGGCTGACTGCCATCCGGCAAAAAATCACGTGAACAGGTGTTGAAAATACCTCATTAAAGGCTGGATAATCGTTTGCCTTTCCGTGAATCGTTTCAGGTCTCATCACGGCCGGGCTTTTTTTGCGTGAAAATAGTAAACGTTTGCCTTTATCCGGCCAGCGCCTCTCCCTGAGGTCCGCTGCACCGCGACTATTGTGCCAGGGATGCAAACGTCGATCGCGGCTCTGCCCGCGATACCGCGCAGCAATAACTCATAAGAAATCTCAGAGGATTATCATGTCGACTCCTTCTCAACCGGCCGGCGGCCTGGACGCCTGGTTTAAAATTTCTGCACGCGGCAGCAGCGTGCGTCAGGAAATTATTGCCGGACTTACGACCTTCCTGGCGATGGTCTACTCGGTGATTGTGGTGCCGTCCATGCTTGGTAAAGCCGGCTTCCCGCCAACGGCGGTGTTTGTGGCCACCTGTCTGGTGGCGGGCTTTGGCTCGCTGCTGATGGGGCTGTGGGCGAACCTGCCGATGGCGATCGGTTGTGCCATCTCGCTGACCGCCTTTACCGCCTTCAGCCTGGTGCTGGGGCAGCAGATCAGCGTGCCGGTGGCGCTGGGTGCGGTGTTCCTGATGGGTATCCTGTTTACCCTGATATCCGCCACCGGCATTCGCGCCTGGATCCTGCGCAACCTGCCGATGGGCGTTGCGCACGGTACCGGAGTCGGTATCGGTCTGTTCCTGCTGCTGATCGCCGCGGACAGCGTCGGCCTGGTGGTGAAGAACCCGGCGGCCGGTCTGCCGGTGGCGATGGGCCACTTCACCTCCTTCCCGGTGATCATGACGCTGGTCGGACTGGCGGCCATCTTTGGTCTGGAGAAACTGCGCGTGCCGGGCGGCATTTTACTGACCATTATCGCCATCTCGGTGATCGGCCTGCTGTTTGACCCGTCGGTTAAGTATCAGGGGCTGTTCGCCATGCCAAGCCTGAGCGATGCGCAGGGGAATTCGCTGGTGTTCAGCCTGGATATCCTCGGCGCGCTGCAACCGGCGGTGCTGCCAAGCGTACTGGCACTGGTGATGACCGCGGTGTTTGATGCCACCGGCACCATCCGCGCGGTGGCCGGCCAGGCCAACCTGCTGGATAAAGACAACCAGATTATCAACGGCGGTAAGGCGTTAACCAGCGACTCGCTGAGCAGCATCTTCTCCGGTCTGGTCGGTGCGGCCCCGGCGGCGGTCTATATCGAATCGGCGGCGGGCACCGCGGCGGGCGGCAAAACCGGCCTGACGGCGATCGTGGTCGGCGTGCTGTTCCTGATGATCCTGTTCCTGTCACCGCTGGCCTACCTGGTGCCGGGTTATGCCACGGCACCGGCGCTGATGTACGTTGGCCTGCTGATGCTCAGCAACGTCTCTAAAATCGACTTTGATGACTTTGTTGATGCGATGTCCGGCCTGCTGGCGGCGGTGTTTATCGTGCTGACCTGCAACATCGTGACCGGCATTATGCTTGGCTTCGGTGCGCTGGTGATCGGCCGCATCTTTGCCGGCGAATGGCGCAAGCTGAACGCCGGTACGGTGATTATCGCGGCGATCCTTGTCGCTTTCTATGCCGGCGGCTGGGCGATTTAATGCTGTTTCGGGGCCGCAGACGGCGGCCCCACCTTCAGAACCTACTGAATTTCCCTCCTGAGCACATCCTGTTTTTCAACGGTTTACTATTTTGTTTTACTATAATCTGTGTCCCGTCACGCTGGCTGTGCCGCTGACGGTGATGTTCTGCAAGGTGCATTGCGCTGCCGTCTTTGCATGAAACCCCACCGGAAGACAGAGTAAGGTAAACATGGAAATCTTCTTCACCATCCTCATTTTGACGCTGGTCGTGTCGCTCTCGGGCGTGGCCGCGCGTATTATCCCGTTTCAGATCCCCCTGCCGCTGGTGCAGATTGCCGTGGGGGCGCTGCTGGCCTGGCCGACGTTCGGCCTGCACGTCGACTTTGACCCCGAGCTGTTTCTGGTGCTGTTTATCCCGCCGCTGCTGTTTGCCGACGGCTGGAAAACCCCGACCAGCGAGTTCCTGCACCACGGGCGGGAGATTATCGGCCTGGCGCTGGCGCTGGTGCTGGTCACCGTGGTCGGTATTGGTTACCTGATTTACTGGCTGGTGCCGGGCATCCCGCTGATCCCGGCGTTTGCGCTGGCCGCCGTCCTGTCACCGACCGATGCGGTGGCGCTCTCCGGCATCGTCGGTGAAGGGCGTATTCCGAAAAAAATCATGTCGATCCTGCAGGGCGAGGCGTTGATGAACGACGCCTCCGGCCTGGTGTCGCTGAAGTTTGCCGTGGCGGTAGTGATGGGCACCATGGTGTTTACCGTCTCCGGTGCTACGGTCGAATTTCTTAAGGTGGCAATTGGCGGCCTGCTGGCCGGTATCGCCATCTGCTGGCTGTACGGTAAATCGCTGCGCCTGTTCAGCCGCCTGAGCGGTGACGATCCGGCAACGCAGACCGTGCTGCTGCTGCTGCTGCCGTTTGCCTCCTACCTGATTGCCGAGCATATCGGCGTCTCCGGCATCCTTGCCGCCGTGGCGGCCGGGATGACCATTTCACGCTCCGGCATTATTCGCCAGGCGCCGCTGGCGATGCGCCTGCGTGCCAACAGCGTCTGGCAGATGCTGGAGTTTGTGTTTAACGGCATGGTGTTCCTGATGCTCGGCCTGCAGCTGCCGGGGATTCTGGAAATCTCGGTCAGGCAGGCCGATGCCGACCCTAACGTCGAGCTGTGGGTGCTGTTTGCCTCGGTGGTACTGGTCTATTTTGCGCTGATGATCGTGCGTTTCGGCTGGCTGTGGACCATGCGCGCCATCAGTCGCCGCCTGCTGAAAAAGCGGCCGATGGAGTTTTCCAGCTACTCCACCCGCGAGCTGCTGATCGCCACCTTTGCCGGCGTGCGCGGGGCGATTACCCTCGCCGGCGTGCTGTCGATTCCGCTGCTGCTGAGCAACGGCAGCGACTTCCCGGCGCGCTACGAGCTGGTGTTTCTCGCCACCGGGGTGATCCTGTTCTCGCTGCTGGTTGGTGTGGTGCTGCTGCCGCTGCTGCTGCGCGGTATTGATGGCATCGATAAAAGCGTGCACCGCCGCGAAGTGCAGACCGCGCGGGCGGTGATGGCCGGCGTGGCGATGGAGAGCCTGTATAAGATGGAAGAACGGCTGACGGCGGACACCGAAGAGAACATCGATACCGAGCTACTGAAAGAGGTGAGTTCGCGGGTAATTGGTAACCTGCGCCGCCGGGTGGACGGCAAAGACGATCTGGAACGTTCGCAGTTTGCCGAGAACCTCGAACGCCGCTTCCGCCTGAACGCGGTGCGTGCCGAACGCGCCGAGCTCTACCACCTGCGCGCCACCCAGCAGATCAGCAACGAAACCATGCAGCAGCTGCTGCACGAGCTCGACCTGCTGGAAACGCTGCTGAGCGGTAAAGAGGAGTAAACCGGCGGGTGGGGCAATGCCCTGCCCGTATGCTGGTAGCACAAAAATGTGCGGATTAGTTCTCAGCATCTCCGCAACAAATAACCGCGCATTTTCTGAATTTTACAGTGACAGCCCTGGTGCTTCACCCGGCAGGCACTCGCGGCAGCAGCTGATCCACGCCTGGGCGCTGCGCGACAGGTAGCTGCCCTCGCGCCAGATCAGCCCCAGCTGCCACACCAGATCCGACTCCAGCGGCAGCCACAGCAGCTGGCTCTTATCCAGCCGCTGACAGACTGGCTCCGGCAAAATCGCTACCCCCATTCCTGCCTGTACCATTGCCGCCAGAAAGTCCCACTGGCCGCTGCGCACGGCGATCTGCGGCGTAAAGCCGCTGGCCTGAAATGCGCGCATCAGCTGGCGGTTGAGGGAAAATTCTTCGTTATAAATCAGGATCGGATGCCCGGCCAGCTCGGCCAGCGGCACGTGGGTGCGGCGCAGCCAGGCCTCGGTACGCGGCACCAGCACGCACAGCGGATGGCTGACCAGCGGCAGCGCGTTGAGTGGCTGATCGTCAGCGATTGGCAGGGCGGTCATGGCAATGTCCAGGCTGCCGGTCAGCACCGCCTGCTGCACCGTCAGGCCGCCAAACTCAGAGATCTTCAGCACCACACCCGGGTAACGCTGGCGGAAGGCGGAGACCGCACCGGCGATCTGCATGCCGACCATCGGCGGAATGCCCAGCCGCAGCTCGCCGGTTTTCAGCTCGTTGATATCGCTGATCTCGGCTTCCAGCTGTTTAAACTCCTGCAGGATAGTCAGCCCGCGCTGATAGACCGCCTGGCCGGTGTCGGTCAGATGCAGCCTGCGCCCTTCGCGCAGCAGCAGCGTGCAGCCCAGCTCCTCTTCCAGCTGGCGCAGCATCTTGCTGATGGTCGGCTGGGTGACGTACAGCTGTTCCGCCGCGCGGGTAAAACTCTGCTGGCGAACCACTTCCACAAAATAGCGCAACGCGCGAACGTCCATCATCATTCCTTTCTGGCATAGCTGGAATAATATTAATTCATTTTTTTCACCCTTTGTCGCGGATTTATAATCATTTCTGTCGAAGTATTACCGAGGATAAAAAGTGAGTCGCAGCACCCCACAGCACCTGACCGGCCCGCTACCGTCTGCCCCCGCCTGGCGGCAGCGCCTGCAGGTGCCACTGCAGGTCTTACTCTACATCGCGCTGTTTGTATTCTCTGAGCAACTGGTGATCTGGCTGCACCTGCCGCTGCCGGCCAATATCGTCGGCCTGCTGCTGTTGCTGGCGATGATCGTGCTGCGGGTGCTGCCGCTCGGCTGGGTCAAAGCCGGCGCGAACTGGCTGCTGGCCGAAATGCTGCTGTTCTTTATCCCGGCGGTGGTGGCGGTGGTGAACTATGCGGAGCTGCTGCGGCTGGAGGGCTGGCGCATTCTGCTGGTGATCGGCGTCAGTACCCTGCTGGTGCTGGCGGCGACCAGCGTGGTGGTGGAGCGGGTCTACCGTTTTGAGTGCTGGCTGAGCGCGCGGCGGGAGGCTAAACGTCATGCGTGATCTGCTGCTGAGCGTGGTGTGCCTGCTGGTCACGCTGGGCGTCTACTTCTGCAATAAGCGCCTCTACCGCCGCTGGCACCGTCTGCTGCTGATGCCGCTGGTGATGACGCCGATGGTGCTGGTGGCGCTGCTGCTGGTAACAAAAGTTTCCTGGCAGGACTATATCGGTGAGAGCCGCTGGCTGCTGTGGCTGCTCGGCCCGGCGACGCTGGCGTTTGCCGTGCCGGTATATGAAAACCTGGCGATTATTCGCCGCCACTGGCTGTCGCTGACCGCCGGGGTGATCGTCGCCACGCTGGTCGCCGTGTTCAGCTCGGTGTGGCTGGCCCGGTTGCTGATGCTGCCCGAGGCTATTCAGCGCAGCCTGGCGGTGCGTTCGATCACCACGCCGTTTGCGCTGGCGGCGGCGAAACAGCTCGGCGGCCAGCCGGACCTGGTGGCGCTGTTTGTGGTGATCACCGGGGTATTTGGCATGGCCGTGGGGGATATTCTTTTCCTGCGGCTGGCAATAACCCAGGGGATGGCGAAGGGCGCGGGCTTTGGTGCCGCCTCCCACGGTGCCGGTACCGCCCGCGCTTACGAACTGGGTGCACAGGAGGGCGTGGTATCCAGCCTGGTGATGATGCTGTCCGGTATTCTCACCGTGGTGCTGGCCCCGGCCATTGGTCATCTGATGTGGGCCGGATAAGAAATATTTGCTTACCGCCATTTTTGTAATGTTAATCAAATTCAGGCGCTTTCCCCTGTTTCTCATATAATTCTTAGTGTGATTGCTTTAGTCTTCACGCTCGCCGCCCTGCGGCATGCGTAATTTTTACCAGGAGAAAACAATGAAAAGAGTGGCAATGACAACCGGTGCGCTGGCACTGCTGGCGCTGGCAGGCTCTGCCCAGGCTATCGAAGGTGGCGTGAGCGTGGGCAAAGACTACACTGACGTTCACGTCGGTCTGGGCACCAACACCCCGGGCTTTGCGCTGTCCGGCGACTGGCTGCGCAGCGACCACGACGGCAACGTGGAAAGCCTCGGTCTGGGCTACAACGTGGCGGTCGGCGACGTGTTCCTGTCACCGACCGTCAAAGCACTGTCCACCAACCCGAAAGACACCCGTGACGGCTATGCCATCGCCATCGGCGGCGGCGTTAAGGTGCCGGTAACCAGCATGTTTAACGTCTACGGTGAGTACTTCTACGCGCCGGACGCGACCTCCAGCCACATCGACAACTATCAGGAAGCCGCTGCCGGCGTCAGCTTCCAGCCGATCTCGCTGGTTGACGTCAGCGTGGGCTACAAATATATGAGCCTGAACGGCAAAGACGGTCGTAAAGACAACGTCGTCGCCAACGGCCCTTATGTGGGTGCCGCGCTGCACTTCTAACCTGTTCTGCTTACAGGCAACTCGGAACGTTAAGCGCAGGGAGGCTGTATCTTGAAAGGTGTTTTCTTTCAGTCAGCTCCGAACCTAAAGCGCAGGGAGCCTGTACACGGAGCAAAGCATCACGGGTCATGGATGGCCCGCACAAAGCAGAAGTCGCTGCGTGTTCCGGTGCCCGGCGTATCGGGTCTTTCCGGAACGCGGACACGCTATGAACACGTCCGTGTGCGCTCGGCAGCGGCCGTCCCTGGCCGCTGACGGTCCGCTTATCCGGAAAGAGCTGCCTGAGCCTGTCGATCACTGAACCCGCAGGCGATGACTCCTGCGGACAATGCAAAACGATGGGAGTCGGGCACGGTGCCCTTCCTTCAGGCAGCTCCGAACCTAAAGCGAAGGGAGCCTGTACACGGAGCAAAGCATCGCGGGCCAGGGAGGGCCCGCGCTGAGCTGTCATGGATGACGCTTGTTGCGTCTTTGCGGAGTGTACAGGCTCCCTGAGCCGGGCACGGTGTTAACGGTTTTTACCTTCAGGCAACTCAGAACGTACAGGCCCCCCTTGCTGACTCAGTGCCCCTTACCACCCTCAATCCCAATCCCGGTCTGCGAACGGATAAACTGCGCCTGGAAGCGCTGGCGCTCCTGCGCGCCGCTGGCGGAGTTATCGGTCACCGAGAACAGCCAGGTCCCGATAAAGGCGGCCAGCATCGAAAACAGCGCCGGATACTCATACGGATATATCGGCTTCGCGTGGCCCAGCACCTGCACCCACACCGTCGGGCCGAGGATCATCAGCCCCACCGCCGTCAGCAGCCCCAGCCAGCCGCCGATCATCGCGCCGCGGGTGGTCAGCTTCGACCAGTACATCGACAACAGGATAATCGGGAAGTTACAGCTGGCGGCGATCGAGAACGCCAGCCCGACCATAAAGGCGATATTCTGCTTCTCAAACAGGATCCCCAGCGCAATTGCCACCACCCCCAGCACCAGCACGGTGATCTTCGACACCCGCAGCTCATCTTTCTCGCTTGCCTGCCCCTTACGGAACACGCTGGCATAGAGATCGTGCGACACCGCCGATGCCCCGGCCAGCGTCAGCCCGGCCACCACCGCCAGAATGGTGGCGAAGGCCACGGCGGAGATAAAGCCGAGGAACAGGCTACCGCCCACCGCGTCGGCCAGATGCACCGCCGCCATATTATTGCCGCCAATCAGCGCGCCCGCGGCGTCTTTAAACGCCGGGTTGGCACCGACCAGCAGAATGGCACCGAAGCCGATAATAAAGGTCAGGAAGTAGAAGTAACCCATAAAGCCGGTGGCGTAAAACACGCTTTTACGCGCCTCGCGGGCGTCGCTGACGGTGAAGAAGCGCATCAGAATATGCGGCAGTCCGGCGGTACCAAACATCAGCCCCAGCCCGAGCGACAGCGCCGAGATCGGATCTTTCACCAGCCCGCCCGGGCTCATAATATCAATGCCTTTCGGATGGACCTTCATCGCCTCGCTGAACAGCGTATTAAAGCTGAAGCCGACGCTCTTCATCACCATAATTGCCATAAAGCTGGCGCCGAACAGCAGCAGCACCGCCTTAATAATCTGCACCCAGGTGGTGGCCAGCATGCCGCCAAACAGCACGTAGAGCACCATCAGAATGCCCACCAGCACCACCGCCACATGATAGTCGAGGCCAAACAGCAGCTGGATCAGCTTGCCGGCACCGACCATCTGCGCAATCAGATACAGCGCCACCACCACCAGCGAACCGCAGGCGGAGAGGGTGCGGATCGGTTTCTGCTGCAGACGGTAAGAGGCGACATCGGCAAAGGTGTAGCGGCCAAGATTGCGCAGCCGTTCGGCGATCAGGAACAGGATAATCGGCCAGCCCACCAGGAAACCGAGCGAGTAGATAAGCCCGTCGTAGCCGGAGGTATAGACCAGCGCCGAAATACCGAGGAACGAGGCGGCTGACATAAAGTCACCGGCCATCGCCAGGCCGTTCTGGAAGCCGGTAATGTTGCCGCCGGCGGTGTAGTAGTCGCTGCGCGAACGGGTGCGCTTCGACGCCCAGTAGGTGATCCCCAGCGTGGCGGCGACGAAAATCAGGAACATCACGATCGCTTCAATATTGGTCGGCTGACGTTCGACCGCGCCGCTGATGGCGTCGGCCGCCAGCGCCGGTACCGGCAGCAGCGCCAGCAGGCTGAACAGGCGTAAAGGCTGTTTCATTGCTTCACCTCGGCAAGCAGTTCGCGGGTCAGGCGGTCAAATTCACCGTTGGCGCGCCAGACGTAGACGCCGGTCAGCACAAAGGAGATAACGATCAGGCCGACGCCGATCGGGATGCCGCGCGTTACGCTGGTGCCGGCGTGCAGCGGGGTGCCGAGCCAGCCGGGGGCAAAGGCGATCAGCAGGATAAAGCCGACGTAGAGTACCAGCATAATCAGCGACAGCAGGGTGGCAAAGGCCTGGCGCTTGCTGACCAGCTCCTTAAAGCGCGCACTGTGTTCAATGCGTTGGATGATGACATCGTTCATTAACGCCTCCAGAGGTGGTGAACGGAGGGGTGCGGACAGGCACCACGCCCCGATCAGGGAGTTTTTTGTTATTGATATCAACGGTGTTTCGAATGAAAGAGCATTACGGCAGGCCCTGCTCTGCGGCAGGTAAAACAGGGGCGCGGAGGCCCCTGTGAGTTACGGCATCTTAATGGTCTGTTTCTCTTCCAGCAGCTTCTCCACCACGCCCGGATCGGCCAGCGTGGAGGTATCGCCGAGATTGCCGGTATCGCCGGTGGCAATTTTGCGCAGAATGCGCCGCATAATTTTGCCGGATCGGGTTTTTGGCAGCGAGTCGGTCCAGTGCAGCACGTCCGGCGTGGCGATCGGGCCGATCTCTTTCCGCACCCAGTTACGCACCTCGGTGTACAGCTCCGGCGTCGGCTCTTCGCCGCTGTTCAGGGTGATATAGGCGTAAATGGCCTGGCCCTTCAGACTGTGCGGAATGCCGACCACCGCCGCTTCGGCGATTTTCGGGTGGGAAACCAGCGCGGACTCAATCTCCGCCGTGCCCAGCCGGTGGCCGGAGATATTCAGCACATCGTCAACGCGGCCGGTGATCCAGTAGTCGCCGTCCTCATCGCGCCGCGCGCCGTCGCCGCTGAAGTACATATTCTTAAAGGTGGAGAAGTAGGTCTGTTCAAAGCGATCGTGATCGCCGAACAGGGTACGCGCCTGGCCCGGCCATGAATCGGCAATCGCCAGGTTGCCTTCGGTCGCGCCCTCCAGCACCTTGCCTTCGTTATCCAGCAGCACCGGCTGCACGCCAAAGAACGGCTGCATCGCCGACCCCGGCTTCTGTGCACAAACGCCCGGCAGCGGCAGGATCATAAAGCCGCCGGTTTCGGTCTGCCACCAGGTATCGGTAATCGGGCACTTACCGTTACCGATTTTCTTGTGGTACCACTCCCAGGCTTCCGGGTTAATCGGTTCGCCCACGGAACCGAGAATACGCAGCGAACTGCGTTGGGTGCCCTCGATCGCCTTATCGCCTTCTGCCATCAATGCGCGCACCGCGGTCGGCGCGGTGTAGAGAATGGTGACCTGATGCTTGTCGACCACCTCGGCCATGCGGCTCGGCTTCGGCCAGTTGGGCACGCCCTCAAACATCAGCGTGGTGGCACCGCAGGCCAGCGGGCCGTACAGCAGGTAGCTGTGGCCGGTGACCCAACCGACGTCGGCGGTACACCAGTAAATATCATCCGGCTGGTAGTCAAAGGCGTACTTAAAGGTGCTGGCCGCGTAAACCAGGTAACCGCCGGTGGTGTGCAGCACCCCTTTCGGTTTGCCGGTGGAGCCGGAGGTATAAAGGATAAACAGCGGGTCCTCGGCGTTCATCGGCTCTGGCTGATGATGGTCGCTGGCTTTGCTGACCAGTTCGTGCCACCACAGGTCGCGCTGGTTGTCCCAGCCGGTGGCCTTACCGGTGCGTTTCAGCACCACCACGTTACTGACGCTGGTGACGTTAGGGTTATTCAGCGCATCGTCAACGTTGCGCTTGAGCGGAATGGCTCGCCCGGCGCGTATGCCTTCATCGGCGGTGATCACCAGACGTGAATTACTGTCGATGATGCGGCCTGCCACCGCCTCCGGCGAGAAGCCGCCGAAGATCACCGAATGGATGGCGCCGATGCGCGCACAGGCCAGCATCGCCACCGCCGCTTCCGGCACCATCGGCATATAGATGGCGACCACGTCGCCTTTTTTAATGCCGAGATCCAACAGCACGTTGGCAAAGCGGCAGACATCGCGGTGCAGCTCGCGGTAGGTCAGGGTGGTGCTTTCGCCGGCGTCATCGCCTTCCCAGATAATCGCCGGGTGGTCGCCGCGGGCGTCGAGGTGGCGATCGAGGCAGTTGGCGGCCAGGTTCAGCGTGCCGTCTTCATACCAGCGAATGGAAATATTGCCGGGGGCAAAGGAGGTGTTCTTCACCGTCTGATAGGGGGTTATCCAGTCGAGAATTTTTCCCTGCTCTCCCCAGAATGCGTCGGGGTTTTCGACCGACTGTTGATACATCGACTGGTACTGCCGGGCATTGATCAGCGTATGTTCCGCAATGTTTGCGGGAACCGGGTAACGGTGTTTTTCTGTCATGGCTCGCCTCCTTGAAGATGTTAATAATATGTCAATCAAAGGTTAATTGAAGACCGGTGTCTGGCTTTGTTTTCTTTTTGCGCGGCAGATCACGTCATAACAGCCGGTGATGAAAGCCGCCCGACAGTGGCCGTTTCCGTTGGGTATGGCGCGCCGTTATGCCGGTTGCAGTACAGCACGCCGTGCAAAAAAAACGCAAATAGACCTTTTTATTTCTGCGGGCAACGCCGCTTTTTTGCATCACTATGCGCATTTTTTAGATTAATAAACGCTTTCATAACAACGGTTTATTATGCTGGCTATTTTTCAGACGTTTATCCTGTCGCTGATTAAATAAGTAGCCGCATATCGCGTAGGGTTGCATTCATGCCGTTGAAAATGGTACTGATTACGCGCCTGTAAAACAGGAATCAACCATCCATCACCTGCGAATTGTCCGAATTCGGACTGCCTCCTCTGAGCGCCATTCATGCCGTATGTCTCATACGGTAAGCAGGTTGTGTTAAGGAAAAAGACAAGTTATGAAATCTGTAAAGTTCAGCCTTGCCTGGCAAATATTGATTGCGTTGGTACTGGGGATCGCCGTCGGTGCGGTACTGCATAATCAGCAGGAGAGCCGCGAGTGGCTGGTCACTAACGTGCTCAGCCCGGCCGGTGATATCTTTATCCACCTGATCAAAATGATCGTGGTGCCGATCGTGATTTCCACGCTGATCGTCGGCATTGCCGGCGTGGGTGATGCGAAAAAGCTCGGGCGTATTGGTGTCAAAACCATCATCTATTTTGAAGTGATTACCACCATTGCCATTGTGACAGGGATTACTCTGGCGAACGTGTTTCAGCCCGGCTCCGGCATAGATATGTCGACGCTGGCAACGGTGGACATCTCTAAGTATGAAGCCACCACCGCGCAGGTGCAGGGACAGCCACACAGCCTGGTGACCACCATCCTGTCGCTGATCCCGCAGAATATCTTTGCGGCGATCGCGAAAGGCGACATGCTGCCGATCATCTTCTTCTCGGTGCTGTTCGGCCTTGGGCTGTCATCGCTGCCGGCGGAACACCGCGATCCGCTGGTGAAGGTATTCCGCTCCACTTCGGAAGCGATGTTCAAAGTGACCAACATGATTATGCGCTACGCGCCGGTCGGGGTGTTTGCGCTGATCTCGGTGACCGTCGCCAACTTTGGCTTCGCCTCGCTGTGGCCGCTGGCTAAGCTGGTGGTGCTGGTCTACGTGGCGATTCTCTTCTTTGCGCTGGTGGTGCTGGGGGCAGTGGCCCGCTTCTGTAAGCTGCGCATAACCACCCTGATCCGCATCCTGAAAGATGAGCTGATCCTCTCTTACTCTACCGCCAGTTCGGAAACCGTGCTGCCGCGCATTATGGAGAAGATGGAGGCCTACGGCGCGCCGAAGGCGATCACCAGTTTTGTGGTGCCGACCGGCTACTCGTTTAACCTCGACGGCTCCACGCTGTACCAGAGCATCGCGGCGATCTTTATCGCCCAGCTGTACGGCATCGATCTGTCGCTGGGCCAGGAGATTATCCTGGTGCTGACGCTGATGGTCACTTCGAAAGGGATCGCCGGCGTGCCGGGCGTCTCCTTTGTGGTGCTGCTGGCGACGCTGGGCAGCGTCGGCATCCCGCTGGAAGGGCTGGCGTTTATCGCCGGCGTGGATCGTATCCTCGATATGGCACGTACCGCGCTGAACGTGGTCGGTAACGCGCTGGCGGTGCTGGTAATCGCCAAGTGGGAAGATCAGTTTGATGCGAAACAGGCGGTGGCCTACGAGGCGCAGCTGAAACAGGTGGCCGGTTAACCGCGTGCCGTTAACCTGAGTATCCGGCGCCGCGTGCGCTGAAGGGGACCAGCCTGCGGGCTGGTCTTTTTTTATTCCCGCCGAAGATACATCTGTAATACTCTAAAATCTGTCTTAAGTTTAATCACTTACCGCACTCAGGGTTTTTCTGCCCGTTGCAACTGACCGTTCACCGGCGACCACCTGCCGTCACTGAGCGAGTGGATATGCTACCTGCGTCATGTGATTTGTGTTAAGGCCACTAAAGATCTGCCCGTTCGCGCCGAAAATATAAAAAAATATAACTCATCCCCTCTTACCTCACTTTTGTTGATCCCATGAAGGATTTAACCCATGCGTAATAACTTGCCCGTTACACAGCAAGAGTACCTGTTTGACGATGATGCCACGCTGATGTCGACCACCGACGCCAGCAGCCGCATCACCTACGCCAATGATGCGTTTATTGAGGTCAGCGGTTTTACGCCTGAAGAGATTAACGGCCAGCCGCACAATATGGTGCGCCATCCGGATATGCCGCCTGAAGCCTTTGCCGATATGTGGGCGACGCTGAAAAAAGGGGAGCCATGGAGTGCGCTGGTGAAAAACCGCCGTAAAAATGGCGATCACTACTGGGTGCGTGCCAACGCCATCCCGGTAGTGCGCAACGGCCAGGTGCAGGGCTATATGTCGGTGCGCACTAAGCCCGGCCAGCAGGAGGTACGCGAGACCGCCGCGCTGTATCAAAAATTCCGCGATGGCAAAGCGAAAGGCGTGCGTTTTCATAAAGGGCTGGTGGTGCGCACCGGCCTTATGCGCTGGCGTTCACTGTTTAAGACCCAGCCGCTGCGCTGGCGCATCCGCAGCCCGCTGCTGCTGCTGCTGCCGCTGACCACGCTGGGCGTCTGGGGGCTGGGGCTGAGCGCTACCGCAACCGGCATCTTCGCTGCCGGTATGGCGCTGCTGCTGCTGCTCGTCTCCGCCTGGCTGGAGAGCCAGATCTCGCGGCCGATCGAGCGTGTTTACCAGCAGGCGCTGGGCGTGGCCACCGGGGACAGCCAGAAAGTTGAGCAGATGGACCGGGTTGATGAGGTGGGTATGACGCTGCGCGCCATCGGCCAGCTGGGGCTGATGTTCCGCTGGCTGGTGGGTGACGTCAGCGGTCAGGCCATCAACGTGCTCAGTGCCAGCGATGCCATCGCGCAGAGCAATGCCGAGCTGAGCCGCCGTACCGAGCAGGCGGCCGCTAACGTGCAGCAGACCGCCGCCACCATGAATGAGATGACCGCCACGGTGAAGAACAACACCGATACCGCCGCCGAGGTCAACACGCTGTCGATCGGTACCAGCAGAAGCGCGCTGCAGGGCGGTGCAGCGATGCAGGAGATGGTCAAAATGATGGCGGAAATTACCGACAGTTCGAAAAAGATCGCCAGCATTACCAGCGTGATTGACGGCATCGCCTTCCAGACCAATATTCTGGCGCTGAACGCCGCGGTGGAAGCCGCCCGCGCCGGCGAGCAGGGCAAAGGCTTTGCGGTGGTAGCCGGTGAGGTGCGTAACCTGGCGCAGCGCAGCGCGGCGGCGGCCAGCGAGATCAAGTCGCTGGTGGAGACCAGCACCACCAAAGTGCAGTCGGGCACCCTGCAGGTGAACGACACCGGTAAAACGATGGAAAATATCGTCAGCCAGGTGCAGAACGTCACCACGCTGATTACCCGGATTAGCGAAGCTACCGCCGAGCAGGCCACCGCGCTGAGCGAAGTGAGCCTGGCAGTGGAGGATCTGGACCACATTACCCATCAGAACGCCGCCCGGGTGGAGGAGAGCGCCCAGGCATCCGGCAGGATGAACCGCCAGGCCACCCGGCTGGTGGAGGCGATCAGCGTGTTCCGTTAAGCACAAAGCGTCTTTACCCGTTGCCGGTGTGCCGCTTTACGCGCCGCCGCTGCCACACCGGCTGCGGTTCGCTGTCTTTTGAAACGATGCCCGGGTGTGCCGCCATAAGCGGATGCCCGGGGCTTCTGTCATTGTGTCTACCCGGAGCCTGGCCGCTGTCACCCCTGTCTGGCCGCCAGCGGGCGATCGTCCTGTGATAAGCTTTAGGCCTGAACGCTATCGCGAGCCTGTTATGTCCTCCACTATCGACTTCAGCTTTGCCACCCGCCCGCTGGTGCCTTTTGCCCATGACTACCGCCACGGCGAGCATCAGCCGCGCCATTATCATAACTGTGCGCAGCTGGTGCATACGCTGACCGGTGTCGTCCGGGTCGAGACCGATAGCGGGCACTGGATCGTGCCGCCGGGACGCGGCGTCTGGCTGCCGGCCGGCGTGCATCATGCACTGCAGATTACCGGTGACGTTGCGGCGCGGACGCTGTTTATCGATCCGCTGGCGCGCGCCGATCTGCCCGCCAGCTGTCAGGTGGTGCAGGTGTCGCCGCTGCTGCGCGAACTGATCGTCAGCGCGCTGGCGCTGCCGGAGGTGTACCCACCCGCCAGCCGCGCCGAGCGCATCTATGAGCTGATCCTGGATGAGATACGGGGGCTGGATGAGCTGCCGCTGCGCCTGCCGGAACCGTCCAGCGACGCGCTGGTGGCGCTGTGCCGTGCGGTACGCGCGCGGCCTGGCGATCGCTGGACGCTGGAGAACGGCGCGCGGCAGATTAACGCCAGCAGCCGCACGCTGGCCCGGCGCTTCAGTCAGGAGACCGGGCTGCAGTTCAGCGACTGGGTGCGGCGTGCGCGGCTGATGGAGGCGCTGACGCGGCTGGCGCGCGGCGACTCGGTGCTGAGCGTCTCGCTGGAGCTGGGTTACGAAAGCCAGAGCGCGTTCAGCGCCATGTTCCGCCGCATTATGGGCGTGGCACCCAGCGACTACTTCCCGGCGCGCGGCTGAGCCTGCCCGGCGGTGAGGCTCCTGCCTGCGGCCCTGTCGGTAACACGCCGGCGGCGGGCTGAACCTGTGCTGGCCGTCATTTCCCTGCGGCGGACAGAGCCTGCCCCAGCGCGTTTAGCAGCGCCTGCAGCGACGCGCGTGACACGTCGCTGTCGATGCCGACGCCCCACAGGCTGCGGTTGTCGCCGAAGGTGCAGCGCAGATAGGCAACGGAACGGCTGTCGCTACGCTGGCCGAGGGTGTGCTCATGGTAGTCCTGAATGGCAAAGGGGACGTCGAACGCCTGGCGCAGCGCGTCTACCGCGGCCGACAGCAGCCCGTTGCCGCAGCCGCTGATGGCGATCGCCTGCTCACCGCGCTGCACGCTGGCCGCAAACTGCAGCTGCCCGTGGTGGTCGCTCTGGCTGCGGTAGTCGTTCAGGCGTAAGGCCGGGGCATCCAGGCCATACGCCTGGCGGAACAGCTGCCAGATCGCCGCCTGGGTCATCTCTTTGCTGTCGCCGTCGGTGACCTGCTGCACCCGCTGGCTGAAATCCTGCTGCAGGCCGCGCGGCAGGGTCAGGCCATGATTCTGTTCGATCATCCAGGCGGCACCGCTCTTGCCCGACTGGCTGTTAACGCGGATCACCGCTTCATAGCTGCAGCCGATATCCGCCGGATCGAGCGGCAGATAGGGCACTTCCCAGTGCGGCTCCTGCTGCAGTTTACGCGCGGCAAAGCCCTTCTTAATCGCATCCTGGTGGGAGCCGGAAAACGCGGTAAACACCAGCTCACCCGCGTAAGGGTGGCGCGGATGCACCGGCAGCTGGTTACACTGCTCCACCACGTCCACCACCCGTTTCATCTGGCTGAAATCCAGTCCGGGGGCGATCCCCTGGGTATAAAAGTTCAGCGCCATGGTCACCAGATCGACGTTGCCGGTGCGTTCGCCGTTGCCAAACAGGCAGCCCTCCACCCGGTCAGCCCCCGCCAGCAGCGCCAGCTCGGCGGCGGCAATGCCGGTGCCGCGATCGTTATGCGGATGCACGCTGATGCACACCTGCCGGCGCTGCGAGAAGTGGCGGCAGAAGTACTCAATCTGATCGGCATAGACGTTTGGCGTGCTGACCTCCACGGTGGCCGGCAGGTTGATAATCATTGGCCGTGCGTCGCAGGGCTGCCAGACGGCGGCCACCGCTTCACAGACCTGCAGGGCAAACTCCATTTCGGTAAAGCAGAAGGTTTCGGGCGAGTATTCGAAGGTCCAGCGGGTCTGCGGCTGCTCTTCGCAACGCTGGCGGATCTGGCGGGCGGCGCTGACGGCCAGTTCGATAATCTGTTCACGGCTCTGGCGGAACACCAGCCGGCGAAATACCGGCGCGGTGGCGTTATACAGATGGACGATCGCCCGATCCACCCCTTCCAGCGCGGCGAAGGTACGATCGATCAGATCCGATCGCGCCTGGGTCAGCACCTGGATGGTAACGTCCTGCGGGATCATCCGCTGCCCGATCAGCTGGCGCACAAAGTTGAAATCGGTCAGCGAGGCCGACGGAAAGGCGACCTCGATCTCTTTAAAGCCGCACTGCAACAGCAGCTGCCAGAACAGCATCTTGCGTTCGGCATCCATCGGTTCTGCCAGCGACTGGTTGCCGTCGCGCAGATCGGTGGAGAGCCAGCGCGGTGCCTGGCGCAGGATGTGGCCCGGCCACTGGCGGTCTGGCAGCGTCAGGGCGGGAAAGGGGCGATATTTTTCGGCGGGATGTGGCAGCATGTTCAGGCTCCTGAAGAGGTCTTCGATCGCGTCAAGGGTGAACAGCTAGTGTGCCGTAAGCCGGCGCGTACTGGCTGGCGCAAAACTGACAATCTCAGGCGAAAAGCGGACAAGCGGCGGCAAAAAAAAAGAGCAGATCTGTCGATCTGCTCCCTGTAACGCCCTGGTGTTGGCGTGTGTCTGGATTATTTTTGCTTAAGGTTAAAACAGGGACTGCCGGTAATCATTAAAATATTTATCTTATGTATCCTGAAGGCGTTAGCCGATTCAACGTTCCGATTGAGATCCCTGTAGATAGTTTTAGAACTTTTTTCAGATAAATGCACCTTAATTTACCTTGAACTGTGATTGATACTGCAATTTCAAACTGAATTCTGTTTTTGTAAATTAATGCGTCAAATGCGTATGTTTTATCTAATCGTTTTAATTCATGCTGTTATGGTATTTATAGTGAATGGTTTTATTCGTTCGATTTAAGGGTTTGATTCGAGATCTAATTACTTTAATTGTTCGATAAGGGATCGTTTTTAGGATTATGATTACGCGGATGATTAAAATGAATGGCGAAAGTTTATTTCTAAAAGTAACAGACAGCGGTCATTATTATCGACTTCGTCTGGCAGATATGTCCTGATACGCAGGGCAGCCAGCAAGGTGCATTCAGCAAAGCGAGCATATCTGCAGGATCGGCCTGCCTCACAGGGTGTCTCAACGCGGAGAAAAGCGATGTATCAATTTTTTGTCGACCAGAAACAAAATTTGGTAAATGAAGCGATTGACGGGGCGCTAATGTCGTCTCCGTACCCGAATCTGGCTCGCCTGGCGCTGGGTCCGCAGACCCGGGTGGTGGTGCGGTGCGACTGGGATAAATCACAGGTGGCGCTGATTTCCGGCGGTGGGTCGGGGCATGAGCCGGCGCACATCGGTTTTGTCGGCAAGGGGATGTTAACCGCGGCGGTGTGTGGCGATATCTTTGCCTCACCGAGCGTCGATGCGGTGCTGCATGCCATCATCAACGTTACCGGGCCAGCCGGCTGCCTGCTGATCGTGAAAAATTACACCGGCGATCGCCTTAACTTCGGCCTGGCGGCGGAAAAGGCCCGTCTGCTGGGTTATGAGGTCGCGATGGTCATCGTGCGCGATGATATTGCGCTGGCGGATAACCCGCAGCCGCGCGGTATCGCCGGTACCGCGCTGGTACACAAAGTGGCGGGCTTTGCCGCAGAGCAGGGGCGGACCTTAAGCGACGTGACGGCAGCGGCGCAGCAGGCGATTGAGGCTACCGCTTCAATCGGCCTCGCCTTCAGCCCCTGTCACGTGCCGGGCGAAGTGCGTGACGACCGCGTGCCGCCCGGCCACAGCGAGCTGGGAATGGGCATTCACGGTGAGCCGGGGGCCTCCACGCTGGCAACGCAGAACAGCCGCAGGATCGTAGACGAACTGAGCCAGCGCCTGCAGCGCGTCAGCGGGGACGGGCCGCTGGCGCTGCTGGTCAACAATCTCGGCGGTTTTTCCCAGCTGGAGATGGCGGTTTTGACCCGCGAGGTGCTGCGCTCCACGCTGGGCAAACGGGTCACGCTGCTGGTCGGGCCGGCCACGCTGGTCAGCGCGCTGGATATGAAAGGCTTCTCGCTGTCGGTGTTACGGCTGGATCCTGAGCGTGACGCGGCGCTGCGGGCGTCGGTGGAGGCGGCAGGCTGGCCCGGGGTGAGTATCCCGCAACCGCCGGTGACGCTAGCGGCGGAGCCGATCGCCACGCAGACGTCGTTTACCCCGTCAGAGAATGCCGGCGCGGCCGCCGTGCTGACCACCGTCTGCCAGACCCTGATCGGCCTGGAGAGTGAGCTGAACCAGCTGGATGCGCGGGTTGGCGATGGTGATACCGGCTCGACCTTCGCGGCCGGCAGCCGCGCGCTGCTGCACGCCTGTGAAGCGCGACAGCTGCCGCTGGATAACCCTGCGGCGCTGTTGAGCGTGGTAGGCGAACAGCTGGCGGCGGTGATGGGCGGCTCCAGTGGGGTGCTGCTATCGATCCTGTTTACCGCCGCCGGTCAGCGCCTGCAGCAGGGGGATCCGCTGCCTGAGGCGCTGACCGCGGGGCTGGAGCGGCTGCAGCACTACGGTGGCGCACGGGTCGGCGACCGTACCATGATTGATGCGCTGGCACCGGCTTTTGCCGCGCTGCTGGCGGGTGAAGGGTTGTCAGTCGCCGCCGCCGCCGCGAAAGAGGGGGCGGACAGCACCAGCCGGATGCAGAAAGCGGGCGCGGGCCGCGCGTCTTACCTCAACGCGCAGAGCCTTGACGGGGTGAAAGATCCCGGTGCCTGGGCCGTGCAGCAGGTGTTTGCCGCGCTGGCCTCGCGGTAAGCGTGGCCGCGCGCGGTTAGCCAGCCGCCAGCCCTGGCGGCGGTCCGGCCAGCGCCTGCTCGAAACCGCGCAGGCGCTTATAGATCGACATCAGCTCAACCAGCGTGGTCCACGAGGTGATCAGATACTGAAACGCGCCGCGAACCTGATCGAACACGTTGGTAATCTGATTCAGCAGCCCCAGCGTCATGCCGCCGGCGACGATGGCGGGGAACAGCACCAGCAGGCCGAACACCGCGTCCAGCTGCAGATAGAAGATGCGCGCAATATTGAAATAGAGATAGTGGAAATAGAGGCGGAAGTAGTTTTTTCGTACCTGCAGGAACATCTGCCGCACGGTGGGCGGCGCGGCGCGGGTGGGGTCATCTTCGCCGTAAACCAGTTCTTTACGGTAGGCGGCTTCCACCCGCTGATTACGGAACGACAGCCCCGGCAGCTTGATGCCGATCGTGGCCAGTAACCCGGTGCCCAGCAGTGACCAGAGCACGGCCGCGATCACCAGCGCATAGGGGATGCTGCCGAGCAGCGGCACGCTTTTTACGTGGGCCGACAGCGCCACCAGCACCGGCAGAAAGGCGATCAGCGTCATCAGAGCGGTAATCAGGCTGCCGCCCATCTCTTCTACCGTGGCGGCGAAGCGCATGGTGTCCTCCTGTACGCGCTGGGCGGCCCCCTCAATGCCGCGCAGCTGCGGCCAGTGCGTCATGTAGTAGTCATTCATCGCGGTGCGCCAGCGAAACACGTAATGGCTGATCAGAAACAGGTTCAGCACGTCTATCAGCACCGCCAGCAGCGCAATGCTGAGAAAATCCAGCAGCTGGACGTACAGCGTGCCAGTCTGCACGCTGCCGGGCTTGTCCAGCGCGCTCTGAATCAGGTTATAAAACGGGCCGTACCAGCTGTTAATCGCCACGCCGACCTGCACCGAAAACCAGGTGAAGAAAATAATCATTGCGGTGCCGGTGACCGACCAGCGCTGCCACGGGTGCGGGCTGAGGCAGAACCAGGCCGCGCTGAACAGACCGACCACCAGCAGATAGTAGCCGTCAAAGGCCAGCGAGGTGGGGGCGATAAAACGCAGCGCGTTATCGGGCAGCGGTCCGGCCGGCACCGGAGAGAAAAACATCAGATGCGCAAACAGCCGGCTGGCAAACGTGAACCACAGCAGGATAGCCAGTGCGCTCCAGGCCACGGCGCTGATGAAAAGCAGGCCGGGCCGCGGGAAAAAGGATTTAAACATCGCAACTCCTGAATTTTTTAATTTTATAGCCTGAATGCCGGTAAATAATCTCGCTACGGTTGTATCCGTTCGTGTCTGCAGGAAATCTGTGTAGCTTGCCACGGGCAGGTTGCCCGGCGACCTCAGGGCATTTATTTCAGGAAATGTCGTGGCGCGGGTTTTGACTTCTGCTCCCCTGAGGTAAGCATTAATGTTGCACGACTGAATATTTTTTAAGCAATGCCGATACTGTTGAAATGAACCAGGATGGGTAAATGGAATTATCTTGGACAGGCAGCGATTTTCAGTTTATACCCGAACCCTGGAACAAGACTGTAACCGACATCATCGCCGCTTTCGCAGGGAAGCCCCGGTGACATTTTGCGCCCGTCAGAGGCGTTTTTCAGCCGGCCGCGTTTTGCAGCAATGAAATACCGCCGGTGACCAGGTAACACTAAAAATGAAAGATGATTCAGATGTCATGTACCGCATGCTGGTACAAAGCGTGGTGGATTACGCCATTTATATGCTGAAGCCGGATGGCGTGGTCGCCAACTGGAACGCCGGCGCTCAGCGCGCCAAGGGATATACCCCGGAAGAGATCATCGGTAAAAACTTCAGCTGCTTTTACAGCGCAGAAGATCGCGAGAAGGGCGTGCCGCAGAACGGGCTGAATATCGCACGCGAAACCGGTCGTTACGACACCAAAGGCTGGCGCTACCGTAAGGACGGCACCGCGTTCTGGGCGCACGTGGTGATCGATGCGATTCGCAACGATGAGGGGCTGCTGCTCGGCTTTGCCAAAGTGACCCGTGACTACACCGAGCTGCGCGAATACGAGCAGCAGATGCAGCAGGCGCGTGAGCTGGCGGAGCGTAACGGCGAGAAGATGGCGGCGCTTTCCACCTTCCTGGATACCATCGTCTCCAATATTCCCTCCTGCGTAATCGTTGAAGACGCGGTATCGCGCGAAATCCTGCTGATCAACAGCAAAGCCGAGCAGCTGCTCGGCGGCTCCGAGCGTGATTTTGTCGGTAAGAAGCTGGCAGAATGCATGACGGAAGAAATGAGCGAATACTTTATGCAGCTCTCTGATGCGGTGCAGCGTAAACAGGGGATGCAGCGCAACGAGCGTCTGCTGGCCAGTCCGCTGGGCGACCGTATTATCAGCGCCAGCGCCTCGGTTATTCGCGGTAACGACGAACACCGTAACTACGTGCTGCTGATCGCCGACGATGTCACCGATCAACGGGCGGCCGATGCGCGTATCCACCATATGGCGCACCACGACAACCTGACCAGCCTGCCGAACCGCGTACTGTTCAGCCAGCGGCTGACCGAGGCGCTGCGCGAGGATCGCGATGCCCGGCGCGTCACCGCCACCCTGTGCCTCGATCTCGACAACTTTAAAAACGTTAACGATGCGCTGGGGCACCAGGTCGGCGACGATCTGCTGCGTACGGTGGCAGCCAGGCTGCGCGGCGTGCTGCGCGAGCAGGATACGCTGGCGCGCAACGGCGGTGACGAGTTCGCCATCGTGCTGCCCGGCCTGCGCGGTGGCGAAGAGGCCGAGCTGGTCGCCGGCCGGCTGATTGACGTGATCCGCCCGCCGTTCAGCGTGGACGGCCATGCGCTGTCGGTGGGGCTGAGCATCGGTATCTCCCTTGCCGAGCGTGGAACCAGTTCGCCGGATCAGCAGCTGCGCTGTGCCGATATGGCGCTGTACGAAGCTAAACGTAACGGCCGAAACCGTTTTGAACACTTTACCCATCAGATGGGTGAACAGGCCGAGAAGCGCCGCCTGATTGAGAACGATCTGCGCGAGGCGATCACCCGGCGTCAGCTTAAGCTCTACTATCAGCCAATCACCAACAACCAGCACTGCGAGATCGTCGGCTATGAGGCGCTGATGCGCTGGCATCACCCTGAGAAGGGGATGATTATGCCGATGGACTTTATCCCGATTGCCGAAGAGACCGGGCTGATCCACAGCCTGGGTGCCTATGCGCTGCATGAAGCCTGCCGCGAAGCGGCCGGCTGGGCGGGCGGGCAGAGCGTGGCGGTCAACCTGTCGCCGCTGCAGTTTAAAAACAGCGCGCTGGTCTCGGTGGTGGAGGCTGCGCTGCGCGATTCCGGGCTGGCACCGGAGCGGCTGGAGGTGGAGATCACCGAGTCGGTGCTGCTGGATAACAACTCGGTGAATATTGAGACGCTGCAGAAGCTGAAAGCGCTGGGCGTGCGCATCGCGCTGGATGATTTTGGCACCGGCTACTCGTCCCTCAGCTACCTGCGATCCTTCCCGTTCGACAAAATCAAAATCGATAAATCCTTTATCAGCGATATGAAGGACAGCCGCGAGGCGCTGGCGATTATCCGCGCTATCACCGGCATGAGCCGCAGCCTGGATATTCAGATCACCGCCGAAGGGGTGGAGAGCAACGAGCAGTTTGAACGGCTGAAAGAAGAGGGCTGTACGCTGTTCCAGGGCTACTACTTTGGCCGCCCGCAGCCGTCTGAGACGCGGCTGGAGGCGTTCACGCCGGGGTGAGTGCCGGCCGGCAGAAAAGCGCGGCTAAAATCTACCTTCTCCAGTGAGTACCCACTGCCTCTGCGTGCTGTCCGGTTAACGGTGCGCCAGGCTGAGCCCCTTTAACTCACCGCTGATAAAAGATGCGCAGATGAAAATTCGCGCATCTTTTGTACGTCATTATCTGGAATTTTCTGTAAATTAAGTTTCCGTATCGTTCCCCGCCTGAAGTGGTCAGACGCGAACTTTGGGCGGCTTGAAATATGTCATGCCTGTTACTCAGGCCTGTTACTGACAAAGGGAGAAACGAGATGGAAGAGTTAAACAAACGCGTGGAGCTGCTTGAAAAGGATACGCATAAAATCAGCGTAGATTTGGCAACGCTGACCGAACGCTCCAAAAATTTTGCCACGACGGCTTCGGTGGATGCGCTGGTTGCGCGTTGCGATAGCTTTGTCACTAAGGCGGAGTTCAACGGCAAGCTGCATGATTTTGAAGTGCGACTGAACGATCGTCTGGATCGGATGGACAACCGGATGAACGAACGGTTCGCAAAGATGGATGATCGGCACATGGCGATGATCAGCCGTTTAGATTCCAGAATCAACGCCACAGAATCAAGGATCAACGCCGTCGATTCCAAAATCTTCTGGGGGATTTTCTTACCGGGCATGACCGCCGCGATTGGCTGGTTTATCCGCACCGCCGTCATGACCTGAATGGCCGTGGGTAACCGATCAACCCGGATGCGCGGTGCCGCCACTTGCGGATGCTGTGCAGAATCAGCACTGACAAAGGGAGAAACGAGATGGATGAATTAAATAAACGGATTGAGCAGCTTGAAAAGGATACGCATCAAATCCGGCTGGATGTGACGGCGCTAACCGAGCGCTCCAAAAATTTTGCCACCACCGCTTCGGTGGAAAAGCTGATTGAGCGTTGTGATACGTTTGTCACCAAAGCCGAATTCACCGGCACACTGCATGCTTTTGAAGTTCGGCTTAATGAACGCTTAGATAACATGGATAGCCGGCATCAGGCGATGATTGAGAAACTGAATTCGCGTATCAACTCCAGCGACTCGAAGGTTTTTTGGGGCATTTTCCTGCCGATGATGACCGCAGCGATAACCTGGTTTGTTAAAACTGCAGTGCTGCAGGTCTGACACCTCACCTAAACGAGTAGCAGAAGCCCAGCCCGATGCCGACGAGGAAGCGGTAGCCCGTCAGAGTGCGGGCTTGTTAATGAATTTGTGCCTTTTTGTTTCAATCCCCTCACTTTCTGCGCGGGTTACTGTTACACTCTGCAAAATTGTTACCGGTAACAAAAAAGTGGCGTCTACAATAAAACCCTACGGCCCGTAGCACTATTCACCCGCGTTAACCCATTTTTCACGCCTGCAGCCGCCGGCGTCTGATAAGGCAATGTGATGTCAGAGCAAAAAACAGGAAGCACCCGCAGAGATTTTCTGCTGCGGACCATCAGCATCGCACCGGCGATGGCGATCGGTTCCGGCCTCGGCTCGCTGGCCGTGGCCCCGGCCGCAGCCAGCGCCGCTGAAACGCCCCAGGCCACCGGCCCGCAGCAGGCCCGTGATTACCAGCCGACCTGGTTTACCCCGGAAGAGTTTGCCTTTATCCGCGCGGCGGTCGCCCGGCTGATCCCGGCGGACGATCGTGGCCCCGGCGCGCTGGAGGCCGGCGTGCCGGAGTATATCGATCGACAGATGAACACCCCGTATGCCACCGGTGCCAACTGGTATATGCAGGGCCCGTTCCACTCGGATGCCGATAAAGCGCTGGGCTACCAGCTGCCGCTGGTCCCACGTGACATCTATCGTCTCGGGCTCGCTGATGCTGACGCACTGGCAAAACAGCAGCACGGCAAAGTGTTTGCACAGCTGAATGCGGAACAGCAGGACGCTTTCCTGCAGGCGCTGGAATCCGGCAACGCGGCGCTGCCGCAGCTGCCGGCGAAAACCTTCTTCTCTTTCCTGCTGCAGAACACCCGCGAAGGCTTCTTCAGCGACCCGATCCACGGCGGTAATCAGGGGCTGGTGGGCTGGAAGCTGATCAACTTCCCGGGCGCGCGCGCCGACTTTATGGACTGGGTGGAACGCGGTGAGCGCTATACGCTGCCGCCGGTGGGGATTCGCGGGGAGAGATCGTAAACATGGCAAACGTACTGAAAAAAGTGGACGCGGTGATCGTTGGTTTCGGCTGGGCCGGATCGATCATGGCGAAAGAGCTGACCGAAGCCGGTCTTAACGTGGTGGCGCTGGAGCGCGGCCCGCATCGTGATACCTATCCTGACGGTGCCTATCCGCAGGTGATTGACGAGCTGACCTACAACATCCGCAAAAAGCTGTTCCAGGATCTGTCGAAAAGCACCGTGACCATCCGGCATAACGCGGCGCAGACCGCACAGCCCTACCGTCAGCTGGCGGCGTTTCTGCCGGGCACCGGCACCGGCGGCGCGGGGCTGCACTGGTCCGGCGTTCACTTCCGCGTCGACCCGATCGAGCTGCGGATGCGCAGCCACTACGAAGAGCGCTACGGCAAAAACTTTATTCCGGAAGGGATGACCATCCAGGACTTCGGCGTCAGCTATGACGAGCTGGAGCCGTTCTTTGACCAGGCGGAAAAGGTGTTTGGCACCTCCGGCTCGGCGTGGAGCGTGAAGGGTAAGGTGGTCGGTCAGGGCGGCAAAGGTAACCCGTTTGCCCCGGACCGCTCGGCGGACTTCCCGCTGCCGGCACAGAAGCGCACCTACTCGGCGCAGCTATTTGCACAGGCGGCCGAAAGCATCGGCTATCATCCCTACGATCTGCCGTCGGCCAACACCTCCGGCCCGTACACCAATACCTACGGCGCGCAGATGGGGCCGTGCAACTTCTGCGGTTACTGCAGCGGCTACGCCTGCTATATGTATTCGAAGGCATCACCGAACGTTAACGTGCTGCCCGCGCTGCGCCAGGAGGCGAAGTTCGAGCTGCGTAACAACGCCTACGTGCTGCGGGTAAACCTTACCGACGATAAGAAACGTGCCACCGGCGTGACCTACGTCGATGGCCTCGGGCGCGAGCAGGAGCAGCCGGCCGATCTGGTGATCCTCTCCGCCTTCCAGTTCCATAACGTGCACCTGATGCTGCTTTCCGGCATCGGCAAACCTTACGATCCGGTGACCAATGAAGGCACCATCGGGCGTAACTTTGCCTACCAGAACATCTCCACCATCAAAGCGTTCTTTGATAAAGACGTGTTTACCAACAACTTTATTGGTGCCGGCGGCGCGGGCGTTGGCGTTGATGACTTTAACGCCGATAACTTCGACCACGCGCAGTACGGCTTTGTCGGTGGATCGCCGATGTGGGTCAACCAGGCGGGCGTGAAGCCGATCTCCGGCCTGCCGACCCCGCCGGGCACGCCGAACTGGGGCAGCCAGTGGAAGGCGGCGGTGGCCGATCGCTACACCCATCACGTGTCGATGGATGCTCACGGCGCGCACCAGTCGTACCGCAGTAACTACCTCGATCTCGATCCGAACTACAGAAACGTTTACGGTCAGCCGCTGCTGCGTATGACCTTCGACTGGCAGGAAAACGACATCAAAATGTCGCAGTTTATGCACGGGCGCATGCACAAAATTGCCGAAGCAATGAATCCGCAGCTGATCAGCGGCGCGCCGAAAATGCCGGGTACCCACTTTGATACCACCGTGTATCAGACCACCCATATGAACGGCGGTGCGATTATGGGTGAAGACCCGAAAACCAGCGCGCTGAACCGCTATCTGCAGAGCTGGGACGTGCCGAACGTGTTTGTGCCGGGCGCTTCCGCCTTCCCGCAGGGGCTGGGTTATAACCCGACCGGGATGGTGGCCGCGCTGACCTACTGGTCGGCGAAGGCGATTCGCGAGCAGTATCTGAAAAACCCCGGCCCGCTGGTACAGGCATAAGGACACGCAGATGAAAAAGATGATTTCAGGCCTGCTGCTGGGCATGGCGGCGTTTGGCGCATCCGCAGCGACCGCCAACACAGCGGCAGCAGATAACGCGACCGCACAGGCGGCGGGCGAGGAGAGCGGGGCGGCGCTGATCCGGCGCGGTGAGTACCTGGCACGCGCCGGTGACTGCGTGGCCTGCCACACCCAGGCTGGCGGTCAGCCGTTTGCCGGCGGGCTGCCGATGGCGACGCCGATCGGTACCATTTACTCCACCAATATCACCCCGGATAAGCAGAGCGGGATCGGCGACTACAGCTACGACGACTTCCAGAAAGCGGTGCGTCACGGCGTGGCGAAGAACGGCGACACGCTCTACCCGGCGATGCCGTATCCGTCCTACGCGGTGGTCAGCGACGAGGATATGCAGGCGCTGTACGCGTACTTTATGCACGGCGTGCAGCCGGTGGCACAGGCGAACCGGGAAAGCGATATTCCCTGGCCGCTGTCGATGCGCTGGCCGCTGGCTGTCTGGCGCGGCGTATTTGCCCCGGACGTGAAGGCCTTCCGGCCATTACCGGGGCAGGATGCGACGCTGGCGCGCGGCCAGTATCTGGTGGAGGGGCTGGGCCACTGCGGCGCCTGCCATACGCCGCGCAGCATCACCATGCAGGAGAAGGCGCTGAACGACCATCAGGGCAGCGACTTCCTCTCCGGCAGCAGTGCGCCGATCGACGGCTGGACCGCCAGCAACCTCAGAGGCGACGGCCGTGACGGGCTGGGTCGCTGGAGCGAAGACGATCTCGCGCAGTTCCTGCGCTACGGCCGCAACGACCATACTGCGGTATTTGGCGGCATGACCGACGTGGTGCAGCACAGCCTGCAGTATCTGACCGCGGACGATATCACGGCGATTGCCCGTTATCTGAAGTCGCTGGGGGCGAAAGACCCGAATCAGGCCGGTTTTGCCCCGGATGACACGGTGGCGAAGGCGCTGTGGCAAGGGGATGACGGTAAAACAGGGGCGGCGGCCTACGTGGACAGCTGCGCTGCCTGCCATAAGACCGACGGCAGCGGCTATCAGCGCTTCTTCCCGGCGCTGCGCGGTAACCCGGTGGTGCTGGCTGAGGATCCGACCTCGCTGATCCATATCGTGCTGACCGGCGCACAGCTGCCGGGCGTGCAGGGTGCTCCGTCGACCATCACCATGCCGGCCTTCGGCTGGCGGCTGAACGACCAGCAGGTGGCGGACGTGGTCAACTTTATCCGCACCAGCTGGGGCAATACCGCGAAATCAACCGTTTCCGCCCGCGACGTGGCGAAACTGCGCAAGGATGAAACGGTGGCCGGGCGCCAGGGTAACGCCGACGTGGAGAAGCTGACGCCGTAACGACAGCTATTCAGGGGCCGGTTTACCACCGGCCCTTCAAAAGCGTTAAACCAGCACTTTTTTAAGTGGTGTGACGAAATCAACGCCCATGGCAGCGGCGTAGCCGATAAGGGTATCAATGGTCGGTGATGCCCTGCCTTTCTCCAGTTTGCTGATCGCCTGACGGCTGACGCCAACGGACTTTGCAATGTCGTTTTGAGTCAGATTACGGTTTTTACGCATATCAACAAACTGTGCCATCAGTTCCTGTCTTTTCAGCACCACCGCGTAAGCTTTAGCCGTTTCTTCGTCTTGCAGTAGTTCTGTCCGAACGTCATCCCATGCGTGTAAATCGTGGCTTTCTTTCATTGATTCCTGCTCCGGTCGCACTGACGATTTTGTATTTGGCGCACGGCTATAAAGTCTTGCCAGCGCTTCAACCCCTTGTGCTTATTCGCCTGGGGCGTGGCATTGCTCTTTTTGGCAAAGATATGGGTGATGATGTATTTACTTTCATGATAATGAAAATAAAACCCTCTCATCCAGTGGCTGGATGACTGTGTTTTCAGTTCGTACATATCGCCCTGAATCTTCTCAACGTCCGGTATACCTGAAGCGGGACCGTGCTTTTCGAAAGTCTCAATGGCTGCGATAAACTCTGCTCTGTTAGCGGGATTCAGGTCGAAAAGCTCTTTTCTCGCCGCTGCCAGTAACATCACCGGGTAGCGTTTTGCTGTTTTTTTATTCTCTTTTCCTTGTGTCATTTTGTCAACCTTAAGGTTTACTTTATGTGGATCACAAGGCCGAAAACTACCATCAGCAGGGGGAGCAATGAGGTGCATGTAATGCGCTATTTAGCATAAGGGGCCGGTTGACCACCGGCCCCGTTTTGTCACTGACCGTAATAGGCGGACGCCCCGTGCTTGCGCAGATAGTGTTTATCCAGCAGCACCTGCTGCATCGAGGCGATCCCCGGCGTCAGCTGGCGTGAGAACAGGTTCATATAGGCTATCTCTTCCAGTACCACCGCGTTATGTACCGCATTGTCTGCGCTGCTGCCCCAGGCGAACGGGCCGTGGGCGTTGACCAGCACCGCCGGGATCGCCGTCGGGCTGATCCCGCGGCGGCGGAAGGTGTCGATAATCACTTCGCCGGTGTTGTGCTCGTAGTCGCTGGCGATCTCCTGCGGCGTCATCAGCCTGGTGCAGGGGATCGCGCCGTAGAAGTAGTCGGCGTGGGTGGTGCCCCAGGCGGGCAGATCCAGCCCGGCCTGCGCCCAGATGGTGGCGTGGCGCGAGTGGGTGTGCACGATGCCGCCGATATCGGCAAAGGCGCGGTACAGCGCCAGGTGAGTGGCGGTATCCGAAGAGGGCTTTTTGCTGCCCTCGACGACCCGGCCGCTCTCCACATCGACCACCACGATATCGTCCACCGTCATGCCCTCATAGTCGACGCCGGACGGCTTAATCGCCACCCGGCCGCTGGCGCGATCGATGGCGCTGACGTTGCCCCAGGTAAAGGTCACCAGCCGGTGGCGCGGCAGCGCCAGATTAGCCTCTAAAACCTGCTGTTTCAGCGAAGATAAGCTCATTGTAATCCTCCTTCCTGCATTTTCTGTTCAATCCAGCGCCGTGCCTGCACGATCTCGGCCACCGGCTCTTCGGCTTTTTCGGTCCACATCTCAATCAGAAACGCGCCGCGATAGTTAAGCTGCTTCAGCGTGCGGAACACGCCAACGAAATCGACGCAGCCCTCACCAAAGGGCACGTCGCGGAACTGCCCCGGCGAACGGTCGGTGACCGGCTGGGTGTCCTTCAGGTGGATGGCGGCGATGCGGTCAATGCCCAGCGCCAGCTCCGCGGCGACGTCGTTGCCCCAGGCGCTGAGGTTGCCGACGTCGGGGTAGACCGTGAACCACGGCGAGGCCTGCTGCTGGTCCCACTGTTTCCACTTGCTGATGGCGTTCATAAATTCAGTGTCCATAATCTCTACCGCCAGCATCACTTGGGCGGCGGCGGCGCGATCCACCGCCCAGGCGATGCCCTCGGCGAAACGTGCCACCGTACCTTCGTCGCGCGGTTCGTAGTAGACGTCATAGCCGGCCAGCTGAATGGTGCGGATACCGACATCCTTCGCCAGCTGAATCGCCTGCTCCATCAGCGTATAGGCCTGCTGGCGCACCGCCGGATCGCGGCTGCCGAACGGGAAGCGGCGGTGGCCGGAGAGGCACATCGAGGGCACGGTGACGCCGGTTTCCAGCATCGCGTTGACCAGCGACAGCCGCTGCTCGCGGCTCCACTGCAGCCGCGCCAGCCGGATGTCCGTTTCGTCCACCGACATCTCAACAAAATCAAAGCCGCAGGCCTTCGCCAGCGCCAGCCGTTCCGGCCAGCTGAGGTTGGCGGGCAGCGCTTTCTCATAAATTCCCAGTGGGTGCTGGCGCATCATTTTTTCCCCCAGATGGCGTCAATTGCCTGATGAAATTCCGCCGCCACGGCCACGCCGTGCGGGCCGTCGGTCAGCGCGCGTCCGGCGATAAACGCCTTCACGTTAATCTGTGCAAACTGCGGCAGGTCGGCGGGGGTGATGCCGCCGGTCACCGACAGGGCGAAGCCGAGATCGGAGAGCGCCTTCATCGCGTCCAGATCCTGTGGCCCCCACTGCTGGCCGCTGGCCTGGGCATCGCGTCCGCGGTGGTAAATCGCCTGGCGCAGCCCGAGACGCCGCCATTCGCGGGCGTCGTCCAGCGTCCAGTGGCCGAACAGCTCGATCTGGATCTCGCCGCCGTGCGCCTCGGCCACCTGCTGTGCGCTGGCAAAGGTGGCCAGCGGCGCGGCGCAGATCACCGTCATCCAGCTGGCCCCGGCCTGAAACGCCAGTGCGGCCAGCGTGCTGCCGGCGTCGGCAACTTTAAAGTCGGCGACCAGCGTTTTTTCGGGCAGTAGTTCGCGCAGCGCGCGCACCGCGGCAGCGCCTTCGCTCAGGCACAGCAGGGTGCCAGCTTCCACGATATCCACATGGGCATGCAGCCGCCGGGCGGCGTCCAGCGCCTGCTCCAGCCGGGTGTGATCCAGCGCCAGCTGCAGCTGTGGCAAGGGGTGACGGTTCATGGTGTGGTTTCCTGTTCCACGGCGGTCAGTGCCGCCACCAGCCGCTGATAGCGCTGATATTTTTGTTGGTAGAGCCGATGGCGTTCCGCATCCGGCTGATAACAGACGACTTCCGGTGCCAGAGTCTGCTGTGCGGCCAGCAGCGACGGATACGCCCCGGTGCCGGTCATCGCCACCAGCGCCGCGCCCAGGCAGCCGCTCTCCTCAATCTGCGGGATCTCCACCGGCAGGCCGCTGATGTCGGCGAACATCTGCATCCAGCAGGCAGAGCGGGTCGGGCCACCGCTGAGGCGCAGGGCCGTGACGCGCGGGAAGCGCTGGCGGATGCGGTTGAGGTGAGTCAGATGGGCGAACACCACCCCCTCGTAGATCGCCTGTAACAGATGGCCGCGCTGGTGTGCAGCCTGCAGGCCGTAGAAACTGGCGTGCAGATTGCCCCCGGCGTTATTGCCGTACAGGAAGGGGACAAACAGCAGCGAGCTGGCCGCCGGTGGCAGTTCCGCCACCCACTGATTAAGGCGCGGGTAGTCGTTCAGCCCCCACTGCTGGCAGAACCACTCGAGGTTGGCGGCGGAGGTCGGGCTGGCCTCGTGAATAATGTACTGGCCGTCGATGGCGTAGCGGCCGTAAACAAACGGGTAGTCGACCTCATCGCTCAGGCGGTCGGTGATGCCGCTGGTCACCGACCAGGTGCCCATTACCGCGTTGATGCGGGTGTCGTCATCCAGCCCGGCGCACAGCGCGGTGGAGACCACGTCAAACAGCCCGCCGACCACCGGCGTACCCGGCTTAAGCCCGCACAGCGCGGCGGCCCCGGCCGTCACCGTACCCGCCACAGCAGCAGAGCCGATAATCGCTGGCAGGGCCGGCAGGATCTCTGCAATTCCCAGCCGCTGTGCCAGCGCGGGCGAAAAGTCGCCCTGCTGCATATCGTACAGGTTGGATTCGGAGATATTGGTCTCTTCACAGGCCAGCTCGCCGGTCAGGCGGTAGCGCAGGTAGTCGTGCGCCATCAGCACGCTGCCAATGGCGGCATAACGCTGCGGTTCATGCAGTTTCACCCAGCGCAGCAGCGACACCGGGTGGCCGGTCCACAGCGTCTGGCGGGTGACCGGGTAGAGCGCGGCGGGCACCCCGTCGCGCTGCCACTGCTGCACCAGCGCCAGCGCCCGGCGGTCGGAGGAGAGGATGCCGTTGCCGAGCGGCTCGCCCTGCTTATCCAGCAGAAACAGCCCTTTACCCTGTGCGGAGATGCCCACCCCGGCCACCTGCGCGGCGTCCAGCCCGCTGTTCTCCAGCACCTGACGGATTACCGTCGCCGCCTGTTGCCACAGCTGGTGCAGGTCGCGCTCGGCGCGGCCCGGTTCCGGCACCAGCACCGGCAGGCTCTGCCGGGCGACCGCCAGCTCGCGGCCCTGTGCGTTATACAGCCCGGCCTTAATAAAGGTGCCGCCGCAGTCAAGCCCTAACCAGTAGCTCATACGACCGCCTTACGTGCGTTATCGCAGCGGGCTGGCAGGGTCAGCGCCAGCAGCGAGGCCAGCGCCAGCGAGACCGCCAGGCTGTAAACGCCGGCATCCTTGCTGTATTCGGCGATCAGTACGCCAACCATATAGGGGCCGCAGAAACCGCCAAGGTTGCCCAGCGCGTTAATCACCCCGCGCGCGCCGCCGGCCACTTCGGCGTTAAACAGCCGCGGCGGAATACTCCAGAACACCCCGGCCGCCGACTGAATAAACACCCCGCAGCCGACCAGCGCGGCGTAGGACCACCAGATATGCGCCTTCAGCACCACCGACAGCGCCATGCACAGCGCAAAGCCGGCCAGCGGCAGCGTTACGAACAGCCTGCGGCGGCCGCTGGCGTCCGACAGGCTGGAGAACAGAAACATGCCGAAAATAGCCCCGACGTAAGGCAGGATCGCCAGCCAGCCGACCTGGGCAATATTGCCGTGGGTCAGCTCTTTCAGGATGGTCGGCAGCCACAGCGTGTAGCCGTAGATACCGGTCTGATAGAAGAAGTTGACCATAATCAGCCGCCACATCACCGGTTCGCGCATCACCTGGCGCAGCGAGGCTTTGCGGGTGTTCTGGCCTTTGATCTGCAGCTGTTCATCGTGCAGCGTTTTAATCAGATACTGCTTCTCGGCGGCGGAGATCCACTTCGCCTCCTGCGGACGGTTGCTGATGGTAAAGTGCCACAGCGCCATCACCACCAGCGACATGCCCCCCTCAACGAAGAACAGCATGCGCCAGTCCCAGCCGGTGATGATCCAGCCGGAGAGCGGGGCGGTGAGGATGCCGGCGATCGGCACGAACATGATCACGATGGCGTTGGCGCGGCCGCGCTCGGCGTCCGGGAACCAGTTGCCGATCATGGTCAGCACCACCGGCAGCATACCGCCCTCGGAGACGCCGAGCGCAAAGCGCAGCGCCAGCAGCTGATAATGGTTGCTGGCAAAGCCGGTCAGCACCGAGATCACCGCCCAGGCCAGCAGCGACCAGCCGATAAAGCGCTTGCCGTTGCCGTACACCGCCAGCCTGCCGCCGGGCACCTGCAGAAACAGGTAGCCGATAAAGAAGATGCCGCCGGCCAGGCCGGCCATCGAGGCGCTGATGCCGAGGTCGGCATCCATACCGCCGGGCATGGCGAAGGCGATATTCACCCGGTCCATATAGGAGATGATGCAGGTGATCAGGATCGGCGGCACGATGCGCAGCCAGCGCATCGCCGGGACCGCGTCGCGGGTGTCAGTGGTGGAGGTCAGACTCATAGCGATCCTCGTTGCTCAGGCCAGGTCGGCGACAGGAATTTTTACCACCACCTTGCGGATCGCCTGTGGCGTCTCCAGCATGCCGTTCGGGCGGTGAATATCTTGCGGATAGAACACCGCAAAGTTGCCCGGCTGCATCAGCAGCTGGCTCTCATGCGTTGCGTCCTGATAGAACACGATGTCGCGTTCTTCATCGTAGGGCTGCTGCACGGGCAGATCGGCCTGCGCCGTTGCGACACCGATCAGCTCGCTGCCGCTCACCAGGAACTGCACGTCGAGATGGCGGCGGTGCGCTTCCGGGAAGTTCTCATGGCCCGGCGAGGTCTGCAGATCCAGCACCTGCACCACCCAGCCGGTGGCGTCGTCCTGATAGCGCCCGGCGGCCATCGCCGCCAGGTCATGGCCGCGCAGGTAGTCGAGCGCGCGGGCGATGGCGGCGGGATAGTGGCGGGTATCGGTATTCTCAATGTGACCAAAGATCATCGCGTTGCTCCTTACAGGGCCTGGATACGTGCCCAGACGCGTTCATCAACCGGGATACCGAGCCGCTGGTTTTCAGCGCGAATGCCGGGGAATTTGTGGCCGGGCAGGCGGATCGCCTGCTGGCTGTCGGCACGTTCGGCACCGCTGATCGACTCGCGGATGCGCTGCAGCTTGCTGTCGCGGGTTGGGCCGTCGATCAGCCGGTCAACGTCGATGGCGATAAACACCTGGGAGATACCGAATTCGTCGCCGTTGTCCTCGGTCACCTCGGTCACCGAGGCACCGTTAGAGAGCAGGGTGGCGACCATATCCAGCACGATGGAGAGCGCCGATCCCTTCCAGTAACCCATCGGCAGAATGCGGCGGTTAGCCTCAATGGTGGCCGGGTCGCGGGTGTAGTGGCCGTCGTCGTCAAAGCCGCCGTCCACCGGCAGCGTATTGCCCGCCAGGCGGTTAATTTCCAGCATGCCGTAGGAGAACATCGACATCGACATATCGACCATGGTGATCGGATCGCCCGGTACGGCGACGATCAGCGGATTGGTACCGATGGCGCAGTTTTTTGCCCCCCACGGCGGCATTACCGCAATCGAGTTGGTCCAGCAGACGCTGATATAGCCCTTTTCTGCCGCCTGCCAGCCGTAGCTGCCGCCGCGCATCCAGTGGTTGGCGTTACGCAGCGCCACCAGGCCGATGCCGTGATCGTCGGCCAGCGCCATGGCGCGATCCATCATGCTCCGGCCGGTGAGGTTACCGATGGCGCGGTGGGCGTCCCACTGTTCGATCGCCCCCAGCGACAGGATCTTCTGCGGCTCGGCGTCCGGTACGATATGCCCGGCGTCCAGCTGCTGGATAAAGCGCGGGAAGCGGTTGACGCCGTGGGAATAGACGCCGTTTTCGCTGGTGTCGGCAAACAGGGTGGCGCAGGCGTCGGCTTTCTCCTCCGTCACGCCGCGTGCCAGTAACACTCTTAAGAACTCTTGCTTTAACTGCGCGTAGCTGATTCTCATTCTGCTGGTTCCCTGCCGCCGGGTACGCACCCGGTACTGGCGGCGTAATTTCAATATATGGAATGACGTTTCAAATAAATCCTATGGGGAACAGCGGGGGAAGTCAAAAAAAGAGGGTGTAAATTTTTCTTTAAAAATCAATGAAATAAAACCGTGTTTGGCTTCTGTGATCGCGGGCACATCGGGCGGGGATGGGGCGCGGGGCATCGCAGAACAGTCAGACCGATCTGTGGATCCTCCCCCGTAGAAAACAGGGGGGAGGCTGTTATGTGCAGGTCAGCGGCGGCCGCTGCAATCCCGCTCTGTTACTGGCGCAGTGGTCGACACTGGCAGGCAGGTTAGCGGGCGGGATACGGCGCGGTGGCTTTACGGCTGGCCTGCACGTGGCCGGCGACCCTTACCGCCCGATCCGCACCCGGTAGAGCGAGGTGGTGGCGGTGATATACAGCTCGTCACCGTCCGGGCCGCCGAGGGTACAGTTCGACACCCGCTCCGGCACCGCGATCTTGCCCTGGCGCTGTCCCTGGCTGTCGAACAGGATCACGCCGTCATCGCAGCTGCACCAGATCGATCCTGACGGATCGACGCAGAAGCCGTCCGGGATGCCCGGATCCACCCCGGCAAACTGGCGCCCGTCCACCAGCTGCATGCCGTCAACCCGGTAGACCCGCAGCTCACGGCGGCCCAGCGTCGGAAAGTCGATAACCGACATATCCGCCACGTAGAGCAGGCTTTCATCCGGTGAAAACGCCAGCCCGTTTGGGCGCTGCACGTCGCTGGCGGCGATACTTAGCTGCCGGGTGGCCGGATCGAAGCAATATACGTAGCAGCCGATCACCTGGCTGTGCGCGTGGTAGCCCTCGTCGTCGCTGATAATGCCGTAGGGGGGATCGGTAAACCAGATCGTCCCGTCGGAGCGCACCACCACGTCGTTCGGCGAGTTGAAGCGCTTGCCGTCGACCTTCTCCACCAGCAGCCGGACGCTGCCGTCCGCCTCGGTGCGGCTGATGGCGCGGCGGCCGTGTTCACAGCTCACCACCCGCCCTTCGCGGTCCAGCGCGTTGCCGTTAGCGTAGTGTGACGGTGAGCGCCACAGGCTCAGCTCACCGTTGCGCTGCCAGCGGAACATGCGGTTGCCTTTCACGTCGCTGAACACCACCGCATCCTGCTGCGGCAGCCATACCGGCCCTTCGGCCCAGATGGCCGGCGAGCAGAGTTTTTCCAGGATGAGTCCGTCCGTTACTGACATAGGTCCTCCGTTATTTCACGCCCCAGATGGCCTTGTAGTGCCCCTGGTAGTCATTTTGCGGGTCGTAGTGGTTCTGCGGCCCGCCGTCGCTGCCGATATTCTCTTTAGTGATCAGGTGCGCCGGGGTGATATAGCCGGACGGCGGCTGGCCGGCAAAGGCGCGGTTAAACTCGTCCAGCAGCTGCCAGCCGTGCAGCGCCAGCGGTTCAGCCACCGTGCCCAGCTGGCTGTCGCCGTTGCGGATGCGCTGGAAGGCCGAGATCGAGCCGTCGCCGGCGGAGATGTTATACGGCGCGTTGCTGCCGCCTTTACCGGCGGTTTTCAGCGCCGGGGCCATAAAGTCAAAGTAGAGATCGTTGATCGCCAGCGCGTACTGGAAGCGGTCGCCGTACTTCTGCAGCAGGCTGAAGGTCATCGACGGCATGCGGTTGGCGGTATCCGCCAGCGGCGTATCGATAAACTCCACCAGCTGACAGCCACTGCATTTGGCGATCTCCGCCTTCATCACGTTGGCCTTATCCAGCGCGATCTGGTACAGCGAGTCGGTGAAGATCAGCACCTTCGCGGTGCCGCCGGATTTCACCACCGCGTACTGCGCGGCGAGGCGGGCCACCTCGTTAGAGTCAGAAGTAATGTTGGTGACGATATTGTACTGCGCCAGCGGCCCCGGCTGCGGTTTGGCGTGCCAGGCCATCAGCACGATCTTCTGCTGGTGGGCTTTCTTCAGCAGGATTTTCGCCACGTTCGGATCCCAGCCGCCGATCACAATGCCGTCCGGGCGCTGGGCGATCGCCTGGTTCAGCGCCGCCAGCTGATCTTTCACCGAACCCCCGCCGTCCAGGGTGTCCAGCTGCCAGCCTGCCGCCTTCGCGGCGTCGCTCAGCCCCTGCTGCACGCCCTGGATGCCGCCGTTTTTCATATCGGCGGCGATGAAAATCACCTTTTTATTCGGCTGCAGACGCGGGCCGCTGGTCGGGCCGTCCCACTCGCTGACGCTGGCGGTGGCTCTGGTGACCGCCGCCGTGGCCTGGTCAAGGTAGCTGTCGGCCCAGGCGGGCAGCGATCCGGCAAGCAGGGTACAGAGGGCAAGAGCAGGAACATGACGTTTCATAGCGAACTCCCTGGAGTGATGGTTTTCTGATTATTGTCTGGCGTGCTGGCCGGGGTGCTCTGGTTGCGCACTACGGCTTTCTGATTGAGCATCCGGCGGCGCTGGGCGTAACCGGCAAGGGTGATTGACAGCAGCAGGGTGGCACCGTTAAACAGCGGTTCGACCCAGAATTCCCCGCCAAACTGCTGGATGCCGGCGATGCCGATGGCGAGAATAGCGATACCGACCACGGTGCCCCAGACGTTGACCCGCCCCGGACGAATGGTGGTGCTGCCGAGGAAGGCGCCGACCAGCGCCGGTAACAGGTAGTCCATGCCGACGCTGGCCTGGCCGACGCCCTGTTCGGCGGCGATCAGCACGCCGCTAAAGCCGGTCAGCACGCTGGAGGCGATAAACGCGCCGATGGTAAATTTATTCACCGCGATGCCGTTCAGCCGCGCCGCCGCCGGGTTTCCGCCCACCGCGTACATGCAGCGGCCGAGCGGGGTATGTTCGGTTACCAGCCACAGCACCACCGCCACCGCCAGCACGTAAAACGCCCCGATCGGAATGCCGAACAGCTCGGTGTACTGCAGCGCGGTGAAGGCATCGGGCAGGTCGCCGACGATCTGGCGGCCGCCGGAGTGCCACAGCGCCACCGCGTAGAGCACGGTGCCGGAGCCCAGCGTGGCGACAAAGCTGTCGATATCGGCCAGCGCGACCAGGATGCCGTTCAGCAGCCCGTACAGCGCCGAGATCGCCAGCACCGTCAGCACCGCCATCTGCCACGAGAAGCCGTACTGCACCTGCAGCGTGATGGCAAGGATGTGCCACAGCACGATGCCGAAGCCGACGTTAAGGTCGATTTTACCGACGATCATCGGCAGGGTGGCCGCCAGCGCCAGCAGGGCGATTTTGGCTTTGCTGGCGAGGATCGCCTGCAGGGTCAGCATGCTGGCGAACGACGGCGACAGCAGCGAGAACAGCAGCGTCAGCAGCACGCACAGCAGCAGCAGGCCGTAGCGGGTGATCACCTGCATCGACCAGGGGCCAATGCCGTGCTGGCCGAGGCTGACCCGCTGCTCCAGTGCCGTAGACTTAACGGATGTTTTGTTGGACATATCGCTTCTCCTGCCACCTTCCGGGCGGCGTAGTGGCTCAGACAGTGGCTAACGGGGCGGTGGAGCTGGCCGAAGCCAGTTCCAGTAATTGGGCAAAGGTCACCTGCTCGTTTCTCAGTTCACCCACCACCTGGCCGCGGTTAAACACCAGCGCGCGGTTACAGATATGGGCGATCTCTTCAAAGTCGCTGGAGATCACCAGCACCGCCACGCCGTCGGCCAGCGCTTTGTTCAGCAGGTGGTAGATCTCTTCACGCGCGCCGACGTCGACCCCGGCGGTCGGGTCTTCGAGGATCAGCAGCGGGGCGTTGAGGTGCATCCAGCGCGCCATCACCACCTTCTGCTGGTTGCCGCCGGAGAGCGCGCTGATATCGAGGTTGACGTCTTTCGGGCGCACGTCAAACAGCTGCACCTTCCACCAGCTGGCGCCAATTTCGGCGCGCCGGCCGTAGCGCGACAGCAGACGGTGGCCGCTGGCGCAGGGATTAATAAACAGGTTTTCGCGCACGCTCATTGACATCACCAGGCTCTCACCGGTGCGATCGCCGGCCACCAGCGAGACGCCGGCATCCATCGCCTGGCGCGGCGACTGCGGCTGATAACGCTGCTGGCGGAACTGAATAGAGCCCGCGCTGGCCTGGCGCAGGCCGAACAGCAGGCGACCGATCTCCTCCTGCCCGGCGCCGCGCAACCCGGCCAGCGCCAGCATTTCTCCCGGCTGCAGGTCAAAGGAGATCGGACCGACCTCGCCAGTGCGCAGCTGCTGCAGGCTGAGCACCGGGTCACGCTGCTCCGGCAGCGGCAGGCGCTGGTTATCGGCCAGCGCTTCGCCGACGATGGTTTCCACCAGGCCCCGCAGGCTGTACTCGCTGGTGTGCCCCCCTGCCACGCGCCGGCCGTCACGCATCACGCAGACCCGGTCGGCGATTTCGATCACCTCATCCAGCCGGTGGGTGACGTAGATCATGCCGACCTTTTTCGTTTTCAGCCGTTCGATTACGCCGAACAGGTGGCGCACGTCGTTGGCGGGCAGCGAGGCGGTGGGTTCATCCAGCACCAGCACTTCGGCATTCACCGCTACCGCACGGGCGATGGCCAGCAGCGATTTTTCGGTGCGCGTCAGCTCAAAAACCCGCGCATCCGGGTCGAGGGCGATACCGACTTCCTCCAGCGCGGCGCGGGAACGTTCACGCACGGCACGCCAGTCGATCAGCCCCAGCCTGCGGCGGAATCCCATCACCAGCGCCATGTTCTCCGCTACCGTCATCCACTCGATCAGCCCGAGATCCTGATGGATAAAGGCGATCGGCTGGCGCTGCGCGGTTTTCAACTGTGCTGCGGAGCTGATGCTCTGCCCGTGGAAAATGATGTCGCCGCCGTCACGCGGGTAGACCCCGGCCAGCACTTTGATCAGCGTGGATTTGCCGGCACCGTTCTCGCCCAGCAGGGCGAGGACCTCGCCGGGGTGAACGTCCAGACTGACATCGTTAACGGCGAGGGTGCCGCCGAAGCGTTTGGTAATGTGCGCAAGCGTCAGAACGGGATCGGGAGATGACGGCATTATGGCCTCCTGCAACAGGTGAATGTTTACAACGGCGACGGCAATGACATGGCGATTAATGGTTCAACTAATTCCAACATGCGAAATCAAGTTTCAAAAATAGTATTCTTCCTGAACCGGGAAAGCAAAGGGTCAGACATTTTATTTGTTATTTAAAAACAGTGACTTATTTTTGTTGTTGCGGAATTGTGATGGACTGCTCACTTCTGATTGCCGCTGTTCGCCGGCCGGGATGACCGCTACAATGGGGAAAACACCGTGCCATATTCCCAATCTGCCAGGGCTGAGTTACCCTCTGGCAACCCGGTGAAACCAAGAGGAAGCGTGGATGCGCACCAAGGCGGAAAATGAAGTGAAGGATGATAAAAAAGAGCAGCCTGCCGGTACCCAGAGCCTGTTTCGCGGACTGCAGCTGATTGAAATTCTGAGTAACTATCCGAACGGCTGCCCGCTGGCCCACCTGTCTGAGCTGTCGGGGATGAATAAAAGTACCGTGCACCGCCTGCTGCAGGGGCTGCACAGCAGCGGCTACGTCACCCAGGCACCGTCAGCGGGCAGCTACCGGCTGACCACGAAGTTTATCTCGGTCGGGCAGAAGGCGCTGTCGTCGCTGAACGTGATCCACGTGGCGGCCCCGCATCTGGAGAGGCTGAATCTTGAGGTGGGAGAAACCATCAACTTCTCCAGCCGCGAAGACGACCATGTGATCCTGATTTACAAGCTGGAACCGACTACCGGTATGCTGCGCACCCGCGCCTATATCGGCCAGCATATGCCGCTGTACTGCTCGGCGATGGGCAAGATCTTTATGGCGTGGGATAACGCAGAGTATCCGGCGCACTACTGGCAGACCCATCAGGACGTTATTCAGCCGCTGACCAGAAATACCATCACCGGCCTGCCGGAGATGCTGCAGGAGCTGCAGAGCATCCGCCAGCATCAGACCGCGATGGACAGGGAGGAGAACGAACTGGGCGTCTCCTGTATCGCCGCGCCGGTTTTTGATATCAATCAGCAGGTGCAGTACGCGGTCTCCGTTTCACTGCCGACCGCCAAGATGCAGCAGATCGGCGTGAAGAAGCTGATGGCACCGGTGGTGGCGACGGCGAAAGCCATCTCCGCCGAACTGGGTTTTCATGGTTAAACTGCGGTCTGTACGCTCTGCTGACCTGCGATTGACGGCTGAGACCGCACAGTTGTTTCCTGTGGGAAACAATTAAGGGTTTAATCGCTTAATTGTTGCGAAGAAATCTGGCTGTGGCAGGATGGTTTCAACGGGAAATGACCCACACTCTTTTGAACCAAATCCGAATACGAAGGTGTAGCGATGAACGATAAAGTAGTTAACTGGAATGGTGGCTTACAGCCGGAAGCCGTTGAGATCCTGTCTGCTGAAGGCGGCATGATCGTCTGCCCGACCAAAGTCGGCTACATCATCATGACCTCTGATGCCAAAGGCCTGGAGCGCAAGTTCGACGCCAAGCAGCGTAACCGTAACAAGCCGGGCGTGGTGCTGTGCGGCTCGCTGGAGCAGCTGAAAGAGCTGGCGCAGCTGAACCCGGAAATCGAATCGCTGTATCAGCAGCACTGGGACCAGGACGTGCTGCTGGGCTGCATCCTGCCGTGGAAAGAAGAAGCGGTGGCGCGTATTCCTGAAGACGGTTCCAAAGACCTGATGATGGACGGCCGTCAGACCAGCTGCTTCGTGATCAAGTTTGGTGTCCCGGGCGAAAACCTGGCGAAAGAGCTGTGGGAAAACCACGGTAAGTTCTCCTTCGCCAGCTCGGCTAACCCGTCTGGCAAAGGCAACCGTGGCCTGGTGGAAGGCATCGGCGAGCGCATCGAGCAGCACGCTGACCTGATTATTGCGGCCAACGACTACGTGAAATCTATCCAGCCAAATGAGTCTGAAAAGACCCGTTACGAGCAGGGTGTGATGGTGGCGATGGTAGACGAAACCGGTAAACTGGTTCCTGAGCAGAAAGGCGAGCGCAACATCACGCCATGCCCGGTACTGATCCGTAAAGGTCTGGACGTGGATAAGATTATGTCGATGCTGTCTGACACCTTTACCACCTGGGACTACCGCCACGGTAACTACTATTAATTCAGCCGCTTAACCCGCTCAGGTTAAACAGACTTAAGCCCGCATACTGCGGGCTTTTTCGTTGCTGTAAGGCGGTGCCCGGAACGTAAAGCGAACGCCTGCGGGATTTTTATTCTGCTAATGCTTTCTGTAACGCTTCCACAAATAAGCGCACGCGTGGAGAGATATAGTTTTCACTCTTCATAATCACGTAAGATTTATACACATCCATTTCCCAGTCGGGCAATACCTGTACCAGGCTGCCGCTGGCCACCGCCTCTTCCGCAATATAGCTGGGAAGATAGGCAATCCCCGTTTGCGCCTGTGCTGAGGTTAACAGTGCAATACTGTTATTAGCGCGAAAACGGCTGCGCACCTCAATATCTTTTTTCAGCTTCTCTTTGCGAAACGGCAGTGAAATGGTGTGGGCTGGCCCGCGGAAAAGAATAAAGTCGTGGCGCGGCAGATCGTCAGGGGTGCTGATGGCCGGATGCTGCTGTAAATAGCCTGGCGCGGCGTACAGCCCCCAGGCGATATCCATCAGCGGGCGATAGTGGCCGTGGCCGGGCAGCTCGCGGCGGATGGCAATCACCAGGTCAACGCCGTCGTCGTCGAGGCTGACCGGGCGGTCGGTCAGATCGAGATCGACGCTGACGTGAATATTGCTGGCGACGAACTGATTGAGCACCGGCACGATGCACTGGCAGCCGAAGGTCACCGGGGCTGCCACCCGCAGGCTGCCGGTTGGCTCTTCATGAAACTGGCGGATAAACAGGTCGGCGCTTTTCACCTCCTGCAGGATGCGATAGCAGTAGTGATAGTAGGTCATGCCAACTTCGGTGACCTTAATTCGCCGGGTGGTACGCTCCAGCAGACGGGCACCGAGACGCACTTCCAGCGCGGAGATCTCCTTGCTGATCGACGATTTTGCCAGCCCGAGTACTTTTGCCGTCTCCGTATAGCTCAGCGTCTCGACCACTTTGGCAAAAATAATCATCCCGCTCAGGTTTTCAAAATCGCTCATCTCGGTCCTGGATTGTTTTTAGAGGGAAACAATGGCTGATATTAGCATGTTCCCGGTTTACTGCGCAGAGAAAAAGAGTAAGTTAATAAATAACAGCAACGGCAATGTGGGTTCAATAAAAAAGAGAGCAATTTAAATGGGGCAGACCATCAGTCAGAAAATTCTCGCTCAAGCCAGCGGGCGCGATAGCGTATTGCCCGGAGAAATTGTCTGGGCAAAAGTGGATATATTAATGTCGCACGATCCCTGTATGCCAGGCGTCGCCAGCGTATTTAAAAAAGAGTTTGGCGAACGGGCAAAAATATGGGATGCAGAGCGGTTTATTTTAATACCGGATCACTTCGTCTATTCCGCCGACCCGCAGGCCAATCAGAATATTCGCGTGATGCGTGAATTCGCCCGTGAGCAGGGGGTGAAATATTTCTATGACGTCGGCACGCCGGATTATAAAGGCGTGTGCCATATTGGCCTGGCAGAGGGCGGCCACACCCGCCCCGGCGAGGTGCTGCTGGGCACCGACTCGCACACCGTGACCGCCGGGGCGTTTGGCTGCTTCGCCATCGGGCTTGGCATCACCGACGCCGCCTATGCGCTGGGCACCGGTGAGATCCCGCTCAAGGTGCCGGCCAGCATTCGCGTCAACTACCGCGGCGTGAAGCCGCGCTACGTGCAGGCCAAAGATCTGATCCTCGCGCTGCTGGCCGAGCTGACCGTCGACGGTGCCACCTATGAAAGCATCGAGTTCGGCGGCCCGGCGATCGAGGCGATGTCGGTGGAGGAACGGATGACGATGTGCAATATGGTGGTGGAGTGCGGGGCCAAAAACGGCATTATGGTGCCGAACCAGGCCACCCTCGACTATCTGGCCACGCGCACCGACGTGCCTTACGCCGTAGTTGAACCGGATGCGGACGCCGTCTACAGCCGGGTGGTGGAGATTGACGTCAGCGCCATGCAGCCGCTGGTGGCGCGGCCGCACTCGCCGGATAACGTGGTGCCGATCGGTCGGCTGCGCAATGTGCAGGTCGCCCGCGCCTATATCGGGTCCTGCACCGGCGGCAAGCTGGAGGACTTTATCGCGGTGGCGCAGATCCTGCGCGGGCAGAAGGTCGCGATCCCTACCTTTGCCGTGCCGGCCACCAGAGAGGTGTTTCACCGGCTGATTATGACGCAAATCGAGGGCGAATCGGTGTACCAGATCCTCACCGGTGCCGGAGTGCAGCTCTCCCCCGAGCCAGGCTGCGCCGCCTGCTGCGGAGGGCCAGCCGACACCTTTGGCCGGGTGAACGAGCCGGTGTCGGTGATTTCCACCACTAACCGTAACTTTGTCGGCCGCATGGGGCACAAAAGCGCGCAGATTTACCTCGCCTCACCCTATGCGGTGGCCGCCGCCGCCGTGCGCGGTGAAATCACCGATCCGGCCCTGCTGGCAGGAGTATGCCCATGAATCACATCATCACAGGTCCGGTCTACGTGCTGGGTGACAATATTGATACCGATCAGATCCTCACCGCTGAATATCTCAAGGTCAATCCGTCAACGCCTGCGGGCTATGCCCAGCTGGCCGGTCTGGCGATGTGCGGGCTGCCGCCAGGGGCAGCGCCATTCCTTGATGCCAGCGGTAAGCGGGCGGCGTACCCGATTATCGTTGCCGGCAACAACTTTGGCTGCGGGTCGTCGCGCGAGCACGCGGTGATCGCGCTGGGGGCGGCCGGGGTGCAGGCGGTGATTGCTCAGTCCTATGCACGTATCTTTTTCCGCAACTGCGTGGCAACCGGCGAAGTGCTGCCGGTGGCGTCACCGGCACGGTTGTGCGAGCGGTTGCAGACCGGCGATCGGGTCGAAATTGACCCGCTGACGCAACGGGTCCGATTGCTGAGCAGCGGTGAGACGGCAGAGATTGAACCGGTGGGTGAGCTGGCAAATATCATTGCCGCGGGCGGGCTGTTTGCCTATGCACGCGCCAGCGGCCGCATAAAAAAAGCCTGCGAAAATGCAGGCTTTTAGCTTTCCGGGTCGCGCCAGAGCGGCGGGACGGGCTTATTTCGCCGAGGCGACCAGCGCACCGCCGGCAAACACAAACAGCGTGCCGGTCGAGCGGTTCAGCAGGCGCAGGCGTTTCGGGTTAGCGAACAGCCCGGAGAGACGGCGACCGGCGCAGGCATAGGCGAACATAATGCTGCCGTCCAGCACCGCCCAGGTCAGCGCCAGGGTGGCAAACTGCAGCGCATGCGGCTGGCTGGCATCGATAAAGTTCGGGAACAGCGCCGCGAAGAACAGCAGGTCTTTCGGGTTGCTGATGCCGACCATAAAGCCTTTGCGGAACAGACGCAGCGCACCGGCGGACTCTTCCACATCCGGCGTCGCCATCGGCGTTTCATCGCCTTTATCGCGCCAGGCGGAGATGCCCAGCCAGATCAGATAAGCGGCACCCACCACTTTCAGCACGGTAAACGCCGTGGTCGAGGCGGCCAGAATCGCGCCGAGGCCCAGCGCCGAGGCGGTCATCAGCATCAGCGCGGCCAGCACCCCACCGGTGATGGTGGCCAGCGCCTTCTGGCGGCCGTAGCGCAGGCCGTGGGTCATGCTGATGAGTGCCGACGGGCCGGGGATGGCGATCAGCGCGGCGATCACGCCGGTATAAGCCAGCCAGAGATGCAGGGTCATATCAATCCTTTCAGGTTAACCCTCTGCCTGAGGGGCGCGGGTGAATACAGAAATCGGGTCATTCTACAATGGTGCGATAGTTTATTTTCCCGGCAGTGAGAAGTAAATCACAGCGGTAAAATTTGTGCGTCTGGGTGCTGGGGTCTGTGCGGCTCGCGGCTGCCGTACGCAGGATACAGGTGGCAAAGGGGTAATCCGGGAAGGTGCTGCAGAGCGTGAGGCGCGAGGCTGCCGGCCAGGTTTTATCACTGCTTATTGCAAAATCATTGCGCAAAAAACGGGCAATTGTTAGAGTTTACAAATCTGTAATATCACCGGTGAGCCTGATTATTTACCTGACTTTACCCTGAGGGAGAAAATAAACTCAGCGTTTTCCGGTAAATAGAAATATTCTCACGCCACAGTTATTTTTAGACATATTTACATATTAACTGTAATAGAAACATTGGGTTGCAGTGTCACTCCTGACGACTATAATGAGTGTTCGCCATAACATTCACCACGCTAATTATTGCCAGTAGCGTTTGGCATCAGGAGGTTCTTATCACTTTTAATCAGAATCAAGCGATGATCGACAACAACCATACTGAATATGAAGCCTGGTACCACGATTACGAAGCCGGACCGGACGCGGTAGTTGAACCGCAGCCGGAGACCATTCGCGGCCTGCCGGTTTCGGATATCCTCACCCCGGCAGATCGTTATCAGGACCTGTTTGAGGCGGTGCAGATGTCACGCGTCTTTGCGGACAGCAAAACTTTTGCCGACTGTACCCCGAAGCGGGAGCCGGAGCAGATCCTGTTCCGCTACTACCTGGCGCGCGAGCGCGACGACTTCAGTCTGCTGGATTTTGTGCTGGAGAACTTCGAGCTGCCGGTCGTCCATGAGAGCCATTACGTTTCCGATCCGCAAAACAGCATGGCGGAACATATTGACGGGCTGTGGCCGGTTCTGACCCGCCATCCGGCCAGCCACGGCGAGTTTTCGTCGCTGCTGCCGCTGCCAAAACCCTATGTGGTACCGGGCGGGCGGTTTGGTGAAGCCTACTACTGGGATTCGTACTTCAGCATGCTCGGTTTTGCCGCCAGCGGGCGCGGCGATCTGCTGCGGCATATGGCGGACAATTTTGCCTGGATGATTGATACCTACGGCCATATCCCTAACGGTAACCGGACCTACTATCTCAGCCGTTCGCAGCCGCCGGTATTCGCGATGATGGTCGAACTGTTCGAGAAAAACGGCATTAATGAAGCGACGCGCTACCTGAAGCAGCTGAAAAGCGAATACGCCTTCTGGATGGACGGGCAGGATGACCTTGTCCCGAACCAGGCTTACCGCCATGTGGTAAGGATGCCTGACGGATCGGTGCTGAACCGCTACTGGGACGACCGCGATACGCCGCGCGATGAGTCGTACTTTGAGGATGTGGAAACCGCCCGCCGTTCAGCGCGCCCGGCCAGCGAGGTGTATCGCGATCTGCGCGCCGGGGCGGCGTCCGGCTGGGATTTCAGCTCACGCTGGCTGAGTGAAGCAGGGCGGATGGAGAGCATCCAGACCACCAGTATCGTGCCGGTCGATCTGAACGCGCTGATTTATAAGCTGGAAACCGCGATTGCGCGTCTTTCGGCCGCCGAAGGCGATCTGGATACCGCCGAGCGCTTCCAGCAGCTGGCGCTGAAACGCCGTAAGGCGGTTAATCACTACCTGTGGGATGACCAGGCCGGACTCTACCGCGACTATAACTGGCGCGAAGGCGGGCAGGCGACGTTTTCGGCGGCGGCGGTGACGCCGGTCTACGTGGGCATGTCCAGCCTCGACCAGGCTGCCCGTACCGCGAAGGCGGTGCGCGACTACCTGCTGGCGCCGGGCGGGCTGCTGAGCAGCATGGAGGAGAGCGGCGAACAGTGGGACAGCCCCAACGGCTGGGCACCGCTGCAGTGGATGGCGATTAAAGGCTTCAGCAGCTACGGTGACGCGCTGCTGGCGCAGGAGATCGCCCGCCGCTGGCTGCATACGGTCAGCGCCACCTATCAGCAGCACCATAAGATGGTGGAGAAGTACAATGTAACCGGCGATGCGGCACTGCTCGGCGGCGGCGGCGAGTATCCGCTGCAGGACGGCTTCGGCTGGACCAACGGCGTGACGCGCCGCCTGCTGGAGATGTATCCGGACCTGTAACCGGCCGCGGGCGGCACAGCTGCCCGCGCTCTTGCCGACAAATTTCCGCAGGTAAAAAAAAGAATCTGGCTTAACGCCAGATTCTTTTTTTTTGTCTTTGGGGCAGTTGGTGGTTGCCCGTAAGACGATTATCACATGCACCCACCGTTAACGATGAGAGGTTAATCGCAACCTTTTATCAGGTCAATAATTCATCATTGATAAAAAATCACCCTCGTTAGCGGAACAGCTTCTCCACGAAGCGGATATAGGCCGGCCGCCAGAAATCCATCTCGTGGCCGCGGTCCGGCACCGACTGATAGTCAAACTTCACGCCGTTCTGCTCCAGCGTCTGCTTCAGCCCGGCGATATCCTTACCGGTGATGCTGTCCTCAGCGCCCACCGCCACGGTGAAATTCACCAGCTGGCGGTTGATCTCATCCGGCCGCGCCAGCTGTGCCGATACTTTTGCATCCGGCACCGTGGTCACCGTCACGCCGCTTAAGGTCGCCAGCGCGCTGAACGACTCCAGGTGGCGCATGCCGGAGACCAGCGCCTGATAGCCGCCCTGCGACAGCCCGGCCAGCGCGCGGCCGCCGGCGTCGCGACGGACGTTAAAGCGCTGGTTAATCAGCGGAATAATATCGTGGATCAGCTCACGGTCGGCCGCATCGGCGTTACGCGGATAGAACTCCTTGCGGCGCTCTTTCGGCACGTAGGTTTCCGGGGTGGTGGTGGCGGTATCGGTTTCGGTATCCGGGATCACCAGCAGCATCGGTTTGATCTTCCCCTCTGCCAGCAGGTTATCCATGATCTGTGGGAAACGTCCCTGATCCACCGCCGAGCGGATGCTGTCACCAAAGCCGTGATAGAAGTAGAGCACCGGCAGCGGTGCCCCACGGCCATCGTAGCCCGGCGGCGTCCACACCAGCACCTGGCGTTCGCGTTTAAGCTCAGCCGAGTGATAGGTCAGCGCGCGCAGCTCGCCGTGCGGCACCTGGCGTTCATCCAGCACGCTGCCCGGCACCAGCACCAGGCTGGTATTGACCTGGCGCTGCGGCTTAACGCTGGCGGTGCCGGTATCCACGCTGCGGAAACCGTCTACGGTGAAGAAGTACTCATACAGGTTCGGCTGCAGCCGCGCGGAGCGGAAGCTCCAGATACCGTCGGCGTCGCGGGTCATCGGCTGTGAGACGATGGTTTCCGGTGGCACGCTGGTAAACAGCGTCACCTGTTTTGCCTGGGGTGCAAACAGGCGGAAGGTGATGCTGTTGTCCGCGTTAACGCCGGTCACATACTGCGTGACCGCCCGATCCTGCGGTGGCAGGGTCGGAAAATCCGCCGGCAGCGTCAGCGCCTGAGCGGGCAGGGTGCCCCCCAGCAGCAGGCTGGAGAACAGCAGTGTAAGCGTACGTTTCTTCATGGTCGGTTTCCTTATTTCGCGTGATTAGCCGGGCGTATTACCACCAGACCTCAGCCTGCACGCCGACGGTAAACTGGTCTTTTTTGTTATCGGCAAAGCTGTAGTTGGACAGCTCATTATCCAGCATACGCAGCCAGGTGCCGTAGAAGCGGATCTCCGGACGCGAGTTGAGGATGCTGGTATCCACCTTCAGCGCATGGTAGAGGGTGGTTTTGTAACCAGACTCTTTCAGCTTCTCGCCGTCCTCTTTTTTGTTGGTCTGGGTAAACCAGCCCAGCTCTACGCCGGTCTGATTATAGGTGTCCCAGATCCACGCCGGACGTACCACGGTGCGCACGCTGCTAAAGTCGCTGTGCGCGCCGGTGTCATAGCTGTAGACGTCACTACCCTGTGACAGCACCACGGCGTTGGCCATAATGATCCTGTCGCTGAGGTAGGCTTCGCCCTGCGAGAACAGGCGGTAGGCGGTACCGTTGGTGTGGTCGCCATAATAGTAGCCGTTGAAGCTCATCGCCGAGCTGGCACCCGAGTAGTTAGCAAAGCTGCTGGCTGAGGAGTTGGTGGCCCCCTGCAGGCCGATATCGTTGTAGCCTTTCTCACCGATCTTCTGGTGCAGGATCGCCGTTAACAGGGCAGAATCCTTGACCGCGAAGTAGCTTTTGTCATTTTCAGCGCTCTTCTGCGTGTCATTTTTATTGGCCATGGTGTACTTGGCCATCAGGCTCAGCGTGGCGCTGTCCCACAGCGGCAGATCGTTATAACGTGCTTCCACCGAGTTGCTGTTCATCTGGGTTTTGCTGCTCAGATCGCGCGAGTAGACGTCGAAGTCTTCCCGGGTCAGAGCGAGGTCCAGTTTACCGGCGCCCACCTGCCAGTTTTCTATGCCAAGGCCGCCGCCGACGTCGGTACGCAGGCTTTTCCAGTCGAGCATCTGGATTTCATATTTCTTCAGACCGTGTTTACCGACCCAGAAGTCCGCTTCCGGTGCAAACGGCAGGAAGCCGGTGGTGGTCAGGTACATATCGGAGAACTGCATGATGTTTTCGTTGCCGGCGTTTTCACCGAACCAGCCGGAGCCGTACTGCTGGCCAACGTTACCGTCCAGCATCACCACCGCGTGGGCGGTTTTACCGTTCTGGTTATACACCCGCTGTTTAAACTGCAGATCGTACCAGCCGGAGTGCTCGTTGCCGAAGCGGCCTACCGAACCGATAGCGTAGGATTTCGGTGAACCGTGGTTACCGGTTGCCCAGCCGGTGCGGATATAGCCGTTGTAGCTGAAGCCGATATCCTCTTTCACGTACTTGCTGATATCTTTCAGGCTGACCGGCTGGCTGTTCTGGCCGTTGCTGCTGGCCACGTCGACGGTGGAGCTGGCGTCAACCGGCACGGGAGCCGTCGCGCTGCCAGCGGTGCCAGAGGTATCCAGATCCGCGGCGTTTGCCGTGGTCGGCCGGGTGGCAGCACGTTTTGCTATAGTCTGATTTTCGTGCTGTGCCTTATATTCACGGAATTCGCTTTTAGTCTGTTGCAGCTCTTTCTCTAATAATTCCAGACGCTGTTCGAGGGTCAGCTTCGCCGCGAATACGTGGGGCGTAGCCAGTGCCGAAGTCATTAAAACCGCTATCATCTTAAGGGCATGTTTTTTCACTTTTGAGTTTCCCCTGGTGAATTATTATTAATTAAAGGTAATAAAATCCCCTGCCGGTCAACCTGCTGACTGGCATTATTTAATCGCTGCAATCCCTCCGGCAGCGAGATGTTTTTAAAAGCGTTTTATATTTTTTTCTCTGACGCTGGCAATTCCCCCACCTTGTTCTGGCCTTTTTTTGAGCAAAAAAAAACCTGAATGACGTCGCGGTCGTAGCATTCACTACGCGCTGACGTCATTCAGGTTTTGCCCGTTAATCGGCATGCCGAAAAACAGTAACAACCCTGTGTTGCAATTAACTAACTCATGTCTAAATATTTCGCTAAGAAGATTCTCTATCAGCTGAGGTTGCCGCTGCAATCTGTTTTTAATCTCCGTTTACGTTCTGTGATGCAACTAACACTTAACGGCTGGCTGGCTGCTATCCTGCGATGGGGCGTTTTACCGACGTTGTCAGGAGAAAATAAATGGGTGAAAGATTTATCAGCGCGGACCATATTCGCGATCGTTTTTCTAAGGCCATGTCGGCGATGTATCAGACGGAAGTGCCGCAGTACGGCACCCTGCTGCAGCTGGTACGTGAGGTGAATCAGCAGGTGCTGCAGGACACGCCGCTGCCGCTGCCCACGGAAGAGTGGCCCGCTGCCCTGAACCGGCTGAGCGTGGAGCGCCACGGGGCAATTCGCCTCGGCAGCGCGGCCGAGCTTGCCACCCTGCGCCAGCTGTTTGCGGTAATGGGGATGGAACCGGTGGGCTATTACGATCTCTCTGCCGCCGGCGTGCCGGTGCACTCCACGGCGTTCCGCCCGGTCAGCGAGCAGGCGCTGCAGATTAACCCGTTTCGCGTGTTTACCTCGCTGCTGCGACCAGAGCTGATTGAGGACCCGGCGCTGCGCCAGACGGTGTGTGAGGTGGTGGCACAGCGCGATATCTTTACCCCGCGCCTGCGCGAGCTGCTGGCGTTGTGGCAGCAGCAGGGGGGATTTGACGACGGTGAGGCCGACGAATTTGTGCGCCAGGCGCTGGAAACCTTCCGCTGGCATCAGCAGGCGTCCGTCGATCTTGCCACCTACCAGGCCCTGCTCGGCCAGCACCGGCTGGTGGCCGACGTTGCCTGCTTCCGTGGGCCGCATATCAACCATCTGACGCCGCGCACGCTGGATATCGATCGGGTGCAGCAGCTGATGCCGGAGTACGGTATTACGCCGAAAGAGATCATCGAAGGGCCACCGCGGCGGCGCTGCCCGATCCTGCTGCGGCAGACCAGTTTCAAGGCGCTGAACGAGGAGATTTACTTTGCCGATCGGCAGCAGGGCACCCACACCGCCCGCTTTGGTGAAATCGAACAGCGCGGCGTGGCGCTGACCCGTAAGGGGCGCGCACTCTACGACCGCCTGCTGCTGGAGGCATCACAGGAGAAACAGGCGGATAACGCCAGCCACCAGCGCCACCTCAGCGCGGTGTTTGCCGCCTTCCCGGATGATGACGATACGCTGCGCCGCGAAGGGCTGGCCTGGTATCGCTTCCGGCGTAACCCGCAGGTCCCGGCAGAGCCGGGTGAAGATCTGGATGCGCTGATCGCCCGCGGGGCGGTGGTGGCCGAACCGATTATCTACGAAGATTTTCTGCCGGTCAGCGCGGCGGGAATTTTCCAGTCCAACCTCGGCACGGATAAGGGCCAGGTGAACAGCGGCAACCCCAGCCAGGGCCTGTTTGAGCAGGCGCTGGGCCGCGCGGTGATTGATGAGTTCAGCCTCTATCAGCAGCTGCAGCAGGACTCTCTGGATCGGCTGTGGGCGGAAGTTGAATAAGCGGGCAGAAACCTCGCGGCGTTCATACGCGTGGATCAGGCGAAAGGTGGCTGGCGGTTGAGTACGCGATCGATCACGTTCAGCGCCCCTTCATGGTTGTTACTTTCGGTATGGAAGCGCGCCACCTGTTTTACCGCCGGTTGTGCGTTAGCCATCGCGAAGCCAAAGCCGGCGTGAGCGACCATCTCGACATCATTACCGCTGTCGCCTACCGCCACCACTTCACTATCTGCAATCTGCCAGCGCTGTTGCAACAGCGCCAGGCCGTGCGCCTTGTGCACGCCGGGGATAATCAGGTCGACAAAACCAAAGCCGCTGGAGACCGGGGTGACAATGCCGTCAAGGGCATGGCCGACGTGGGCCATCAGCTGCGGGATATGTTCGTCATCCATATTCAGCGAAAACTTAAAGATGGTGTCGTTCAGCTGGCTGAAATCCTGACGCAGCTCCAGCCGGTGGTAGTGTTTCGACATCAGCGTGACCAGCGCCGGCGGCGACGTATCCAGCATGTAAGCGCTGCGCGGGCCGCAGACTACCACGTGAACGTAGGGCAGGTCGGACAGCACCGACAGCACCTTTGCCAGGTGGTCCTGACTCAGTTCGCCGCAAAACAGCGTTTCGCCTTTATCGACAATATTGGCGCCATTTTCGGCAACGAAGGCGATCTCATCGCGGATATCCGGGAAAAAACTGATCAGCTGGTAGTACTGGTTGCCGCTGGCGACGACAAACTTGATCTCCTGCTGTTTAATCTGCTGATACTGCTCAAGAAAGCGCGCTTTATTGTAGCGTTTCTCATCATTCAGAAAGGTGCCGTCCATATCGACGGCGATCATTTTAATCATTTTGCCAGGCCCCGGGTCAGTAGAAAGAACAACTTCCGTCATCATCGCGGGAAAATCATGCATGAAAAAGAGGTTGGTTTTTGCGGTTTTTTCCCCTTTTATCGCCTCTGCGGGTGCAGCAGTGGCTTTTATCAGAGAGAAGGCGGCCGGTTTTATGCCGCCAGGCTACTATCCGGTAATAAGGGGAAATCTTGAGTCAATAAAGCGGAAACTATTGTAAACGCTTATGACCTGTCCGACATACCGGGTGACCCGTCGGACAGGTTGATCTGCATCCCGGCGTGGCTACTCTGTGCAGCCCTGCGCCAGCGGCGTACGACGCTCGCTGATTCTCACCACAAAACTGGCGGCCCCCGCCAGCGTCAGCAGCACTACCACGCCGTTCCAGCCGGCTTTTTCCAGCACCAGACTGCCCAGCGCCGATCCAACGGCCATGCCGATAAACACGCCGGTAAACATCAGCGCATTCAGGCGGCTGCGGGCGGCCGGTTCGAGGCCGAAAATCAGCGTCTGATGGGACACCAGCGTGGCCTGCACGCCAAAATCAAAGCCCACCGCCGAGACGGCAATCAGCGCCAGCTGCAGCGGAACCGGCAGCAGCGGCAGCAGGAACAGCGTAGCGAAGGAGACGGTAGCCAGCGCGGTGGCAACGCGGGTGACCAGCGCCGGGCCGTGACGGTCGGCCATCATGCCCGCCAGCGGCGCGGCCAGCGCACCGGCTGCCCCGGCCAGGCCGAACGCCCCGGCGCTGGCGCTGCCCAGCCCGTAACGGCCGTGCAGCATCACCGCCAGCGTCGACCAGAAGGCGCTAAAACCTACCGATAACAGTCCCTGAGCCAGCGCCGCACGGCGCAGTGCGCCATGGCGCAGCCACAGGTGACGCATCGAGGCCAGCAGCGCCGGATAGCTGAGGCGGGTGCTGGGGGCGATATGCGGCAGGCGGCGCCAGAGGATCAGCGTGATCGCCAGCACCAGCCCGGCGGCCAGCATAAACATTGCCCGCCAGCCGGCATACTCTGCCACCGCACCGCTGACCACCCGCGACAGCAGGATGCCGAGCAGCAGGCCGGTCATCACCGTGCCGACGGTTTTGCCGCGCTGCGCGGCCGGTGAGAGGCTGGCGGAGGCCGGCACGATATCCTGCGCCATGGTGGCGGTAATGCCGATCGCCAGGCTGGCAATCAGCAGCAGCGTGATACTGCCCGCCGCCGCGCTCATCAGCAGCGCCAGCGTCAGCAGCACGCCTTTCAGGGTGATGATGGTGCGGCGATCGTAACGGTCGCCGAGCGGGGCCAGCAGCAGGATGCCCAGCGCATAGCCCACTTGAGTCAGCGTCGGCACCAGCCCGGCGGTGCTGACGCCGGCCCGCAGCCCGGAGGCGAGCAGCTCCAGCATCGGCTGGCTGTAGTAGATTGAGGCGACGCTGAAGCCGGCGCCCGCCGCCAGCATCAGTACGGTGCGCGCGGCCAGCGGTGACGCGGGCTGTTCAGCAGAAGAGAGCAGGGTGTCAGTGGACATGATTGATTACCTGATTAGGTCGTTAAGATGGCGCTATTGTGCGGGGTTGCCGTGATGCCCGGTAGACGGCTGAAAGGTAGAAGTGTTATACGTCATACGTATGAATATAATTAAATCACCTGCCACCGATCGCATAGAACTGATGCAGACCTTTGTGCGTATCGTCGAGGCCGGCAGCCTCTCCGCGGCGGCGGCGCGTCTTGCCACCACCCAGCCTACCGTCAGCCGACGCCTGCAGGCGCTGGAGAGCCTGCTCGGCCTGAAGCTGATCCAGCGCACCACCCACCAGATGAAGCTGACCGAGGATGGCGAACGCTGTTATCAGCACGCCTGCCGCCTGCTGGAGAACTGGCAGGGGATCGAGGACGATCTGCGCGGCGTCACCGAAGAGCCGCAGGGGGTGCTGCGGGTGCTGGTACCGCATGCGTTTGGTCAGGACCAGATGATCGCCCCGCTGCAGGCCTATCTGCAGCGCTACCCGCAGGTCACCGTTGAGTGGATGCTGCACGACAGGCAGGCGGATTTTCTGGCCGAGGGCATCGACTGCGCGGTACACGTTGGTGAAGTCACCGAGCCTTCGGTGGTGGCGGTGAAGGTGGCGGAAGTGCCGCGTATCGTGATTGCCGCCCCCTCGTTGCTGCAGGGCCGTGCGGTGCCCGACCGGCCGCAGCAGCTGCAAACGCTGCCCTGGCTGGCGCTGAGCACCTTCTATCGTCACAGCGTGGCGCTGACCCGTACACAGGGCGGAGAGGTGCAGCGTTTCGATATTCAGCCACGCCTGCTGACCGACAGCCTGTACGCGCTGCGCAACGCGGTGCTGGCCGGTCTGGGTGTCGGCATTTCGTCGGCGTGGGTGGTGCAGGAGGATATTGCCCAGGGGCGGCTGCTGCAGCTGGCCCCGGCCTGGCAGGCGGCGTCGCTGCCGGTGTATCTGGTCTATCCGCACGCGCGCTACTACCCGGCGCGCTTACGCATGTTTCTGGCGATGATGCGTGAAGCGATGCCGGTGATGAGTGGCGCCCGGCGCCCGGGCGGGCGCTGAAGGGGGGCAACGTCACTGGCTGAGGATCGCAGTACAGGTCGGGAAGGGGTACCAGGTGGTGAACGCGTCGCGCGTTCCGGTGAGAGGAGGGCAGGCCACGCGACGTTCTGCACGTGGCCTGCCCGGGAGGATTAACGCAGATCTACCGTCAGCTCCGGCGCGCCAAAGCTGACCACCGTCGCATGGGAGGCCTCAAACCAGCCGCGCCAGAAGGTTTCCAGCTGCTGCATGATTTTTCCGGAACGGTAGTTATTCTTCGCATCCGTGTCGATTAACCCGGCGCCGGCGATATAGACCCGGCTGCCGGCAAAATCGGCCAGCAGCTGCTGCTGGCTGACCCGCGCCATCTCTTTCGCCGGGGCCAGCAGGCGGATCTGATTACTGCTGTAGAAGCTGCCGAAATCGCTGTTCTCCAGCATATCGGAGACCAGCAGCACGGTACGCTGTTCGGCCGGGGTGGCTTTCAGATCGTCGGCAATACGCTTCAGGCTGTCCATAATTTCACTTTTCGCCACGTTATCGCCCTGACCGGCGAAGGCCGCAGCCATCTTTTTGCCGATGCTCTGGTCAAAGAACTGCTTCTGCTGCAGCAGGCAGCCGTCCAGTGATTTCAGGCTGTCCATACCCAGGCTGTTGCGCGCTTTCTGGTCAGTGAACGGACGTTCCAGCGTGCCGTCGAAGGCGCGCTTCATGTAGTTGTCCTGCAGCAGCGCCGAGAACTGATACATGATGATATGGTCGCCGGGCTGGGTGTAGCGCACCACCTGCTGCCAGATCGACTTTTTCAGGTCGTCCGGCACTTTGACCGTCTGATCGACGATCAGCACCAGCTCACGGCCGCCGCTGGCCGGACGCTGGGCGTCCAGTCTGGCAAAGCTGTAGCAGCTTGGAATGTCGTTACGGTCGGCAGCATAACCGCCAGCGGAAGCCGCCAGCAGCAGCAGGGCCATCAGACGCTTCATACCGTGGCTCCCCGCGCTTTATTCATCACCTGCTGCAGCTTCTGATGTTTCACCAGCGCGGCCAGCGGCAGATCCGTCCCTTCGGCCATCACTTCCAAATCTTCCTGATTGAGCACGGTCAGGTCACCCAGCTCGCTGATACGCTGCTTCAGCTCAGCCTCTGCGGCCGGGTTGGCCGGTGCGGTTGCGGCGGTTAACGTCGTTGCTGCAGGGGCTTCAGCGGGCACCGGAGCCGGGGCTGCGGGGGCTGCCGCTGTCACCGTAGCGACGGGGGCGCTATTCGCCGGGCTACCGCCAGCCGGAGCCGCCGTCGGGGCTGGCGCATAGCCGGCAGAGGTCACTGCCGCCGGGGTATAGCCGGCCGCCGTTACCGTCGGAGCCACGTTTTCTGCCGGCGCGGCGGCGGGCGCAGCCGGGGCCACGTTTTGTACCGGCGCAGCGGCAGGGGCCAGCGGAGCCGCAGGCGTTACCGACGCCACGGCCGGCACAACGGATGCGGCGACGGCGGCGGCGGCGGCGCTGACGGCCTGGGCTTCAGCCGCTTTTTTCAGCTGGCGTGCCTGCTGGTCGGCTTCACGCTTGTCGGCTTCCTGCTGCTTGCCTTCAATATAGTCCTGGAAGGTCGGCAGGCGCGTAAGCGCTTCACTCTGGCTCAGGCTGCGTTTCATCAGCAGCCGGTTCTGCAGGGTGGCGAGTTTATCCTGGGCGCTGCGCGCCACCTGCTCACGGCGCATGGCGTGGAAGTCGGCAAATTCCTGCGAGCTGCTGAAATCGCCGACGTACTTCGCCGCCGCCTTCGAGTCAATCCCGACCAGCGAGTAGTACATGCCGATCAGGATGCCGATCAGCTGTACGCCGACGAAGATCACCGACAGGATGATAAAGGTCAGCTTGGAGGCAAACACCCGGTTGCTGGCAATCTCTGCGCCGGCCTTGTTATCCGCCGCCGCGTTATCGGCCACCGCCTCTGCGGGCAGATCGAACGGCGACGCCGCAGGGCTGACCTGCTGGCTGAACGGTGAACCGTTCACGGCCTGGGTGTCCTGGTTATCGATGGTGGCGGCGCGGACAAAGTAGGCACCGATGGCAAAGAACAGGATCAGCGCCACGGCAATCCCGGTGGCCCAGTACTGCGGCGTCACCTGAGCGTTGTGCGGTACGCGGTTGAGCATCTGCAGATAGTTCGGCTGGTTGTCATCCTGGTAAGTGGTTTCCAGCGAAATATCTTTGTCATTCTGCAGCGCCAGCGCCGTATTACTGTGGCGGGCTTCGGTGTGCCAGTAGCGAATCTTCTTCAGCAGGGTATTGCGGTGCAGCTCTTTACCCATGCGGTGGGTGGCCGGTACCAGGATCACCCCGATCAGCACCGAGACCACGATCGCTGAGGCTTCGGCCTGGTTGGCGGTAATATTGGTGGCGATAAACGGTGACAGCACCAGCGCAAAGATAAAGGCTTCCAGCGCCACCAGCCCGGCGGTGCAGAACCACAGCAGCAGGCTGGTTGGTTTACGGCCGCGCTCGTCCACCTTGCTCAGGTAGTCGACGCAGTGCAGATAGAAGTCGGCGGTGTGATTGGAGGTGCGGTAGTACTTCCAGTACTTGGCGCAGATCGCCTCCTCGGACGGATACCACAGGCCCTGACCGGTGCCGGTTCGGCGCGGTTCACTGGCGCGTGACAGACGCGCAATATGGCCGATCACCGGCAGGCTGCACATCAGGTTCAGGAAGAAATAGCTGACCTGATCCCACCAGCGGATCACCACCACCGTCAGTACCAGCAGGCTGAGCACCGGCACAACGATATGGCGATACAGGGAGAACGCCTCCATAAGACTTTGCAAAAATTCCATCTGAGTTCCTTGAATTAGCTGCGTACCGGGGTATAGCCGGCCATATATTCGCTGTTGTGATTGCTGTAAAACAGTTGTCCCTGCTGCGCCTGTTTGGCCTTATTGGGCACCAGCAGATCGATACAGGAGATCGGCTGCTGTTGCGCATCCTGCAGCCAGACGCGGTACAGAATGCCGTCTTCACCCTGCCAGGCGTTGGCCACCGCGCTCAGCGCGGCGTCGGGTTTGCGGTTGTTCTTCTGGTAGTCGCGGGTGATATAGACCTTCGGATTCTGCGTTACCGTGGCGTCATCGCTGAGCACCCACACCGGGGAAAGCGTCACCAGATGGCCGTTAACCAGTCCGGCCCAGGCGCGGCCGTTCATGCCCGGCAGATACGCTTTGGTGGCGGTATCGACCGCTTTGCCGCTGGCGAGGTTTTTCGCCTGGCCGCTGAAGCGGGCGCTGTCGCTGTAGCAGCTTTTCATCACGCCACCGGCGTTGGCTTCGGAGATCAGGCTGAAGCCGCTGCTGCGCGGTTTCAGGTTCAGCGCCAGCGACGGCGTACCGCTGCTGACCGGCTGGCCGCCAAAATCAACCAGCGCCACCGGGCCACCGGCGCGTGCAGCGTTTTTTGCTGTCGTAGTCGGCTTCTCAGCGGCGGCGGTACGGGAGGATGAAGTGGAGGACGCTGGCGATGCAGAGGAGGCTGACGCAGCGGCAGAAACCGGCGACGACGATGATGCAGGGGCGGATGCCGTAGCCGATGACGATGCAGAGGCAGATGCAGACACCGAAGCAGTTGACGCCGAACGTGAGGTTTTCACCGCAGTTGTGCTGCGCCGCGTCGGGGAAGCTACCGGCGTAGCAGTGGTGCCGTAGCGCAGATAGGCGAGGTTGCTGCCCTCCTGCTCGAGGCGCTGTTTCAGTAGCGCCTCGCTGGCCAGCGCGGTGAGCTCCACGCGGCGGTTGGCCGCACGGCCGTCAACGGTGGCGTTATCGGCCACCGGACGTGAGGAGCCGGCGCCCTGGAAATAGAGGTTTTTCGCGCTCAGACCGGCCTGTTCCAGCACCCGCCCGACGGTCTGCGCGCGCTGTTCTGACAGCCGCTGGTTCGACAGCGCATTGCCGCTGGCATCGGTATGGCCGACGATCAGGATCACTCCACCCTGGTCGCCCTCTTTCATCGCGGCCGCCAGTTTCTTCACCTGACGCAGGCCATCGCTGGAGAGGCGGGCGCTGTCGGTATCGAACATGCCTTTGTCCTCGACCTGCGCCACCAGCCCTACCGCCTGCTTGCTGCTTTTGGCCTGGGCTTCCAGCGTGCGGGTTCGAATGGCGATATGCTCTTCCGCGGCGATTTTAGCCAGCGCCTTTTCGCGGTTCTGCCAGACGTTACCGGCCACGCAGCCCGCCACGCCGCCAATTAACCCGCCGACGAGGGCTTTTTTCGCATCGCCGGTGATCAGGTAAGTCAGGCCGCCGCCGAGGGTGGCGCCGCCGACGCAGCCGATGGCGGTGCCGTAATCCTGCCCGGCCTGGTGCATTCCGGCGCAGCTTGACGTCAGCGTCACCACCGCGGTGACCAGGCTTATTTTCCGTAACTTATAGCGTTTCAATTTCTCTCCTTACCCTGCCCTAAAAAGCCAAAATATCCGTTTATTCTCGTTGCGAAATAATCGTCGCATTATTTTTGGTCTGCGCCGGAATAGCGTTGTGCTGGTCCGACGTTGGAGATCGCTGGCCAAAATAATCCGCTCACCGTCATTAATGACGGCGCAGGGCGTTATTTCAGCCTGATAGAGATAAAGTTTGACTTAAGTTAACACGTTCTGCCTGAGGCACCCCATGAGGTGGGTTGGTCCGCAGTGGTTATCGTGTTGTTGGCGTAATGCCTTGAGAAACCCCGGTTAATGCATGCAGTCTTTCCCGTATGCTGCCACGCGACTGCCGCCTGAGATGCCTGCAAAAACGGCGAAATAGTAGAACATTTGAAGTGAATCGGTCAACCAACCCACGGGCGAAAATTCACCGCGATCGGTGGAGAGATCGCTGAATAAATAAGTCATCAAACGTCAGGAAAGTGATTAACCCTCACACCTCGTAAACAGGTTCCTCTATTTCAGCGGCATGATACAGGAGAGGACTAACCGCCAGCGGTTAATTAACGCGTGGCAATCCTTTTGCAGGGCAGGTCGACAGGTGCCGGTTGAGCAGCGTTGGCGCAGGAGCAGGGCTGTACGCTTCCGGTTTGCCATGGTCTGCGTAAACGCCGGGCCGATCGCTGAGGGTTTAGCGTAGCTTGTTCAGGTGCTGGCAACAACGCAGCCGCTACAACCGGCCGGTCAGCACGCTTTCATGCTCGTCAAGCAGCCGCAGCATCTCCAGCAGATAGCGATCCTCGCTGCCTTTTTGCCAGGCAATACTCAGCGGCAGCCCTTTCAGGTCGGCGTGCAGATCCAGGTCGATATAGGCGACGGCGTCGCTGTTCATATTGCGGTAGGAGGCCGGCACCACCGCCAGACCCAGCCCGGCGGCTACCAGGCTCAGGATGGTCTGCTTCTCTTCGGCAAACTGGCCAATATGCGGGCTGATCCCGGCCAGTTTGAACATCGTCATGGTCAGATCGTGACTGTGCGGGCGGGTACGCCGTTCGGGGATAATCATCGCTTCGTGGCTGAAGTCAGCGACGCTGACCCGGCCGCGCGCGGCCAGCGGATGGTCAAGCGGCACGGCCAGCACGCAACTCTCGCGGGTGATAAAACGCACCGCCAGGCTGGCGTCGAGGGTTTGCGGTTCACGAAAGAAGATCATATCCAGCCAGCCGGACTTCAGTCGTGGAATAAGGTTACTGGTCTTGTCTTCGATAATATGAATATCGCTGTTCGGGTGCAGCGGCACAAACAGATTTAACAGCGCGGGGACTAATCCGCGGGCCGCACTGTCAATCGCACCAATACGTAAGGTGCGGCGGTCGTCTTTTAATCCGCCTTTAAATCGCTGCGCCAGCGCGTCAAATCGCTCGATAATTTTTTGAGCTTCGTCAAAAAAAATAGCCCCTTCGGCGGTGAGCGAAACATTGCGCGTTGAGCGGTTTAACAACCGTACGCCCAGGTCATCTTCCAGCAGGCGAATGAAGCGGGAAAGTGACGCAGGCATCATTTCCAGCTTTTGGGCCGCGCGGCCGAAGTGCAGCTCTTCACCGACGGAAATCAGACAACGCAGTTGATTTATATCCACTTTTCACCCCTGAAAACATTGTTCAAATTATTTATATAATCTGGCATTAATGACCCGCCGCCGCAAATCAGCATACTGACTTCGACTACAAAAAAATAACACAACCCTACAAAAATCGGAGCACGTTAATATGAATCATCACCTCGAAAAAAGGGTGATGCGTAAAGTGACGTTACGCATTATTCCCTTCATCATGCTGCTCTACTTCATCGCTTTTCTCGATCGCGTCAATATTGGTTTTGCCGCGCTCACCATGAATCAGGATTTAGGTTTCTCGCCCACCATATTTGGCCTCGGTGCGGGGATCTTCTTCCTGGGTTATTTTCTTTTTGAGGTGCCCTCCAACCTGATATTGCACAAGGTGGGGGCGCGGATCTGGATCGCCCGGGTGATGATCACCTGGGGGCTGGTCTCCGGCTGTATGGCCTTCGTGCAGGGTACTACCAGCTTCTACACCCTGCGCTTTCTGCTCGGCGTCGCCGAAGCCGGTTTCTTTCCCGGCATCATCCTCTATCTCAGCTACTGGTTCCCGGCGGCACGGCGTGCGCAGGTAACGGCGATCTTTATGGCCGCCGCGCCGCTCTCTACCGCGCTCGGCTCACCGATTTCCGCCGCGCTGCTGGAGATGCACGGATTCCTCGGCTATGCCGGCTGGCAGTGGATGTTTGTGCTGGAGGCCATTCCGGCGGTGCTGCTCGGCATCGTGGTGCTGTTCTTCCTCACCGACCGGCCGGCGAAAGCCCGGTGGCTGACCGATGAAGAGCGCGAGTGGCTGGAGACGACCATGCTGGCGGAGGAGCAGGCGCGGGCGTCGAAACAGAGCCACAGCAGCGCATGGCGCGGGCTGGCGGACAAGCGCGTGCTGGCGCTGGCGCTGGTCTATTTCGGCACTTCGGCGGGGCTCTATACGCTGGGCATCTGGTCACCGCAGATTATTCACAGCTTCGGCGCTTCCTCAATGGAGATCGGTTTCCTCAACGCCGCACCGGCGGTGGTCGGGGTGATCGGCATGATCCTGTGGGCGCGCCACTCGGACCGCAGCAACGAGCGCAGCTGGCACGTGATCGGTGCCTGCCTGCTGGCGGCGGCCGGGCTGATCTATGCCGGCAGCGTCAGTTCGCTGCTTAGCGTGATCCTCGCGTTAACGCTGGTCACCGTCGGCATCAGCGCCTCGAAACCGCCGCTGTGGAGTATGCCGACCCTGTTCCTCTCCGGTCCGGCGGCGGCGGCGGGCATCGCCACCATTAACTCAATCGGCAACCTGGGTGGCTTCGTTGGGCCGATGATGATCGGCATCATCCGCCAGCAGACCGGCAGCTACACCGGCGGCTTGTACTTTGTCGCCGGGCTGCTGGTTATCTCGGCGCTGACCGTGCTGATCCTCTCGGCCAGAGGCGCAAAGCCGCAGGCCAGCAAACTTTCTCATCCTGAAACACACTGAACCCATTCGGAGACTATTATGCGTAACTACAAGATTGCTGCCATCCCTGCCGACGGTATCGGCCCTGAAGTGATTTCTGCCGGCGTCGAAGTGCTGCGGGCGCTGGAGCGCCACGATCCGCAGCTGAGCTTTGCCATTGAAACCTTTGACTGGGGCTCTGACTACTATAAGCAGCACGGGGTGATGATGCCGGAGAGCGGCCTGCAGACCCTCAAAGCGTTTGACGCCATCTACTTTGGTGCGGTGGGCGCGCCGGACGTACCTGACCACATCACCCTGTGGGGCCTGCGCCTGCCGATCTGCCAGGGCTTTGACCAGTACGCTAACGTACGGCCAACCAAAATCCTGCCGGGCATCACGCCGCCGCTGCGCAACTGCGGCCCCGGCGATCTGGACTGGGTGATTGTCCGCGAGAACTCGGAAGGCGAGTACTCCGGCAACGGCGGTCGTGCGCACCGTGGGCTGCCGGAAGAGGTCGGCACCGAGGTGGCGATCTTCACCCGCGTCGGCGTCACCCGCATTATGCGCTATGCCTTTACCCTGGCGCAGTCGCGTCCGCGCAGGCTGCTGACCGTGGTGACCAAATCTAACGCCCAGCGCCATGGTATGGTGATGTGGGATGAGATCGCTGCGGAAGTGGCGCAGGAGTTCCCGGACGTGCAGTGGGACAAGATGCTGGTGGACGCGATGACCCACCGTATGACGCTGCATCCGCAGAGCCTCGACACCATCGTCGCCACCAACCTGCACGCCGATATTCTCTCCGATCTGGCCGGCGCGCTGGCGGGCAGCCTCGGCGTGGCCCCGACCGCCAATATCGATCCGCAGCGCCGTTTCCCGTCGATGTTTGAACCGATCCACGGCTCGGCCTTCGATATCACCGGTAAAGGCATCGCCAACCCGGTGGCCAGCTTCTGGACCGCGGTGCAGATGCTGGAGCACCTCGGCGAGCATGACGCCGCCGCGCGGCTGATGGCCGGGATTGAGCACGCCTGCCGTAAAGGAGTGCTGACGCCGGACGTGGGCGGTAGCGCCACCACGGCCGACGTCACGCAGGCGGTAGTGGAATTTATCACCGCACGCTCCACCGTTGCTGAGACCGTCTGATGGATCATCAACAGGCCGCAGCCGTGCTGCAGGATATCTTCAATCGGGCCGTTGACCGCGCCCGCCCCGGGCTGGTTATTCCGCCGGCGCTGCCGGAAAAACCGCGCGGGCGCTGCGTGGTGATAGGCGCAGGTAAGGCCTCGGCGGCGATGGCCGCCGCCGTGGAGGCCGCCTGGCCGGACGTGGCGCTGAGCGGAGTGGTGGTGACCCGCTACGGCCATGCGGTACCGGCCGGGCGCATCCGCATTCTCGAAGCGGCGCACCCGGTGGCAGATGCGATGTCTGAGTTTGCCGCGCGGGAGATCGTGGCGGTGTTACAGGGGCTGACCGCCGACGATCTGGTGCTGGCGCTGATCTCCGGCGGCGGTTCGGCGGTGATGGCGCTGCCGGCAGCAGGGATTACCCTGGCGGATAAGCAGGCGATCGTCCGCGCGCTGCTGCACAGCGGGGCGACGATTAAGGAGATGAACCTGGTGCGCCGCCATCTGTCGGCGGTGAAGGGCGGTAAGCTGGCGGCGCTGGCGCAGCCGGCGCGGCTGGTGTCGTTGATGATCAGCGACGTACCGGGGGATAACCCGGCGGATATCGCCTCCGGGCCGACGGTGGCGGATGGCAGCACGCCGCAGCAGGCGCTGGCGGTGCTGCAGCGCTACCGCATTGAGGTACCGGCGGCGGTGCAGCGGTTGCTGAGCCAGCCGCTGGCCACGACGGCATCCGCTGCAGGCAACGGCGAGGTGCGGATGATTGCCACCCCGGCGCTGGCGCTGCAGGCGGCGGCCGAAGCGGCGCGGCGGCGCGGCATCACCCCGCTGATCCTCGGCGACGCCCTTGAAGGCGAGAGCCGCGAGGTGGCGATCGTGATGGCCGGCATCGCCCGCTCGGTGAAGCAGTACGGCCAGCCGCTGAGCGGCCCGGCGGTGCTGCTGTCGGGCGGCGAGACCACGGTAACGGTCAGCGGTGGCCGGGCGGGCAAGGGCGGACGAAATACCGAATTTCTGCTCAGCCTGGCCTGCGCGCTGCAGGGGGAAGCGGGGATCTGGGCGATCGCCGGCGACAGCGACGGCATCGACGGCACCGAGGACGCGGCGGGGGCATTCGTCGCCCCGGATACGCTGGCGCGGGGCCGTGAGGCCGGGCTGGAGGCGACCGGGTATCTGGAGGGTCACGACAGCTACAGCTACTTCCAGGCCACCGGAGATCTGATTATCACCGGACCCACCCTGACCAACGTTAACGACATCCGTGCGATCCTGATCGCCTGAATGCCGGCTTTCCCGACAGGCGGGAAAGCCGGTAGCTTCTGACACCTATCTGCTGAACCTGGCGGATTCGGACTGTCGGGCCCCCTTTACTCAATCCGGAAGCCGGTGGTTTCTGGCCCCCAGTCAGGCTGGCCTCTTTTGCCATCGGCCCGCTAAGTCCGTTCTGCCAGCACCTGCGGCAAATGCGCCATCTCCGCCATCAGCCGATCCGCCCCGGCGGCCAGCAGCCTGTCGCCGTGCTGGGGGAAAGTGTGGGCCCCGCCGGTGAAGCCAATGACCTGCATGCCGGCACGTTTGGCGGCCGTGACGCCGGGCACCGAGTCTTCGATCACCAGCGTGCGGGCGGGATCGGCCTTAAAGCAGGCCGCCGCGTGCAGGAAGATGTCGGGCAGCGGTTTGCCGCGTCCGGGGCCGAGGTCGGCCGCCGAGTAGATCGCCCCCGCGAACAGATCCTGCAGCCCGACCTTACTGAGCATCAGCTCCAGCTGCGCGCTGGCCGAGTTGGAGCAGATGCATTTCGGCAGGGTCAGCGTGCCGATCGCCTCACGGGTACCGGGAATCCGCGTCAGCCGGGCGTCGAACTCCGCCAGCAGCGCGGCGTAAAAGGTCTGATACAGGCTGGCCGGCAGGGGCACGCCGGTACTGGCCTGCACCTTTGCGATCAGCGTATCCCAGTGCAACCCGCTGTAGTGGGTGCAAAACGCCTCAAAACCGATCGCGACGCCGTGCTCCGCCAGCAGCGATCGGGTCAGCGTGATGCCGATAATCTCGGAGTCGACCAGCACGCCATCGCAGTCAAAGATAATCAAATCAAGCGGGGGATTCATTGCTCACCTCAACGCAAAGCGGGCCGTCCGCACTGAGGCGGACGGCCCGGATAGTCAGTCACCGGTTCAGGCGTGAGCCGGGGATTTTTTATATTTCGCCAGCAGCGCCTGGATATCACGCAGGCGGCCGATCGCTACCGACGAGAGCTTCTCTTTCGACACGTTACGGTCGAGCGAGATGCAGTCTTTCCACAGCGAACGGCCGGCAATTACCCCGGACGCGCCGTTGCGCAGCGAGATATCCACCTGGCCTAAGAAGGTGGCGTGATCGACGCCGGCCGACAGCACCGCCCACGGAATATCGCCGCAGATTTCGGTGACGCGGGCGCAGGCCGCTTCGCTGCCCGGATACGGGATCTTCAGCACTTTCGAGCCGCAGTCGATACAGGCCCGGCAGCCGTCTTCAATCAGCTGCGAGAAGGCCTGCTGATAGGCCTCTTTGCTCTCGTTCTCCAGCTGATAGGTGAGGAACTCCACCACCAGGAACAGGTCTTCACGGGCGAAATCGGCAATCACCTCGCGCAGCGTCGCCAGGTTAGCGGTATTGGCCGCTGGCGTATCGGTACGCAGGTAGATCATGATTTTACCGCCGGTGGCACCAAGCTCACGCACGCGGCGGGCGGTGATCCCCTCCACCATATTAGAGATGCGGTAGCCTTCCGGCGAGGTGCTCCAGCCGGAGGCGTCGAGGCCGACCAGCAGGCCAGTGTTACGCGGGATCACCCCCTGGTCGACGATGCCCGGTACGGCGCAGATTGGATCAACCAGCACGCAGCCCGCTTCGGCGGCAAGATAGCTGGTGATGTCATACTTGGTTTCACCCAGCGTGGCGTTACTGATACCCGCCTGCTCTTCCGGCGTGGCCGCTAGCAGGGTGCGCATGCCGCCACGCTGGTCGCAGGCCACCACCATCATTGAACCGTTGGCATCACAAATCATCTGATAGCCGCGACGTTCGGCCGTAGTCATTTTATTCATTGCGTTAATCCTCATTCAGAGACGGGTAATTTTCGATTTATTCGGATCCAGCCGTTGCTGAACCCAGCGTATTAATTCTTCGCTGTCACCAGCGCGATCCTGGTCCAGCGTATACACCTCACCGACCGCCATTGGCCGGGCTTTTTCTGCCAGCTGCATTAATTCGGGAATATATTCCGCACCGGGGTGCCCTTTAACACGGCACTCGCAGCGTGACCGGTAGCGTTGTGCCACCGTTTCCGGTGCTATCTGATTCCATATTTCAATGACCTGCTGGCAGCCGCTTGAGGCGATATAGGCTTCCAGCACGTTTTTTTCGCGGAAGCCAAACCAGGCATCCATAATAAAGTTCACTTCCGGCGGCGCATTTTTGACAATATCGAACATCGCGGCGTAGGCGGCATGCCCCAGCTTCCGGTTTAACGGTCGGTCAATAATGTCTGCAAACTGCACCATAAAAGGTTCTTTAATCAGATCGATGCTCAGTAGCGGGAAACTAAACCGGTCAGCCAGGACTCTGGCAACCGAACTTTTTCCTGACGCCGGAACGCCATTGACCAGAATAAGTGTTTTCATAGTAACCCAAGAATATCTTCAGCCGTGGTGGCCTGCCTGATTTGCAACAGCGTTTCTTCCTGCTCCAGTAGTCCGACGATTGATGCAATCCCTTCGGTAATATGCGAATCACCGTTTACGCCACCGAACATTACGATAATGTCCACCGGCTCACTGCCGTGAATAGAGACCGGCTGATTTAACGTCACCAGACTGAAGCAGTTTTTAATCACGCCACACTCCGGCCGGGCGTGTGGAATAGCAATACCTTCATCAAACACGTAATAAGCACCGTACTCCAGCGTGTTATTAATCACGGCCTGCGGATACTCCGCTGTAACAAACCCTCCTGTAATCAGCGGCGTGGCCGCGGTAGCGATAATTTCATTCCAGGTGTTAATCTCTTTCTTTACCTGAATAAAAGGGTGTCGGGAAAGAAACTGTTTAATGCTCATATCACCTCATAGATTTCTGCGGATGGTGTTTCTGAGTTCATCCATTTTTACGAAAATATCATCAACGCGCTGGCGGTAACGCGGCTGAGCGGAGTAGATTTTGATTGCCTGGTTATATTTCACCATCAGCTGCTTCTGAGTGGCATTATCTGCCGGGTTGGCCGCTAACTCGGTTTCCAGTTGCAGCAGCGTCTGGGCTATTTGCTCTGCCGCCGCCTCATCTTCGGGCTCTGCCTGCGGCGCAGATGAATGAAACAGCTTCTTCAACATTGACAGCATATTGCCTCCTCAGTGGCGGATTGTTTCCACCGGCCAGGGGTAACGCGGTGGATGACTCCCCGCGTTACTTATTCAGCTTGCGGTTAGCAAACCAGACGATAAACACCACGAAGGCGATAAAGCCGGCGACAAAGCCCCAGTCATTCTGGAAGGCGTGGCCGAGTACCAGCCCGGTGCTGATTACATCGGAATCGCTGAAGGTGACCCCTTTAAAGCCAAAGGTCTCCAGCAGCGGTACCAGAATCGCCGGTAGCAGGGTAATAAACAGGCCGTGTACCACGCCGCCGATAATCGCCCCTTTGCGGCCGCCCATCGCGTTGCCAAACACCCCGGCTGCTCCGCCGGCGAAGAAGTTGGTCAGCAGGCCGGGCAGGATCATCGCCAGGCCAAACATCGGGAAGACGATCATGCCGATAATCGAGCCGACGGTGGTGGCGAGGAAGCCGACGATCACCGCATTAGGGGCGTAAGGGAACAGCACCGGGCAGTCGAGCGCCGGTTTGGCGTTGGGCACCAGGCGCATGGCGATACCACGGAAGGCCGGCACCAGTTCGTTCAGCAGCAGTCGCACGCCGCTGTACAGCACGAAGACGCCGGCGACAAACTGCATCGACTGCATAAACGAATACATGACGTAGTTGGTTTCACCGGCAAACTGGGCGATATAAGTCGGCCCGGCGAACAGCGCCGGGATGATGTACATCGGCACCATAATCACCGCCATCGACAGATAGGTGTCCTGCAGGAACTTAAAGTTGTCCGGCAGTTCCAGGTCCTCGGTCGAGCGTGAGTTCTTGCCAATCACCCGTGCCACCGCCGCCTGCACCAGATAGCCGATGGTGCAGAAGTGGCCGAGGGCAACGTCATCCGAGTCGGTGATTTTGCGCACGATAGGCTGGGCAATCGCCGGCATCAGCACCGCCATGATGCCGCCGAAGATGCCACCGGTGAGGATCAGCGTGGCGCCGGTCAGCCCGGCCTTGTAGCCGATCACCGTACCAATGGTCGCCATCCACAGCAGCGCCTGGCCGGTGAGGAAGATGTATTTAAACGGCGTGATGCGGGCAATCAGGATATTGACCGCGAAGATCACCAGCAGCGTCAGCGCCACTTCTGAACCCAGCTCGCGGTTGGCCACGCCGGCAATCGCCGCCACGTCGGTAATGTAGCCCTTCATACCAAAGCCGCTGGTGAAGATATCGTTGAGGAAGGTCAGCGCTTCCACAATGATGTTGATGCCGGCCATCATGATCAGGAAGCCGAGCAGGGTTTTAAAGGTTCCCTCCACCGTCTTGCCGATCGATTTTTTCTGCAGGATCAGCCCGAGCATGGCGATCAGTGCAATCAGGATCGACGCCTGGCCTAAAAAGTCTTTCACAATAAAATGGATAATTGCGTCCACGTGACACCTCGCCTGTTATTTTGCGTTAATATAAGCAAGAATTTTTTCTTCAATCTCTTTCTTATCCGTCAACCGGTTGAGGATAATCACTTTACGTTTATCCTCTTCGCTGGCGTCTGAATTTAAAATGTCGGCAAACATTTTCTGAGTCAGAATAATGTCATATTTAAATGACGAGGCTTCGGATACCGTGGTGTGATCGATATCCGCGTCAATCGACAGCTTCTGCAACACCGACTTGGCGCTCATTTCGATGGCAAAGCTGGAGCCGAGGCCGCAGCCACATACGCAGAGTACTTTAAGCATGGTAGACCCTCAGATAAGGTGAGTTATTTTCGCCAGCTTATAAAGATTGCTCTCTTTATCGACCAGGCGTTTTTCAGAGTTTTCAAGATCTATCGGTATGGCTTTGTTGTTATTATTGATGACAATAATTTTATTGCTCAGGCCGCTGTGAATACATCTGACCACTTCCTCTGCCAGGATCGCGCCCTGAATAATCTCTTCGCCGGTGGGCATACCGCTTCTCAGCCCATAGCCAAGAATCGTTTTACGGATACGAATACCAATTTTGTGCTCAAGTTTTCCAATCATGGTATCAATCGCGCCCTGGAAACCCGGCGTATACTCTTTGGTGTAACCCTCGGAGCATAAAATCACCACGCTGTTCTGCTGTTTGATTTTATTCTTTATTTTTTCCGCCAGCAGGTCGATATCCCAGACTGATTCCGGGATCAGCGCGATATCCGCGTTGCTTTTCAGCGCCGCCTGCAGGGTCAGTTCGCCACAGTAGCCGCCCAGCAGCTCAATCATAAATACCCGCCCCGGCAGGCCACGGCCGGTATTGCGTAATTTGCCGACCTCGGCAATCACCTGTTCGCAGGCGGTGGAGAAACCGACGGTATAACTGTTGCCGCTGATATCGTTATCAATGGTCATGCCGATGCCGTAGCAGTTGATGCCGTAACCGCTCAGCACCTTAAGAAACTGAAAAGAGCCGTCACCGCCGCCCATAATCAGGCAGTCAATTTTCTTTTGCCGGATATTTTTAACGATTTTCTCATAGTCAGACTTCTTACACTTCTCCTCTTTACGGCCGGAGGCGATCAGCGGTACTGAGGATATCGACAAATCGACCAGGTCACGGCGGGATATTTCTTTCGCCCGGTTGGCGATAAGACCATTAATGCCGCCGTCAAAGACCACTATTTCAGAGTCGGTCATCCGGTTTATCTGAAACAGAAAGTTGTTCATGCCGCTGACATCACCACCACTAATCACTAATCCTATTTTCATGGTTGACCTCAGAGTTAAGGGAGCCGTTAAAAGTAAGATTGATGTTAATGATGGGGGGATTCCGTTTTTAGAAGTGGGTCACACTTTGCTAAGGTTTTTCCCGGTGAGCCGATCTTGACAGCGATTTTAAAGAGGTAAATTTGTGATTTAAATCACTCTATTTATCTCTGCAATACAGGCTGGATAGGTTAACTGCATGTTTAATAATGAATTTAATTTTGTGAGCCAGGTAATGTTTTATTCAGCGACAGGTTACGATCGTCAATGAACGCTTTTGTGAGTTAAATCACTTTATAAAGGTTCGCGGAATAAAATGACCGGTCAGGAGGGAGGTCACACAGGTATTGATCATGCCGAACTTATCAGATGCAATAAAAGGAAGGGGAGCTGGAAGTTCTGGCTGAGCAGGGAGCGAGACGTCGCCAGGATTGCAGAGCCAGGTAGAGGTGACAAAGGAGGCGAGGAAGCAGGGAGCCATTTGCCGGGGGGAGAGGCTGGCGTCAGACAAAAAAAATCCGTGGCAGGCATGTACCACGGATTTTCTTTTCCCGGCGACTCAGAGGCCGGGGAACTCAACCGCCGGAATTACAGCGCCGGGCCGGCCGACTGAATACGCGCACCGGCTTCGGTGGTCGCGTAGTGCGCGAAGTTACTGATAAACAGCTGCGCCAGCTTCTCCGCCTCTGCCTGCCAGTTGCCGTTGGCGTTACGCGGGTCGAGCTTCGCGCTCTCCACGCCCGGAATGGATGCCGGGATCGCCAGGTTGAAGATCGGCAGGGTTTCTGTCTGGTTATCACCGGCGGTGCCTTCCAGAATCGCGCTGATAATCGCCCGCGTGTCCTTCAGCGACAGACGCTCGCCCGCGCCGTTCCAGCCGGTATTGACCAGCCAGGCTTCGGCACCGCTCTGCGCCACTTTGGCCGCCAGCACGTCTGCGTACTGGGTCGGGTGCAGCAGCAGGAACGCCGCACCGTAGCAGGCGGAGAAGGTAGGCGTCGGCGCGGTGATGCCGCGCTCGGTGCCCGCCAGCTTGGAGGTAAAGCCGGAGAGGAAGTGATACTGCATCTGGTCCGGGGTCAGGCGTGATACCGCCGGCAGCACGCCGAAGGCGTCCGCCGCCAGGAAGATAATGCGCGCAGGCTGGCCGGCGCGCGATACCGGACGCACGATGTTCTCAATATGATCGATCGGATAGGAGACGCGGGTGTTTTCGGTTTTTGAACCGTCGGCGTAGTCCACGCTGCCGTCCTCGCGCACCACCACGTTCTCAAGCAGCGCGTTGCGGCGGATCGCGGCATAGATTTCCGGCTCCGCTTCCTGCTTCAGGTTGATGGTTTTGGCGTAGCAGCCGCCCTCGAAGTTAAATACGCCGTCGTCGTCCCAGCCGTGCTCGTCGTCACCGATCAGCTGGCGCTGTGGGTCAGTGGAGAGGGTGGTTTTACCGGTGCCGGACAGGCCGAAGAACAGCGCTACGTCGCCCGCTTCGCCGCGGTTGGCCGAGCAGTGCATCGAGGCAATGCCCTGCAGCGGCAGCAGGTAGTTCATCACCGAGAACAGCCCTTTCTTCATTTCGCCGCCGTACCAGGTGCCGCCGATCAGCTGAATTTTTTCGCTCAGGTTAAAGGCGACGAAGTTCTCTGAATTAAGGCCCTGCGCCTGCCAGTGCGGGTTGGTGCAGCCCGCGCCGTTGATTACCGTAAAGTCCGGCGTAAAGCTGGCCAGCTCGTCGTCCTGTGGGGCGATAAACATGTTTTTGACGAAGTGCGCCTGCCAGGCGATTTCGGTCACAAAGCGCACCGCCAGACGGGTATCGTTGCTGGCACCGCACCAGGCATCAATGATGTACAGCGGTTTGGCGGAGAGTTGCTGCGCCACCAGGCCTTTCAGGCTGCTCCAGACCTGCTGCGTCATTGGTTTGTTGTCGTTGCGACCGAGGCCGGCGTCGGACCACCACAGGGTGTTCTGCGTCAGATCGTCGCGCACGATGTACTTATCGCGCGGTGAACGGCCGGTGAACTCGCCGGTATCCACCGCCACGGCGCCGGAGGCGGTCATCACGCCGCGCGCCGGGCCGGTCAGATCGGCTGCCGTTTCGTGTGCGATCAGCAGATCGTAATGCGGGTTATGGATTATCTCACCGACATCCCTGATGCCGAGGCTTAAAAGGTGTTCTTTAACTGATGCAATAATCGACATACGCTACCTGACTCAATGGATGACGTGCGGGGCGGAACTATTCCGGCCCGATGGAATAGGCGGATATTAACACCGGGCTTCTGATGCATAAATTGCATAAATGCTATGCGTCATGCTAAATTTGCATAGCGTTGGCGGACTTGTTGAAGGATTTGTGACGGTGCTCAGTAATCTTGAAGTGAAGTGGTTGTACGACGTGATCGCACTGGAAGAGTGCCGCAGCTTTACGCTGGCGGCGGAAAAACGCAATATTTCGCAGCCTTCGTTCAGCCGACGCATTAAGTCGCTGGAGGCCGCACTGGGCTTCAGCGTGTTTGATCGCAGCGTCAATCCTCCTCAGTTAACGCCGCAGGGCAGAATATTCGTCGGCTACGCGCGCAATATGCTCGACGATATGGACTTTCAGATCGGCCGCATCAAAGGCGATCACAAGCTCAAGCAGAGCATCCGCATTGACGCCGCCCCGTCGCTCTCGGTGCTGCTGCTGCCCGACCTGCTGGCGGAGTACACCGACGGCCCGGATAAGGTGTTCTTCGTTGAATCGATCAATGTCAATGACGCGGTGTTTAACCTGAAAGAGGGCAAGAGCGACTTTATCCTGTCGTTCTACAACGAAGAGCTGATGAACTACCCGTTTATCAACCACAAGATCTTCGATTCTGCGCTGCACCTCGTCACCCCCTGCGACCCGCACGGCCAGCCGCTGTTCAGCCTCGACGGCGACACGCTGCCGCTGATGAAGTACGCCAACGACAGCTATATGGGCCGCCAGGTGAACCAGGTGATTGACCGCCATCCGGAGATCGTCTTCCAGCTGCGCTTTGTCTCATCGATGAGTGAATTGCTGAAGCGGATGATCCTCAAGGGAGACGGCGTCGGCTGGCTGCCCTACTACTCGATTCAGCAGGATCTGGAGGAGGGACGGCTGGCGATTATGGACCCGAGCCTGTCACTGAATATTGCCGCCTACGTTTACCGCTCCGGCGCGCGGTTAAACCTGACGGCAGAGCGGTTCTGGCACTATCTGAAGGTAAGGAAGAGCTGAGGCGGCTCAGGGTTCGCTACTTTGCTCTAGCCTGACTATTTATCCCGGCAGCGAACCGCTGGCTCACTGCGGCCGCCGACCGCCGACCGCCGACCGCCGACCGCCAAACGCCAAACGCCGAACGCCGACCGTCGAACGCCGACCGTCGAACGCCGACCGCGGGGCGTTCAGCCCACTCAGGATTTATCTAGATTAACCCGCCTGGAATCAGCACCAGCGCCATTTCACTGGCAAGGTTTTCCATCGCTTTAGTGACTGCGACTGAAGTTGAGGCTGATTCGGAATCAATCGTGACGTCAAGGTCGCTGGTATTAATACGATCGCCAAACAACATAACAGCCTTGTCGCCATGCTGTTTAGAAGACCACCGGATCCCCTGAGCTTCAGGGTTATCATCGTGGATTTTCTCTGCCCACTGACGCGTTTCGGGATAATGATCTGCAGAGGACCCCAGTAAATCGCCCTGCGTAATACCATGTTTTTTCATGAAACGGGGATTGAGATCAACAAACTGAATATCTTTCCGAGGCGATATCTGACTTCGGGCAAGCTTGTCCAGCACGGACAGTTCGATGGGGGCATCTTCACAGGGAGTAGGGAGATCGTGTAACACCGTCTCCATCAACGCAACGGGCAGGCTATCTCCGCCGTATAATGTCGAAATGCTTTTCCCTTCACCGTCATTTATGGGGCTGAAGCGGCTTTTCCCTGCTCCGGGGTTAAATTCTGTTGCGCCATATTGCGATGGGTGAATTCGCTCAATGATTTTCCCTTTCGGCCAGGCGACCAGGCTGGCTGAGAGATCGGCATTTTTTCCAGGCGTGTTAATTTTTTTAGCCATGTACCGGTCCTTCCTTAGCCCGTCGTGCCGCTTCCAGTACCTTATTGGGTTCTGATATCAGGAGATCTTTAGGCTTTTTATTGCCCAGCCAGCTATTCAGAGTGCCAAACCAGACGGCGAGTGACCAGGGGGTTTTGGTTTCTCCGAATACATCGATGATTTTCTTCATCAGTGGCAGCGGCTGCCCGCCAATATCCAGCGCGTAAGCCGGATAGAGGTCTCTGCCTTCTGATGTGATGGCAAAGATTTTCCTAGCCCGCTTCCAACGATTGGGTAAGCCACTGGGGTTTCTTACTGTAATACTTCCCCCGCCACGGCGTGAAACTTCCTGAGCAGGTAGCCACTCACTGTCATCAAGGATGGTCTTTTTGAGTTTTTCCAGCCGTTCGGTGTTGGTTAGAGTGGCGTTACCCACTCTGTTTTCGGTGGTAACATCACGAGTAACAGTAATTGTTTTTTCGTCAGTAGCCAGAAGGATAAGGTTGCTTACGGCGCGGAAAGCGGCCTCAAGGGCAACTTTAAAGGCGGCGTCATCAATGGAAGCCGGACGTTTCACAACATAGTAATGCTTTGTCTGATTATCCCGGCGATTGTCAACTTCTGGCAATGAAATGGAGATGTCAGCATGCTCTCGACTGGTTTTAAAGTACGAGATGTTATCTGCCGGGACGGCAATAACCTCAAAATCAGCGTCTTTTTCCCGTGTAATCATGATTTGACTCCCGGTGACAGTTTGACCATATATCGAATATCTACAATATAGACTACATCACGGTAGTCCACCATCACCTGATCCGAAGGCGCATTTTTTATCGGCTTATCTTTGGTCGGGAAGCGCGGGGGCGGATCTGTAGGGGAGGGGGAGTGCTCATGGGCAAGAACAGTGACTTAAGAGAGTCAGATACAGAATTCAGTACCCAGAAAAGCAAAAACCCAGCCAGTGGCTGGGTTCTTTAAATAGTGGTGCCCGGACTCGGAATCGAACCAAGGACACGGGGATTTTCAATCCCCTGCTCTACCGACTGAGCTATCCGGGCAACGGGGCGTATTAAACTGTAAAGGCCGTTCGACGTCAACGGCTTTGTCATAAAAACTTCGCCAAATCATGCTGAGCGGGTGATTTTTAGGCTTACAGCGCAAAATGCGATCAGCCCAGCGCTCCGTTCTTACGGCACAGCGCAATGGTCAGCACGTCTTCCGCCAGGCTGCGCGCGATGTCCACTTCATGCACCTTGCGTTTAACCAGCAGGCGCGACAGGCAGCCTTCCAGAATCAGCTCCATCTGGTGGGCGACCAGCGCCGGATTATCGGCCTCCAGCCGGGTCAGCAGTTCGTGGGTGTACTGCCACGATGCCTGCTTCTGCCGTTCGGCCAGCTGGTGAATCGGGTGATCCGGCTGCGGCCAGAAGCTGCAGGCGGCGATAAACAGGCAGCCGGGGTAGCGCTGGTTGTTGACCGCCTCGGCCAGTCGTTCATAGCGCGCCAGCAGCTTCTTTTCCGGGCTGAGGGTCTCATCCAGCAGCAGCTGGCGCCGCCAGCTGTCAATCTGTTCGCCGTGGTAGCGCAGCGCGTCATACAGCAGCGCCTCGCGGTCCGGCCAGAAGGCGCGCAGGTCAGCCTCGCTGCTGCCGGTTTCTCCGGCCATCATACTCAGCGTGGTCGCCGCCAGGCCATTAATTTCCAGCACGTTCAGTGCATGATCCAGAACTGCTTCTCGCTGCACGGGGTGCTCCTTATCTCGGACTCTCGGTCAGGGTTGAGACCTTAGTGTTGCTGAGTCGGCCAGTTTCTGCAAATGCGCGTTAAACGCTGCGGGCCGCATAAAGCCGGTCACGCGCGATCCGGGGATCTCCCGGCCCTGCGCGTCAAAGAACAGGATGGTTGGCAGCCCGAGCACCTGCAGATGCTGTAACAGCGCGCCGTCTGTCGCGTTGTTAGCGGTGACGTTCGCCTGCAGCAGCTGCATATTTTTCAGCGTCTGCTGCACCGCCGCGTCGCTGAAGGTGTACTTCTCAAACTCTTTACAGGCCACGCACCAGTCGGCGTAAAGGTCGAGCATGCTGATGCGTCCCTGCGCCTGCTGCAGTTGCCGATCAAGCTGTTGCGTGGTGCTGACCGGGGTAAAGTTAATATGCGCGGCGCTGGCCGCCGTCTGCGGCGCACCGAACGCCCAGTCCTGTAGCGGACGGGCGGCGATCAGCATCGCGCCCAGCAGCAGGATCTGCAGCACCCGTCGCCAGCCGCGCGGGCTGTTCAGGCTGGTGATAAACGCCCAGCCGAAGAACGCTACGCCAAGCAGGCTCCACAGGCGTAGCCCCCAGGCATCGCCGATCACCCGCTCCAGCAGGAACACCGGCAGCGCCAGAATCACAAAGCCAAAGCCCTCTTTGACCGTCTGCATCCACGGGCCGCTTTTCGGCAGTACGCGGCTGCCAAACAGGGTGATCAGCACCAGCGGCAGGCCCATGCCCAGCGCATAGAGGTAGAGGGTGCCGGCACCGGCCAGCATATTGCCGCTCTGGGCGATATACAGCAGGATGGCGCTGAGCGGCGCGGTGGTGCAGGGCGAACAGATCAGCCCGGCCAGCGCGCCCATCAGGAATACTCCCGGCAGCGAGCCGCCCTGCTGGCGGTTGCTCCACAGCGTCAGCCGGGTCTGCAGCGAGGAGGGCAGCTGCAGGCTGAACAGGCCGAACATCGACAGCGCCAGCAGGATAAACAGTGCCGACAGGCCGATCAGCACCGCAGGGGCCTGCAGGGCGGCCTGGAAGCGCAGCCCGGCCGCGGCGACTACGATGCCCATCAGCGTGTAGGTCAGCGCCATCCCCTGTACGTAGACCATCGCCAGCGCAAACAGCCGCTTCATGCCGTAGCGGCGGTTGCCGCCGAGGATGATGCCGGAGATCAGCGGGTACATCGGCAGCACGCAGGGGGTAAAGGCCACGCCGATGCCGATCAGCAGTGCCCACAGCGGGGAGAAGGGCAGCGGGGCGGAGACGGGGTCAGGCGCGGATGAAACGTTATGTTCGGCTGCAGCAGATGTGTCGCCAGCCGCTTGAGGCGCTGTGCTGCCAGGCATGACACGACTCGCAGCAGCACTTCCGGCAGTGGGCTGACTATCAGAGGAAGCGCCTGACGGGCCAGTAGCCGTGGGCGATACCGGCACTGATGAAGTCGGATCGCTGCTGGTGACCTCTTCAGCAGGGGAGGAGTGGAGTGCAGAATTCCCGGATGTTGGGGGGCTGCCCGCAGTGGCACTGTTTGCTGCTCCTGCGTCTGCCACCGCGTTCAGCGGCACGATACGCGTCTCCGGCGGGTAGCAGAAACCGGCGGCGGCACAGCCCTGCCAGGTGACGCTCATCTCTGCGCCGCTGGCCGCCTGCAGTACGTTAAACGGCAGGGTCAGGTTGTTCGGGTAGATCTCGGTTTTACCGTAAAACTCATCTTCGTGAGGCTCGCCGGCGGGCAGGCTCCACTGCGCCAGGGTAGCACCCTGTACGCTGATTTTGATCTGCTGGCGATAGAGGTAATAGCCGGGTTTAACCTGCCAGTTGAGGGTCAGCTGGCGCTCCTGCTGGCTGAAATCAAAGGCAAACGCCTGGCTGGACGGCACAAACTGGCTGTTGTTCTTCGGGCCAAATAATGAGGCGCTGGCGGTAGTGCTGCACAGCAGGCTGAGCAGCAGCAAAAGGGGGGTGATCAGGCGCTGAGCCATAAAGATGTTCTCTTAATCCTTGCTGACGCGGTGAATAAGCCCGCCAGCTCAGACGATGAAACCGAGGCCGGCCGGACGTTCCTTATACTGAATGGGCGAATGATAGCATGATGCGATGACGGTAACTTTTTCAGGATGTAACGACCAGAGTTGATGACTGAAATGCAGAAAATTAAGAAGATTTAAGGCGAATGCGGGGCCCTGACAGGGAGCAGAGCCGGTGTCACCCGGCCCGACTCCGGGCGACTACAGCACCAGGTGACCCACCAGGAAGCCAAACGCCACTGACAGCACGATCGCCAGCGTGCCGGGGATCAGGAACGAGTGGTTAAACACAAAACGTCCGATGCGCGTTGAGCCGGTGTCGTCCATCTCTACCGCCGCCAGCAGCGTCGGGTAGGTTGGCAGCACAAACAGCGCGGAGACTGCGGCAAAGGAAGCGACGGCGGTGAGGGGAGACACGCCCAGCAGCAGCGCGGCGGGCATCAGCGCCTTGGTCGTGGCGGCCTGCGAGTAGAGCAGGGTGGAGGCGAAGAACAGCACCACCGCCAGCATCCACGGGTAGTCGTTGAGCAGCTGGCCGGCCGCGCCCTGGATTTCGCTGAGGTGCGCCTTCACGAAGGTATCCCCCAGCCAGGCGACGCCCATTACGCAGATGCAGGCGCTCATGCCCGATTTGAAGGTGCTGGCGCTGAGGATCTCGCCGCAGTCAATTTTGCAGCAAAAGCAGATTAGCATCGCCACCGTCAGCATAAACACCACGATCGCCTCGTTACGCGGCAGCACCGGGTTGCTGATTAGCCCTACCGCATCGCTGATCGCGGTGGCGTAACCGACTACCGCGATAATGCCGAGCAGGAACAGCAGCACGGCGCGTTTCGCACCGGGCTTCGCTTCGAACTTGCTGGCACCGCGCAGGGTGATTTCGCCCTTTGCCAGCCGCGCCTGATACACCGGGTCATCCTTCAGCTCTCCGCCGAGGAAGCTGGTCACCAGCGCCGCCAGAAATATTGCCACCATGGTGGAGGGGATCGCCACCGCCAGCAGCGCCAGGTAGCTGATGCCTTTCGGCTCCAGCAGCGCGGCCATAAATACCACCGCCGCGGAGATTGGCGAGGCGGTAATGGCGATCTGCGACGCGACTACGGCGATCGACAGCGGGCGCGACGGACGCACGCCCTGCTCTTTAGCCACTTCGGCGATCACCGGCAGGGTGGAGAAAGCGGTGTGCCCGGTGCCGGCCAGCAGCGTCATACCGTAGGTGACCAGCGGTGCCAGCAGGGTGATATAGCGCGGATGGCGGCGCAACAGGCGTTCCGCCAGGCTGACCAGGTAATCCATACCGCCGGCGATCTGCATCGCGGCAATCGCGGCGATCACCGCCATAATGATTTCAATCACATCGAAGGGGATGGCCCCGGGTTTGATTTGAAACACCAGCGTTAACACCAGCACGCCAAATCCGCCGGCAAAGCCGATGCCGATACCCCCTAACCGGGCACCCAGCCAGATGGCGATCAGCACCACCATTAACTCGGGAAACAACATAGTCCGCGCTCCTTAAAAATATTGAAAATAAAAGGTTAAAAATCTGTATCGGGCAAAAAGAAAAAGGGCACGTGGTGATAAACCTACGTGCCCTTGAGCATTATTCGCGCTGACTGTTATTCGTTGTCATCGGTGTAGCGTTTGGCTTTGTACACCGGGAACATCAGGTTCTGGGTGGAGAAGATGTCGTCCAGCTCGCTTTCGGTCAGCAGACCGCGCTCCAGCACCACTTCCCGCACGCTCTTACCGGTTTCCGCACAAATTTTACCGACGATGTCACCGTTGTGGTGGCCGATATACGGGTTAAGGTAAGTCACGATGCCGATCGAGTTAAACACGTAGGCTTCACACACCGCACGGTTGGCGGTGATGCCGTCGATGCATTTCTCCAGCAGGTTGTGGCAGGCGTTGGTCAGGATATGGATCGACTCAAACAGCGCCTGACCAATCACCGGTTCCATTACGTTCAGCTGCAGCTGACCGGCTTCGGAGGCCATGGTGACGGTGATGTCGTTGCCGATCACCTTGAAGCACACCTGATTGACCACTTCCGGCACCACCGGGTTAACCTTGGCGGGCATGATCGAGGAACCTGCCTGCAGCTCAGGCAGGTTGATTTCGTTCAGGCCAGCGCGCGGGCCGGAGGAGAGCAGGCGCAGGTCGTTACAGATTTTCGACAGTTTCACCGCCAGGCGTTTCAGCGAGCTGTGCACCATCACGTAGGCACCGCAGTCGGAAGTGGCTTCGATCAGATCTTCCGCCGGCACGCACGCCAGGCCGCTGACTTCCGCCAGCTTCTGCACCGCCAGCTGCTGATAGCCATCCGGGGTGTTCAGGCGGGTACCGATAGCGGTGGCGCCGAGGTTCACTTCCAGCAGCAGTTCGCCGGTGCGCAGAATGCTGCGGATCTCTTCGTTCAGCAGCACGTTGAACGCGTGGAACTCCTGGCCGAGGGTCATCGGTACCGCGTCCTGCAGCTGGGTACGGCCCATCTTAAGGATGGTGTCGAACTCCACCGCTTTACGCTGGAAGCCTTCGCTCAGTTTGCCAATCGCCTCCAGCAGCGTCAGGATCGAGCTGTAGACCGCGATGCGGAAACCGGTCGGGTAGGCATCGTTGGTGGACTGGCATTTATTGACGTGGTCATTCGGGTTGAGGAACTGGTATTCCCCTTTCTGGTGACCCATCAGCTCCAGGCCGATGTTAGCCAGCACTTCATTGGTGTTCATGTTGACCGAGGTGCCTGCGCCGCCCTGATAGACGTCGATGGGGAACTGGTCCATGCATTTGCCGTTCAGCAGCACTTCATCGCAGGCGCTGATAATGGCGTTAGCCACGTTGCGCGGGATGGTTTGTAATTCTTTATTGGCCAGCGCAGCCGCTTTTTTCACCATCACCATGCCGCGAACGAACTCGGGGATGTCACTGATCTTGCTGTTACTGATGTAGAAATTTTCAATCGCACGCAGAGTATGAACACCGTAGTAGGCATCGGCCGGTACTTCGCGGATACCTAACAGGTCTTCTTCGATACGAATGTTATTAGCCATGAGAACCTTCTTGTCAGAACTGCCGGAAAATCATCACAATTTAAGCGCCTGCAACGCAAAATCTCAGTCACCGGCTGACGGCCAGGGCAATGCCCATCCTGCGCACCCCCCTTGTCTAAAATGTCAGCAACAATCACCATATTTCTGCTGCGTTACGGGGTATTACCGGGCCGTGGAACACCGGTAGCAACATTTTATCCGTTTGCCAGCACGCCAGCACGATCATATTCGGCTACAGTGCAAAAGCGTAACGCAGATCACTTAAATGATGGCGCGCGTGAACCCGTTACCATCATAGGTGATAGCCGCGACAAAAGGATCCGGCGAATGAATTTCCACATATCCGGTTGAAAACGGCACCGGTCGTGCCCATCTCTTATACTCAGGATCGTGACGATCGCCATTTTATGCTGTTCTGCCTCAGGCGGAGCGGCAACAAATACAGGAGAGACCGGTGCGCTGGTTACCGTTGTTAGTTATTTTTGCCCTGGTGTGGATCGAGATTTCGCTCTTTATCCAGGTCGCCCACGTGCTGGGCGTACTGCTGACCATGCTGCTGGTGATTTTCACCTCCTGCATCGGTATCTCGCTGGTGAAGAACCAGGGCATGAAGAATTTCATGCTGATGCAGCAGAAGATGAACGCCGGTGAGAGCCCGGCCGCCGAGATGATTAAAAGCGTCTCGCTGGTGCTGGCGGGGTTCCTGCTGCTGCTGCCGGGCTTCTTCACCGACTTTATCGGGCTGTTGCTGCTGCTGCCGCCGGTGCAGAAGATCCTGACCTTACGGCTGATGCCACACCTGCGGGTGTGGGGCGGGGCGGGCACCCGCAGTGCCGGCTTTACCGTTGACGGTGAGTATCAGCGTAAAGAGACCCGCCTGATTGAGCATGACGACAGCGACGATAAACCACGCTAAATCTCTCAGTCGTTCTGCTGCGGCGCGCCCCTCAACCGGCGCGCCGTCTTTTTTTGTGTAGTTGTGCGCAAATAGACCAGAAAAACGCCGTTTTGCCGTAACGGTAAAAATTTTTATCGCCGGCCCTTGAAAGCCGCCCCCCCCGGCCCTATCTCATTCGTCACGAGGCCGGTTGCCCGTTGCCCGGTTCATCCCAACAATGCCTGATTGGACTTCTCAAAGGAGAGCTATCAATGAAAATTCGTCCATTACACGACCGTGTGATTGTTAAGCGTAAAGAAGTTGAATCTAAATCTGCTGGCGGCATCGTGCTGACCGGTTCTGCTGCGGGTAAATCAACCCGTGCGGAAGTTCTGGCAGTCGGTAACGGCCGCATCCTGGAAAATGGCGAAGTGAAGCCGCTGGACGTTAAGGTTGGCGACGTGGTGATCTTCAGCGAAGGTTACGGCGCGAAGACTGAGAAGATCGACGGCGAAGAAGTGCTGATCATCTCTGAAAACGACATCCTGGCGATCGTTGAAGCGTAATTAACGCGTAACTCACTGAACATAAAAATTTAAGGGAAGAGAGAAAATGGCAGCTAAAGACGTAAAATTCGGTAATGACGCGCGCGTAAAAATGCTGCGCGGTGTGAACGTACTGGCAGATGCAGTAAAAGTTACCCTGGGTCCGAAAGGCCGTAACGTGGTCCTGGATAAATCTTTTGGTGCACCGACCATCACCAAAGATGGTGTGTCTGTAGCGCGTGAAATCGAGCTGGAAGACAAGTTCGAAAACATGGGCGCACAGATGGTGAAGGAAGTCGCCTCTAAAGCGAACGATGCTGCCGGTGACGGCACCACCACCGCGACCGTACTGGCTCAGTCAATCATCACTGAAGGCCTGCGCGCAGTTGCCGCCGGCATGAACCCGATGGACCTGAAGCGCGGCATCGATAAAGCGGTTATCGCTGCGGTTGAAGAGCTGAAAAAACTGTCTGTCCCTTGCTCTGACTCTAAAGCCATTGCTCAGGTAGGTACCATCTCTGCTAACTCCGACGAAACCGTGGGCGAACTGATTGCTCAGGCTATGGAAAAAGTTGGCAAAGAAGGCGTGATCACCGTTGAAGAAGGCACCGGCCTGCAGGACGAGCTGGACGTGGTTGAAGGTATGCAGTTCGACCGTGGCTACCTGTCCCCGTACTTCATCAACAAGCCAGAAACCGGTGCAGTTGAGCTGGAATCTCCGTTCATCCTGCTGGCTGACAAGAAGATCTCCAACATCCGTGAAATGCTGCCAGTGCTGGAAGCCGTTGCTAAAGCCGGTAAACCACTGCTGATCATCGCAGAAGACGTGGAAGGCGAAGCGCTGGCGACTCTGGTCGTGAACACCATGCGCGGCATCGTGAAAGTGGCTGCGGTTAAAGCCCCTGGCTTCGGCGATCGTCGTAAAGCGATGCTGCAGGATATCGCTGTGCTGACCGGTGGTACCGTGATCTCTGAAGAGATCGGCATGGAGCTGGAAAAAGCCACCCTGGAAGATCTGGGTCAGGCTAAACGTGTGGTGATCAACAAAGACAACACCACCATCATCGACGGTACCGGCGACCAGGCGAACATCTCTGGCCGCGTTACCCAGATCCGTCAGCAGATCGAAGAAGCGACCTCTGACTACGATCGTGAAAAACTGCAGGAGCGCGTAGCGAAACTGGCAGGCGGCGTAGCCGTACTGAAAGTTGGCGCAGCAACTGAAGTTGAGATGAAAGAGAAGAAAGCCCGCGTTGAAGATGCCCTGCACGCAACCCGTGCAGCGGTAGAAGAAGGCGTGGTTGCCGGTGGTGGCGTGGCGCTGGTGCGCGTAGCCTCTAAACTGGGCGAACTGCGTGGTCAGAACGAAGACCAGAACGTCGGTATCAAAGTTGCACTGCGTGCAATGGAATCTCCACTGCGTCAGATCGTATCTAACGCCGGTGAAGAGCCATCTGTTGTGGCTAACACCGTGAAAGCGGGTGAAGGCAACTACGGCTACAACGCGCAGACCGAAGAGTACGGCGATATGATCGCTTTCGGTATCCTGGATCCAACCAAAGTGACCCGTTCTGCCCTGCAGTACGCGGCCTCTGTGGCTGGCCTGATGATCACCACCGAGTGCATGGTTACCGACCTGCCGAAGGGTGATGCACCAGACCTGGGCGCAGGCGGTGGTATGGGCGGCATGGGTGGCATGGGCGGCATGATGTAATCGCCCTGTTCCCGGTCGTGTGCCGGGAATACACCTGAACGGCCTGCCAGTCTATGACTGGCAGGCCGTTTGCTTTTGTGCGCCGGATGCCGATAAGCTCTGTTTCTCTTTTACCGGCTAAAAAGGTATAAGTAAGAGCACAGATTACCACCTGACCAATAGCGGCCAGCGTAAGGCAAAGAATGAACAGGACTTTTCTTAGATTTCTGTTACGCTTCGGCCTGACTCAGATGAAAAAACATGGGGATTAAAATGCGTATCAAGGTTCTGGGACTCTCGTTTGCCGCCGTGATGCTGGCGGGTTGCAGCAGTTCGTCCAACGGTCTGTCGGCCGCCGGGCAGCAGGTCAGCTTTGTCGATCAGCAGCCGTCCAGCCAGTGCCAGCTGTTGGGTAACGTTACCGGCAGCCAGAGCAACTGGTTTACCGGCACCGGTGGTGAAGGCAGCTCGCTGCGCGGCGCGGCCAACGATCTGCGTAACCGTGCGGCAGAGCTGGGCGGTAACGTGATTTACGGCGCAACCAGCCCAACCCAGAACATCTGGTCAAGCTTCGCCCCGCTGGACAGCAAGATGAGCGGCCAGGTGTATAAGTGCCCGTAACGGCACTCATCTGAAGACTGTCAGGTTGTCTTCTCGCCTGTTGACGCTGTGACAGGCTCCCTTCGCTTCACGTTCAGCGTTGCCTGCTGGTCGCCTGTTAACTGGGGGGCTGGCTCAGGGAGCCTGTACACTGCGCAAAGACGCAAAAAACGTCATCCCTGACAGCTCAGCGCGGGNTAACTGGGGGGCTGGCTCAGGGAGCCTGTACACTGCGCAAAGACGCAAAAAACGTCATCCCTGACAGCTCAGCGCGGGCCTTCCCTGGCCCGCGATGCTTTGCTTCGTGTACAGGCTCCCATCGCTTTACGTTCTGAGTTGCCTGCTGGTCGCCTGTTAACTGGGGGGCTGGCTCAGGGAGCCTGTACACTGCGCAAAGACGCAAAAAACGTCATCCCTGACAGCTCAGCGCGGGCCTTCCCTGGCCCGCGATGCTNAACTGGGGGGCTGGCTCAGGGAGCCTGTACACTGCGCAAAGACGCAAAAAACGTCATCCCTGACAGCTCAGCGCGGGCCTTCCCTGGCCCGCGATGCTGTGCTACGTGTACAGGCTCCCATCGCTTAACGTTCTGTGTTGTCTGCTGGTCGCCTGCTGGCACGGTGACAGGCTCCCATCGTCTTGCGTTCTGCGTCGTCGGCTCTGCTGGTGGCCTGTTGGCGCTTGTGGGGTGACATTCTGAGGCAGCCACACCCCAACTATCGGGCAATCGGGTATATCCGGGTTAGCGGACCGTCGACGGCCATGGATGGCCGGCGCCGAGCCTCCATGGACGGACTCGTGGCGTGTCCGCGTTCCGGATATACCCGATACGCCGGGCACCGGAACCGGCAGCAACTTCTCGCTGGGTACCGCGTGTCTGCTTGCTTAGAGCACGGGCACTATTCCTGGCGCAGCTGCAAATCTAACGGCGTTTTACTCGGCTCTCCGCCAATCTCCCGCGCCAGCTTCGGCACCATATAGCCGGACACCTTTGCCAGCAGCTCACGCACGATGGCCCGCGCCTGCACGTCGGGCACATAAAAGTGCGCGGCTCCCTGTACTTTATCCAGTACGTGCAGGTAGTAAGGCAGGATGCCGGCGTCAAACAGCGCATTGCTCAGTGCCGCCAGCGTGGTGGCATCGTCATTGATGCCGCGCAGCAGAACGCTCTGGTTGAGCAGCGTGACCCCGGCGCGCTTCAGCATGCGCATACCGTCGCGCAGATCGTCGTCGATCTCGTTGGCGTGGTTGATATGGGTGACCATCAGCACCTGCAGCCGCGACTGCGCCAGCCGCTGGCACAGCGCTTCGGTGATGCGTTTTGGAATAACCACCGGCAGGCGGCTGTGAATGCGCAGCCGTTTCAGGTGCGGGATCTGCTCCAGTTCGCCGATCAACCAGTCCAGCTCGTGATCTTTCGCCATCAGCGGGTCACCGCCGGAGAAAATAATCTCATCCAGTTCCGGCTGCTGTCGGATATACTCTAGCGCCTGCTGCCAGTTACGCTTGTTGCCCTGATTATCCGCATAGGGAAAATGGCGGCGGAAGCAGTAACGACAGTTAACGGCGCAGCCGCCCTTAACCAGTAACAGCGCACGATTGCGATATTTATGTAACAGACCCGGCACCACGCTGCTCTGCTCATCGAGCGGATCGGTACTGTAACCCGGCGCGTCGACAAACTCCTGCTGTGAGGTGATCACCTGCAGCAGTAAAGGATCGTGCGGATCGCCCCTTTGCATGCGTGCCGCAAACGCGCGCGGCACCCTGAGTGCGAAAAGACGACGGGCACCGGCACCAGAAGCCAGCTCCGGGTGGTTTTGCAGCGCTAAAAGCTGCAATAATTCATCGGGATCGGTGATTACATCGGCAAGTTGATGTAACCAATCTTCTCGGACGGGGGGTTTTAGGGTTACAATGTGTGCCATTTTTTTGGCTTAGTACCAGTAATAAATTTTAGAGGGCCTTTATGGCGACTTATTCTAGCAACGATTTCCGTCCCGGTCTTAAAATCATGTTCGAAAGCGAGCCTTATGCGATCGAATCAAGCGAGTTCGTTAAGCCAGGCAAAGGCCAGGCATTCGCTCGCGTTAAAATGCGTCGCCTGCTGACCGGTACCCGCGTTGAGAAAACCTTCAAGTCTACCGACTCTGCTGAAGGCGCTGACGTGGTTGATACCAACCTGAACTACCTGTACAACGACGGTGAGTTCTTCCACTTTATGCACCCGGAAACCTTCGAACAGCACCCTGTTGAAGAGAAAACCGTTGGCGAAGCGGCAAAATGGCTGCTGGACAACGCCGAGTGCATCGTGACCCTGTGGAACGGCCGTCCTATTGCCGTGCAGCCACCGAACTTCGTTGAGCTGGAAATCACCGATACTGACCCAGGCCTGAAAGGCGATACTGCCGGTACCGGCGGCAAGCCAGCCACCCTGAGTACCGGCGCCGTGGTTAAAGTGCCACTGTTCGTGCAGATTGGTGAAGTGATTAAAGTTGATACCCGTTCTGGCGAATACGTTTCACGCGTTAAATAAGCCTGAATTCGCAGAGCCCGGCGTCGCCGGGCTTTGAGTCCTGCTCTGTTCCCGCCCGGTTTCATCATCCTGTTCACATTTCCTCCCGCTCCGCCAGGCGCACGGGAAAATTACGGCTATGCTTTAACTGCTGTACTTTAACTCTGAATAAAAGGACATTGTTATGAAGAAAAGTATTCTTGCCGTAATTTCTGTGCTGCTGCTCTCATCGGTATTAACCGCCTGTAACACCACGCGTGGTGTGGGTGAAGACGTTGAGGCCGGTGGCAAAGCCATTCAGAAAAGCACCCAGTAAACAGTTTGACGGGCCGGTGCCTGGGCACCGGCCATGCTGGCTAGAGCTGGCGAACCCAGATCAGTTTATCCACCTCGAATCCTGCTCCGCGTGCCTTAGCCACCAGCTCCGCTTTTACCCCGGCATCCAGCTGCGGCGTACGCGATAAAATCCACAGATAGTCACGGTTTGGCCCACAGATCAGCGCATGCTGATAGTTTTTATCCAGTGCGATGACGTTATAGCCGCCGTAAAACGGCCCAAAGAACGACACCTTCAGTGCAGCCCGGTCCGTCGGCCCGGTGAAGTAGGCTTTGCCTTCACTCTCCTGCCAGCGCTGTTTCTTCACATTATAACCGCGGTTAACCACCTTCAGCCCGCCGTCATCACGCTTGCTGTAGCTGGCGGTGACCTGCTCCAGCCCGCGCTCAAAACGGTGATCCAGCCGGGCGATCTCATACCAGCGTCCGAGGTAGCGCTCGCTGTCAAAGTTATTGACCGGCGTGACGCCCTGCGGCGGGGTGGGGGCGCAGGCCACCGACAGCAGCGCACCGGCGCCCGCGGTAAGCATTTTCCACAGTGACATAAATCCTTCCTTTTCCTGATTATTTTTTTGAGTATAGCGGCTGATGGCAAAAACAGCTGTCCGCACCGCGCACGGCGGCGGCGCTTTATATGTTGCGCAGAATTGTGTGTTGCAGCACGGACAGGTAGACTTCCTGCCCCTGACTGATTCCGGAGTAGAAAAGATGAGCGATACGGCCAGCTGGATGCCAAGTGCACCCATCGCCAATTTATTAAAGCGTGCGGCGATTATGGCTGAAATCCGGCGCTTCTTTGCCGATCGTGGCGTGCTGGAAGTAGAAACCCCGGCGATGAGCCAGGCGACGGTGACCGACGTTCATCTGTTCCCGTTCCAGACGCGATTTGTCGGGCCGGGTGCCTCCGACGGGCTCGATCTCTACCTGATGACCAGCCCGGAATACCATATGAAGCGCCTGCTGGCGGCGGGCAGCGGCCCGATCTATCAGCTGTGCCGCAGTTTTCGTAATGAAGAGATGGGGCGTCACCACAACCCGGAATTCACCATGCTGGAGTGGTATCGCCCGCACTACGATATGTACCGCCTGATGAACGAGGTGGACGACCTGCTGCAGCAGGTGCTGGAGTGCGCGCCGGCGGAAACGCTCTCCTATCAGCAGGCGTTTTTGCGCCATCTGGAGCTTGACCCGCTCTCTGCCGATAAGGCGCAGCTGCGTGAAGCGGCGGAGAAGCTGGGAGCAGGGGATCTGGCCCACCGCGAAGAGGATCGCGATACGCTGCTGCAGCTGCTGTTTATGCTCGGCGTGGAGCCGCAGATTGGCCTGGATAAGCCGGCGTTTGTCTATCACTTCCCGGCTACCCAGGCGTCGCTGGCGGAGATCAGTACCGAAGATCACCGGGTGGCGGAACGTTTTGAGGTCTACTTCAGGGGAATGGAGCTGGCCAACGGCTTCCGCGAACTGACCGACAGTCGCGAACAGCGTATGCGCTTTGAGCAGGATAACCGCAAGCGCGCCGCCGCCGGCCTGCCGGTGCAGCCGGTGGATACCAATCTGCTGGATGCGCTGAGCCACGGCATGCCGGAGAGCTCCGGCGTGGCGCTGGGCGTCGATCGTATCGTGATGCTGGCGCTGAAGGCCGAACAACTCAGTGAAGTGATTGCGTTCAGCGTCGATCGCAGCTGACGCCAGCAGAAATAAGTGAGGCGCGGACAATCGCGCCTCACTAAAACACCTGCCCAAAACGCCCGACGGGCGCTGCTCAGCGGTGGCTATGCCGCGGCAGCATTGCGGCCATCCCGGTTACAGTCCACCTGATTTGTAGTTGCGTGCCGCCGGCGCACCGTTGCTGGCCGGCGTTTTGCGACCCAGCGTCTCCATACGCACCTGGAACGGTGGGAACGGCATTTCCAGATTGTGCTCCTGATAGCCGCGCAGGATCAGCTGATGCAGCTCATGGCGCAGCGGCATGCGGTGGCCCATCTCGGCGGCGTGAATACGCAGCTCAAACAGCTGAATACCCTGCTGCAGGTCCACCAGGAAGGCTTCCGGCGGCGGCGTGTCCAGCACGTACGAGCAGCGCTGTGCCGCCGTCATCAGCACGTTGGTCACTTCCTCACTGTTGGCCTCGGCAGACGCCGGAATGGTCAGCACCACGCGGGTCACCGAGTCCGACAGCGACCAGTTGACGAACTGCTCGGTGATAAAGGCCTTGTTCGGCACGATAATCTCTTTGCGGTCCCAGTCGGTGATGGTGGTGGCACGGGTGTTGATGCGGGTGATGCTGCCGGTCAGATCGCGGATGGTCACGGTATCGCCGATACGGATCGGTTTCTCAAACAGGATAATCAGGCCGGAGACGAAGTTAGCGAAGATCTCCTGCAGCCCGAAGCCCAGCCCCAGCGTTAAACCCGCCACCAGCCACTGCAGCTTCGACCAGTCAACGCCGATCATCGAGAAGCCGACCAGCCCGCCCACCAGCACCAGCACATATTTGGTGATGGTGGTGATAGCGTAGCCGGTGCCCGGCGTCAGGCTGATGTGCTGCAGCAGCGCCAGCTCAAGCAGGGCGGGCATATTGCGCACCAGCTGAGTGGTGATAATCAGCACCAGAATCGCGATCAGCACCGAACCGAGGGTGATCGGTTGCAGGCTCTCAACGCCCTGCACGGTGGTGCTGACGTCCCACAGGCGGATGTTTTCGAGGAAGCCAAACGCCGAATGGATCTCTGACCACAGCACGATCACCGACACCAGCGCGATTAACGTCAGGATCGAACGCACCAGCCGCAGCGACTGGGCGCTGATCGCATCGAGGTCGATCACCGGCTCTTCAACATCGATGCTGTCCGCCGCGCTCTGCTGGGCGGCCAGATCCTCTTCGCCGCGCGCGCGCTGGGCGAGGATCTCTGCACGGCGCTGGCGGGCGCGGTCAAAGGCGATTTTACGCCGCTGGATCAGCATCCAGCGGCGGATAATGTGGTAGATCACCAGCAGCAGGAACCAGATCGCCACCGAGGTCTCTAACCGCGCCAGCAGCGCCTGGGCGGTAGCCAGATAGCCGATGCACGAGGCCAGTGCCGCCACCAGCGGAATGGCGATCATCACGTTCCACAGGATGTTATTGATCACGTTCTCGCCGTTGCCCTCTTTATCAAGGTGCAGCGGGATGCCGGCGCGTTTCAGGCTGACGGTCACCAGGCTAAGCGCGCCGCAGATCAGAATAAAGCAGACGCGGCCGAGCGTCGGTGAGAACTGGCGCTCTTCGAGGTTGTCGAAGGCGATCAGCAGCATGATCAACGGCACGACCAGCCCGACGCACAGCGTGTAGAAGCGCATCGCCCGCGCCACGCGGGCCTGCGGCCAGCGGAAGTGGACGATAAACAGCCCCTGCGAACGGGCAAAGGTGGCGCTGATCATAAATGCCCACAGCAGCGGGACGCTGGCGGTGACGCCGTCGCCAATCGCTACCGCCAGCGGGTAGGGCCAGGCGTGCTGTAAGCCGTAGCCCAGCGCCGCCCACAGCACCGGCAGCGGCAGCGCCACGAGGATCGACCAGAAGACGGTGCGCAGCGTCAGGCTGAAGTGGTCCAGCGTCACCTTGCCGACCTTGCCGGAGGCCCGTTCGAGGAAGCGGCGGAAGTGGCGGCGTGAGCTGAGGCTGAAGCCGACCAGCAGCACGGCTCCGAGCAGCGGCAGCACCGTCTCCCGGCTGGTGACCATCATCACCAGCGCACCGCCCAGCTGGCCCAGCGTATCCAGCGACAGCAGCTTCTGCAGGTCGCGCGCCAGATCCAGCGGGAAGCTGAAGCCGATAGCGCTGACGTCGGCGGTCCAGAACAGGTAGCGGTGGGCGGCCTCTTTCACTTCGTTCAGCGCGTCCACCAGCTGGGTGTTGCCGACCTTCAGCTTGGTCACTTCCAGAATCAGATTGTCGCAGCCGGAGAGCAGCGAGGTCAGCAGCTCGCGCTGGGTTTTCAGCTGCGCGTCAAGAATGCGCCGCTGCTCTGTGGTCAGGTTACTGTTGTCGTCCTGGCGCAGCTGGCGCAGCGTCTGCTGGTGTTCCAGCAGATCCTCATACTTCAGACGCTGGACGCGCAGCTCACCCATTTCGCTGTCCAGCTGCTGCGGTTTCGGTATATCCGGCAGGCGCGCGACCTGCGCGCGCAGCGCTTCACCGAGCACGTTAGAGACGCCCAGCCACTGCGACTGTTCACGAATGGTGCTCAGCGCCTGGCGCACCTGCAGGGTCTGGTTGGCGGCGGTGCGCTGCTGCGAGGCCACCAGGTCCAGCCGCTGCGCCTGTTGGTTCAGCGCGGCGGAGAGCTCGCGGTTGACGCGGAACTGCTCGGCAATCCCGGCAGGCAGGTCGCCGCTGTTCTCCGCCAGCTGTTCGGTGCGGGCCAGCGCGGTTTCGGCTTCCCGCTGGCGCTGGCTGTTCTGCAGGTTACGCAGATCCTGCAGGTAGCTGTCCATCTGGCTGGCGGTGCGCTGGTGCACCTCGGCACGCATACGCGCCAGCTCCTGACGGTTGTTGGCGGAGAGCTGCGCCAGCTCCAGCTCATCCACCCGCGCCTTCTGTGCGGCAGATTCCGCCTGACGGGCGGCTAACTGAGCCTGGCCCAGCGGCGTGTTGGCTGTGGGCTGCCCCTGCAGGCGGCGTTCGATCTCGTTCAGGCTGCGGCGGGCTTCGCTCTGCTGCTGCGGCAGCTGCGAAAGCGAATCGCTGATTTCCCGGGCGCGATCCTGCTCCTGCTGCGCCTGGCGGCGCTCCTCCAGCAGCTGGCTGCTCACCTGCAGGATCTCCTGATCCAGCTCGGCGGCGCTCATACTGGCGCGGGGCGCTTTACTGCCGTCGGTCAGTCCGGCAATCTGCTGACGCAGTTCGCGGGTCAGTTTCGGGAAGTCGTCGATAACCTGCTGGTATTCGGCAGTACGCGCCAGCGACTGCTTACGCTCGTCCAGCGCGTTAAGGGTGGACTGCAGCGCTTCGACCCGATCGGTCTGGCCGGCGGCGGATTTATCGGCTTTGGCTTCTTCAAGCTGCTGCCCGACCTGTGTAGCATCGGGCAGGCTGGCGGCGTACACCGGCTGGAGCAGGCTCCAGCCGAGTAACAGGGCAGGGATCAGACGTAACATGGCGGCCTGCTATGGGTGGTGGAGAACATCTTCCGCACTCTCTTTTTGCAGTGCAATGGCCAGCGGTTCGCCGAGGCGGGTTTTGCTCTCCGCCGCCAGGCTTTCTGCCAGCTGGACTTTGCCCGCGGCGAACAGGTTAATCACCGTAGAACCGAGCTTGAAGCGGCCCATCTCCTGGCCTTTCAGCAGCACCACGGAGCCCTCTTCTTCGGCACCCGGCCAGCTCCAGCGTTTGATCACGCCTTCACGCGGTGGGGTGACGGTACCGGCCCAGACGGTCTCAATGCTGCCGACGATGGTGGCACCGACCAGGATCTGCGCCAGCGGACCGAACTCAGTATCGAACAGGCAGATGACACGCTCGTTACGGGCAAACAGGTTCGGGATGTTCTGCGCGGTCAACGGATTCACCGAGTAGAGATCGCCCGGCACGTAGATCATCTCGCGCAGGATGCCGTTGCACGGCATATGCACGCGGTGGTAGTCGCGCGGTGCCAGATAGGTGGTAACGAACTCGCCGTCACGGAACAGATCCACCATCGCGGCCTGACCGGCCAGCAGCGCTTCCAGCGAGTAGGTATGGCCTTTGGCCTGGAAAATCTGGTCGCCTTCAATGCGGCCCAGCTGGCTGATGGCACCGTCTGCCGGCAGGATCAGCTGGTTAGGATCGGTATTCAGCGGGCGGGCATCGTCGCGCAGCGGGCGGACGAAAAAGTCGTTAAACGTGCGATAGCTGGCGGTATCCGGCTTCTGCGCCTCTTTCATATCGACCTTATAGAACCAGACGAAAGCGTCGATCACCGCTTTCGTCAGCCAGCCGGCGCGTTTGCTGGCTCCCCAGCCGGCCAGTTCAGTCAGGGCTTGTTTCGGCAGTAAGTTATTCAGGCCGAGTTTAATACGATCTAACACGTGAGCCTCCTGGCTTAAGACAGCAAAAGAGAAAAGGGGGCGGATTGTAGCAGCGCCGGGGGGTTAAGGCTATGGTCGCCCCGGCAGCGCCGTCAGTCTTTGTCGCTGGTGAAATTGCGGCGGGTTTTTGCCTGCACTTCAGCCATCGTTTCCAGAATCTGGTGATAGTTGACGAAGCGGGACTCGTCGATCTCGCCTTTATCCACCGCTTCGCGAATGGCACAGCCTGGATCGGTGTCGTGCTTGCAGTCGCGGAATTTACAACCACCCAGATAGTCACGGAATTCGACAAATCCACGGGTGATTTGTTCCGGCTCCAGGTGCCATAAACCGAATTCACGCACGCCAGGGGAGTCGATCACGTCACCACCGTGCGGGAAGTGATACAGGCGCGAAGCGGTGGTGGTGTGCTGGCCGAGGCCGGAGACGTCTGACACGTCGTTGGTCAGGATCTCATTGTTACCCAGCTCCAGCCCCAGCAGCGCGTTCAGCAGGCTGGATTTACCGACGCCGGACTGGCCGGCAAAGATGCTGATACGGCCAGCCAGCGCCTGCTCCAGCTCGGCCAGGCCCTCTTTGCGGTAGCTCGATACCATCAGCACCGGGTAGCCGATATGGCGGTAGATATTCATCTGCTCGTCGACAAAGGCGCGGGCTTCGTCGTCCAGCAGGTCGGTTTTATTCAGCACCAGCAGCGGTTCGACGCCCAGCGTTTCGCAGGCCACCAGATACCTGTCGATAATGTTCAGCGACAGCTCCGGCAGAATCGCCGACACCACCACAATCTGGTTAATGTTGGCGGCAATCGGTTTTACGCCGTCGTAGAAGTCGGGGCGGGTCAGCACCGAGGTGCGCTCGTGTACGGCTTCAACAATGCCTTTGACCGTGGCACCGCCCTCAACGCCGGGGCGCCACAGCACGCGGTCGCCGGTGACCAGCGAACGAATGGTCCGGCGGATATTACAGCGGTGCACCGAACCGTCCGCGTCTTCAACGTCGGCATGCATACCAAAACGGCTGATCACCACGCCATCACGTGCTTCACCAAACAGGCTGTCATCCGGCTCGGGTTTATCGGCACGCTGCTTCAGGCGACGATCGTGGTTGGCACTCACGCGACGTTGCTGACCTTTGGATAGTTTGTTTTTAGTCACTGTTCCTCACACGGTTACGGCATATTTCGCCCTTCGCGGGCAAAACGTCTATCATACACGCTAAATTGAGACAATGCCGCTCTGGCTACCGTGAGACGCACTATGACTGCTAATGCAAATAATCTGATTTGGATCGATCTTGAGATGACCGGGCTGGACCCGGAGCAGGATCGTATTATTGAGATCGCCACTCTGGTGACCGATGCCGACCTGAACATTCTCGCGGAGGGGCCGGTGTTTGCCGTGCATCAGTCGGACGCTCAGCTGGCGCTGATGGACGAGTGGAACGTACGTACCCACACCAACAGCGGCCTGGTTGAGCGGGTTAAGGCCAGCCAGTTTGACGACCGCGCCGCCGAGCTGGCGACCATTGAGTTCCTCAAACAGTGGGCACCGGCCAATACCTCCCCGATCTGTGGCAACAGCATCGGCCAGGATCGCCGTTTCCTGTTCAAATATATGCCGGAGCTGGAAGCGTACTTCCATTATCGCTATCTGGACGTGAGCACGCTGAAAGAGCTGGCGCGCCGCTGGAAGCCGGAGATCCTGCCCGGTTTTAAAAAGCAGGGCAGCCACCAGGCGATGGACGACATCCGCGAGTCGGTGGCCGAACTGGCTTACTACCGCGAGCACTTTATTCAGCTGTAAGCGGCCGTGCAGCGCAAGGCTGACGGGCGCGCGTAGCGAGGGAGGTGGCGGCGTAAGGCCCGGACTGACTGGCGCGTGCCGCGCTTCATTCATCCTGAGTCAGAAAATGACTCAGGATGGTGGAAAAACAGCCGACCGAACGGTTTTATGAAATTTTTTTTGCACGAGGGGTTGCAGGGGTAAGGAAACTCCGTATAATGCGCTCCCCGTACCGGTGAGAAAATTCATCGTTACGACCCCTGCGGGAATAGCTCAGTTGGTAGAGCACGACCTTGCCAAGGTCGGGGTCGCGAGTTCGAGTCTCGTTTCCCGCTCCAGATTAATCCGGTAGATTGTAGTCTGCCGGATGCGAAAGAAGGTCCCTTCGGGGGCCTTTTTTTGTTTCTCAGCCACAGCGCTGTGCCATCCGCTATCTGCGTGCATCAGGCACTGGCGTAACGACGCATTCAGGTCATGACGTGGCTAAGCGGGCGATGCTGCCACCGCCCTTTCTGTAACGCCTGCGCTTATTTCGCGTCTTTCAGCAGCTGGTAAATCCGCTGCGCCTGGTTGCGGTAGGTGGTGATACCGCCGGAGCCGTAAATTTCCTGCGCGTTCAGGTAGATGATGCGGTTGTTTTTGGCGGCATCGGTGCCTTTAACATCGGCATTATCCAGCAGCTTTTTCGCGTTGCTGTAGTCCGGGCTTTTGCCGAGCACCGAGTCGCGGTCAATAACGAAGATCCACTGCGGATTGGCTTTGGCGATACGGGCGCTGTCGATCACTTCGCCGAAGCGGCTGTTATGGGTTAACGGCGTCGCATCCTTAAAGCCGATAAAGTCGGCGATAAAGCCATACTTGCCGCCGCTGCCGTAGCCCATCAGCTTATCGCCGGTGGTGAGGATGGTCATCGCGGTCCCGGCCTTCTCCGCCAGCGGGCGCACCTTATTCACATCGTCTTCCAGCGCCTTAATCGCAGCTGTAGCCTGCGGTTGCTTATCAAACAGTTCACCCAGCGAGCGAGTGCGCTGTGAGAGGCTCTGCAGCAGATGCGGGTGGTCGATGGTCAGATCCAGCGTCGGCGCAATTTCACGGAACTTGTCGGTTGACTCAAAGGCGCGCTCACCGCCGATGATCAGGTCCGGCTTCTCTTTACGCAACGCCTCGAAGTCCGGCTTAAACGGATTACCGGCGTTGTAGTAAGGGCCGGACTCATACTGGCTGAGGAACGGCGGGAAGCTGCCTTTTTTCTGTGGCAGCGACAGGCCGGAAACCTTCACGTCCAGCACATCGAGGATCTCCAGTATTGCCAGATCGTAGACCACCACGTTCTTCGGGTTCTTCTTAATGGTCTGGGTATTGATGCTGTCGGTAATTGCTACGCTGTCGGAAGCAGCAGAAGGAGTGGCGGCGGTGGCGATAGTGGTGAAACCGGCACCGGCGGTCAGTAACAGGCAGCTGGCGAGACAGGCACGGGTCAAACGTGAGAGAGGCATATAGTCACATCCTATGTAAGTGTAATTGATAATCGTTCTCAATAAATAATACGGATTTCATTCAGGATGTACAGCGCCCAGGTAAACCGGGCGAAAATGGCGAGATTTTCGCCGTAACATGGCGAAACTGGAGGTTTTTATAGCAGTCAGCACGGATCGGTGAAAAAAGCCGTTATCAGGGCTTGCCAGCGCCGCCCCGGCACGCCATAATAGCGCCCATTCCTGATTCAGGAATTAAAAGATGAATCGAATCAAAGAATTACCAAATGTTTGATTGCACCACCCAAGCGGGAATAGCTCAGTTGGTAGAGCACGACCTTGCCAAGGTCGGGGTCGCGAGTTCGAGTCTCGTTTCCCGCTCCAAATTTTTCGCCGTCGGTTACGCCGGCAGGCGAGTGAAAAAAGGACCTTCGGGTCCTTTTTTCGTTTCTGCATGATGCTTATCCTTCGCCTCATTCTCTTTGCTGCCGACATTCCCCGGCCTGCTGTGTTTTCGTGAAGCCGGGCACTGAGTGGTGCTTTACGCGAGCCGATTGCAGAGACAGATGCGGAGAAAATGTGGAATCATCTAACTCTGATGAGCAAACTGTTGCCCTGGATCGCCAGATTTTTGCGCAACACGATATTTTTTCAAAACTCCGCTTGCCACTCCAGCCAAAGAGGTCCATAATAGCGACCTCCTCTCCGGAATGGAGAGGTAAAAGTTATAAAAATCAATAAGTTACACGTTGATTTGCGCAGTAAAGCAGCATCACTTCTAAGCGGGAATAGCTCAGTTGGTAGAGCACGACCTTGCCAAGGTCGGGGTCGCGAGTTCGAGTCTCGTTTCCCGCTCCAGATAATAAACTTTCTCAATACGCAGCATAATTATCCACAGCGCCGGGCGCCGTGCGGTGGTCTTGTCGATCCGGATAGTGAAAAATCGTAAACAGAGTTATCCACAGCTTACGCTGGCAGTGGTTTTTTCCACGATCTCAGTAAATTCTTACATATTCTGCGTAACATACTGTTTTTATTATTATTGTTAATGTTTCATTCTGTTATGCAGATCGCTTGTGCTTTTTGTCCCGGTTGAATGACAACGCTTTTTTAATTTTATTCACAGCGTGTGGATAGTTTTCGCGTGGCTGAAATTCGTCACCTTGCGCAATTAAGCATCACGGGGTAATCCTTTCTCTATTACCCGTACCAGGCGTTTTTGCTGGCTGGTTTGCACCTCTACCGCATTTTCCTCCCGGCGGGCCAGCTGTTGGGCGATAGCCCACGCAATATGCTCATCCAGCAGCGTGTTTTCGCCGCGGCGGTTTTCCAGCGCCTGCAGGTGGTGTTCATCCCACGGTGCGTTACCCAGGGCGACGGCAATATTGCGCAACCAGCGCAGATGACCAATCCGGCGAATGGCCGAGCCTTCGGTGATGCGCAGAAATTTGGCCTCATCCCAGGCAAACAGCTCGGTCAGCGGTGGCGCGTGCAGCACCGCGCGCGGGCTGAAATCATCCTCATCGGTCAGCTGGCCGTAACGGTTCCACGGGCAGATCAGCTGGCAGTCGTCGCAGCCGTAGATGCGGTTGCCAATCAGCGGGCGAAACTCTTCCGGGATCGCCCCTTCCAGCTCAATGGTCAGATAGGAGATGCAGCGACGCGCGTCTACCGTGTAAGGTTCGACGATGGCACCGGTCGGACAGGTAGTGATGCAGGCGACGCAGCGACCGCAGTTTTCCTCCACCGGACTGTCAATCGGCAGCGGCAGGTCGATCAGCAGTTCCCCTAAGAAAAACCACGATCCGGCTTCACGGTTTAAGATCAGCGAGTGTTTACCGGTCCAGCCCAGCCCGGCTTTGGCCGCCAGCGGGCGCTCCAGCAGCGGGGCCGAGTCAACAAACGGCCGGAACTGCGCGTCGCCGCAGCGCTCAAGGATCATATCACCGAGCTTTTTCAGGCGATTGCGCAATACTTTGTGGTAGTCGCGGCCCAGCGCGTAGCGGCTGACGTAGCCCAGACGGGGGTTTTTCAGCGTGCTGGCAAAGGCGGCTTTGGCCGGCAGATAGTTCATACGAACGCTGATCACCCGCAGGGTGCCGGGCAGCAGTTCGTGGGGGCGGGCGCGCATCATACCGTGGCGCGCCATCCAGTCCATCTCGCCGTGGTATTGTTTATCCAGCCACGCCTGCAGGCGCGGCTCCTCCAGCGTTAAATCGGTATCGGTGATACCGACCTGCTGAAAGCCGAGTTCAAGCCCCCACTGTTTAATATCCCGGGCGAGTTGATGGAGATCGAGAGGATGCGACATGAATAACCTGAACCAGCTGGAAGACCCGTTAAGTTTACCTGAATCTGTCTGGCCTGTGGAGGCGATTGCCCGGCTGGAGCGCGAAGGGGCGGACAGCCAGGGTTTGACGCTGTATGAACTGATGCAGCGCGCCGGGCAGGCGGCGTTCAGCGCACTGCAGCGCCTGTGGCCCGATAGCCGTCACTGGCTGGTGCTGTGTGGCCACGGTAATAACGGTGGCGACGGCTATGTGGTGGCGCGGCTGGCGCAGGCAGCGGGCATCAGCGTGACGCTGCTGGCGGTGGAGAGTGATACGTCGCAGCCCGAGGAAGCCCGGCAGGCACGGGAAGCCTGGCGGGCGGCGGGCGGTGTGATCCACGCAGCATCGGCGGCCTGGCCGCAGAGTGTGGACGTTATCGTCGATGCGCTGCTCGGTAGTGGGCTGAACCGCGCCCCTGCTGAACCTTACGCGCGGCTGATTGAGCGGGCAAACGGCCATCCGGCCCCGGTATTTGCCGTGGATGTGCCCTCAGGGTTAGCGGCCACTACCGGTACAACGCCCGGTGCGGCGATTATCGCTACGCATACGCTAAGCTTTATCGCCCTTAAGCCCGGGCTACTGACCGGAAAAGCGCGCGACTACCGGGGCCGGCTGCATTATCACGCGCTGGGACTGGAAGCATTCCTGGCCAGTCAGCCTCCCGCCATCGCCCGCTTTGACGCAACGCACCTCACGCGCTGGCTGCAGCCGCGCAAAGCCACCTCACACAAAGGCGATCACGGTAAGCTGCTGGTAATCGGCGGCGATCACGGTACGGCGGGTGCTATACGTATGGCCGCTGAAGCGGCGCTGCGCGCAGGATCAGGCCTGGTGCGAGTACTTACTCACAAAGATAATGTGGCGCCGCTGCTGACCGCCCGCCCGGAGCTGATGGTGCAGGAGCTGGACGCACAGACGCTGGATGACGGCCTGGAATGGGCCGATACGATCGTCATCGGTCCGGGACTGGGACAGCGCGACTGGGGTAAAAAGGCCTTAAAGAAGGTCGAAAACTCAAACAAACCGATGCTTTGGGATGCCGATGCGCTTAACCTGCTGGCAATCAGCCCCGATAAACGTCAAAATCGCATTATTACGCCACATCCGGGTGAAGCGGCGCGTTTGCTGAACAGTAACGTTAGCGAAATTGAGAGTGACCGCTTACTTGCGGCACAGCGCCTGGCAAAACGCTATGGCGGCGTGGTGGTGCTGAAAGGTGCCGGCACACTGATTGCCGGGCCGCAGGGGGCGCTGGCGATTGCCGATGTCGGCAATGCCGGCATGGCCAGCGGCGGCATGGGCGATGTGTTATCCGGTATTATTGCCAGCCTGGCGGGGCAAGGGCTCTCACTGTTTGACGCAGCCTGCGCGGGCTGTGTCGCGCACGGCGCAGCGGCAGACGCGGTAGCACGGCGCTATGGTACGCGTGGTATGCTGGCAACCGATCTGTTCTCCTGGCTGTATCTGTTTGTTAATCCTGAGATGTCGAATATAAAAGAATGATGACCTGTGTAATCGCGTTGCCCGATGAGGCAGCAACTCTCGCAATGGGTGCCCGGCTGGCCCGCGCCTGTGATGGCGCGGCGACCCTCTATCTTTATGGCGATCTCGGTGCAGGAAAAACCACCTTCAGCCGTGGATTCCTGCAGGCGCTGGGGCATCAGGGCAACGTAAAAAGCCCGACCTATACGCTGGTGGAGCCCTACGTGCTGCCCGATCGCCGCGTCTATCATTTTGACCTGTACCGCCTTGCCGATCCGGAAGAGCTGGAATTTATGGGTATCCGTGACTACTTCGGTGACGACAGTATCTGTCTGGTCGAGTGGCCGCAGCAGGGCACCGGCGTGCTGCCTGAACCCGATCTCGAACTGCATCTCAGCTACCAGGGCCACGCGCGGCAGGCCGAGCTGCGTGCCCGCTCGGCTAACGGTGAGCAGATGCTGCAGCAGTTCGCGCGCGCGGAGGGGGAAGCATGAGGCAGGTGAAGTCCTGGCTGATGCTGGCGCTGCTGTGCTGCACCTTCAGTACGCTGGCGGCCAATCTTTCGGATATTCAGGTGGCTAACGGCAGCAACGAAGCCACGGTAAAACTCAGCTTTGCCGGGCAGCCGGTGTACGCCTTTTTCCCGTTGCATAACCCGGAGCGGGTGGTGCTGGATATCCGCCAGAGCGGCGTGGTGAAGGGGCTACCGCTCGAATTTAGCGGCGAGAACCTGGTTAAACGCATCCGCTCCAGCGAGGCGAAAGACAGCCAGAGCATCCGTCTGGTGTTTGAGCTGACGGAAGCCGGTAAAACCCGCGCGGTAACCCAGCGCAACGGCAGCACTTATAACGTGGTGTTTACCATCAGCAGCCGCCAGCCGGCGAAACCGGCCGCACGTCCGGCCCCGGTCAGCAGTGCGGGTACCTCACGTCCGGCACCGGTCAGCAGTGAACCGGCGAAAAATCCGTTTGGCGCAAATCCGGTGACCACCGTCACCAGCGGTAACCAGGTTGCACGTCCGCGTACCTCCCGTGCCAGCAGCAGCGATGTGGCGATCGTGGCGATTGATGCCGGCCACGGCGGTCAGGACCCGGGTGCCATCGGGCCCAGCGGGCTAAAAGAGAAAAATGTTACCATCGCCATCGCCCGCAAGCTGAAAGAGCTGCTGAACGCCGACCCGATGTTTAAGGGGGTGATGACCCGCGACGGCGACTACTTTATCTCGGTGATGGGGCGTTCCGACGTGGCGCGCAAGCAGAATGCGAATCTTCTGGTGTCGATCCATGCCGATGCCGCCCCCAGCCGCAGCGCGTCAGGTGCCTCAGTGTGGGTGCTGTCTAACCGTCGCGCCAACAGCGAAATGGCCGGCTGGCTGGAACAGCACGAGAAACAGTCCGAACTGCTGGGCGGTGCCGGCGACCTGCTGGCCAACAGCCAGGCAGACCCGTACCTCAGCCAGGCGGTGCTCGACCTGCAGTTCGGCCACTCACAGCGTGTAGGCTACGACGTGGCGGTAAAAGTGATTGCTCAGCTGCAGCGCGTCGGCGCGCTGCACAAGCGCCGACCGGAACATGCCAGCCTGGGCGTCCTGCGCTCGCCGGATATTCCTTCCCTGCTGGTGGAAACCGGCTTTATCAGCAACCCTTCGGAGGAGCGACTGCTTGGCAGTAGCGCATACCAGCAGAAGATTGCCGAGTCGATCTATAAAGGCTTGCGCAACTACTTCCTGGCGCACCCGCTACAATCCGTCCCAAAGGAGGAAAACCGACCGTTGCAGTCCGCAGCGGCGGTTAACGCAGAGCCTGAACCGGCCCCGGCTGGCACCGTCTACACCGGTGCCGTGCAGCGTCACGTGGTTAAGCGCGGGGAAACCTTGTCCGGTATCGCCGCGCAGTACGGTGCCAGCATGGCCACCCTGCGCGGTATGAATACGCTGAAGAAAGATGTGGTATGGGTTGGTCAGCGGCTGAAGGTGCCGGCGGGGGCGCAGACGGCCCGCGTGGCCAAACCCGTGGTAACCCAGGCAGCAAACCGCGCCAAACCGAAACGCGCGCAGCGGCATAAGGTGGTGCGCGGTGACTCGCTGACGGCGATCGCGGTGCATTACGGCGTCAGCCCGCAGTCGATCCAGCAGGCGAATAAGATGAAGTCGCAAAACGTGATGCTGGGTCAGACGCTGACCATTCCGGCCTCCTGAGCGGCTGAAGGTGGCGGTAGCCGGTTTCTGCCGCCGGTTTCCTGGCCGGGTTCCGGGCTGGCCCCCTTGCAGCCGCCCGGCCGGAGACGCACGCTGGCTTAAGCACCGCGTACTGCCGGTCAATGCCGCGATGGAATAATTGAGGAGTGATGATGCCCATTCAGATCTTACCCCCCCAGCTTGCCAATCAGATTGCCGCCGGTGAGGTGGTTGAGCGCCCGGCGTCGGTGGTGAAAGAGCTGGTGGAAAACTGCCTGGATGCCGGCGCGACCCGCATCGATATCGATATCGAGAAGGGGGGGGCTAAGCTGATCCGCATTCGCGATAACGGCTGCGGCATCGGTAAAGAGGAGCTGGCAATGGCGCTGGCGCGTCATGCCACCAGTAAAATCAGCACTCTCGACGATCTGGAAGCGATCGCCAGCCTCGGTTTTCGCGGTGAGGCGCTGGCCAGCATCAGCTCGGTGTCGCGCCTGCTGCTGACCTCGCGTACGGCGGAGCAGAGCGAAGCCTGGCAGGCTTACGCCGAAGGGCGTGACCAGGCGGTAACCCTGAAACCGGCCGCCCACCCGCAGGGCACCACGCTGGAAGTGCTGGACCTGTTCTACAACACCCCGGCGCGGCGCAAGTTTATGCGCACCGAGAAAACCGAATTTACCCATATTGATGAAGTGATCCGCCGTATTGCGCTGGCGCGCTTCGACGTGGCTTTCTCCCTCAGCCACAACGGCAAGCTGGTGCGTCAGTATCGCGGTGCCAGCGATCCCACGCAGCGTGAACGGCGGCTGGCGGCGATCTGCGGATCCACCTTTATCAGCCATGCGCTGCGCATTGAATGGCAGCATGGCGATCTGATCCTGCAGGGCTGGGTGGCCGATCCGGTCGGGTCGAAGGCGCTGAGCGAGCTGCAGTACTGCTATGTCAACGGCCGCATGATGCGCGACCGGCTCATCGGCCATGCGATTCGCCAGGCCTATCAGGACAAGCTCGGCGATGGCCATCAACCGGCCTATGTGCTCTATCTGGAGATCGACCCGCACCAGGTTGACGTCAACGTGCATCCGGCCAAGCATGAGGTGCGCTTCCATCAGTCGCGGCTGGTGCACGATTTTATTTACCAGGGCGTGATCAGCGTGCTGCAGGCCTGTGAAGCGCCCACGCTGCCAGACGTTGCTGCGCAGTCGTCCGAACGCTGGCAGCCGGAAAACCGTCAGGCGGCGGGAGAGAATCACTTTGCATCACCGGCCGCCGGGCGAAACCGCGGTGATACAGAACGGGGCGGGTTCGCCGCACCCGCGCCCGATGCCGCTACCGGAACAGACACCAGGCCAGGTTCAGCCGCAAATGTGGGTGCCGGTACAAATGCAGGTACAGGCACAACTGCAGACACAAATTCAGATGCGGGCACAAATGCAGGCGCAGACACAGGTGCTGAGGCAGGCATACAGGCACGAACCTACCCAACGACACATGCAGACAACGGCAGCCGCGCCGGGGCTGCCGCCGCCACGGAGGCGGGCTGGCCCGGCCAGCTGCCGCAGTATCAGCAGCGCGAAGGAGCGTTGTACCGCCAGCTGATGACCACGCCGGCGGCGGGGCGTGGAGAAGAGCCGAAGCAGCCTTATCCGCAGGCTGATGTTCCTTCCCCGCCCGCCGCCACTGCGCCGCGTACCACGGCAGCGGTCGACGCCCCGTTAAGCGGCCATTCTCAGAGCTTTGGCCGCGTGTTGACGGTGGTACAACAGCAGTATGCGCTGCTGGAAAATAAACAGCACCTTGCGCTGCTGTCGCTGACCGTGGCCGAGCGCTGGCTGAAGCAGGCCCAGCTGGAGCCGGGAAGTGAAGGGCTCAAGCCACAGCCGCTGCTGATCCCGGTGCGGTTGCAGCTGGATAAGGCCGAAGTGGCCACCCTCAACCGCTGTGCCGGGTTGCTCAACCAGCTGGGTATCGATCTGCACAACGACGCGCAGCGGGTGATGCTGCGCGCCGTGCCTTTACCATTACGCCAACAAAATTTACAAAACTTGATTCCAGAACTGTTAGGCTACTTAGCCCGGCAGGAGGATGTTTCAGCCAGCCAGACGGCGCAGTGGTTAGCGCGCCAGTCGGTTTCTGAACATGCGCACTGGAATCACTCGCAGGCGATTGCTCTGCTGGCCGACGTGGAACGTCTCTGCCCGCAGCTGGTTAAATCGCCACCTTCCGGATTATTGCAAGACGTTGATATCACAATGGCGATGAACGCCCTGAAGCAATGAGTGAACAATCTAAGGCTGGCCTGCCGAAGGCGATATTTTTGATGGGGCCAACGGCCTCGGGTAAAACGGCTCTGGCCATGGCGCTACGCCAGACCCTGCCGGTTGAACTGATTAGCGTGGACTCTGCGCTGATCTACCGCGGGATGGATATCGGAACCGCTAAGCCCACCAGTGATGAGCTGGCGTTGGCACCCCATCGTTTGCTGGACATCCGCGATCCGGCAGAAAGCTATTCCGCCGCCGAATTCCGTCGTGATGCGCTGGCTGAAATGGCGGAGATTACCGCGCGGGGCAACATCCCGCTGCTTGTTGGTGGCACCATGCTCTACTACAAGGCGTTGCTGGAAGGATTGTCGCCGTTGCCCCCGGCGGATCCTGAAGTGCGTCAGCGTATAGAGCAGATGGCGAGTGAGCAGGGCTGGGAAGCGCTGCACGGTCAGTTATGTGACATAGATCCCGTTGCTGGCGCTCGTATTCATCCGAATGATCCCCAGAGACTCTCGCGAGCACTGGAAGTTTTTTTTATTTCGGGTAAAACTTTAACGGAACTGACGAAAACATCCGGTGAAGCTCTGCCTTATGATGTGGCCCAGTTTGCTATCGCACCCGCGAATCGCGAGCTAATCCATCAGCGTATTGAGCAGCGCTTTCATCAGATGCTGGCGTCAGGGTTTGAAGCGGAGGCTCGGGCACTGTTTGCACGAGGTGATTTGCATACGGATATGCCTTCCATTCGTTGTGTTGGTTATCGCCAGATGTGGTTATTTTTGTCGGGCGAAATTGATTACGATGAAATGGTTTATCGGGGAATTTGCGCGACCCGGCAGTTGGCTAAGCGCCAGATAACCTGGTTACGCGGTTGGGAAAACGTTCACTGGCTTGACAGCGAACATCCTGAGGCGGCGTATGCCAGCGTGCTACAGGTTCTTAGTGCTAAGCATGGGTGATTGTGTACAATTGGTTTGTTATCGTGCGCAAATTTTTTAGGTCGTATTTCGAACTGCAAGGTTCTTAAAGTTATAAACAACAAGCATATAAGGAAAAGATAGAATGGCTAAGGGGCAATCTTTGCAAGATCCGTTCTTGAACGCACTGCGTCGCGAACGTGTTCCGGTTTCAATTTATTTGGTCAACGGCATTAAACTGCAGGGGCAGATCGAGTCGTTTGACCAGTTTGTTATTTTGCTGAAAAACACGGTTAGCCAGATGGTGTATAAGCACGCGATCTCTACCGTTGTCCCGTCCCGTCCGGTCTCCCACCACAGCAACAATGCGGGTGGCGGAAGCAGCAACTATCATCACGGCGGTAGCAATCAGGGTGGGTCTTCCCAGCCTGCACAAGACAATGACGACGCTGAGTAAGTAAGTCACTGTCCCACCATGACGGGGCTCTGCCAGCCAGCAGACACCCCGTCCTGGCAAAGACGTTAAGCCGGTTTCCTCATTCGCCCGGAGCGGAGCGAAATCGCGCATACAAGCCGTTCGCCGAGCCGAACGCGCAAATTAATCTGAATTTGACGCCGTAAGGCCATCGCGCATCAGGTTTCACAGGGTTCCGAGAGGTTGCAATATTGTTTGACCGTTATGATGCCGGTGAGCACGCCGTACTGGTTCACATCTACTTTACCCAGGATCGGGATATGGAAGACCTCCAGGAGTTTGAATCTCTGGTCTCTTCCGCCGGCGTGGAAGCGTTGCGTGTCGTAACCGGCAGCCGCAAAGCGCCCCTCCCGAAATATTTTGTGGGTGAAGGTAAAGCGGCTGAAATTGCCGAGGCGGTAAAAGAGAGCGGTGCCACGGTGGTACTGTTCGATCATGCCTTAACGCCGGCGCAGGAGCGTAATCTGGAAGCGCTGTGTCAGTGCCGGGTAATTGACCGTACCGGACTGATCCTTGATATCTTCGCCCAGCGCGCGCGCACCCACGAAGGTAAACTGCAGGTAGAGCTCGCGCAGCTGCGCCACCTTGCCACCCGTCTGGTTCGCGGCTGGACGCACCTTGAGCGCCAGAAAGGCGGTATTGGTTTACGTGGCCCAGGGGAAACTCAGCTGGAAACCGACCGTCGTTTACTGCGTAACCGCATTACCCTGATTCTTTCCCGCCTGTCCCGCGTTGAAAAACAGCGTGAGCAGGGCAGGCAGGCGCGTAACAAGGCCGATGTGCCGACCGTGTCTCTGGTGGGCTATACCAACGCCGGTAAATCCACCCTGTTTAACCGCTTAACCTCTGCCGACGTTTATGCGGCAGACCAGCTGTTTGCCACCCTCGACCCGACCCTGCGCCGGGTGGACGTCGCCGACGTCGGTGAAGTGGTGCTGGCCGATACCGTCGGCTTTATTCGCCATTTGCCACACGACCTCGTGGCCGCGTTTAAGGCCACGCTGCAGGAGACGCGCGAGGCAACGCTGCTGTTGCACGTGATTGACGCCGCCGACGTGCGCCTTGAGGAAAATATCGAGGCGGTTAACGTGGTGCTGGAAGAGATTGAGTCCGATCAGATCCCCAGCCTGCTGGTGATGAATAAAATCGATATGCTGGACGGTTTTGAGCCGCGTATCGATCGCGATGAAGAGAACCGGCCCATTCGGGTCTGGCTCTCTGCCCAAACCGGCGTCGGGTTGCCGCTGCTGTTCCAGGCGCTGACCGAGCGGCTGGCCGGCGAGATCGCTCAGGTTGATTTACGTCTGCCGCCGGAAGCGGGGCGGCTGCGCAGCCGTTTTTATCAGCTTCACGCGATAGAAAAAGAGTGGAACGAAGAGGATGGCAGCGTGGGAATGCACGTGCGTATGCCGATCGTCGACTGGCGACGTCTGTGTAAACAGGAACCGACGCTGGCGAATTACATTGTTAACTGATTTTGCCTGACACGCGTATCCCGGCCTGGGGTACCACCGCACACACAATTAATGGAGTATAAACATGGCGTGGAATCAGCCCGGGAATAACGGACAGGACCGCGACCCGTGGGGAAGCAGCAATAATCAAGGCGGCAACTCTGGGGGAAATAAGGGAGGGCGCGATAAGGGGCCTCCCGATCTTGATGATATCTTCCGTAAGCTGAGCAGCAAGCTCGGTGGCCTGGGCGGTGGTAACAAGAATAGTGATAACGGTGACGGTGGTCAGCGCAGGCCGGGTAACGGCGGGCGTCTGGTCGGGATTGTCGGCGTTGCGGCGGTGGTGATTTGGGCCGCCAGCGGTTTCTACACCATCAAAGAAGCAGAACGTGGCGTGGTGACACGCTTTGGTAAGTTCAGCCATCTGGTTGAGCCGGGCCTTAACTGGAAGCCGACCTTTATCGACCAGGTTCGCGCGGTGAACGTAGAGGCGGTACGCGAGCTGTCAGCTTCCGGCACCATGCTGACCTCCGATGAGAACGTGGTCCGCGTTGAGATGAACGTGCAGTACCGCGTCACTAACCCGGAACGCTATCTGTTCGCCGTCACCAGCGCAGACGACAGCCTGCGTCAGGCCACCGACAGCGCGCTGCGCGGCGTGATTGGCCGCTCAACGATGGATCGTATCCTGACCGAAGGGCGTACCGTGGTGCGTAGCGAAACCCAGCGTGAGCTGGAAGAGACCGTGCGCCCGTACGATATGGGTATCACCCTGCTGGACGTCAACTTCCAGACCGCGCGTCCACCGGAAGATGTGAAGGCCTCCTTCGATGATGCGATCGCCGCGCGTGAAAACCGCGAGCAGGCAGTCCGTGAAGCGGAAGCCTACGCCAACGATAAGCTGCCGCGTGCGCGTGGTGATGCGCAGGGTATTCTCGAAAAAGCCCGTGCTTACAAGTCCCGCGTAACGCTGGAAGCGCAGGGTGAAGTCGACAGCTTTGCGCGTATTCTGCCGGAATACAAAGCGGCACCGCAGATTACCCGTGAGCGTCTCTATATCGAGACCATGGAACGCGTGCTTGGCCACACCCGCAAGGTGCTGGTTAACGATAAAGGCAACAGCCTGATGGTGCTGCCGCTGGATCAACTGATGCGTGGACAGGCCGGCGGAGCGACCAGCAGTCGCGAAGGGAGCAACCCCCTGTCTCGTCTGCCGACATCTTCAGGCAGTAACGATCGCGCCACGGGCAGTACGTCGTTCAGTCCGGACGACATTATGGATCAGCGCCGGGTGAACGCTCAGCGTACCGATACCCAGCGCGAAGGGAGAGAGTAAACGATGCGTAAGCCATTAATCGTATTATTGATTGTTGTGCTGGTGGTGCTGTACGCGTCACTGTTTGTGGTTCAGGAAGGGCAGCGTGGCATCGTGATGCGCTTCGGCAAAGTTCTGCGTGACGATGAGAACAAGCCGCTGGTGTATGCACCGGGCCTGCACTTCAAGATCCCGTTCCTTGAGTCAGTGAAGACCCTCGACGCCCGTATCCAGACCATGGATAACCAGGCCGACCGCTTCGTGACCAAAGAGAAGAAAGATCTGATCGTCGATTCCTACATCAAATGGCGGATCAGCGACTTCAGCCGTTACTACCTCGCCACCGGCGGTGGTGATGTTTCTCAGGCCGAAGTGCTGCTGAAGCGTAAGTTCAGTGACCGTCTGCGTTCTGAGATTGGCCGTCTGGACGTGAAGGATATCGTCACCGATTCCCGCGGCCGTCTGACCACCGACGTGCGTGATGCGCTGAACACCGGTAGTGCCGGTCAGGATGATGAAGTTGCCACGCCGGCAGCGGATGATGCGATTGCCTCAGTGGCGGCGCGCGTAGAGCGTGAAACCACCGGCAACGAGCCGTCGATCAACCCGAACAGTATGGCCGCGCTGGGTATTCAGGTGGTGGACGTGCGGATCAAGCAGATCAACCTGCCGACCGAAGTCTCCGACGCGATCTATGCCCGTATGCGTGCCGAGCGTGAGTCCGTCGCGCGTAGTCAGCGCGCCCAGGGTGCGGAAGAAGCGGCCAAGGTTCGTGCTCAGGCCGATTACGAGGTTGAGCGCACGCTGGCTGAGGCCCGTCGTCAGGCGCTGATCACTCAGGGTGAAGGTGATGCGGAAGCGGCCAAGCTGTTTGCCAACGCCTTTAGCCAGGATCCGGATTTCTACGCTTTCATCCGTAGCCTGCGCGCCTATGAAAACAGCTTTAAGAGCAATCAGGACGTGATGGTGATGAGCCCTGACAGTGACTTCTTCCGCTTTATGAAGAATCCGTCCGCTACCGCCCGCTAATCCTTTGCTGTGACTGCCAGAGGCCGGATTTTCCGGCCTTTTTTTATGGGCGACATTCGCCACTCATCATGTGAACCTACGAGACGCATTTCAATGAATACAGCGGTATGGATGGCGGTGGGGCTGGTACTGGTGCTGGAAGGACTGGGGCCGATGCTGGTACCGCGCCTGTGGCGGCGGATGATCCTGTCGATGGCACAGCTGCCTGACAGTTTACTGCGGCGTATTGGCGGCGGGCTGGCGGTGGCCGGGGCCGTAATTTTCTACATGGTCAGCCGGGGCAACGGCGGTTAAGTGTGAGCTGTAGCGCGCTGTGGCGCGGCTCCGGCAAAAAAGTACGCAATCGTATGCTAAAACAGCTGAAAGACGAAAATGACGATGGTAGAATCCATTTTTAAGCAATCGGTGATTTTGAGAAATGGGTAAGAACGTTGTCGTACTGGGCACCCAATGGGGTGACGAAGGTAAAGGTAAGATCGTTGACCTCCTGACGGAACGTGCTAAATACGTAGTGCGCTATCAGGGCGGCCATAACGCTGGCCATACGCTAGTCATCAACGGTGAGAAAACCGTCCTCCATTTAATTCCATCAGGCATTCTGCGTGAAAACGTCACCAGCATCATCGGCAACGGTGTGGTGCTGTCTCCGGCTGCGCTGATGAAAGAGATGAAAGGTCTGGAAGATCGCGGCTTCCCGGTACGTGAGCGTCTGTTCATTTCTGAAGCCTGCCCGCTGATTCTGGAATATCACGTGGCGCTGGACGTGGCACGTGAGAAAGCGCGTGGCGCGAAAGCGATCGGCACCACCGGTCGTGGTATCGGCCCGGCTTACGAAGATAAAGTGGCCCGTCGTGGCCTGCGCGTTGGCGATCTGTTCAACAAAGAGACCTTCGCACAGAAGCTGAAAGAAGTGATGGAATACCATAACTTCGCGCTGGTTAACTACTACAAAACCGATGCGGTGGATTACGACAAAGTGCTGGCGGATACGCTGGCGATTGCCGATATCCTCACCGGTATGGTGGTTGACGTTTCAGAAGTGCTGGACGGTGCGCGTCAGCGCGGTGACCTGATCATGTTCGAAGGCGCCCAGGGCACCCTGCTGGACATCGACCACGGTACCTATCCGTATGTCACCTCGTCTAACACCACCGCCGGTGGCGTAGCGACCGGTTCCGGTATCGGTCCGCGTTACGTTGACTACGTGCTGGGTATCGTCAAAGCCTACTCTACCCGCGTGGGTGCAGGCCCGTTCCCGACCGAACTGTTCGACGAAACCGGCGAGTTCCTCTGCAAGCAGGGTAACGAGTTCGGCGCTACCACCGGCCGCCGTCGTCGTACCGGCTGGCTGGATGCGGTTGCCGTGCGCCGCGCCGTACAGATCAACTCCCTGTCAGGTTTCTGCATGACCAAACTGGACGTGCTGGATGGCCTGAAAGAGGTTAAGATCTGTGTGGCTTACCGTATGCCTGACGGCCGTGAAGTGACTACCACGCCGCTGGCAGCAGAAGGCTGGGAAGGCATTGAGCCGATTTACGAAACCCTGCCTGGCTGGTCTGAGACCACCTTCGGCGTGAAAACGCTGGAAGGTCTGCCGCAGGCTGCGCTGGACTACATCAAGCGCGTTGAAGAAGTGACCGGTGTGCCGATTGATATTATCTCAACCGGACCTGACCGTAGCGAAACCATGATTCTGCGCGACCCGTTTGACGCATAATTATGCTCTACACAAAATCATTCAAGATGCATCAAGGCGGCAAAGGAGTGAATCCCCGGGAACATAGAAAACTATGTGACTGGGGTGAACGAGAGCAGCCAACGCAGAGGCAGCTTGAAGGATGACGTGTATACTGGCCGGGCATTGCCCGGTCAGTTATTCTCCCGCACCGGTTTCCTGCCGTTCCCGCACCGGTTTCCTGCCGTTCCCGTCTGCTGTGCCACCATGATTTTTCCCGCAATAAATAAAATAGCCCGCTTTAGCAGTGGCTGGTTTATTATCATTGTTAATTCCTGTTTTAAGCGGATGACGGCATGAGTTCAGGCTGTCTCTCTGAGGTCACTGTGCAGCTAACCAGCTTCACCGATTACGGTTTACGCGCGCTGATCTTCCTTGCCTCTCTGCCGGAGGGGAAGATGACCAGCATTAGCGAAGTTACCGACACCTACGGCGTGTCGCGTAATCATATGGTCAAAGTTATCAATCAACTTAGCCGTAACGGTTATGTCGCTGCCGTGCGGGGTAAAAACGGCGGTATTCGTCTGGGTAAACCAGCCAGCGATATCGTTGTCGGCCAGGTGGTGCGCGATATGGAGCCACTGCAGCTGGTCAACTGCAGCGTGGAGTTTTGCCATATTACCTCCGCCTGCCGCCTGAAGAAGGCGCTGTATGACGCCGTGCAGAGTTTTCTGCGCGAACTGGATAATTACACTCTGGCCGATCTGGTTGAAGACAACCATCCGCTCTACAAAATTTTGCTGACTGAACGACCTTCACTCAGCAGCTGACAACGGAGGAACCTCGATGTCAAAAGATCCTTTTCAGGACCGCGAAGCTGAGAAATACGAAAACCCGATTCCCAGCCGCGAATTTATTCTTGCTCATCTGGATAAACGGACGAGCCCGGCCAGCCGTGAAGAGCTGGCAGACGAACTCGCCATTAGCGGCGAGGAGCAGACTGAAGCGCTGCGCCGCCGCCTGCGCGCCATGGAACGCGATGGTCAGCTGGTGTTTACCCGCCGCCAGTGCTACGCGCTGCCGGAACGCCTCGACCTGCTGAAAGGCAAAGTGATCGGCCACCGCGACGGCTTTGGCTTCCTGCGTATTGAAGGCAGCAAGGACGATCTCTACCTCTCTGCCGAACAGATGAAAATGTGTATGCATGGCGACGTGATCCTCGCGCAGGCGATGGGCGCCGACCGCAAGGGCCGCCGTGAAGCACGTATGGTGCGCGTGGTTGAGCCGCGCAATGGCCAGATCGTTGGTCGCTACTTCACCGAGAGCGGTGTGGGCTTTGTAGTCCCGGACGACAGCCGCCTGAGCTTCGATATCCTGGTGCCGGCCGAAGAGCTGATGGGCGCGCGCATGGGTTATGTGGTGGTGGTGGAGCTGACCCAGCGTCCGACCCGCCGCAGCAAAGCCGTCGGTAAAGTGGTGGAAGTGCTGGGCGACAATATGGGCACCAGCATGGCCGTCGATATGGCGCTGCGCACCCATGATATTCCGCACGTCTGGCCGGAAGCGCTGGAAAAACAGATTGCCGGCCTGAGCGAAGAGGTGCCGGAAGAGGCGAAACGCGGTCGTGTTGACCTGCGCGACCTGCCGCTGGTGACCATCGACGGCGAAGACGCCCGTGACTTCGATGACGCAGTGTTCTGCGAACGTAAACGCGGCGGCGGCTGGCGGCTGTGGGTAGCGATTGCTGACGTCAGCTACTACGTGCGCCCGGGGACTCCGCTGGATGATGAAGCGGTCAACCGCGGCACCTCGGTCTACTTCCCTTCACAGGTGGTACCGATGCTGCCGGAAGTGCTGTCTAACGGCCTGTGCTCGCTGAACCCGGAAGTAGACCGCCTGTGTATGGTGTGCGAGATGACTATCTCGTCTACCGGTAAGCTGACCGGCTACAAGCACTACGAAGCGGTAATGAACTCCTTTGCCCGCCTGACCTACAACAAGGTGTGGAACATCCTGCAGGGCAATCAGGAGCTGCGTCAGCAGTACGAGCCGCTGGTACAGGACCTGGAAGAACTGCACCGCATGTACCTGGCGCTGGAGAAATCCCGCGAGCAGCGCGGCGGCATCTCGTTCGAAACGGATGAAGCCAAGTTTGTCTTCAACGCCGATCGCCGCATCGAGCGCGTTGAGCTGGTGGCGCGTAACGATGCCCACAAGCTGATTGAAGAGTGCATGATCCTGGCGAACATCGCCTCGGCGCGCTTTGTTGAGAAGAACAACGAACCGGCGCTGTTCCGCGACCACGATCGCCCAAGCGATGAGAACATCAAGAGCTTCCGCTCGGTGCTGAACGAGCTGGGCCTGACGCTGCCGGGTGGAACGAAGCCACAGCCGCTGGACTACGCCGACCTGCTGAAGCAGATCGCCGGCCGTCCGGATCACGAAATGCTGCAGACCATGCTGCTGCGCTCAATGAAGCAGGCGGTGTACGATCCGGAAAACCGTGGCCACTTCGGCCTGGCGCTGGCCTCCTACGCCCACTTCACTTCACCCATCCGCCGCTACCCGGACCTGCTGCTGCACCGTGCGATTAAGTACCTGCTGGCAAAAGAGAACGGCAGTGAGGCCAACACCACGCCGACCGGTGGCTACCACTACGATCTGCAGCAGATGCTGCATTTCGGCCAGCACTGTTCGATGACCGAACGCCGGGCGGATGAAGCCACCCGCGACGTAGCGGACTGGCTGAAGTGTGACTTTATGCAGGACCAGGTCGGCGAAGCCTTTACCGGCGTGATCTCCAGCGTGACCGGTTTTGGCTTCTTCGTGCGCCTGAACGACCTGTTTATCGATGGCCTGGTGCACGTCTCCTCGCTGGATAATGACTACTACCGGTTTGACGCCGTCGGCCAGCGCCTGATCGGCGAATCCGGCGGGCGCAGCTATCGCCTCGGCGATACGGTTGAAGTACGGGTTAACGCGGTGCATATGGACGAGCGCAAAATCGACTTTGCGCTGATCTCCAGCGCCCGTAAACCACGTGGCGAAGGTAAAACCGAGCGCGAGCGTGAGAAGCGTGGCGGTGCGAAAAACAGCGGCAGCCGCCGTCGTGCGCCGCGTAAAGGTGCCAGTGCCGAGCGTGACAGCAGCGCCCGTGCGCCGAAAGAGCAGGCAGCCGCGCCGGGTGATAAAGCGGAGAAAAAGCCGCGCAAACCGTCTGATAAAACCCGCAAAATTGCTGCAGCCACCCGGGCAAAACGCAGCAAGAAAAACAGCGGCAGCGAGCAGTAGCGCCTGCCGGGCGGCGCGTGTCGCCCGTTGCTCTTAACGTCCGGGGCGCAGCTTGTCTGCGCCCCGGCAGCATAATTAACGAACCACCGGATTGATGAGATGAGTGAAATTGTATTTGGTATTCACGCCGTGCAGGCGCTGCTGGACAGCGATCCGCAGCGTTTCCAGGAAGTGTTTATCCAGAAGGGCCGCGATGACCGCCGCCTGACCACGCTGGTAAAGGCGCTGGAAGCGCAGGGCATCGTCATCCAGGTGGCGAGCAAGCAGGTGCTGGATAACAAATCCGAAGAGGCGTCCCACCAGGGCATCATTGCCCGCGTGAAGCCGGGGCGTCAGTATCAGGAAGGGGATATCCCGGACCTGCTGGCCAGCCTGGAGAATCCGTTCCTGCTGATCCTCGACGGCGTTACCGATCCGCACAACCTCGGCGCCTGCATGCGCAGCGCGGATGCGGCCGGCGTACACGCGATCATCGTGCCGAAGGATCGTTCTGCGGCGCTTAACGCGACGGCTAAAAAAGTGGCCAGCGGCGCGGCGGAGCATATTCCGCTGATCCGTGTGACTAACCTGGCGCGCACCATGCGCGTGCTGCAGGAAGCCAACGTATGGATCGTCGGCACCGCAGGGGAAGCCGATCACGACGTCTATCAGAGCAAAATGACCGGCCCGCTGGCGCTGGTGATGGGTGCCGAGGGTGAAGGCATGCGTCGCCTGACCCGCGAGCACTGTGACGAACTGATCAGCATTCCGATGGCGGGCAGCGTCTCCTCGCTTAACGTTTCGGTCGCCACCGGCGTCTGTCTGTTTGAAGCGGTACGTCAGCGCGCGAAATAAGTATTCCGGGGCGCGTTCGCGCCCCGTTTATCCTCTGTCTGCCGACCCGCGTTACTGCACGCCTTCCGCCGGGCGATACAGCAGCGCCGAGGCGTACCACATGCCAGGTGCGACCGTCTCTCTTACTAACTGAATCTGATAATACGTTGCCCCCGCCGCCTGCGCTTTAGCGGCCAGCGCCCGTTCGGCGTCATCCGGTGAGCCGCGCACGGTGACGGTGGTGCTGCCGATTCTGCTCAGGCCAGCGCTCTGCGCACGGTTGATCTCCTGCGGCTGGCCGGTTGGCGGCGGCGGTGGCTGCGGCGTGGTGGTGAATACGCTGCAGCCGCCGAGCAGCAGCGCGGTAATCAGAAGGACGTTGCGCATAGTTGACCCACTCTCCTCATCTTTTGTTTAAGTTTAGGCTATGGATATGAAAAATAATCGGGTTTACCCTGGACGTTTCTGTGCGCAGGATTAATTTATCCCGCTTACACTGTTGAGCGTTGTCGCGTTGTCGCGTTGTCGCGTTGTCGCGTTGTCGCGTTGTCGCGTTGTCGCGTTGTCGCGTTGTCGCGTTGTCGCGTTTTACATTGCCGCTTGCTGCCGCGGCTGATTTTACCAGGAGAGCCGATGATTGAGTTGAATACCGAAACCTTCGCGGGCATCGAGTGCCTGCATGCTGCGCCGGCCGGTAAGCGTGAACAACCGCTGCCGACGGTTCTGTTTTATCATGGTTTTACCTCCTCCAAAGAGGTTTATGCTTACTTCGCGGTGGCGCTGGCGCAGGCCGGTTTCCGCGCCATCCTGCCTGATGCCGATCAACATGGCTCACGCTATAACGGTGATACAGAGCACCGGCTCAGCCATTTCTGGGAGATCCTGCGCAGCAATATCGATGAACTGCCGCAGATTGAGCAGGCGCTGCGTGAGCAGCAGCTGATCGCGGGCAGCCGGCTGGCGGTCGCCGGGGCGTCGCAGGGCGGTATGACCGCGCTGGGGGCGCTGGCGCGTTATCCGCAGCTGACCAGCGGTGCCAGCCTGATGGGCTCCGGCTACTTCAGCCAGCTGGGGCAGACGCTGTTCCCGCCGCTGGTGGCCCGCTCGCCGGAACAAAAGGCGCAGCTGGCCGCCCGGCTGGCCCCGCTGGCGGAGTACGAGGTCAGCCATCAGCTGGCGAAGATTGCCAGTCGCCCGCTGCTGGTGTGGCACGGCGATGCTGATGAGGTGGTGCCGGTTGCCGAAAGCGTGCGGCTGGAGAAAGATCTGCGCGAGGCCGGTCTGAACGATAACCTGACGTATCTGACCGAAACCGGCATCGGGCATCGCATCACGCCTCCGGCGCTGACGGCGCTGACAGCGTTCTTTACGCATCACCTGTAATCGTCCGGCGGGGCCAGTACCGATCTGATGGCGTACTGGCCCCGCCTGCGTGATGCCGGGTTAACCCTGTCTTGCGCAACCGGTTGAGCGCCCCTGCCGGCCTGGCCGGGGCCTGTTACGGGCGGGTCTGCCGTAGCGATCTCCTGTTAATCTGCATTCGCATCCGCTCGCCTTGCGCCGCGCGCGAGTTATTTACGGCTTCTTCGATCTTTACCTTGAGTTAACCCCCTATCGCCAGTATGATTACGCGTCAATTTTTCAGCCGTTCACAAACACGTTCCTTGCTTCCATGGGCCACGGTTGACCCTGACAGGAGGCTGAATAATCCGTAAGGAGCAAAATACGATGCGTCATTACGAAATCGTTTTTATGGTTCATCCTGACCAGAGCGAACAGGTTCCTGGCATGATCGAGCGTTACTCTGCAACCATCACTGGTGCTCAGGGTACGATCCACCGCCTGGAAGACTGGGGCCGCCGTCAGCTGGCTTACCCGATCAACAAACTGCACAAAGCTCACTACGTTCTGCTGAACGTGGAAGCCCCGCAGGAAGCGATCGATGAGCTGGAAACTAACTTCCGCTTCAACGACGCCGTTATCCGCAGCATGGTTATGCGCGTTAAGCACGCCGTAACTGAAGCATCTCCGATGGTTAAAGCGAAAGACGAGCGCCGTGAGCGTCGTGAAGATTTCGTTAACGAAACCTCTGATGATGCAGATGCTGGGGATTCTGAAGAGTAATTGTCCGTGACGGTCAATCGCCTGATGCTGTCTGGTACCGTGTGCAAGACGCCAGTGCGAAAAATAAGCCCGTCAGGAATTCCACACTGTCAGTTCGTGCTTGAGCACCGTTCTGAACAGGTGGAAGCCGGTTTTAACCGGCAGGCCTGGTGCCGGATGCCGGTGATTATCAGCGGCAAAGCCCATCAGGCCATTACTCAAAGTATAACGGTCGGTACGCAGCTTACCGTTCAGGGCTTTATTTGCAGCCATCAAGGGCGCAACGGTCTGAACAAAATGGTACTGCATGCCGAGCAGATTGAATTGATAGATTCTGGAGACTAGCCTAATGGCACGTTATTTCCGTCGTCGCAAGTTCTGCCGTTTCACCGCGGAAGGCGTTGTAGAGATTGATTACAAAGACATCGCTACGCTGAAAAACTACATTACCGAAAGCGGTAAAATTGTCCCGAGCCGTATTACCGGTACTCGTGCAAAATACCAGCGCCAGCTGGCTCGCTGCATCAAGCGCGCCCGCTACCTGTCCCTGCTGCCATATACTGATCGTCATCAGTAATACGGCCGCCGTCTATTAACGACTTAAAGAGGATAAGGTAATGCAAGTTATTCTGCTTGATAAAGTAGCAAACCTGGGAACCCTGGGCGACCAGGTCAACGTTAAAGCGGGCTACGCTCGTAACTTCCTGGTACCACAGGGCAAAGCTGTTCCTGCTACCAAGAAAAACGTTGAGTTCTTCGAAGGCCGCCGTGCAGAACTGGAAGCCAAACTGGCTGACGTTCTGTCTGCAGCTAACGCACGTGCTGAGACCATCAGTGCACTGGGCACCGTTACCATCGTGTCTAAAGCAGGCGACGAAGGCCGGCTGTTCGGTTCTATCGGTACCCGCGACATCGCTGACGCTGTAACTGCAGCTGGCGTTGAAGTGGCTAAGAGCGAAGTTCGTCTGCCGAACGGCGTTCTGCGTACTACCGGTGAGCACGAAGTGGACTTCCAGGTTCACAGCGAAGTCTTCGCTAAGCTGATCGTGAAAGTAGTCGCTGGCGCGTAATTGCTCCCAGCGCAGTAAAAACGCCGGCCTCGCGCCGGCGTTTTTATTTCTGCCGGCAGCGGGCGTTCTTCCTGCTGCCGGCGGCGATGCGCCGGTTACTGTGCCCGGATAAAACTGCCGTCCGGCTGACGGGTAAACAGGATCTCACCGCTGGCCCCCTGCAGCGTTAAGCCGTTCACCACCCCCTGCGCGTTCTGACGAATTTTGACCTGCTGACCGCTACGTAAGGTACTCAGCGGACGATCCGCCCCCTCTACCTGTGCCATCGAAAACACGTCGTTGACCGGCAGATTATTGTCGCGGAACAGCTGTGCCAGCGTCTGGCCGGAAGAGATAGTGTAGCTGCTCCACTGCCCCTGAGTATCACGCTGGGCGGTGGCCGGGGCGTTTAAATCGCCTTCGATCGTAGCCTGCAGCGGCACCTCTCGCGGCGCGGAGCCGTTCTGTAACGGGGTTTCCACCGCGCGCTGCGGTGCGGCGGACGGCCATAAAAAGGCCAGTAAAATCACCAGCACGGCAATGATAATGCCGCGACGGTGCGGTAGTGGCAGCGGATCCATCCAGCTGATCCGATCCGGCAGGTGCCAGAGCCGGATCAGCCATTCGGGGGCGCGCAGCGCGCGGAATGCTCCTGGCATGTCGTTCTCCTTCTGACGCGAAAAACGCGCAGTCAGTGAGTTTTTGATCGTGCTGATCTTCAACCAGGAAGCGGCAAGCGGCGGGCTCCTGCGTTTCCTGCGGGCAATCTGGCCCATTAATACCTCTGAGTACACTGTAGCTGAACCACTCTTGGCCGGGAAACTTTGTTGGTCATCTTCATCTCACACGACGCGTTTTTTCACGCATTTCGCATCAGATCGGATTTTTTGCCCGGCGACAATCAGGCAAGGCTTAAAATTGGTAATGATATTGTTTCTTTTTCCGGTACAAAAGTCACCTGCGGAAGATGAGATTTTACGCCCGTTCGCTGCGCTGTTATGCTTCGGGCTGGTTTTTATCAATGATGAAAGGAAAATTCATGTCTACCCCTTCTTTTGACAGTGTTGAAGCGCAAGCAAGTTACGGTATCGGCTTACAGGTCGGTCAGCAGTTACAGGAATCCGGCCTGCAGGGTCTGCAGCCCGAAGCGCTGTTAGCGGGCCTGCGCGACGCGCTGGAAGGGAATGCTCCTGCTGTCCCGGTTGACGTGGTACACCGTGCGCTGCGCGAAGTCCACGAGCGTGCAGAAGTGGTGCGCAGCGAGCGCCAGCAGGCGCTGGCCGTAGAAGGTCAGAAATTCCTCGAAGAGAACGCCCAGCGTGAAGGCGTGAACAGCACCGAAACCGGTCTGCAGTTCAGCGTGCTGACCCAGGGTGAAGGTGCGATCCCGTCCCGTCAGGACCGCGTGCGCGTGCACTACACCGGTAAACTGATCGACGGCAGCGTGTTCGACAGTTCCGTACAGCGCGGCGAGCCGGCTGAGTTCCCGGTGAGCGGCGTGATCCCAGGCTGGATCGAAGCGCTGACCCTGATGCCGGTCGGTTCTAAATGGCAGCTGGTGATCCCACACAACCTCGCCTACGGCGAGCGCGGCGCCGGTGCCTCGATCCCGCCGTTCAGCACCCTGGTATTTGAAGTCGAGCTGCTGGAAATTCTGTAAGCCGCTTTGCGGCGGGCGGTGCGATCGCCGCCCGGGCAAAATAAAAGCCATCACCGTCTTCACGGTGATGGCTTTTTTATTACCGGCGGCTGCCATTCTGATAATCCCCGGCGGGATCCCCATCCGGTCACGTCTGCAGCCTGACCGGGTTACCGGCCTGTGGCTTCAGGTGGGACGGGGCCGGTTGTTACCCCGTCCGGGGGAGTGCAGGCTCAGTTCAGCGTAATGCGGTAAATAGCAAAGCCGTTTTGATCGCTGCCCACCTGCTGCAGCGGATACTGCGCGTGGCTCTTAATAAAGGTGGCAGCCTTTTCCCCCGGCGCGGTCTCAAAGCGGATATCCAGCGGCGTGCTGCTGACGATCGGTGCCAGCTTCCAGTTATTATCCGCCTGCGGTTTTACCTCGCCGTGGGCTTTAGTCTGCGCGCTGATATAGGCGGCCACCACCGAACGGTTTTCATCCGGCGAGGCAAACGCCACCTGCTGCTCGCCGGTACCGGCAAAGCTGCCGCCGTAGGCGCGGTAATTATTGGTGGCAACGAGGAAGGAGGCCGCCGGATCGACGGGTTTGCCGTTCCAGGTCAGATTACGGATGCGCGAGGCGTTCTTATCACGTAACTGACACGCCGCATCGTAGCGTGCGGGCTGGGTCACGTCGATCTGGTAGTTCACCCCGTCGATGGTATCGAAGTTGTAGGTGCGGTAATCCCAGTTAATCAGCGACTGCGGCTGGCTGTTGTGAATATCGATCTGATTAAACTGCCCGGCGCTGCACTCCAGCCACTCTTTGACCTGCGCGCCGCTGACCTTAAGCACCACCAGCGTATTCGGGTAGAGATAGAGGTCGGCAGCGTTGCGCAGGGTCAGCGCACCCTTGTCGACCTCAACGTAGCTGGCCGGATCGTTTTTACGGCCACCGGCCTTGAACGGCGCTGCGGCAGAAAGTACCGGCAGCCGCGCCAGGTCCGGATCGCCCTGAACAGCCTTGCGGGTATAGTCCGCCTGGGCATCGTTGACGATCTGCACGGTCGGGTCATCCTGCACCAGCGACAGATAGCTGGCCATCACCGCCGCCGAGCGGCCAATCGGCTGGCCGACGAACTGGCGCGTGGCGTCGTGGTCGGCGGCCAGCACCTTCACCAGCGCCGGATCTTCTGCCGCCAGCGATTTTTTCGCCGCGCGATCGTAAATCGGCCGCGCTTCGGCCCGCGCCGAGCTGACCTGCCAGCGGCCCGCGTCATCGTTCAGCACCAGATCGACCACGCCAAGATGATCGCCCCACATGCCGGGCATCACAGCCGGTACGCCGTTCAGCGTGCCCTGTTTAACGTCCGCGCCCTTGATGCCGGCGAAATCCTCACCGGGGAACACCGCGTGGGCGTGGCCAAACATAATCGCATCGATGCCTGGCACCTGGCTCAGGTAGTAAACGGAATTTTCCGCCAGCGCGTGATACGGCTCGCTGGAGAGTCCGGAGTGGGGGATGGCAATCACGATATCCGCGCCCTGTTCACGCATTACCGGCACCCACTTCTTCGCGGTGGCGGTGATATCATCAACGGTCACCTTGCCGCTGAGGTTGGCCTTATCCCACGTCATAATCTGCGGCGGCACAAAGCCGATATAGCCGACCTTCAACGTATGCGTTTTGCCGTCGCGGTCCCGCACCGTTAGCGGCTCAATCAGATACGGGGTAAACAGCGGTTTTTTACTGACGGCATCAATCACGTTGGCGTTGATATAGGGGAAGCGCGCGCCTTTAATGGCCTTTTGCAGGTAATCCAGCCCGTAGTTGAACTCGTGATTCCCGAGGTTGCCAACGCGGTAGTCCAGCGTATTCATCGCCTTATACACCGGATGCACCTCACCCTCATGCAGCCCTTTGGCCGCCACGTAGTCGCCCAGCGGGCTGCCCTGGATGATATCGCCGTTATCCACCAGCACGCTGTTAGCCACCTGCGCGCGCGCCTGGTGGATTAGCGTGGCGGTGCGCACCAGGCCATACTTATCGGTAGCGGTGTCCTTGTAGTAGTCAAAATCCATCATATTGCTGTGCAGATCGGTGGTTTCCATAATGCGAAAATCCACCGTGGCGGCGTGCAGCGTGCTGCTGACCAGCAGAGCGCTGAGCGTGATGCAAGGTCTGAACATGGTTTCTCCCTTTTTGTGATTCGGCAAACTGGTATAACCATCGCAGAATAGTGTGAAACTGTGTTGAGTCGTCAGTGGAAAACGTGATGGAATGCAGGTTTTTCATCTGCATCGGGCGGCTGAAGCCATAGTGCGGATGACGGCAGAAAAAATGTCTCTGCCTCATGTTCTGGGTTATGCTGTTGATAATTAACGGCATCACAAAGCGCAGGCCGTGCAGCGTTGCGCCGGCCAGTGGCTCACCCGCGATCGATGAGCGCACGGCGATGATGCCGCATCCTATCAGGCTATCGGGAGGTCAACATGTTAGATAACATCTGCCAGCTGGCGCGTGACGCAGGCGTGGCGATTATGCAGGTCTATAACGGCCAGGCGCCGCTGGACGTAGCGCACAAGTCGGATGATTCGCCGGTAACCGCCGCCGATATCGCCGCACATCAGGTGATTATGGCCGGGCTGCAGGCGCTGACCCCGGAGCTGCCGGTACTGTCAGAAGAGGATCCGGCGAGCTGGGAGGTGCGTCAGCACTGGCAGCGCTACTGGCTGGTCGATCCGCTGGACGGCACCAAGGAGTTTATCAAGCGTAACGGCGAGTTCACCGTCAATATCGCGCTGATCGAGGGCGGTAAGCCGGTGCTGGGCGTGGTGTATGCGCCGGTGACGGACGTGATGTACTCGGCGGCCGGGGGCAGCGCGTGGAAAGAGGCCAACGGTGAGAAGACGCGCATCCGGGTGCGTGAGGCGCATCCGCCGCTGGTCGTCATCAGCCGTTCCCACGCCGACAAGGATCTGGAGCTGAAGGAGTATCTCAGCCAGCTTGGCGAGCATCAGACCACCGCCATCGGTTCGTCTCTGAAGTTCTGCCTGGTGGCCGAAGGCGAAGCGCAGCTCTATCCGCGCTTCGGACCGACCAATATCTGGGATACCGGTGCCGGCCACGCCGTGGCGCTGGCCGCCGGGGCGCACGTCACCGACTGGCAGGGCAACACGCTGGATTACACCCCGCGCGAGTCGTTCCTCAATCCGGGCTTCCGCGTGTCGATCTTCTGACTGGCACCGATCGGATACCTCTGGCGGCCTTATTCAGGCTGCCAGAAACGCCTGGCCTTTATCGCCAGCGAGATGATGCGGTACTCAGTCCCGGCGCTAAGCACCCTGCAGCCTCTGCGCAGTGGCTGATTTTAGCAAACGTCAGAGGGTAATTCCTGCCCGTTCTGCCGCAGCTTCCGGGAGTAGCGTCTTTTCAGAGCAGCGGCTTCTTATTCCAGCAGTTTGTGCAGTAATGCCATCACCTGCTTAACCTCGTCCTGAGTCAGCGCGCCGTCTTTGGCAAACTGCACCTGCCCCTGCTTATCCAGCACCACGATCGCCGAACCGCCTTCATTCAGCTGCCACGCCTGCCTGGCTGCACCGTTGCTGTCGACGATAAACTGTGACCAGGGGAACTGCTGCTTATTGCCCTCAATGCTGCTGCGCACAAACATGCCGGTGCCGGGAATGGCGTCATCGGTGTTGACCAGGGTGGTGGTCTGATAACGATCGTGCGGCAGCTTTGCCGCTTTAATCGCCTCGATCAACGCGGCGTTCTGCTCTTTAGCGGAAGAGCGGCCGGCAATATGTTGAAGCACGCGAACTTTTCCGGGTAACTGCGCGCTGTTCCAGTTTTTATAGCTAAACTTATCATGTTGCCACAGCAGTTCTCCGCGATCGGCGATACCGACCGGGGCCACGCGCTGGCCGGTATGGAAGTTGTGGGCCGCAACGCCGAGCGGCAGTAACAGGCAGAGAAGGGCGGTAAAACGCGATGCACTCATCATGGAAGCTCCACTGTTTGTGTGATCCGACCAGTTGGTCATATCACTGCAATAATAAGTGCGGATGATGCGCCTGTCGCAGCGAAGTGTCAGCTTTGCTAGCTGCCGCACAAATCCCTTTTAACTGAAGGTTTATACTGGTTGCAGAGCGTCAGGCAACAGAGAGTTCTGTCATGATGTGTAAAATCAGTAAAAAAATTCAATTTTAGGAACATTCGCCGCTGGCTGTGTTCTATAGTACAGGTACTTTGCGCTTCACGGATGCTGGCCCGATTAGGCCGCGACGAAGCGTACGTTCAATATTCAGGAGTAGAAAGAGAATGAAAATTTTCCAGCGTTACAACCCACTGCAGGTGGCAAAGTACGTCAAAATCCTGTTCCGCGGCCGTTTATATATCAAGGACGTCGGGGCATTTGAATTTGATAAGGGCAAAATCCTGGTGCCGCGTGTTAAAGACAAGCAACATTACAGCGTGATGTCAGAGGTTAACCGTCAGGTACTGCGTCTGCAGTCTGAGTTTAACTAAAGTGAAAAAAGGCACCCGTGGGTGCCTTTTTAGAGAGTCAGCTGCAGGCCGCATCGATCGCTCAGTGCGGCTACGGGCGCAATCTTCCGCCTTTTACTTTTCGGTCTCTGCCGCCTTCGGCAATATTGCCGCGGCCGGACGCTCATCCACTCGCGTCACCAGCAGCTGGTCGATGCGGTAGTTATCAATATCCACCACCTCAAACTTATAGCCCTGCAGCTTGACGAAGTCGGTACGCTTCGGGATTTTGCGCAGCATAAACATCATAAAGCCACCGATGGTTTCATAGTTGCCGGACTGCGGGAACTGATCGATATCCAGCGCGCGCATCACGTCTTCAATCGGCGTTCCTCCCTCAACCAGCCACGAGTTCTCGTCACGCGCGACAATCTGCTCTTCCATCCCCGGGCCGACCAGGTCGCCCATCAGCGTGGTCATCACGTCGTTGAGGGTGATGATACCGACCACCAGCGCGTATTCGTTCATAATCACCGCGAAGTCTTCACCCGCCGCTTTAAAGCTTTCCAGCGCCTCTGACAGCGTCAGCGTATCCGGCACGATCAGCGCCGAACGGATCTGCACGCCGCTGTTCAGGGTCATACTCTGATTGCCCAGCACGCGTAACAGCAGCTCTTTTGAATCGACGTAGCCGACCACGTGATCGATATCTGAGTTACACACCAGGAAACGCGAGTGCGGGTGGCTGGCAATCTTCTGCTTCAGGCTGGTTTCGTCTTCATGCAGGTCAAACCACACCACGTTCTCGCGTGAGGTCATCGACGACGGCACGGTGCGTGACTCCAGCTCAAACACGTTCTCAATCAGCGCGTGCTCCTGTTTACGCAGCACGCCGGCCAGCGCGCCGGCTTCCACCACCGCGTAAATATCGTCGGAGGTGATATCGTCTTTACGCACCAGCGGGATCTTAAACAGGCGGAAGATGATGTTGGCGCCGCCGTTGAAGAACCACACCAGCGGGGTGAACAGGAACAGGCAGAAACGCATCGGGTTGATGATCCTCAGCGCCATGGACTCCGGCGCAATCATGCCCAGACGTTTCGGGAACAGATCGGCAAACAGGATAAACAGGCTGGTGACCAGGGTAAATGAGCAGATAAAGCTCAGGCGCTCGGCCAGCTCCGGTGCGACGATGCGCTCAAACAGGGAACGAAAAGCCGGAGTGAAGGCGGCATCGCCGACGATACCGCCAAGGATCGCCACCGCGTTCAGGCCGATCTGCACCACGGTGAAGAACATGCCCGGGGTTTCCTGCATTTTCATCACGCGCTGCGCGTTGACGTTGCCTTCGTCGGCCAGCAGCTTAAGCTTAATTTTACGCGCGGCCGCCAGAGAGATTTCTGACAGTGAAAAGAATGAGCTGATGGCAATCAGCAGTAAGATGACAAGCAAGCTGTCTAACATAGAACATCCATACAAAGGCTCGGCGCCGATCGTCAATCTGCATTGAAATTGCGCTGCAACGCGTGGCCGGGTTAAGTACTTGTCATTTTTGGCCTGGGCAGCGCGCGAGATTCTGCGGGCAATAGATGGTGCTTACAGGGCTATCCGTGCCAAAAATGTCTGCGCCAGTTCGGCTGAAACGCCGGGGCAGAAGGGTTATCGGGGCTGTTGAACAGCCACCGGCAGTGATTATAGCCTTGCCGGTGAATGCTTACAATTGCGGCATTAATCGCTGACCTTAACCGGGGTTGTAACCCTGTGGGGTTTCGCCGACAATATTCAGCTAATTTGCGTTAATTTAACCGGATTGCCGATCCTCAGCTTTTTTTCATCACTTATCGTCATTTTTGCCAATCCGTAGCGCACATTAAGCTACTTTATAGTTACCAGGGTGGGCCCGGCGGAGTGCGGGCTGGCATAACACAGGGGAGCACGCGTGCCGAGATTTCCAATCTATTGCATCTGTGGCCTGCTGATCGCCGCACCGGCCGCTCAGGCGGCCAACGTGCGTTTGCAGGTCACCGGATTATCCGCAGAGTTACAAAAAAACGTCAGGGCACGTTTGTCCACCATCAGCAGCGATGAAGTGAACGCCGACGGTCGCTTTCGCGCAAGGGTCAGTGACGCGATCAAACAGGGGCTGAAGGCGCTGGGCTACTATGAGCCGCAGATAGACTTCGAACTGTTGCCCGCTCCGGCCAAAGGCGGCCGTCCCGTGTTGCTGGCCAGAGTCAGCGCCGGGGAACCGGTAAAGATCGCCGGAGAAACCATCATCCTGCGCGGTGATGCGCGGACGGACAGCGACTACCAGCAGCTGGTACGCGACGGCAAACCGGCCATCGGCAGCATCCTCAACCACGGCAAATACGATAAGTTTAAAAGTTCGCTGAGTAATATGGCTCTGCGCAAAGGTTACTTTGACGGCGATTTTAAAAAGAGCCAGCTCGGCGTGGCAGTGGAACGGCGTGAAGCGTTCTGGGATATCGACTATGACAGCGGGCAGCGTTACCGCTTTGGCGCAGTGACCTTTGAAGGGTCGCAGATCCGCGAAGACTATCTGCAAAACCTGGTGCCGTTCAAGCAGGGTGATTACTACAACTCACGCGATCTGGCGGAGATGAACCGCCGCCTGTCGGCCACCGGCTGGTTTAACTCGGTGGTGGTGGCACCGGACTTTAAACAAGCGCGTAACAGCAAAGTGTTGCCGCTACATGGCGTGATGTCGCCGCGTACCGAGAATACCATTGAAACCGGCGTGGGCTACTCCACCGACGTCGGCCCGCGGGTGAAGGCCACCTGGAAAAAACCCTGGGTCAACGATCGTGGTCACAGCTTTTCCACCAGCGCCAATATCTCTGCGCCCGAGCAGCAGCTGGATTTCAGCTACAAAATGCCGCTGCGTAAAAGCCCGCTTGAGCAGTACTACCTGGTGCAGGGCGGGGTGAAACGCACCGACCTCAACGACACCAAATCCGACTCCACCACCCTGGCCGGCTCACGCTACTGGGACAGCTCCAGCGGCTGGCAGCGCGCCATTAACCTGCGCTGGAGCCTCGACCACTTTACCCAGGGTAAAGTCACCAACACCACCATGCTGATCTACCCTGGCGTCAGCGTTAACCGTACCCGCTCGCGCGGCGGGCTGATGCCGGACTGGGGGGATTCGCAGCGCTACTCGCTGGACGTCTCCGACACCACCTGGGGCTCTGACGTCGATTTCGCGGTGATGCAGGCGCAGAACGTCTGGATCCGCACCCTGGAAGAGAAGCACCGCTTTGTGGTGCGCGGCAATCTCGGCTGGATCGAGACCAACAACTTCGAGAAAGTGCCGCCGGACCTGCGTTTCTTCGCCGGTGGCGATCGCAGCATTCGCGGCTACAAATACAAGGGCATCTCCCCGCGTGACGATGAAGGCAAGCTGACCGGTGCCTCCAAACTGGCTACCGGCTCGCTGGAGTATCAGTACAACGTCACCGGCAAGTGGTGGGGGGCGGTGTTTGTCGATTCCGGTGAAGCGGTAAACGATATCAAGCAGAGCAACGTTAAGACCGGTGCCGGCTTCGGCGTGCGCTGGCAATCACCGGTGGGGCCGATTAAGGTCGATATCGCCCGGCCAATCGGTGACAGGGACGATCGTGACATTCAGTTTTACATTGGACTGGGGCCTGAACTATGAAGTGGTGGAAAAAGGGCCTGACTGGCATTCTGATTTTTATCGTACTGCTGCTGGGCGGCGTGGCGTTCTTAATCGGCACCACCAGTGGCTTACATCTGGTGCTGAATTCCGCGGCGCGCTGGGTTCCGGGGCTGGCGATCCAGCAGGTGGACGGCGGCTGGCGTAACCTGACGCTTAAAGGCGTAAAGTATGAGATGCCGGGCGTGGCGGTCAGCGCCGGGGAGTTCCACCTCGCCGTGCAGCTCAGCTGCCTGAAGAACAGCGCTTTCTGCATCAACGACCTGTCGCTGAAAGACGTCAACGTGGTGGTGGACAGCAGCAAGCTGTCGCCGGCGGCAGAACAGCCGGAAGAGCAGCAGAGCAGCGGTGACTTCAGCACGCCGTACCCGCTGAGCCTGAAGCGCATCGCGCTGCACAATATCAACGTCAAAATCGACGATACCGCGGTGTCACTGGCCGATTTTACCAGTGGCATGAGCTGGCAGGGACGCTCCCTGACGCTGACGCCAACCCATATTCAGGGATTACTGATCGCACTGCCGAAGGCGGCGATCGTTGCCGATGAGCAGGTGGTACAGCCGAAGGTGCAGAACCCGCAGCCGGATGAAAAGCCGCTGGGCGAAACGCTGCAGGCGATGTTTGCCAAACCGCTGCTGCCCGATCTGCCGCAGTTCAGCCTGCCGCTGGATCTCAGTGTGCAGCAGATCCTCGGCGAGCAGCTGCGCCTGACCGGCGACACCGATATCACCGTTAACCGCCTGCTGGTCAGGGCGGATACCGTTAACGACCAGCTGCAGCTGCAAACCTTTGACGTCGACTCACCGCAGGGGCAGCTCAATGCCAGCGGTAAGGCGACGCTGAGCGGGAACTGGCCGGTCAGCTTTAATCTGAACAGCGCGCTGAATTTTGATCCGATTAAAGGGCAGAAGATCAAAATGGCCCTTGACGGCAACCTGCGTGAAACGCTGACGCTGGCGCTGAATCTCTCCGGCCCGCTGCGCGCGCAGCTGGATGCCGATACCCGGCTGGCGGAAGCCGGTCTGCCGCTGAATATGACGCTGCAAAGCCCGCAGCTGCGCTGGCCGCTGGCCGGCGAGGCGCAGATGGCGGCGGATAACTTCAGCTTCAGCTTTAAGGGCAAAGTGACGGACTATGCGCTGTCGCTGAAGGCGGCACTGCAGGGACAGGGGCTGCCACCGGCCACCGTGACGCTGAACGGCAAAGGCAACGTCGAACAGTTTAACCTTGAGAAGCTGCGGCTGGCGGCGCTGCAGGGCACCGCCGATCTCAGCGCGCTGGTGGACTGGAGTAAAGCCATCAGCTGGCGCAGCGAACTGCAGCTGAACGGCATCAATACCGCGAAACAGTACCCGGACTGGCCGGCGAAGCTGGAGGGCAAAATCACCACCCGCGGCAGCCTGTACGGCGGCAGCTGGCAGATGCGCGTCCCGGAGCTCAGGCTGCGCGGCAACGTGCGTAATAACGCGGTGAGCGCCGACGGCACCCTGTACGGCAACAGCTATAACCAGTGGGATATTCCCGGCATTAAGCTGATTCTGGGGCGCAACAACGTCAGCCTGAAAGGTTCGCTGGGCGATAAGCTGAATCTGGACGCCGACATCGACGCGCAGCATCTGGATAACGCGCTGCCGGGCCTTGGTGGCGTGGCGAAAGGGACGATCCGCGCCCGTGGCGATCTGAAAACGCCGCAGCTGCTGGCGGACCTCACCGCCAGCGGGCTGCGCTGGCAGGCGCTGCGCGTCGGCCGCATCAAGCTTGACGGCGACGTCAGCTCCGGCGAACAGATCCAGGGCAAGCTCAAACTGCGCGTGGAGCAGCTGAAGCAGGATGCGCTGGCGGTGAACCTGCTGACCCTCGACGCCAGCGGCAGCGAGAAACAGCACCAGCTGAAGCTGAACCTGCAGGGTGAGCCGGTCTCCGGTCAGCTGGCCTTAAGCGGCAGTTTTGACCGTGCCGCCCAGCGCTGGCAGGGGCAACTGAACAACACCCGCTTCGATACGCCGGTGGGCGAGTGGCGGCTGACCCGCGCGATCGCGCTGGATTACCTTAACGCGAAGCAGACGGTGTCGATCGGCCCGCACTGCTGGCAGAACCCCAATGCGCAGCTGTGCGTGCCGCAGACGGTGGAGGCCGGCCCGTCCGGCCACGCCCGCGTGGTGCTGGAACGCTTCGACCTGGCGATGATCAAGCCGTTTATGCCGGAAGGCACCCAGGTCAACGGCGGCTTCAGTGGCGATGCCGACGTCAGCTGGACCGCCGACGGCAGGCTGCCAACCGGGCGCGTGTCGCTGAAAGGCAACGGCGTGAAGCTGGCGCAGGACGTGCAGGGCAATACGCTGCCGGTGGCCTTTAATACGCTGAACCTTAACGCCGCGCTGAAAAATGGCCAGGCGCAGCTCGACTGGCTGATCCGCATCGCCGGTAACGGCCAGCTCGACGGCAACGTGCAGATCGCCGATCCGCAGGGGCGGCGCGCCCTTTCCGGCAACGTCAATATCACCAGCCTGTCGCTGGCGATGCTCAATCCGGCGCTGATGCGCGGCGAGAAGGTCGCCGGGGTACTGAACAGCAACCTGCGGCTGGGCGGTAACCTGCAGCGGCCGCAGGTGTTCGGCCAGCTGGGGCTGCGCAACGTCGACGTTGAAGGCAGCTTTATGCCGGTGGATCTCACCACTGCTAACCTGAGCATGCTGTTTAATGGCATGAGCTCGACGCTCGAAGGAGTGATTCAGACCTCTCAGGGGCAGATTGCGCTGAACGGCGACGCCGACTGGAGCCAGCTGGATAACTGGCGGGCGCGGGTGGCGGCCAAAGGCCAGAAAATCCGCGTCACGGTGCCGCCGATGGTGCGCATGGACGTGTCGCCGGACCTGGTGTTTGAGGCCACGCCGTCGCTGTTCAACCTCGACGGCCGGGTGGATATCCCCTGGGCGCGCATCACCGTGCAGGAGGTGCCGGAGAGCGCGGTGGGCGTCTCCGCCGACGAAGTGCTGCTGGACCCGCAGCTGAAGCCGATCGCACCGAAGTCGACGGCGATCCCGATCAACAGCAACCTGATTATCCATGTGGGTGACGACGTACGCCTGAGCGCTTTCGGCCTGAAAGCGAAGCTGAACGGCGACCTGAAGCTGGTGCAGGACAAGCGCGGGCTTGGGCTGAATGGCCAGATCAACATCCCGTCCGGCCGCTTCCACGCGTACGGTCAGGACCTGATCGTGCGTAAAGGCGAGCTGCAGTTTGCCGGGCCGCCGGACCAGCCTTACCTGAATATCGAGGCGATCCGTAATCCGGAAGCGACGGAAGATGACGTCACCGCCGGGGTGCGTGTCACCGGGCTGGCCGACGAGCCGAAGGCGGAAGTCTTCTCTGATCCGGCGATGTCGCAGCAGGAAGCGCTCTCTTATCTGCTCAGAGGCCAGGGGCTGAACGCCTCCGGCAGCGACAGCGATGCATTAACCTCAGCATTAGTGGGATTGGGGGTTGCACAAAGTGGGCAGATTGTGGGTAAAATCGGTGAGACCTTCGGCGTCAGCAATCTGGCGCTGGACACTGCAGGGGTTGGCGACAGCCAGCAGGTGCAGGTCAGCGGCTATGTGCTGCCGGGTCTACAGGTAAAATACGGTGTTGGCATCTTTGATTCACTGGCGACCTTAACGTTACGTTATCGCCTGATGCCTAAACTCTATTTGGAAGCCGTGTCTGGTATCGACCAGGCGCTGGATGTGCTCTATCAGTTCGAGTTCTAGCAATGCGAATAATTGTCTATGGCAGCCTGCGACGTAAGCAGGGCAACAGTCACTGGATGACGAACGGGCAGTGGCTGGGCGATCATCTGATCGACGGTTACGAACTTTACAGTCTGGGCCATTACCCTGGGGTGGTTCCCGGGGACGGTCAGGTTTACTGCGAAGTTTACCGGATTGATGCGTCAACGCTGGGCGAGCTGGATGCGCTGCGCAGCAAGGGCGGGGAGTACAAACGGGAGCTGCTGCAAACGCCGTACGGCAGCGCCTGGCTGTATGTCTATCAGCGATCGGTAGCGGGCAGGCAACGCATCGGTAGCGGCGACTGGCTGCAGCGGGATCGGGAAAACGTCTGACTGTAGTCAGACGTCGTTACAATACGGAAACACCGCTTTGTGCGGTGTTTTTTTTATGGCGCTCTCTCCCGGTCGTAAGTAGTGCAGATTTTTACTTTTGAAAATAAAAAACAGAATATTGATCTGTATTATATTTTTATGCGACATTTGTAATTATTAAATTACGCTGACTTTTGTGCTATTAGTTTGCTTTTGATAAATAGCAAAACATCCAATTGCTTTACGGTGTGGTGTGTTTATTATTCTTGTGGATTCTGCGGATGCCTGTTGTCTTTTTATATTGGCAGGCACGTGTCAGAACATAAGCAGGGTTAACAATATTATCATGTTGTCGATCCGGATCTTAGCTGACTGTATTGACAGGGAATTATTTCCCTGCAAGCTACGTCGTTAATCAGATAAAGGAATATGCAATGAAAAAAATTACGCTAATCGCGGTGCTGATGGGCGGGATGATGGCTTCCGGAGCCGCAATGGCCGAGGGAATGGTTACCGGTGCTAAAGCGACCATGAAGGTACAGGGCACCATTCTGCCGCCTTCCTGTAACATCAGCCTTGAGGGGGCTCTCTCATTCAATAACATCAACCCCGGCTCGCTAAGTAAAGACAAATTTACCGATCTGAAAGCGGAAAAAACCCGGGTCACCGTTGGGTGCGATGGTGCATCCTACTATGGTATTCGCGCGGTGGATAACAGTGGCGCGGTGGCTGAAAAGCCGGGTGCCAACAAAGAGACCCTGTTTAGCCTCGGTAACGATGCGAATGGTAAAGCTATCGGCGTCTACACCATCAAGCTTGACCGGGATAGCAGCAGCGTGGAAGATCAGCAGGTTCAGAAAGCGTATTCGCTGCAGCCCGATAATATCTGGAAATTTGTCACTGATGAGAGCGGCTATTATTTCAAAAACGCACAGCTGGTTCCTGTTTCCGGTATGGACTTAGCCAGTGACACGGAACGTAAAGCGGTATCAAACAAAGTTTATTCGCTTGAGGTTAAGCCTTCTATTGCGCCAGTGGGCAAAAATGGCGTGCAGAGCAGTATTAATCTGAATGGCAGCACCACGTTCGAAGTTATTTATATGTAACTCCCACCACCGGCATGATTCACTGAGTTCATGCCGGTTTTTTTACCGCTCATGGAGGAATAAGATGCCCGGCTTTTCACTCTCACAGATTCTGTCACTGCTGACCCTCTTCAGCCTGTTCCCCGCCAGCGCAGTAATGCAACCGCAAACGTCGATGGTGTTAATTAATGAGTCGGCCGGTGGCGGCAGCATCAATGTGACCAATACCGATGACAAAGATGCGTTACTTTACGTTAAGGTCATTGACCTGGCGGATGACAAAAAGCCCCGACTGGTGGTGACTCAGCCGGTGGTGCGTGTGGCCGCTGGGGGTATACAGCGGGTACGTTTTATTTTGACCACCGAAGGGCCATTAACCACCGAACACCTGAAACGTGTCACCTTTGAGGGGATTCCGCTGGTTGATGATGCCGGGCAAAACCGCGTTGACGTCAATATTCGCCAGAACCTGCCGGTGATTATTCATCCGCGTGGCTTGCCGGAAAATCCAGAACCCTGGAAAGCGCTGAACTGGTCCCTGAGTAACGGACAATTAACGGTGCACAACCCCGGCGCTTACGTGGTCAGAATGGGGCAGGATATCACGGTGCTGCCCGCCGTGAAGAGCGTGCAGTTGCCGCAGGGCTATCTCCTGCCCGGGCAAAAGCTGACTCTTTCCCTGGCTGCAGCAAACGCGCCGCTGGCCGCCAGTAAAGTGCGCTTTGCAACGCTGTCTGATTATGGCTTTAAGGCCGGAGAGGTGGAACAGCCGATCGCCACTGGCCGCTGATTGATGCCTGCCCTGCAATGCCGGCAGCTTAAGCGACTCGGTCAGCTGATGCTGTTGGTCGCGAGCCTGCTGTTGTCGGCAAAGGTTGCTGCAGATGAAAACGAAAAAAAACAGTCCAGAGCCGCGCAGATCCTGCGAGCCCGTGGGATCGATCCTGACATTCTCAGCTCCCTCAATCAGGCGAACGCTTTGCCTGCGGGTGAAAACCTGCTGGATATCAGCGTGAACGGAGAGCTGAAAAGTTCGCAGCGGGTGATGACTGGCCGACAGGGGCAGATCTGTTTTACCCCCGACTTAATTGACCAGCTTGGGCTGAAGCAACCCGCACAGCTGGCTGATCCAGGCTGTATTGATTTGTCGCAGCAGCCCGGTTTTAACCTCAAAGCCGACCCGCAAAAGCTGGCGCTCAGTATTGTGGTACCGCAGCAGGCGCTGGCGGATGAGCCACAGTACAGTGGGGAGATGGGGGGGCATGGCGCGCTGCTTAACTATAACTATTACAGCGGCGTCAGCCGCGTGCGCGGCAGGCAGAGCCGCTACAGCTACCTGATGCTGGAAGATGGCATCAATATGGCCAACTGGATGCTGCGTGGCCGTCAGCAGTTGAATGAAGATCGGGGAAAGGTAAATATTAACCGGGGAACGCTGTATGCCGAACGCCCCGTTCCCGGCTGGCGCAAGCGGATTCAGTTTGGGCAAATCGGCGTCAGCAATACGCTGTTCTCGCTGGGAGAGATTGACGGTATCCAGGTCATTCCGGATCGGGGGCTGGAAAAGGACAGCAGCGAAAGCGGCAGCATTGAGGGCATTGCCGGCACCTCGCAGGCCCGGGTTGAGGTCCGTCAGTATGGCGCACTGGTGTTCAGCACGCTGGTGCCTGCGGGGCCGTTTCATTTAAACGGCATTCCACTGCACAATCTGAACGGCGACCTGGACGTCACGGTGCTGGAAACCGATGGCCATCAGCAGCGTTTCACCGTGCCCGCCAGCGCGATGCGGGTTAACCCTTCCGGAAACCGGGGGCTGTCAATCGCCGCCGGGCGGCTGAACCAGGCCGGGGAGTCGGGGAGCGGCGTCCCGGCACTGCTAACTCTGAATCAGAACTGGCAGGTTCGTCGCCTGTCGCTGCAAAGCGGGCTGCTGTTAACGAAAATGTATCAGTCACTGGGGGCCTCGCTGGCCGGGCCGGTGCTACAGGGGGCGCAGCTGGCCGCGCAAATTGTTGCGGCGAATGACAGGCAGCAGCATACCAGCAGCATGCAGCTGTCGCTGTCAGGCAGCTACAGCCTGACGTCCTCGCTCTCCTTCAATGCCAGCGTCAGTAAAAATACGCCAGGATTTGTATCCCTCGCCACGGCCAGCGCCCGCCTTGCTGAGCGATATGAAAACGACAATCTGCAGTACAGGCTCTCGGCTGGCTGGAACAGCCCGTCGGCAGGCTACTTCTCTTACAGCTACTCTGCCAGCAGTCGCTTCGGGGATAACGGTATTTCCCGTTACGATATGCTGTCATGGAGCCTCCCCTTCAGAAAGGCCATGCTGTCGGTTAACGTCTCCCGCAACCGCGGCAACAGCAGTAACCGGCAGCTCTCGGTCAACTTCAGCCTGCCGCTCGGCGGGCAGAATTTCAGCAGCTATTATCGCCGCTCAGGCAGCGGTGGGCAGTTGGGTGCGCAGATCGACGGTGCGCTGGGGAAAAACGGCACCTATTACCTCTCGTCCGGCCGGGATATGCAGGCGCGCATGCAGTCCGTTCAGGGGAGCGTTTCCGCCAACCTGCACTATACGCGCATGGCGCTGGCCGCCAGCATGAACAGCGAACAGGCGGGAAATGTCTCGCTCAGCGGCAGCGGTGGCATGGCGCTGGTCGGCAGCCATCTGCTGTTCTCCCCCCAGCCGGTCGGGCAGACTTTCGGCATGATTGAGTTGAGCGAACGGCTGGCGGGCGTGGCTGTTCGTACCCCCGGTGGCACCAGCTGGACCGACTGGCGTGGCCTGGCGCTGGCAGCGGATATTCCTGCCTGGCACCCCGCGATGTTCGATCTTGATACGGAAAGCCTGCCTAAAAACAGTGACGTGGGGAACGGGCATCACCGCCTGGCAATGGCGCGCGGGTCGGTGAAACGAATCCGCTACAACATACTGACCAGCCGGCGGGTACTGCTGACGCTGCGTCTGCCGGACGGCAGACCCGTACCCCGTGGCGGGCTGGTACGGGACGATCGGCAAAATATCATCACCACGGTACTGGATGATGGCACGATCTATCTGGAGAATTCACCCGTGAAGGGAACGCTGGAAATCGCGATTAACGGAGAAAACCGCCGCTGTCGCGTGGATTATCAGCTGAACGATGAGGGAGAAAACGATGCGCCTTATCAGCAGGTCAGCGGGGTTTGCCTGCTGCTGCCCGGTGGTGGGGAACCAACCGGTGCGGCGGTCAGGGCCGGGTAAACCTCAGCCCTGACGCGAATGCCTTAACGCGGGCACCGGGGCGCCCGCCGGGCACTTATTTCTTCGCAGCACGCTCGAAGGAAGAGACGATTTCGGCTTTCGCCGCGTCCACGCCTTCCCAGCCGTCAACCTTCACCCATTTGCCTTTTTCCAGCGCTTTGTACTGCTCGAAGAAGTGGGTGATCTGGCCGCGCAGCAGCTCAGGCAGGTCGTTCACATCTTTAATGTGATCGTACTCTTTGCTCAGCTTGCTGTGTGGCACTGCAACAACCTTGGCATCTTCGCCTGACTCGTCGGTCATCTTCAGCACGCCCACCGGACGGCAGCGGATCACTGAACCTGGCTGCAGCGGGTACGGGGTTGGCACCAGCACGTCAACCGGGTCCCCATCCAGCGACAGGGTATTGTTGATGTAGCCATAGTTGGCCGGGTAGAACATCGCCGTCGCCATAAAGCGGTCAACGAACAGTGCGCCCGTCTCTTTGTCGACTTCGTATTTGATCGGTGAGGCGTTAGCCGGGATCTCGATCACAACATAGATATCGTCTGGCAGATCTTTGCCAGCTGGCACGTGGTTCAGGCTCATGATGAATTCCTTCAATCGTTGCAGGTTGAGTGGCGGCTATTATAGCCATCTCTCCCTCTGTTGCACTCCCCTTTTATCTGCCTTTCAGACTCTCCTGAGTCAGTCAGCGCCCGTCAGCACAGTGGCTGTGCTGACCACGCGGCAGAGCGCCTCAGGTGACGAGTGGATTTAGCTTAATCATAAAGTATTAATTTTATTTGTTGTTTTACGTGATGATCATTCTACGGTTAATCGCGATATTTAATTCTATTTGCTTATTTTTCCATGTTTTTTATCAATGAAGTCCATGTGATCTGTATGTTAACCTTCAAGAATCATCATAAGTTATAAAGTTAAGTTGGTTTATTGCCGATAACTGCGTCGTTTTTAGTACCAGGAATAACCAGACTCACCAATCGGGAAAATAATCATGCTAAAAAAAATCTCAATCCGCACCGGGCTGTTAGTGTTACTGGCCACCATGACGCTGCTGCTGCTGCTGGTCAGCGTAATGGGCATCACCGCCATTCACAAAGGCAACAAATCACTGGACGCCATTCAGCGCATTCAGGGGGTAGAACTTAACGCGCTCTACATTACCAACGGCACCCTGCTGCGCACGCGCGCTACGGCCGCACAGGCGATACGGGAGCTGGAGATCGGTCGCCACGATCGTTATGCCGCTACGGTCAAACGCACCGCCAGCTATGCGGAAAAGTCGCAGCAAGAGATGCAGAAATTTATTGAGGCCGGGACTGTGACCGCTCACGGTAAAAAGCTGGCGGAGGCCATCGCCGCCAGCTATGCGGTCTATTTTGATACCGGTATCGCCCCGCTGGTCGCCGCACTGCAAAAAGAGGACATCGGTAGCTACTACGCGCTGCTGGAGGGAAACATCTCCGATCTGGCGGTGACATTTGCCAACACGGTGGCCGATTTTGACGTCTACGCAGACGAGGTCAGCGCGCAGCAGCTGGCGCAGGCTGCGCATAACCAGCGGCTGATGAAGCTGCTGATCGCGGTAAGCGGCGTGCTGACCCTGCTGCTGGTGGCGCTGTCCTGGTGGCTGCTGCGTGCGCTGCTGCTGCAACCGCTGGATCGGGCGATTGAACACCTGGAATATGTCGCCGACGGCGATCTCACCCAGCCGCTGCCCGCCGGCGGTAAAAACGAACTGGGCCGGCTGAACGCCGCGCTGGCGAGCATGCAGCAGTCGCTGCTGAACTCGGTCAGCCAGGTGCGTGACGCCAGCCTGCAGATTGACGTCGGCAGCCGCGAACTGGCCGCCGGCAACCTCAACCTGTCGCAGCGTACCGAAGAGTCGGCCGCTTCGCTGGAAGAGACCGCCGCCAGCATGGAGCAGCTCACCGCCACCGTGCAGCAGAACGCCGAGAATGCCCGTCAGGCTCACCAGCTGGCGCGTTCGGTCTCTGATACAGCCGACCGCGGCGCGGAAGTAGTGTGCTACGTGATGGAAAAAATGGCCGAGATCACCAACAGCTCGCAGCGCATCGGTGACATTCTCGAAGTGATTGACGGCATTGCCTTCCAGACCAATATCCTGGCGTTGAACGCCTCGGTGGAGGCCGCACGCGCCGGTGAACAGGGGCGGGGCTTTGCGGTGGTCGCCAATGAGGTTCGCACGCTGGCGCAGCGCAGCGCCACCGCAGCCAAAGAGATCCGCACGCTGATCGGTGATTCACAGGCGCGGGTCAACGAAGGCAACAGCATGGCCACCAAAGCCGGCGAGACGATGGATGAGATCTCCAGCGAAGTGATGCGGGTGACCACGCTGATGAAGGAGATCTCCAGCGCCTCCGACGAGCAGCGTAACGGCATTGAGCAGGTCAATCAGGCGGTAACGCAGATGGACGAGGTGGCGCAGCAGAACGCCGCGCTGGTGGAAGAAGCGGCGGCGGCCACCCAGTCGCTGGAAGAGCAGGCGCGTCAGCTGGTAGAGACCATGGCGGTGTTTAAGGTGGCCTGACAGGTCCCGTAGCCCGATAAAGGCGAAGCTGACGTATCGCCTTTATCGGGCGTAATGCATGATGATAGCGATGTCAGGAAGCAGGAGCCCGGCAGCTGGTCGGTTAAGCAGGCAGTAGTGGTTGGTCAGGCAGGAAGATGCCGGGCGACCCGCAGGCCGCCCGTCCGGAATCAGTTGTCCGGGTACTCGCGCAGGAAGCGCTCAAGGTCATTGACCATATCTTCGTTGCCGGTGAAGAACGGGCAGCGTTCGTGCAGCGCGGACGGCTGCAGATCGAGAATACGGTTTTTACCGTCGGTGGCTTTACCGCCCGCCTGCTCGGCGAGGAAGGCCATCGGGTTGCACTCATACAGCAGGCGCAGCTTGCCTTTCGGGTGGCTGGCGGTGCTCGGGTAGAGGTAGATGCCGCCCTTCAGCAGGTTGCGGTGGAAGTCTGCCACCAGCGAGCCGATATAACGGGTGGTATATGGGCGATGGGTAGCCTCATCTTCCGCCTGGCAGTACTTCAGGTATTTCTTCACGCCCTGCGGGAAGCGGATGTAGTTGCCTTCGTTGATCGAATAGGTGTAACCCTTCTCCGGGAAGGTCATCTTCTCGGCGCTCAGGCAGAATACGCCCAGCGACGGATCGTAGGTGAAGGCGTGTACGCCCTTACCGGTGGTGTAAACCAGCATGGTGGATGAGCCGTACACCACGTAACCGGCGGCGACCTGCTGGCTGCCCGGCTGCAGGAAATCGGCTTCCGTGACCGGCGTGCCCACCGGCGTAATGCGGCGGTAGATCGAGAAGATGGTACCAACGGAAACGTTTACGTCGATATTCGAAGAGCCGTCGAGCGGGTCCATCAGCACCACGTACTTGCCGTTTTCCACACCTTCAAACATCACGATCTCATCTTCTTCTTCAGACGCGATGCCGGCAACGATGCCGCGCGCCTTCAGTGCCGCCTTCAGCTTTTCGTTGGCGTAGAGGTCCAGCTTCATCTGCTGTTCACCCTGCACGTTCTCTGCGCCGCTGGCGCCGAGAATATCAATCAGGCCGGCTTTGTTGATATCGCGGTGGATGATCTTAGCGCCCAGCTTAATTGCGGAGATTAAAGCGGTCAGTTCACCGGTAGCATGTGGAAAGTCGTGTTGCTTCTCGACGATGAATTCGCCCAACGTTTTCATAACACAATCCCTGAATCTGCGGAGGAGTGGCAGCCTGGTTAACAGAGTGCCTACGTATGTGCACGCAGTTTAGCCGATTGAACGCTAAAGAACATAGGGTAAATCCGTTTCTTCCGCACGATGGCAGCGGTACACTGTGCGGCGAACTTTAAAGGAACGGACTTTTTATGCGTATTCACATCCTCGGTATCTGCGGCACCTTCATGGGCGGTCTGGCGATGCTGGCGCGTGCCCAGGGACATGACGTCACCGGCTCTGATGCCAATGTTTACCCGCCGATGAGCACCCTGCTGGAAAAGCAGGGCATTGATTTAATTCAGGGTTTTGATGTATCCCAGCTCGATCCGGCACCGGACCTGGTGATCATCGGCAACGCGATGACCCGCGGTAATCCCTGCGTGGAAGCGGTGCTGGAACGCAATATTCCGTACCTCTCCGGCCCGCAGTGGCTGCACGATTTTGTGCTGCGTGACCGCTGGGTTATCGCGGTGGCCGGCACCCATGGTAAGACCACTACCGCCGGCATGGCGGCATGGATTTTACAGTCGTGCGGCTATGAACCCGGTTTCATTATCGGTGGCGTGCCGGGCAACTTCGACGTGTCGGCACAGCTGGGCAACAGCCCGTTCTTTGTGATCGAGGCCGATGAGTACGACTGTGCGTTCTTCGACAAACGTTCCAAGTTTGTGCATTACGCGCCGCGTACGCTGATCCTCAATAACCTTGAGTTCGATCACGCCGATATCTTTGACGACCTGCGGGCGATCCAGAAGCAGTTCCATCATCTGGTGCGCATCGTGCCCGGGCAGGGCAAAATCATCCTGCCGGAGAGCGACACGAACCTGAAACAGGTGCTGGCGATGGGCTGCTGGAGCGAGCAGGAGCTGGCAGGTGAACACGGCCAGTGGCAGGCGAAAAAGCTCAACGCAGACGCCTCACGCTGGGAAGTGTGGCTGGCGGGGGAGCGGGTGGCCGAGGTGAACTGGTCGCTGGTGGGCGAACACAACATGCATAACGGGCTGATGGCGATTGCCGCCGCCCGTCACGTTGGCGTGAAGCCGGAAGACGCCGGCCGGGCGCTGGACAGCTTTATCAACGCCCGTCGCCGGCTGGAACTGCGCGGCGAAAGCAAAGGCATCAAGGTCTATGATGACTTTGCCCACCACCCGACCGCCATTCTGGCCACGCTGGCGGCGCTGCGCAGCAAAGTTGGCGGCACCGCGCGTATCCTGGCGGTACTGGAGCCGCGCTCCAATACCATGAAGATGGGCGTGAATAAGGTCGATCTGGCCCCGTCGCTCGGGCGCGCCGACGAAGTGTTCCTGTTCCAGCCGCACCACATTCCATGGCAGGTGTCTGAGGTGGCAGAAGCCTGCGTGCAGCCGGCCCACTGGAGTGCGGATATTGATGCGCTGGTGGAGATGATTGCCAGAAAAGCCCAGCCGGGCGACACCATTCTGGTGATGAGCAACGGCGGCTTTGGCGGTATTCATCAGAAGCTGCTGGACAGGCTGGCGAAGTAGGGGGGAGCGGGCTCAATCCTGCCGGGCTGAGCCACCCACAGCCCGGCAGGAGCAGTGATAAACCGACGCTGGATGGCTATGGAGATAGCGTCAGGCGTACCGGTTTGTCACCGCCCGTTGCCGCGCAGGCAGGACTACTGTGCTTCGGCCAGCTCGCGCAGATACTGGAAGATCTGACGGTAGGCTTTCGGCGGCTTGTTGGCCGCTTTCTCTTTCTGCGCGTTGCGGATCATCGCACGCAGCTGCTGGCGGTCGGCGTCCGGGTAGAGGTTCAGCACCTCAGCCACCGCGTCATCACCCTGTTCTACCAGGCGATCGCGCAGCACTTCCAGCTTGTGGAACAGCGACACCTGCTGGTTGTGGCGGTTCTTCAGCTTGTCCAGCGCGGTACGGATCGGCTCAACGTCGCGCGAGCGCAGCATCTTACCGATCAGCTGCATCTGGCGGCGACGGCCCTCTTTTTTGATTTTCTGCGCCAGCTCAATGGCGGTACGCAGATCGTCATCCAGCGGCAGTTTATCCAGGGAGTTGCTTCCCAGATCTACCATCTCTCCGCCGAGGCGTTTCAGCTCTTCGGCATCACGTTTAATTTCACTTTTACTGACCCAGATAATCTCGTCGTCTTCTTGTTCTTCGTTATCGGGTACGTCATCGAGCCAGTCGTCGGGCTGCTTGGTCATGGTTAGGCTCCTGAAAAAGAGGCTAATGCTATCAGGTTACGCCGCTACTGCGAAATTGTTCTCTGAGTCTGTTAGACTCAAATCAATCGTTATCACCCAGTCGCGGTTTGCTCAGCGTTGAAATCGCACTGTTAATTATATGGCAGGCCAATGAAATTACTCTCACAGGTTGCAGAACAGCGTAAGATCCTTGAACAGGCGGTGGCCACCGCGCTGGAGCTGGCGCAGGCCGGCTCTGACGGTGCCGAAGTCGCGGTCAGTAAAACCACCGGCATCAGCGTCAGCACCCGCTACAGCGAAGTGGAAAACGTTGAGTTCAACAGCGATGGCGCGCTGGGCATCACCGTTTATCATCAAAACCGCAAGGGCAGCGCATCGTCCACCGATCTCAGCCCCGAGGCGATCAAACGTACCGTGCAGGCGGCGATCGACATTGCCCGCTACACCTCGGCCGATCCTTACGCCGGCGTGGCGGATCGCGATCTGCTGGCCTTCGACGCACCGGATCTCGATCTGTTCCATCCGACGGAGATCGACGCCGATCGGGCGATCGAACTGGCCGCCCGCGCGGAAGAGGCGTCGCTGAAGGCGGATACGCGCATCACCAACACCGAAGGCGGCAGCTTTAACAGCCACGTCGGCATCAAAGTGTTCGGCAACAGCCACGGGATGCTGCAGGGCTACTGCTCCAGCCGCCACTCGCTCTCCAGCTGCGTGATCGCCGAACATAACGGCGATATGGAGCGTGATTACGCCTACACCATTGGCCGCGCCATTGAAGACCTCAGGTCGCCGGAGTGGGTCGGGGAAGAGTGCGCGCGCCGCACCCTGTCAAGGTTGTCCCCGCGCAAGCTGTCGACCATGAAAGCGCCGGTGCTGTTCGCGGCGGAAGTGGCCACCGGGCTGTTTGGCCATCTGGTCGGCGCGATCAGCGGCGGCAGCGTTTACCGTAAATCGACCTTCCTGCTCGACTCGATGGGCCAGCAGATCCTGCCGGAATGGCTGACCATTGAAGAGCAGCCGCACCTGCTGAAAGGGCTGGCGTCGACGCCGTTCGACAGCGAAGGCGTGCGCACCACGGCGCGTGACATCGTCAAAGACGGCGTGCTGCAGACCTGGCTGATGACCAGCTATTCGGCGCGCAAGCTGGGGCTGCAGACCACCGGCCACGCCGGCGGCATCCACAACTGGCGCATTGCCGGCCAGGGCCACAGCTTTGAACAGCTGCTGAAGCAGCTGGGCACCGGCCTGGTGGTCACCGAGCTGATGGGCTCGGCGATCAGCGGGCTGACCGGCGACTATTCGCGCGGCGCGTCCGGCTTCTGGGTGGAAAATGGTGAAATCCAGTACCCGGTCAGCGAAGTGACCATCGCCGGCAACCTGCGCGATATGTGGCGCAATATGGTGACCATCGGCAGCGATATCGAAACCCGCAGCAATATCCAGTGTGGCTCTGTCCTGCTGCCGGAGATGAAAATCGCCGGTCAGTAGTCTGCCCGTCTGCCATCGCGCGCAGGGCGGCCACTCACTCAGCTGGCCGCCCTGTTCAACGCGGCGATGCGCGCCCTTTATTCGGTAAAACATTATGTCTCTGAAGGTTATCTCGCAAAATCTTGGGCTGTCGATCGCGGCGGTGAGCCGGGCGCTGAACGGCCACAGCGATATCTCGGAAGAGACGCGCAGGCTGATCCAGGCCGAAGCGGCGCGGATTGGCTACCAGCCCAACACCAACGCCCAGCGGCTGAAAAAGGGCAAGAGCGACGCGGTGGGGCTGGTCTATCCTTACGCCTCCTCGCTGAGCAACGACTACTTCTTTGCCATGGTGGGGGCGATCGGCCACCATCTGGCGGCCAGCGGCGTGGATTTACTGCTGATCACCGACGATCGTCACGATCAGGGGCAGTCGTTTATGCGCCTGCTGGACAGCCGGCGGATCGATGCGCTGATCGTCGCCCATACCCTGGAGCATGATCCGCGCCTGACGCTGCTGCAGCAGAAAAACCTGCCGTTTCTGGCGCTCGGACGCAGCCAGCTGCCGCAGCCTTACGCCTGGTTTGACTTCGATAACCAGCAGGGGGCCTGCATGGCCACCGAGCATCTGATCGCCCTTGGGCACCGGCGCATTGCCATGCTCAGCGAAGACCGTGAGCAGGCGTTTATCCTGCAGCGCCGTGCCGGCTACCGTGATGCGCTGCAGCGCCACGGGCTGTCGCCTGACGTCGGGTTCCGCGCGGTGGACGCCACGCGCCGCGCCGGCTACCGCGCCACGCTGGAGCTGCTGGCGCAGCACTCCCCGCCGACGGCGATCCTCACCGACGGCAATATTCAGGGCGAAGGGGCGGTGGCCGCCCTGCGCGAAGCGGGAAGGCTGACCGGGCCGGATGCGATCGCGCTGGTTATCTATGACGGCCTGCCGGACGACTCGCTGAATAATATTGACGCCACCGCCGTGGTGCAGTCGACGCGCGAGGAGATCGGTGCGCAGATTGCACGCATGACCCTGGCGCTGATCGCCGGTGAACCGGCCGGGTCGATCCAGGTGCTGTGGCAGCCGGTGCTGCGCCAGGGGATCACCACCTTTCCCTGCACAGGCTGAGCTTTTCCCCGCCGTTTAACGCCTGAACTCCCCTGTTTCAGCGTGATATACCCTGATTAACGCTTTACGCCAGTAATGGCGTTTTTTTTAACGCAATCACATTTCTTAAACGTTTAAGTTGATCACTTAAACGTTTAAGATCAACTATGGCCTCATCAATGACACAGGGGCCAGATATGAATAACGATATTGTACGACTGCGCAGCGCCACCAGCGATCTGGTGGTGCGCTGCCGACCTTACGCCGAAATAGTCTACTGGGGACCGACGCTGGCATGCTTCTCCGCCGAGGACGTGCAGGCGCTGCAGCGCCCGATTGCCAACGGCAGGCTGGACGTCGACCTGCCGCTGACGCTGGCGATGGAGTACGGGCGCGGCCAGTTTGGCTCCCCCGGCATTGAGGGGCACCGCGAGGGGCTGGACGCCGCACCCATTTTTACCACCAGCGCGGTGGCGCTGACCGGTGACCTGCTGACCGTCACCGCTGAAGACCCGCAGGCCGGGCTGCGCTTAACCAGCGAGCTGCGTCTCGACGCCGACACCGGCGTGCTGCAGGTGCGCCACACGCTGAAAAACCTGCACGCCCTGCCGTGGCAGCTGCACCGCCTGGCCGTAACGCTGCCGGTGCCGGAGCGCGCTGCCGAGGTGATGGCCTTCCACGGCCGCTGGCTCAGGGAGTTCCACACCCACCGCGTTAACCTGGCGCACGGCGGCTTTATCCAGGAGAGCCGCCGCGGGCGCAGCTCCCACGAATACTTCCCGGGCTTTGTGCTGGGCGATACGGGCTTCAGCGAGCAGCGCGGCGAAGTCTGGGGCGTTCACCTCGCCTGGAGCGGCAACCACCGCCTGCGTGCCGACATCAAAACCGATGGCCGCCGCGTGGTGCAGGCGGAAGCGCTCTACCTGCCGGGAGAGATCGCGCTGGAAGAGGGGGCGGAGTTCTCCACGCCGTGGGTCTGTGCCACCCGCTCTGCCAACGGCCTGAACGGTATGAGCCAGGCGTTTCACGCGTGGCTGCGCCAGGCGCGGATCCCCTTTTCCGCCGGTGCCACCCGTCCGGTGCACCTCAATACCTGGGAAGGCATCTACTTCGATCACGATCCGGAATACATCATGCAGATGGCAAGCCGTGCCGCCGCGATCGGCGTCGAGCGCTTTATCATCGACGACGGCTGGTTCCGCGGCCGTGACCACGACCAGGCCGGCCTCGGCGACTGGTATCTCGATGAGAAAAAATATCCGGCGGGGCTGATGCCGGTAATCGACCACGTCCGGCGGCTCGGCATGGCGTTCGGCATCTGGGTTGAGCCGGAGATGATCAACCCGGACTCCGATCTGTTCCGCGCGCATCCCGACTGGGTGCTGCAGCTGCCGGGCTATCAGCAGCCGACCGGCCGCTATCAGTACGTCCTCGACCTCAGCAATCCCGAGGTGTTTGAGTATCTGCTGGAGCGCCTGAGCTGGCTGCTGGGCAGCCATCCGATCGCCTACGTGAAGTGGGATATGAACCGTGAGCTGGTGCAGCCGGGCCATCAGGGACGGCTGGCGGCCGATGCGCAGACGAAGCAGTTTTACCGGCTGCTGGATACGCTCAACCAGCGTTTCCCGCAGGTGGAGTTCGAGTCCTGCGCTTCGGGTGGCGGGCGCGTGGACTACGGCGTGCTGGCGCGTACGCCGCGCTTCTGGGTGTCCGACAACAACGACGCGCTGGAGCGGCAGACCATCCAGCGCGGCATGAGCTACTTCTTCCCGCCGGAGGTGATGGGCCAGCATATCGGCCACCGCCGCTGCCACGCCACCCAGCGTCAGCACAGCATCGGCTTCCGCGGGCTGACGGCGCTGTTCGGCCATATGGGCATCGAGCTGGATCCGGTGAAGGCCGATGACGAGGAGCTGGAGGGCTATCGCCACTATATCCAGCTGCATAAAACGCTGCGGCCGCTGCTGCACGGCGGCATCAGCTGGCGGGTGGATATGCCCGACGATTCTGTGCAGGTGAACGGGGTGGTCAGCCAGGACGGTTCGCAGGCGGTGTTTATGCTGGCGCAGCTGCGCATGCTGCGTTACTCGCTGGCCGGCAACCTCTGTTTCCCGGGGCTGCTGCCCGAGGCGCACTACGAGGTGCGCCTGCTGGACGCACCTGAGATTAAAACCGTGCGTGAGGGGGGCGGTGCCATGCGCGACCTGCCCGCCTGGCTGCGCGAACCGCAGGTGGTGTCCGGTGCCTGGCTGATGCAGGCCGGACTGGCACTACCGGTGATTGCACCGGAAAGTGCGCTGTTGATCGGACTGACTCAGGTCCGATAGCAGGGCGCAGATGCACCGACGCTGAACGGCCACCGCCGTGGCCGTTCAGGAAGGCAGAACTCTTTTCGCGGACAAACCCACATGGCTACGACCTCTTGCTACTACAAAAATAACCGCAACTTCTGGATCTTTGGCGCGTTCTTCTTCCTCTACTTCTTTATCATGGCAACCTGCTTCCCGTTCCTGCCGATCTGGCTGCATGAGGTGATCGGCCTGAACAAGACCGACACCGGCATCGTTTTCTCCAGCCTGTCGCTGTTTGCCATCCTGTTCCAGCCGGTGCTCGGGGTACTCTCCGACAAGCTCGGGGTGCGCAAACATCTGCTGTGGGTGATCACCCTGCTGCTGCTGTTTTTCGCGCCGTTCTTCCTCTACGTCTTTGCCCCCCTGCTGAAGCTCAACATCCTGCTCGGCGCGCTGCTGGGGGGGCTGTATATCGGCTTCTCCTTCAGCGCCGGGGCCGGGGCGATTGAGGCCTACGTGGAAAGAGTCAGCCGCCACAGCGCCTTTGAGTACGGCAAAGCGCGCATGTTTGGCTGCTTCGGCTGGGGGATTTGCGCTTCGACCGCCGGCATCCTGTTCAGCGTGGATCCGGACATCGTGTTCTGGATGGGCTCCGGTGCGGCGATCCTGCTGGCGGTGCTGCTGCTGCTGGCGAAAACGGAGACCCGTCAGTCAAGCACGGTGATCGACGCGCTGGGCGCCAACGCCCCCGCGTTTAACTTTGGCCTGGTGACCGGTCTGTTCAGACAGCGTAAATTCTGGCTGCTGGTGCTGTACGTGGTCGGCGTGGCCTGTATCTATGACGTGTTCGATCAGCAGTTCGCCAACTTCTTTAAATCCTTCTTCAGCTCACCGCAGCAGGGTAACCTGGTGTTCGGCTTCGTCACCACCGGCGGTGAACTGGCTAACGCGCTGATTATGTTCCTGTCGCCGTGGATTATTAACCGCATCGGCGCGAAGAACGCGCTGCTGGTGGCCGGCACCATCATGTCGGTGCGCATCCTCGGGTCCGCGTTCGCCACCACGGTGGCGGAAGTGATTATCCTGAAAATGCTGCACGCCTTTGAGGTGCCGTTCCTGCTGATTGGCGTGTTCAAGTATATCGCCGGCACCTTTGATACGCGGCTGTCGGCCACCATCTACCTGGTGGGCTTCCAGTTCTCCAAGCAGCTGATGTCGATTTTCCTCTCGTCGGCGGCGGGGAACCTGTATGACCGCATCGGCTTCAGTCAGACCTATATGATCCTCGGTCTGATTGCCCTGACCTTCACGGTAATCTCGGCCTTTACCTTGTCCGGCGGCGCACGCGGCAGGGTGGCGCTGGGCAGCACCGCCTGACCGCCGGCTGACGCTGGCGCCCGGGAAGTCTGTGACGGCAGCAGAACTTTTCTCAGCCAGCAACACAATCCCCGTTCGACCCTGCAGTTTTTAGGGATATGATGAAGGCGGCCGCTTATCCGGCCGCCTTTTTTGTTCCCATAACAGTCCCCGGCTGCTGCGGCGTTGCCCGCGCAGGATGAGGGGCGCTAAGGACTGAACTGATGCGTAAATTACTGATTGCAATGTTGAGCTCCACCCTGTTATTTACCAGCGTCGCTGCCCTGGCGCAGGACCTGTCTGCCGATATGGACGTGCTGAAAGGCGCTTCCCGTACCGTGCAGAAAACCGATGATAAAGCGGAGATGGTGCGCGCGCTGACCGATATGCGCGCCGCGGCCACCGATGCCAAAACCCAGACGCCGGACAAGCTGCAGGGGCAGGCGGCGGACAGCGAGCAGGTTAAGCAGTACCACGGCCTGCTTGACCAGCTGATTGGCAGGATCGACGCCAGCCTCAGGCTGGCTAACGCCGGTGACCTGGCGGGTGCGAAGGAGCAGGCCAAAGGCTTCGATGCGATCCGCAACGAAGGCCATAAGCAGTTCCGTTAATCCGCAGAGCACTACGCAGCATCACCCCGTCTCTCCGGGCCCGTTAAGGGCCCGTTTTATTTCTCAGCAAACGCATTACCCACCACTTTTCAGAAAAAGCAGCGGATTCACCACAGGTTCAGTGCTGTCTGCGTATTTTCGGTCCCCGTCCCAGACTCAGCCACCTTCAGCTTCAGGCGCTTCTTCAGCTGACGGCACCAGCCATGCGCGTGGGCGGTTTCGTCGCGTTTTGCGATCCTGCGCCCGCCCGTCTGACGGATTTCCGTTTCAAAGTGGAAAAAGTGGTTCTCAACAGCCGCCGTCCGGCTGCGTACTCTGCGGTAACAGCCACAGCAAGGGGAACACCGTGAGTAATGGAACGCAGCCGGCAGAGGCTATCGCCGGGCAGGATCGGGCCATCCGACAGCTGGCAGAGCGGGTACTGGCGCAAATCAGCCGGCTGTATGCCGCGGCAGGCATTCAACCTGACGCCGTTCAGCTGCAGATGCTGACCTCGCACGTTAAGGCGATGGCGCTGCGCTCGGTGACCGGCGAAGCGCTGCCGGAGGTGGAGGCCGAGCTGTTTGACGAGATCTCTCCCGCCTCAATGGCGCTGGCGCAGCAGGTGGTGGATCTGTTCGGCAACCTGCCGGTGGAAGAGGCCTGGCTGCTGTCGGTACATATCGAAGTCGCCACAGAACATTAATCCTCTGCCTGAGCAACGGCTCAGGCGGACAGTCGGACAAGGGGCAATATATGTCACAAATTACGGTAGTGATCGGCGATCGTCTGGGTAAAGGGCAGAAAGTGGCCGCCGGCATCGAAAAAGCGGGCGGGCGCGCGGTGGTGGTGCCCGGCGTGGCGGCGGATATGAAGCTGGGCGACGTGATGAAGGCGGAGAATGCCAGCTTCGGCATCTCGTTCTGCGGCAGCGGCGGCGCGGGGGCAATTACCGCGCAGAATAAATATGGCTACAAGGCGAAGCACGGCATGCGCTCGATCGATGAGGGCGTTACCGCCATTAACGAGGGGGCTACGGTGCTCGGCTTCGGCTTTATGGATAAAGAAGAGCTGGGCGAGCGTCTGGTGCAGGCGTGGCTGAAGAAGTACGGCGGATGAAGGAACATTTCACCACCACGGTGAACGTCAGCGGCAAGGGGGCCAGCAGTGATAAAGCCTTTGCCGACGCCCTGAGCCGCGTGCAGCCGCAGCTGCTGCAGTCGAGCGCAAAGGTGCTGTTGCGCATCGAGCCGCTGGACGTGCAGGTGCTGAGCGCGCAGCTGCAGGTGCGCACCGAAAAGTTTCTGTTCTTCTTTCTGCCGCGCGAACGGCGGCATTACCGCGTTGAGCTGGCGGTTGAAGTCAGCGTCACCGCCATCGATACCGCCCAGGTGAACTTCACCCGCCTCGGCTGACGGCATCCGCAATCACAATAAGGAACAGCTGATGTTTCTGATCGTTCTTTTCAAATCACTGATTATCGGCGGGCTGGTGGGCGTCGGCGTGGGGGCCGGGGCGGCAAGGATGTTTCATGCGCCGACCACCCAGGGCATGGGCGCCTTCCGCACCCTCGGCGAGCTGAACTCCTGCGAGGGCGACCCGGCATCGCACTTCTCGTTCGGCCTCGGGTTCTTCTTTAACGCCTGGGCCTCCTCGGTGGCCGCCGGCTCCTTCACCCAGGACGTTGACCACCGCATTCTGCCCAACTGGGGCGCGGCGGCGCTGATGGTTAAAAACCGCAACGTGGCCGAAACGCTGCACAACCCGAAGAAGATGGCCATCGCCTGCGGCCTGATCGGCATGATCGTCGTGGCGTTCCTCAACTCCACCGCCTCGGCGGTGCCTGCCGCGCTGCAGGTGACGGCGGTCAAGGTGCTGGTGCCGGCGGCTAACCTGCTGGTCAACACGGTGATGCCGGTGATCTTCTGGCTGGCGGCAATCGATGCCGGCAAAAAGTCCGGCTTCTGGGCGACCATCTTCGGCGGCCTCGCGCAGCTGATTATGGGTAACGCGGTGCCGGGGCTGGTGCTGGGCATTCTGATCGGCAAAGGCGTGGAAGAGAGCGGCTGGACGCGGGTCACCAAAGTGATGATGGTGGCAATCGTGCTGCTGTTCGTGCTCAGCGGCTTCTTCCGCGGATTTGACATGAAGCTGCTGGAGTCCTTCCGCCTCGGCGTGCCCGGCTGGCTGGATATGATCCACAACACCCTGAGCGGTAAGTAAGAGGAGCAGGTATGGAAGAGTCAAAAAGCGGTTTCTGGTACGCCGACTGGTCGTTCCCGATCTTTGTCGGCCTGCTCTCATCCGGGGTGTTTGCCGGTACGCACATGTACTACGTCTACGGGCTTGGCGCGTTTAACGAAGTGGCATTTGTCTCGATGCTGCGTGCGGGGATGGAGACCGGCGTCTACGGCGCGGTGGCCGCCTTTGGTGCCAGCTTCCTGTTTGCGCGCATTATCGAAGGTTCGCTGGTCGGCATTCTGGATATCGGCGGCGCGATCCAGACCGGGGTCGGCCTTGGCGTACCGGCGCTGCTGCTGGGTGCCGGGATCGTCTTCCCGGTCGCCAACTTTGCCGCATCGCTGGCCACCGGCCTGGCGGTCGGGCTGGCGATCGGTTACCTGATTATCCTCGCGCGTAAGTTCACCATCAGCAACAGCGACTCCACCTACGGCGCCGACGTGATGATGGGGGCGGGTAACGCTTCCGGGCGTTTCCTCGGCCCGCTGATTATCCTGTCGGCGATGAGCGCCTCGATCCCGATCGGCCTCGGATCGCTGGCCGGATCGCTGCTGTTCTATCTGTGGAACAAACCGATTACCGGTGGGGCGATCCTCGGCGCGATGGCACTGGGCGCGCTGTTCCCGATCTCGCTGTAACGCTGTCGTGCGGCGGCTCCGGCCGCCGCGCAGAGGAGAACACCATGTTTGATTTGATTATCCGCCGCGCCCGGCTCAGCGACGGCAGCCTGAGCGATATCGCCGTGCGTGAGGACAAAATTGCCGCCGTGGGCAGCGTGGCGGGCGACGCGCGGCGCGAGTGGGACCTGGCCGGGCGGGTGTGGCTGAGCGCCGGCTGGATCGACAGCCACGTGCACTGTTACCCGAAATCGCCGATCTACCACGACGAGGCGGATCGCATCGGCGTTGCCACCGGGGTGACCACGGTGATCGACGCCGGCAGCACCGGCGCTGACCAGGTCGATGACTTTTATCAGCTGACCCGGGGCTGCGACACCCGGGTGCTGGCGCTGCTGAATATCGCCCGCAGCGGCATTGAGACTCAGAACGAACTGGCCGATATGTCGCGTATCGACGGTGCGGCGGTGCAGGCCGCGCTGCGGCGGCTGCCGCAGTTTATCGTCGGCCTGAAGGCGCGCATCAGCAGCAGCGTGGTGGAGAGTAACGGCATCAGGCCGCTGGAGCGTGCCAAAACGCTCCAGCAGGAGAACGGCGGGCTGCCGCTGATGGTGCATATCGGCAACGCGCCGCCGGATCTGGATCAGATTGCCGGTCTGCTCGGGCGCGGCGACATCATCACCCACTGCTACAACGGCAAACCCAACCGCATTCTGACGCCGGCGGGCGAGCTGCGCGCCTCGGTACAACAGGCGCTGGCGCGCGGCGTGCGGCTGGACGTGGGCCACGGCAGTGCCAGCTTCAGCTTTGCGGTGGCGCAGGCGGCGATCGCCCGCGGCATCCTGCCGCACACCATCAGCTCCGATATTTACTGCCGCAACCGTCTGCACGGGCCGGTGCGTAGCCTGGCACACGTGATGTCGAAATTTCTCAACATCGGCATGACGCTGCCGCAGGTGATCGACTGCGTCACCGCCCATGCCGCTGACGGGCTGAGGCTGCAGGGCCGCGGCCGGCTGCAGCCGGGCATGGACGCCGATCTGACCCTTTTCGATCTGCGTTCTGAACCCTGCCTGTTTACCGACGCCGACGGCGAGATGCTGAACGGCGAGCGGCAGCTGGTGCCGCTCGCCGCCGTGGTCGGCGGGCAGATCTTTTTCACCGAACAAGGGGAGCACAGCCATGACTTCTGTTTATGAACACTACGGCTTAAAGCCGGTGATTAACGCCTCCGGACGCATGACGATCCTCGGGGTATCTACCCCGGGCGCGGCGGTGGTGGAGGCGGTTAATGACGGCCTCAGCCACTACTTTGAGATGAAAGACCTGGTGGACAAAACCGGCGCGTACATTGCCGGGCTGCTCGGTTGTGAAGATGCGCTGGTGGTCTCCTGCGCCTCGGCCGGCATTGCCCAGTCGGTAGCGGCGGTCATCGCCCGCGACGACGACTGGCTGCTCGACAACCTGCACAGCGCGCCGCTCAGCGTGCCGCATGAGATCGTGCTGCCGAAAGGCCACAACGTCAATTTCGGTGCCCCGGTGGGCACCATGGTGGCGCTGGGCGGCGGACGGCTGGTGGAAGCGGGCTACGCCAACGAATGCTCCCCTGCGCAGCTGGCCGCCGCGGTGACCGCCAGCACGGCGGCGATCCTCTATATCAAGTCGCACCACTGCGTGCAGAAAAGCCATCTCAGCGTGGCGCAGGCGGCAGCGGTGGCGCGTGAGCACGGCGTGCCGCTGATCGTCGATGCCGCTGCCGAAGAGGACCTGCAGGCGTACTACGCCGCAGGGGCCGATCTGGTGATCTACAGCGGGGCCAAAGCGATCGAGGGGCCGACCAGCGGGCTGGTGGTTGGACGGCAGCGTCATATTGCCTGGGTGAAACGCCAGTCGCAGGGCATTGGCCGGGCGATGAAGGTCGGTAAAGAGGGCATTCTCGGCCTGACCCGCGCGGTGGAAGAGTACCTGCAGCAGGAGAAGGTCAGCGGCGCGGCAATGGTGGAAAAAATGACGCCATTTATTGCGCAGCTTAACGGCCTGCACGGCGTGCAGGCGCGGGTGGTGTGGGACAGCGCCGGGCGCGATATCGCCCGCACCGAAATTCATCTGGATGAGGCGGCCATCGGCCGCAGCACCGCCGCGCTGGTGCAGGCGCTGAAAGAGGGCCGCCCGGCGATCTACTTCCGTGGCTACAAGGCCAACGAAGGCATCGTCGAGGTGGACGTGCGCAGCGTCAGCGCCGAACAGCTGCACACCCTTTATCTTGCTATCGCGTCACTGTTAACCGGAGAACACCAGGGATGAAACTGAGCCCCAATTTTTACCGTAATCGCGTCTGCCTGAACGTGCTGGCCGCCTCGCATCAGAACGCCCGCGACGTGTGGCAAGCGGCGGAGGGCTACGTGCTGGTCGGCGTGCTGTCAAAAAACTACCCCAGCGTACACGCCGCGGTGTCGGACATGCGCGAGTACGCGCGGCTGACCGATAACGCGCTGTCGGTCGGGCTGGGGGCGGGCGATCCTAAGCAGTCGGCGATGGTCAGTGAGATTGCTGCCCTGGTACAGCCGCAGCACGTCAACCAGGTGTTCACCGGCGTCGGCACCAGCCGGGCGCTGCTCGGCCAGCAGCAGACGCTGGTGAACGGGCTGATCTCCCCCAGCGGGCGGCCTGGCTGGGTCAACGTTGCCACCGGGCCGCTCAGCGCGCAGGCCGAACCGGCGTTGGTGCCGGTGGCCAGCGCCATCGCCATGCTGCGCGATATGGGCGGCAGCTCGGTGAAGTACTATCCGATGGGCGGCACGGCACGGCTGGATGAGTTCAGTGAAGTGGCGCGCGCCTGTGCGCAGCAGGATTTCTGGCTGGAGCCGACCGGCGGCATCGATCTGGCCAACTACGCCACCATTATGCAGATCGCGCTGGATGCCGGCGTCAGTAAAATCGTCCCGCATATCTACAGCTCGATCATTGACCCGGAAACCGGCCTGACCCGGCCGCAGGACGTGGCTGAACTGCTGAGGGTGACGCAGCAGCTGCTGAAGTAAGCCGTCCGTCAGGTGCCTGCCGGGAGACAGGGTGTTGTTTCCTCTGGCATCTGACAATGAATAGCGGTGGATGATTGCCGGTAATGGCTGCTGGGGGTAACGACGATGACTGGCGGCGGTATCCGGCAATGGCCGTTGGTGGTATCTGATGATGACTGACGGCGGTATCCGGCGATGGCCGTCGGTGGTATCTGACGATGACTGACGGCGGTATCCGGCAATGGCCGTTAGTGGTATCTGATGATGACTGACGGCGGTATCCGACTATCGCGGTCGGCGATACCTGGCGGTGCGCGGAGCGTGGCAGATCGCGTTTTAAGGATTTGCCACTATTTTCTCGGCGCGAATAAAGTTAGGCTGCCTTTCTCCTTCGTCTTCAACCCGCGTGGCACACTGGAAAAAGCACATCGTGAGATTCCCTAATCAACGTCTGGCCCGGCTGTTTGCCCTGCTGCAAAACGAGCCGCTGCCGCAGGATGAGCTGGCGCGGCGGCTGGCCGTCTCCACCCGCACCGTGCGCACCGATATCGCCGCGCTGAACCAGCTGATGGCCGATCACGGTGCCAGCCTGCAGCTCAATCGCGGCAGCGGCTATCAGCTGCAGATCGACGATGAGCGCCGTTTCCATGCGATGCTGCAAACCGCCGCGCCCGCTGCCGGCACGCCGCGCACCTCGGCCGACCGCGTGCTGCAGCTGTTGCTGCGTTTTCTCACCTCCGCCTTTGCGCTGAAGCTGGAAGATCTGGCCTGTGAGTGGTTCGTCAGCCGCAATACGCTGCAGGGGGATATGGCGGAGGTGCGCGAGTGGCTGGGCCGCTATGAGCTGACGATTGAGAGCCGGCCGCGTTTCGGCATGAAGCTGTTCGGCCCTGAGCGGGCGATCCGCAGCGGCCTGACCGATCTGCTCTATCAGCACAGCAGCGCCGGGCCCTTACCGCCGACGCTGAGCGCGGCGCTCGACGACCAACGGCTGGCAGCCGTGCAGCCGCTGCTGCACCAGGCGTTGCTGCACTCCGGACTTAGGGTCTGCGATGACGGTGAGCGCTACCTGCGGCTCTACTGTGCGCTGGCGGTACAGCGGCTGGCGGCGGGTTGCCCGTTAAACGAGGCGATTGCTACCGAGGTGGATGATGACGTGCAGCAGGCGGCACGTCAGCTTGCCGCGCTGCTGCAGCCGCTGGCGGGCAGGGTGCTGCCCGCCGCCGAAGAGGCCTGGCTGCGGGTGCAGCTGGCGGCGCGACGCATCGGCGAGCTTGCCGCCGGGACGATCGGTGCCGATGACGATGAGCTGCTGGTCGACTATCTGCTGCGCTACATCAACGAGCGCTATAACTTTGCCCTGCAGCACGACCGGCAGCTGCGCGCCGATCTGCTGACCCACGTTAAAACCCTGATCACCCGCCTGCGTTATCAGATCGCCATTCCGAATCCGCTGCTCGACAACATCAAGCAGCACTACCCGCTGGCGTACGACATTACGCTGTCGGCGGTGACCAGCTGGAGTAAACATACCCCTTACCGCGTCAGCGAGAATGAGGTCGGTTTTCTGGTGCTGCACATTGGCGTCGGGCTTGAGCGTCACTATCAGGTTGGCTATCAGCGTCAGCCGCAGGTGATGCTGGTCTGCGACAGCGGCAACTCCACCCTGCGCATGCTGCAGGCGATGCTGCTGCGGCACTATCCGCAGCTGGTGGTACAGGAGATGATCACCTGGCGCGATTATGAACAGCTGACGACGGTGGAGGCGGATTTTGTGGTCTCTACCGTGCGGCTGGAGGAGAAAGAGAAGCCGGTGGTGGTGGTCGATCCGTTCCCCAGCGACTATCAGCTGGAGCAGCTGGGCAAGCTGGCGCTGCTGGATCGCACCCGCCCCTGGATGCTGGAGAAATACTTCTCAGAACGGCACTTCCTGCGGCTGGAGCAGCCCGTTGCGCGCAGCGAGCTGTTTCGCCAGCTGTGCGATCGGCTGCAGCAGGATGGGGTGGTGGATACGGCCTTTTACCCCTCAGTGGAGGAGCGCGAAGCCATCGTCAGCACGCTGCTCGGTGAGGGCATCGCGCTGCCGCACGCGCTGGGGCTGCAGGCGCAGCGCAGCTGCGTCTATACCGTGCTGGCCCCGCAGGGGATCGCCTGGGGTGACGAAACGGCCTATGTGATCTTCCTGCTGGCGATCAGCAAGGAGGACTATGAGCAGGCGATGGCGATCTACGAGCTGTTTGTCACCTTTGTCCGCGAACGCGCCACGCTGCGGCTGCGCGACTGTGCCGACTTTGCCAGCTTTAAGACGGTAGCGATGGAGTGCTTAAGCCGGCTGTAAGCCCGGCAGATCGGCTTACGGGGCCAGCCGCTGCCGGCCCCGGGAGGATTATTTCAGAATGGTGAAGGCGGTGGTGACGTGCTTCACGCCGCTGACGCGGCTGGCGATATCGGCCGCGGCTTTGGCTTCTTCACTGGTCACCAGGCCCAGCAGGAACACCTCACCGTTCTCGGTGGTCACCTTCACGTTAGAAGATTTCACCTGGTCGCTGCCCAGCAGCTGCGAACGCACCTTGGTGGTGATCCAGGTATCGGACGAGGCGGTGCCGAAGCTGGCCTTATTGCCGGTACGGATCTCGTTATAGACCTCGGTCGCGCCATCGACGCCAACGGCGATCTGTTTGGCACGGCTGGACAGCTCGGCGTTCGGCGACTGGCCGGTCAGCAGCACTTTGCCCTGATAGGCGGTGGCGACGATGCGGGCGTTCTGTTTGATCTGCTCATCTTTCGACAAGGCGTTGGTCACGCGCAGCTCCAGCGTGCCGTCATCAACCTGGGTGCCAACGGAGCGCGGGTCGGTCGCGCTTTTGGTGGCGACGGCCGCGCTGCCAACCACGGCCGCCACGCAGCCCTGCAACAGTAGCGCGGTCAGAATCACGGCACCGGCAGATAATATTTTCATTTGATCTCCTTAAACATCCTGGTGGGGGAACAAGGTGTTGTCGATTAAATCGCACAGGCAGTTCACGGTTAACATATGCATCTCCTGAATCCTGGCACTGCGGTGCGAAGGAATGCGGATCTCCACGTCCTGTGGCCCGAGCAGGCCCGCCAGCTCGCCGCCATCGTGGCCGGTCAGGGCAATAATGGTCATATCACGGGTGACCGCGGCTTCCACGGCTTTCACAATATCGCGACTGTTGCCGCGGGTTGAGATCGCCAGCAGGATATCGCCGGGCTGGCCGAAAGCGCGTACCTGCTTGGCATAGACCTCATCATGCAGGCGATCGTTCCCTATCGCCGTTAACAACACGTTATCGGCGCTCAGCGCGATCGCCGGCAGGCTCGGGCGCTCGCTTTCAAAACGGTTAATCAGGCTGGCAGCAAAATGCTGGGCATTGGCGCTGGAGGTTCCGTTGCCACAGCTCAGGATTTTGTTGCCATTCAGCAGCGACTGCACCAGGGTCATCGCCGCGCGGGAGATGGCGTCTGGCAGGGCCTCTGCGGCCGCAATCTGGGTTTGGATACTTTCGGTAAAGCAGACTTTAATTCTTTCCAGCACAGTGTTCACCTGGTTAATTGGGCCCGTGAATTCAGGCTCTTATTCCGCCGTAAAGGCATTCGCCAGCCATTCGACCTGTTCACCGGTGATGGCAACCACGTCAAAACGACAGCTGGCGCTGGTAAAACTCAGCCCGCGCCCGTGCAGCCACAGCGCCGCGGCCTTCAGCAGCTTGAGCTGCTTGCTGCGGGTGACGCTGGCCGCCGCGCCGCCGAAGCGGTCTGAGCGGCGATAGCGCACCTCGACAAAGACCCAACACTGCTTATCCCGCATGATCAGGTCAATCTCACCGCTGCGGTAGCGCACGTTGGCGGCGACGAAGCGCAGCCCTGCCTCTTCCAGCAGGCGGCGCGCCTGACGTTCCCGCGCCGCGCCCTGCTGCTGCCGGGTCAGGACACCGGCACCACCTGCCCCTGACGATACTGGTTCCATATTAACTTCCTGTTAATCACGCAATCCTGGCTGGCGCTCAGCGTACCGGTGTTGCCTTTGAGCTGGAAGCCCGGCAACTGGCGCATTTCGCTGAAGTGGTTGGCCAGCGTCCAGGCATCAATGCCCATCGCGTACAGCCGCACCAGCGAGTAATCGTTGTTAAAGTTCCTTGCCGCCTGCTGCATCAGCGCCGGGTTAGCGCCGGACAACAGCGGAATATCGCTGTACTGCAGGCCATCCATCTCCAGACGATAGTCCGGGCCGGCACCGGCCTGATTGCTGCGCGAGCTGGCGTACAGACCCACATTATCACGACTGCTGACGCGCATGGCGATCATCGGTTTAATCAGCGCCAGTTCGTCCGGGGTGGCGATGATATAGACCGAGTCGACGCTGCTGCTGCTATTGCTGCCGCCGTCGGTAACCGGGCCTGGCTGGGTCAGCCCCTGCGGTGCCGGCAGGGTCAGGCCGGCGACGCTGACCGCCTGGGTCGGTTCAGGCTGAACGTCAATCGGGGTGCCGCTCAGGCGGATACCCGCGCCGCTGTTGATCCCCTGTTTCAGCTCGGCGCTCGAGCCAAACTGCTGCTGCAGGACGGTGGCGCCGCCCAGCTTCTGCCATTCGCGGCTGAAGGCCACCTTAACCCGATCGCCGAGACCGCTGCGCGGTACCAGCAGCAGCGGGGCGCGTTTGCCCTGGTCCCACATATGATGGGCGGCATCGCGCGCTTCGTCTTCAGGAGAAAGCGCAAAATAGCAAAGATTCGGACGGTTCTGGATGGTGCCCGGCTCGTTCAGCGCCAGCACGTTCAGCGGCGTCTGGCTGTTTGCCAGATCTTCCACCTGGTTTTTCAGCAGCGGGCCGACCACCAGGGTGGCGCCGTCGGTCTGCGCCTGGCTCAGCAGCGGGGCCACCGGCTGGCTGCCGGTGTCATAAACCTGTAACTGGGTGCTGGATGAAGGCGCGGCCACGCTGCTGCCTGCCTGTGGATTAGCGGGCGCGTTGCCGCTGTTGCCTGCGGTCTGAAGCGCATCGCCCGCTGCGGCAGTCGTGTCACCGTTAGCGGATTGCGCGCTGCCGTCCACCGGTGCGGCGGACGGGCTGACCACCGCACCGGCATCAGCGGCAGCGGGTTGGGCATCTGCTGCCTGCACCGGGGCCTGCGCCTGCGGCGCGGTGCTCTGCGCCAGCAGGCCGTTTTTCGCGTCGTTAAAGCCCTTCTGAATGGCGCTGGCAAACACCTGCGCCTGGCCGCTCAGCGGCAGCAGCAGGGCGATTTTGCCGGTGGAGGCCGGCTGATAATTCTGCACCTGGCTCAGTGCGGAAGGCAGCATTTTTGCCGCCGGGTTGTAAGGGTAACGGGTCTGCCAGTCGCTGATGCCGGCTTTCAGCATATCCGGATCGCTGCTGTTGGCGCGGTAAACGCCCAGCAGATCCAGCCAGCCCTGCAGCACGTTCTCATTGGCGTTGATGGTCAGAGTATTCATCTGTTGCTGGCTCAGCTGCGTCAGCGCCTGCCAGGTAGCATCAATATTTTTCTGCTTGTCCGCCGGACTGCCAAGCAGCGGCTCCTGGGCGATATAGGCCCGCAGCAGATCCAGCGACGGCTGCCCCTGGCCTGCGGCGATCTGCAGCTGGTAATAGCGCGCCAGCTGATCTTTCGACAGCGCCGACGGATCGATCTGCTTCAGCTGTGCGGCGGCGGCCTGGCTGTTTTGCTGTGCGGTGCTCAGCTGAGCGCGCAGCAGCAGCACTTCCTGGCTCTGGGTGCTGCTTAGCTGCTGCGGCAGCTGTGACAGCTGATCGTTAGCGACGGGCAGCTTGCCTTCGTTCAGCAACGCTCTGATTGCGAGTAATTGCCAGTTAACCTTGTTATCATCTGCACTTTGCTGCATCTGCTGCAGGTAATAGTCTGAGGTGCCGGTGGCCGCGCCCTGGACATCCGCCGGGGGCGTTTGCGGGGTGTTACCGGTACAACCGGCAAAAATCAGTGCTGCCAGCAGCAGCGGGGCAATGCGCCCGGCTTTGCTGTGAATTACTTTCGAAGGAAGCATACTGTATCCAGTGATGTTTTTTTTCAAGATGCTCAATATTAAATCGGCAATTCGGATCAAACAATGAAACAACACGATCGGGCAGAGATTTCTGCCAGCACGCTCTATATCGTTCCCACACCGATTGGTAACCTGGGTGATATCACCCAGCGGGCCCTGGCGGTGCTGGCAGGCGTCGACCTGATCGCAGCGGAAGATACACGTCATACCGGGCTGTTGCTACAACATTTCGCCATCAATGCGCGGCTGTTCGCACTGCACGATCATAATGAACAGCAGAAGGCGGAGACGCTGCTGGCGAAGCTGCAGGACGGTCAAAGCATAGCGCTGGTTTCCGATGCCGGCACGCCGCTGATCAACGATCCGGGCTATCACCTGGTGCGCCTGTGCCGTGAAGCCGGCATCCGCGTGGTGCCGCTGCCGGGTGCCTGTGCGGCGATTACCGCGCTCAGCGCGTCCGGGCTGCCCTCGGATCGCTTCTGCTATGAAGGCTTCCTGCCAGCCAAAAGCAAAGGCCGTTGTGATGCGCTGCGCGCCGTGCTGGAAGAGCCACGCACGCTGATTTTTTATGAGTCGACCCACCGCCTGCTCGACAGCCTGCAGGATATGGTGACGGTGCTGGGTGCTGAACGCTACGTGGTGCTGGCGCGGGAAATTACCAAAACCTGGGAGTCGATTCATGGTGCGCCGGTGGGCGAGCTGCTGGCGTGGGTGCAGGAGGATGAGAACCGCCGCAAGGGCGAGATGGTGCTGATCGTCGAAGGCTTCCACGCCGAAGAGGAGGCGCTGCCGCAGGAGGCGCTGCGCACGCTGGCGCTGCTGCAGACCGAGCTGCCGCTGAAAAAAGCGGCAGCGCTGACCGCCGAAATCCACGGCGTGAAGAAAAATGCCCTGTATAAGTACGCGCTTGACCAGCAGGGTGAGTGACAAGCCACAGAAAACCCTATACACTGCGCGCCGAAGCTGACCAGACAGTCGCCGCTTTGTTGCCGTCCCCTTCGGGGAGACAGACAAAGGGGAGGAAAGTCCGGGCTCCATAGGGCAGGGTGCCAGGTAACGCCTGGGGGGCGCAAGCCCACGACCAGTGCAACAGAGAGCAAACCGCCGATGGCCCGTGTAAACGGGATCAGGTAAGGGTGAAAGGGTGCGGTAAGAGCGCACCGCGCGGCTGGTAACAGTTCGCGGCACGGTAAACTCCACCCGGAGCAAGGCCAAATAGGGGTTCACAAGGTACGGCCCGTACTGAACCCGGGTAGGCTGCTTGAGCCAGTGAGCGATTGCTGGCCTAGATGAATGACTGTCCACGACAGAACCCGGCTTACCGGTCAGCTTCAACTCATTCAGTATAAAAACCCGCTTCGGCGGGTTTTTTGCTTTTCCGCCGGATGAATGACTGTCCACGACACTCTTCATGAAAGAAGGTGGTCAGTCGTTATTGACTGCATTTTCAGAGAAAACCTATCTTCAGCAGAGGATTTCCTTCGCGAGATACTGCACAGATTATTAATGTAACCGCCACTTTTCATTAATGTCTTGCGATGCCTCTTCAGGTTATGAAATCTGCCGGCAGAACAGGCTTGCCCCCCTCAACTTACGCATTAGTATCGCTCTGAAAGCCCCCTTCATCAGAGAGAACGGCGGATATGGATATCAGAAATATTGCCAGGCAAACCCTCAACGTAGCCAATTCGGTATTCATCCGGCTTGGCTACGCCATTCACGTGCGCCGGTTTACCATTGAGGATATGGCCTGGTGTATCCACTTGAGTCGTAGTCAACCTGAGGAACGTCAGTTGCCCTGGGATACCAGCGGGGCGGCGTTAACTGACGCGAATGCGTTTAATTTTAGCTTCTCATTAGTCGATGCAGAGAACAAACCTGCTGCTGCTTGTTTTACTCGATTTTGCCCGCCTGATGGGCCGCCTCCAGCCATGTTGAATATAGATATGGTGCAAAATTTTCACCTGCGGGATTCAGTTCTGGATGGAAATACGTTTAGCTTTGTTCTGCTGGTTGCCACTTTGTTTATGGCGGAGACCGATTGCAGCGGCCTGCGTTTGATCTCGCCGATTAACGAGCAGGTGGCGAGTTACTACATCGATCAACACGGATTCAAAGATATTTCAGGGAATAAGCTCATTCTGTATCGCGAAGCGGATGCGCTTTTTCGCTGGTTGCAGCAGGGCACAGATAAGCATTGTGACTGACTGAAAAACGAGCAATAATCTGAGCGTAATCATAACAGGAGGTTATATGGCATCGCAGATTCGTACAGAGGAAACAATGTCTGCTAAACCTTACAGGGTGCATGCTCGCATGCTCAGGCTCAACGGCGAGCTGACAGAAAGAGTCTTCACTTCTGATGAGATTGATCGGCTCACCCCGCCAGGGAAACCGATCACGGCTTCTCGTGAGGAAGTTCTTGCTGTCATTTTTCAGGCTGCAAAAAATCTTACCCATTCCTGAGGCGACACCGCTGTCGCCTGTCTGCTTACACCGGCAAATCAATCACCAGCGCACGCAGCGGCGTTTCGGCGGTTAAGGTCACGCTGGCCTCTTCGTGCAGAAACGCGCCGTCGCCGCAGGTCAGCGCCTCGCGCTGACTGGGGTGGCCGCTGGCCTGCAGCGAGCCGTGAATCGACTGCAGATAGGCGCGCTGGCCGTGCAGCGGCAGGGTGTGGCTCTCGCCGGGCTGCAGCACCAGATGGTGCACCCACACCTGCTGGCGCAACTGCAGGCTGCCGTGGCTGCCGTCCGGTGAAGCCAGTAACGTATAGCGCTGCCGGTCGGAAACGGCGATGCGCTGCAGTGCGCCACTCTCTTTTTCCGGGCAGGCGTCCAGCCACAGCTGCAGCCGCGTCAGGCTGCGGTCTTTACTGATATTATGTTCGCTGTAGCTGACCCCCGCCTGGGTGGCCAGTAACAACGCTTCGCCCGCCTGCGCCTGCTGCGTGTTGCCTTCGCTGTCGCGGTATTCCGCTTCGCCCTGCAGGATCAGGTTAAGCACATCAACGCGCGGGTAGCTGCGCGGTTGGAAGGAAGCCCCTGGTGCCAGCACTTCCTGGTTCAGCACGCGCAATGACGCGTAGCCCAGTAATTTTGGATCGAAATAGTGGCCAAAGGAGAAGGTGTAACGCGCCTGCAGCCAGCCAAAATCGGCTTTACCACACTGTTTTTCTGTCCGGCTGGTGATCATCGTCTCTCCTCCTCGTGCTCGTTTATTACCCGAATTCGCCCGGGGGTTATAGCCTGTAATGGTAAGTTTCTGGACGACGGATTGTAAGCCAGTTAATCTGCTGCCCATATTCAAAATTCCTGACAGAGAATCGTTATGGCTAAAGATCGTGCTCTGACGCTGGAAGCGTTGCGGGTAATGGATGCTATCGACAGGCGCGGCAGCTTTGCTTCGGCGGCGGATGAGCTGGGCCGGGTACCCTCCGCGCTCAGCTACACCATGCAGAAGCTGGAAGAGGAGCTGGACGTGGTGCTGTTTGACCGCTCCGGCCACCGCACTAAATTTACCAACGTCGGGCGCATGCTGCTGGAGCGCGGACGGGTGCTGCTGGAAGCCGCCGATAAGCTGACCACCGATGCCGAAGCGCTGGCGCGCGGCTGGGAAACTCACCTGACCATCGCCACCGAGTCGCTGGTGGCGACCGATCTGCTGTTCCCGCTGGTAGAGCGGCTGGCGGAAAAAGCCAACACCCAGCTGTCGCTGATGACCGAAGTGCTGGCCGGCGCGTGGGAACGGCTGGAGCAGGGACGGGCGGATATCGTCATCGCACCGGATATGCATTTTCGCGCCTCCTCGGAGATCAACACCCGCAAGCTGTACACCCTGATGAGCGTTTATGTCGCCAGCGCCGATCATCCGATCCATCTGGAGCCGGAGCCGCAGGCGGAGAGCACCCGGGTGAAATATCGCGGTATTGCGGTGGCCGATACCGCCCGCGAACGTCCGGTGCTGACGGTGACCCTGCTGGATAAGCAGCAGCGACTGACGGTGAGCACCGTAGAAGACAAGCGCCGCGCGCTGCTGGCCGGGCTTGGCGTCGGCACCATGCCGTACAGCATGGTCGAGCAGGATATTGCCGAGGGGCGTCTGCGGGTGGTCAGTGCGGAATATACCCGTGAGGTGGATATCATTATGGCCTGGCGACGTGACAGCATGGGGGAAGCCAAAGCCTGGTGCCTGCGCGAGATCCCGAAGCTGCTGGCGAAGCGCTCAGGCTAACCGGCCGGCACCCGCTGGTTTTCAGTGCTCAGCACTCTGCTGGGCGTGTTCGATGTTGTTGAAGTGAGAGAAGGTCTGGTAATAGTAGTGGCCGACAAAGCCAATCCAGACCAGCATAATCACAGCGGCGCAAACGGACAGGGTTTTGATCATAGCAAAGCTCCGTGGCAGGTCTGCCGGTTGAGATAAGGGGTGTTTACCTCAACTAAGGTACGTAACCGTGCGGAGCAAAGCGTTGTGCCAGATCAAAAAAGCGTGCCGGGGCGCGGGCGATCGCCCCGGATGCTAATTAAGGAAAGCGCTCGTCGCGGCCGTGCGGCTCATCCCAGTCAAACGCCGGGCCCAGCGAAATCACGCCGCTCGGGTTAATGGTTTTATGGCTGCGGTAGTAGTGATGGCGGATATGCGCCAAATCCACCGTTTCGGCGATGCCCGGCAGCTGGTAGATCTCGCGCAGGAAACCGTTCAGGTTCAGGTAGTCACTGATACGGTGGCGATCGCATTTGAAATGGGTTACGTACACCGGGTCAAAACGCACCAGCGTGGTCCACAGCCGCAGGTCCGCTTCCGTCAGGCGATCGCCGGTCAGATAACGGGTTTGTCCGAGGATCTGCTCCAGACGTTCCAGCGAGGCAAACAGCGCGGTGACCGCCTCATCGTAGGCCGGCTGGCTGGTGGCAAATCCGGATTTATAGACGCCGTTGTTGACCGTGTCGTAGATCCAGCCGTTCAGCTCATCAATCTGCGCCTGCAGATCGTCCGGGTAGTAATCGCCGGCCCGCGCGCCCACGCCGTCAAAGGCGCTGTTCAGCATGCGGATAATATCGGCGGATTCGTTGCTGACGATGGTGTGCTGCTGTTTATCCCACAGCACCGGCACGGTGACGCGGCCGGTATAGGTCGGCTCGGCGTGCAGATAGAGCTGATAGAGATATTCATTCTGATACAGGCTGTCGCCAGTAGCGGCCGGGAAATCCTCATCAAAGGTCCAGCCGTTCTCCAGCATCAGCGGATGCACCACCGAAACGGAGATCGTCTCTTCCAGCCCTTTCAGCTGGCGCATAATCAACGTGCGGTGCGCCCACGGACAGGCGAGGGAGACGTACAGGTGGTAACGACCGGCTTCAGCCTTAAAACCGCCTTTACCGTGCGGGCCGGCTTCGCCATCGGCGGTTACCCAGTTGCGGAAAATCGCTTCTGAGCGCTTAAAGCGCCCGCCGGTCGATTTGGTGTCGTACCAGGTATCGTGCCATACGCCTTCGATTAACTGTCCCATACTTACTCCCTAAAAAAATAAAGGGGCAGGGAGTAACCCCCGCCCCGACTTCTTCAAGTGTAGACCTCGTCCGGCCGGAATGGCACCTGCCTGTTAAGGCTGCTCTGCCCGGCTGCGGCGGTTTACCACTTTTTACCCAGCAGGCGGTCGATGCTGTAAGCGCCAGGGCCGGTGATGGCCAGCAGCAGGAAACCACCGGCAATGCTGAAGTTCTTCATAAACATAATTGAGTTCGCGCCTTCCGCAAAGTTAGCGTGGAACAGCAGCGCGGTCAGCACGGTGAACACGGCGGTGATCAGCGCGGTGGTGCGGGTGAAGAAACCGAACAGAATCGCCAGGCCGCCACCGAACTCCAGCAGGATGGTCAGCGGCAGGAAGAAGCCCGGTACGCCCATCGCTTCCATATACTGCTGGGTGCCTGCATAGCCGGTGATCTTGCCCCAGCCTGCTACGATGAACAGAACTGGCATCAGGATACGTGCGACCAGGAAACCTGCATCTTCTAATTTTTTCATTTTAATCCTCAACAACAATAGGGGGGTCGCACTGTCTGTTTGACCTGATTTAGCCCGGCCTGACGCTGTCTTAGCTTTCAGTGCTGGTCGTTGAGGTGGATATTACTGGTGAGTCTGACGCATTGTAAGCGAGATAATTCGTCGAAGTTGTTCAGGAAATTTGCAGAGGGGATAAAAGCGCGGCCGCGTGGTGTTTGCGGCCGGCCATTAGCGGCGGGGAATGACGTTGCGCACCATGCGCCAGGTGCTCCATGCGCCCAGTCCACGCCGTGCCCAGCGGGTGATAAAGCGCGGGTTACGCACCGACCAGATAGCCAGCACGCCGCTGCCGATCGCCAGATAGCGTTTGGCGCTGAGCAGCGCCAGCCAGCCGTGATCGTAACGGGTGGTGCTCTCCAGCCAGGCCTTACGCCCGGCGCTGAGGTCGAGGCGCTGTTGATACACCTTACGCAGCAGTTCGGCTTTACGCTCGCGGCGTTCACGGCTGGACATTAGTCATCCTCCAGCAGCTTGCGATCGGTGCTCAGCTCCTTCCGGGTGGCGCTGAGCAGGGTCGAACGCCGCGACTTGGCCAGCGTCCACAGGCCGAAAATTAGCGCCAGCGCGAACAGCACGCCGGTGGTAATGGCAATCGCCATCAGCCGGTACTGTGCATCGACCGCCCAGATAATCAGCACCATCAGGCTCATCAACCCAAAGGCGGTAAACAGCATGGTCAGGCCGATCATCAGCAGCATCTGGATAAGGTTGGCTTTCTCCTCTTCCAGCTCAACCACCGCCAGCCGCACGCGGGTTTCCACGATGCCAACCAGCGTAGTAACGATACGCTGGCCGACGTTAATGACCCCCTGGCCGGGGCCGTGGCTTTGCTGACGGTCTGCCATATCAGCGACGGGTCAGCAGCACACCCAGCACCACGCCAATGGCGGCACCGATACCGACGCTGGTCCACGGGTTGTCGCGGACGTAGACATCGGTGCGCTCTGCCGCTTCACGGGTGCTCTGGGCAATACGGTCGCCGGACTCACCGAGGCGGGCACGGGTGTCTTTCAGCGCGCTTTGCGCCTTGCTGCGCAGCTTGTCCAGTTCGGCCTTCGATTTTTCGCCGGAGGTGCTAAGCACCTCGTCCAGGGTATCGGCAAGGTTTTTCAGCTCGGCGCGCAGATGTTCTGAGGTGGTATCTTTAGACATAAAACACTCCTGATGAGTAATCGGTATTTAGCCAGCGCTGTGCCTTAATAGGGGGCAGCCTGAACGTCCTTCAGCTCGCGTTGAGCCTCAGCCAGTTTTTTCTCACGTTTGGCGATCTTCTTCCGATCGCCACCCTCCGCCCGCTCCTGTTTCAGCTCCTGCTCGCGTTCGGATACCTTCTGCTGATGTTCCTTAATCTTCTGCTGGTGTGCAGCCCGCACGCTGGCATCGGAACAGTTAGCCCGCGTTTCGGTCAACGCCCGCTCCAGCCCGCTAACCCGGTGCGGGTTATTATGCTGGCGCGCAATATCAATTTCATGCTGAATGGCCTGCTCTTTCTGCTGGCACAGACCGGCGGCCTGCGTGAGCGAGGTGAGGCTAAGCAGAACGGCAGCGAGGATCGGTCGAGTGATCATGGATAAGATTCCTTTCTTTAGCGATACCTGCTAACGGCATCGGATTACTGATACAGGGAAATAGCGAGTGGTGGTCAGTAAAGCATAGACAGAAAACCAGAAAAGCTCAAAAAGTCGGGAGAAATAGCCACCGCAGGAGGGCGGCCAGGTGATTCAGGTCCGCAGGTTCAGGCGACCAAACCAGCGCGTGGTGGTCGTTGCCTCGGGGTGGTCAATGGCGAAACCGAACGGCAGCAGTTCGCGCAGCACTTTCTCGGCCGCCAGGCTCTGCTCCTGAGAGTCGAATTTGATCACCAGCGTATTCTGCTCCGGAGTGATGCTTTTTATGCGGATACCCTGTGCGCTGAGCGACTGATAGACGTAAAAGCCATCCGGTGGGCTGCTGCCCTGCCGTGAGCTGCGGATCTGCAGCGAGCTGTCGGTGCGGAACAGCGCCGGCATCAGCGTCAGGCCGAGCAGCGCTACCCCGGCCAGCAGCAGCCAGGGGGCCAGCCGCAGCGAACGCGCGGAGAGGCGGAAAAAGGGCCAGCGCATCACTGGCCCCCTGCTTTAGGAGAGGACTGTTTTTTTCGCCACAGCACGTACAGTGAGCCAAACAGGCCGCAGACCAGCAGCACCAGCGGCAGCAGCATCAGGCAGATCATCAGCTGATCTTCATACTTGCGAAACAGCGGCGTTTTCCCCAGCGCAAAACCGAGCACGGTAAGGATCAGCACCCAAAGCAGTCCGCTCATCCAGTTAAAGAACTGAAAACGGGCGTTGCTGAGGCCGGACAACCCGGCGATGGTCGGCAGCAGCGTGCGCACAAACGCGATAAAGCGGCCGATCAGCAGGGCCGACAGGCCATGCCGGTGGAACATCTGATGCGCCCGCTGATGATACTGAGCGGGCAGATGCGCCAGCCATTTTTGCACCAGCGGGGTGTTACCGAGCCAGCGGCCCTGAATATAGCTCACCCAGCAGCCGAGGCTGGCCCCGGTGGTCAAAATAAGCAGCGTCAGGGGGAAGCTCATGGTGCCCTTGGCGATCAGCACGCCGACCAGAATCAGCAGACTGTCTCCGGGCAGAAAGGCGGCCGGCAGCAGGCCGTTTTCCAGAAACAGGATCATAAACAGCACGAAGTAGAGCGTCCAGACCAGCGACGGATCGGCCAGGGTGACATAATCCTGCTGCCAGAGCGCGTGCAGTAAATCTTTAAAAATATCCATCAACAGTCCTGAACATCATAATGGGCCCGATTTCCGGCAAGCTGGCACGCTGAATTAATCGTTTTTTTGGGTGCGCCATTGCCAGCTGAGGGGCGGCTGAACACGCGTGTTTTAGCACAATGGGCCGCTTGCTTAACCCGGACATTGCGGGTGAGTAACGGCAAATAACTGTAACAAATTTAAGCAGAGCTGGACAGGATGAAACGCCAGTCTGGTGATGTTTTACCGTTGTGCGCAGCGGATGTGAAAGAGCTTTACACAGGCTGACATAATTGGACGAATGCTGACCCCGGGCGCTGAAAAGTGCCACTTATTCGCGCTGCAACTGTCGACCCTACGCAACGGGCCGTTTTTTACAAAGTCAGCGGCGAATCTGCCGTGGCAAAGCCGCTGCCCGCTATACCGGCCAGCGTCCGGAGGGTAGCGGTCGCAGGGTGGGGATGCGGCCCGTGGGCCGGCAGGAAATTCAGCGGCAGGAACCGGCAAACGTGCAGGTCTGGCGGCGGAGATGAGGTCCGGCATCAGAGAGCGGGCCGCAGGGCGGCGGCCCCGGGCGTGCGATTACTGCTGAGAACGTACCAGCGCCTGAGCGTTGCGGCGATCTTCGGCCTGGCAGGCCGCCGCACAGAACAGAATATCGGCGGAAGAATTCAGCGCCGTCTCTGCGGAGTCCTGCAGCACGCCGATGATAAAGCCGACCGCGACCACCTGCATCGCCACATCGTTCGGAATGCCAAACATGTTACAGGCCACCGGGATCAGCAGCAGCGAGCCACCGGCCACGCCGGACGCGCCGCAGGCGCAGATCGAGGCCACCAGGCTCAGCAGGATCGCGGTGCCGACGTCAACGTGGATGCCCAGCGTGTTAACCGCGGCCAGCGTCAGCACGGTGATGGTGATTGACGCGCCGGCCATGCTGATATTGGCCCCGATCGGGATCGATACCGAGTAGGTGTCTTCATCGAGGTTCAGCTTCTTCGCCAGCGCCATATTTACCGGGATATTGGCGGCCGAACTGCGGGTGAAGAAGGCGGTTACGCCGCTTTCACGCAGGCACATAAACACCAGCGGATAGGGGTTGCGGCGGATCTGCCACCAGACCAGAATCGGGTTGAACACCAGCGCCATCAGCAGCATACAGCCGAGCAGCAGGCCGAGCAGATGGGCGTAGTCCCACAGTGCGTCAAAGCCGGTCGAGGCGAGGATCGAACCCACCAGGCCAAAAATGCCGATCGGCGCGAAGCGGATCACGATGCGCACCAGCCGGGTCACCGCATCGGACGCGTCGTTGAGGAAGGTGCGGGTGCTGGCGCTGCTGTGGCGGAAGGCAAAGCCGAGGCCGATCGCCCACACCAGGATGCCGATATAGTTAGCCTTCATCAGCGCTTCAATCGGGTTAGAGACCATGCTCATCAGCAGGCCGTGCAGTACCGCCATAATGCCGCTCGGCGGCGTGATCTCCACCGCGGCCGTCGACAGCGTCAGGTTCTGCGGCAGCAGATGGCTGGCGACCACCGCCACGATGGCGGCAAAGAAGGTGCTGAGCAGATACAGCATCACGATCGGGCGAATATTGGTTTTCGTCCCCTGCTGATGGTTAGCGATCGAAGAGACCACCAGCACCAGCACCAGCAGCGGGGCGACCGCCTTCAGGGCGCTGACGAACAGCTCACCCAGCAGGCCCACCGCCAGCGCATTGCTTTTCGAGAACCAGGCCAGGGCGATACCCGCCAGCAGGCCAATCATAATCTGAGTTACCAGGCTACCCTGCAGCAGGCGCTGAATCAGGCCGCCGCCACGTTTTTCAGTTGGCATAATTTTTAGAATCACTGTGGTAATGAATGTCAGCCGCCCGGCAGTTCAATGACGGGAGCATGAGGTGTTTGCGCAGGGGAGTATAAGGAAATGTACGTGCAGGGAAAGGGATAATTCGCGATATCTCGCCTCTGTAACGGCAATTTTGTGCATAAACCGCGCAGAATATGCGGTTAAAACGTTTAAGGGCCGCAACTGCGGCCCTCATTTAATGCGGGCTTATCGCCCGGCCTGACGGTCGTTGCGGTGGTTAACCCAGGCGTTAATCAGCAGCGTCAGCGCCAGAATACCGCCCACCACGCCCAGCGAGATGGCGATCGGGATATGGAACAGGTCGACGATCAGCATTTTCACGCCGATAAACACCAGAATCAGCGACAATCCGTACTTCAGCATTGAGAAGCGCTCGGCCACGTTGGCCAGCAGGAAGTACATCGCGCGCAGGCCAAGGATGGCAAACAGGTTTGAGGTCAGCACGATAAACGGGTCGGTGGTCACCGCGAAGATCGCCGGGATACTGTCAACGGCGAAGATCACGTCGCTCAGCTCGACCATAATCAGCACCAGCAGCAGCGGCGTGGCGTACAGCAGGCCGTTCTGCCGCACGAAGAACTTCTCGCCCTCGATTTTATCGGTCATCCGCAGGTGGCCGCGCAGCCAGCGTACCAGCGGCTTATCGCCGATGGCGTTATCATCCTCTTTCGCCAGCGCCATCTTAATCCCGGTAAACAGCAGGAAGGCGCCGAACAGATAGAGCAGCCAGCTGAACTGGGTCACCAGCCAGCTGCCGGCGAAGATCATAATGGTGCGCAGCACGATCGCGCCCAGCACGCCGTAAATCAGCACCCGGCGCTGCAGCGCGGCGGGTACCGCAAAGTAGCTGAACAGCATCAGCCAGACGAAGACGTTATCCACCGCCAGGGCTTTTTCAATCAGATAACCGGTGAGGAACGCCAGCGCCTGCGCATCGGCAACTTCGCGGCCGGCGGTGGTGGTGAGATACCACCAGAAGGCGGCGTTAAACAACAGCGAAAGGGTCACCCAGACCAGCGACCAGGCGGCGGCCTGTTTCATGGTCATGGTGTGCGCGCCGCGTTTGCCCTGCAGCAGCAGGTCGACGGCCAGCATAATTACCACCACCACGGCAAAGGTGCCCCAGAGCAACGGCGTACCTACAGTATTCATATGCGTATCCCGTAAAAACAAATGGCTGACATCGGAAGACGTCAGCCACAGTGGTGTTAATGCTGTAAGCAGACCTCGCCTTCCGGCAAGGTCTCACTTACAACACAGGATCAGAATCTGCCTGGGTTGCCCGGTAACCGGGTGCGTGAGCACCGTAGTGACGATTAGCCGGCAATGAAGTTACTCCCCTTTGCTAAAAATGAAGATAGGTGAGCGCAGGAGGAAGGTCAATTGCGCCCGGCAATATTTAGAAATATTTACAGGGCGGTTCAGCGCGGCGCGGCGCGGGTGATTTGATTTTTTGCCCCGGCTCTTTCAGGATAGGCGCAGAGCGGATTTGACCCCTGAGGGAGCATCATGAGCGCGGGCAGTAAACATGCACTGAACTGGACCAGTTTGCTGGTGGCGATCCCGGTCGGGCTGGTCGCCTCGCTGGTGACGCTGGGCTTTCGCGAGGCGATCGCGCTGATTAACGCCGTGGCCTTTCGCGGCGGCGGTGAGGATATCACCCGCGCGATGCAGGTCTGGCCGTGGTACAGCTGGCCGCTGATCGTCGGCATCGGCGGCGTGATTGCCGGATTTTTCCTGCGTTATGCCACGGCGCTGGAGCAGAAAGAGACGCGGCGCACCGACTATCTGGAGGTGATTAACGCGCGGCTGGACGCGGTGCCGGCGCGCACCTCGCTGTTTCGCAGCCTCTCCTCGCTGGCCAGCATCAGCAGCGGGGCGTCGCTCGGGCGTGAGGGGCCGATGGTGCAGCTGTCGGCGCTGAGCGGCAGCCTGATGGGGCGCTGGCTGTTCCGTTCGCTGCCGCTGAAGAACAGCGACCTGGTGGCGATGGCCGCCGCCGCCGGCCTTGCTTCCGTCTACCATGCGCCGCTGGCGTCGGCGATTTTTGTCGCCGAGATCGCCTTTGGCATCTCGGCGATGCAGCGGCTGATCCCGCTGATTATCTCCGCCGGAGCGGCGGTGCTGACCATGTGGTTGCTCGGCTACCGCTCCGCCATCTACCCGTTTTCTCACGCCCAGTTTGACCTCACCCCCGGCAGCATCGGCCTGACGCTGCTCACCGGGTTGCTGGCCGGGTTGCTCGGCTGGGCGCTGCTCAGCCTGATCGGCCTCAGTCGCCGCGGCTTCAGCCATATTGCCAGCCTGCCGCTGCGGCTCGGGCTGGGCGGCCTGCTGGTGGGCGGGCTGGCCATCGGCAGCACGCAGATCCTCGGCAACGGCTATGAAGTGATCGTGCGGGTGATGGCCGGCGACTTCCTGCTGCCGGTGCTGCTGATGCTGCTGCTGTTAAAAATGCTGGCGACGGCTATCTCCGTCGGCTCCAGTGCGGTAGGCGGGCTGTTCACCCCGGCGCTGCTGACCGGTGCGCTGGCCGGCGAAGCGCTGGCGCTGGTTGCCGCCGCGCTGGGGCTGCCGGTAGGCAACGCCGAAGTCTTTGCCGCTATCGGCATGGGCGCGGTGCTGGCCGCGGTCAGCCAGGCACCGCTGATGGCGATGCTGATGGTGCTGGAGATGACGCTGAACAGCAGCCTGCTGTTCCCGTCGATGATCGCCTGCGTGCTGGCCTCAATGATCGCCTGGCAGCTGCACGCCGGCAGCACCTACCCGGTTATCGGCCGCCACTTCAGCCGATCGGACGCCAAGTTCGACTTTGATAACGGCATCATCGCGCAGTTCATCGTTCCCGGCGCGGCGCTGACCCCGGAGGACTCGGTCGGCAAGGCGCTGGCGGTCAGTTCGATCAAGCGGGAGCGGTTCGTCTATGTGGTCAGCCACGCCGGGGCGTTTCTTGGCGTGGTATCGATCCACGATATTTCCCACAAGGTGCTGGATAAGGAGATTACCCTGACCTCCCCGGTCAGCTGCGTGATGGACAGCCAGTTCCCGACCGTGTTCGCCAGCCAGACCATCCGCGAGGGCTGGGAAGCCTTCGCCGAGGTGACGCTGGAGCGCCTGCCGGTGCTGAACAATCCGACCGAGCGCACGTTCCTCGGCGCGCTGACCAAAACCAGCCTGATCCAGAAGGCGCGCGACTTTATCTGACGCACGGCCAGTACCGCAGGCAGCACCGGCCGAAGCGTTGCTGCCCGTGGCGCTGACCGGCGTTGCTGCATTCAGCGGCGCGACCTGTCCGTTGTAATCCACCTTCCGCAGCACGCCAGCCGACGGCTAATTAGCTGCATGATCCTGCAATTGAACGCGGAGTCAGGCGGTTGTTTCATTTTCCCTGCCAGACACGGCATTTATCATCAAAAATTGTTTTCCGGCTGGTGTGTCGTACAGGCGTTGTGGCCTGGCGGTTTTTTACCTGGGGTCAGGATCACGGCACAATGAGGATAAATGGGTTAATTCAGCGGTGTTTTCGGGGAAAAAATGAAAAAGATAGCCATTATCGGCAGCAGCGGCGGCAACCTCTATAACCTCGGCGGGGCCGATCCGGCTAAGCTGCTGGCGGAGATCTATGCCCAGTGCGCCGCGGCCGGCATGACCGTGGCGGCGGTGCAGTTTATCGCCGCCGAGGCCTCGATGGACGGGGTGAAAGCCGCCACGCCCGCCGCGCTGTGGACGCTGCCGGCCGGGCATGACCTCTCCTCAGTAGCGGATAGCGGGCAGAGCTTCACGGCAGGAGAGGCCGCTCTGCCTGACGGTGACAGCCGCGCATCGGCGCGCGGCTACCGTGATTCGGCCGCACCGCAGCGCAGCTTCAGCGGCACGCTGGCAGCCGTGAACGCAGCGGCAGCGGCAACGGACGTGGCGATCGCGCAGCAGATCCGTGACGGGCAGATCGACGGCCTGATGGTGATGAGCGCCGACCCCCAGGGAGCCAACCGGGAAGCCCTGCAGGCCGCGGCAGCAACCCGGCTGCCGATCGTCGGCACCGGCGGCACCTCGATGGCGCTGATCGCGGCGGCCAACGCCAACGTGGTTGCCGTCTCCGGCACCATCGGCACCACCAGCCGCACCCGCGCGGTGTCGTTTGTGGCCTGCCTGGCAAAGCACTGGGGTATTAAATACCGCCCCGACCTCGGCGGCAGCCCCTCCGGCAGCAGCGCCTCCGGTAAAAGCCTGCTAAAGCGCTTTAACATCCGCGGCATTATGCTGCCCGCGCTGCCGGGCTTTATCGCCATGGCGCTGGTGCTGGCCGCCAGCCATATTCCGGGGCTGGAAAAGCTCAACGACATCTTTGAAATCCTGCTGAAAGGCCTGCCGGTGCTGGTGGCGGTGCTGGCGGCGAAACAGATCTCTGAACTGGATGAAGTTTCGATCGTCTCCGGCGTCATTGCCGGGGTGCTGTCGGTCGAAGGCGGTATTCTCGGCGGCATTATCGGCGGGGTGCTGGCGGGGATCTTTGTGCGTTACCTGTTTGAACTGTGCCTGAACTGGCGCTTCCCGATGACCACCGTCAATATCGTCGCCGGGGGGATCTCCGGGCTGGCGGCCGGGCTGATTATGCACTATCTGCTCAGCCCGCTGGCGCTGATCGCCGGTGACGCAATCAAGCTGGCGATTGCGGAAACCCTGGCGTTCAGCCCGCTGCTGGCCGGGCTGATTGCCGGGCTGGTGATCTGGCCGGCCATACTGGCGGGCGTCTACCACGCAGTGATCCTGCCGCTGGTGCTGCTGGAGATGGAAAAATCCGGCGTCAGCTTCCTCGGTGCGGTGGATATGGTCGGGCTGGTGATGGTCGCCGCCGGCATCAACCTGGCGAACGTCATCGCCCCGCGCGAGCGCAGCGAGGCGGCGGTCGCCACGCCGGGCCTGATGATTAACCTCGGCTTTGGCACCTTCGTCGAGTCCGCCTATCCGTTTATGTTCGCCAACAAGGTGGTGTTCTGCTCGGCGATCCTCTGGTCGGGGCTGGGGGGCATGCTGCTGGGTTACTTTAACGTCAAGGGGGTGGCCTACGTACCGGCCTTCGCCTCACCGTTCGTCTCGAATAACGCGCTGTATATGGCGATGGTGATGACGCTGGTGATGGTGCTGACCTGCATCAGCACGCTGGTGGCGAACCGCTTTAAGGCGGTGGCGAAGAAAGAGGCCGGGGCACCGGCTGCCTGAAGGCTGACGGTGCTTAACTGATGGTTATTCGGCGGTGAGACGTTGCGCCGCCGGATGGCCGGATGCGTGCAGCGGCGTCGCGTCCGTCATCGCAGGTTGGCGGCGGGCGGCGGGCGGCTGTGCTGTGGTCGCGCCTGCCGGGCACAGCGCCCGTTTCGTTACTCTTTCTCAGCCCGCTCCCGCCAGTTCAGCCACAGGCGCATATCAAACTCCAGCTGGTGGTAGTCCGGCTCCATATGGCAGCACAGCTGGTAAAACGCCTTGTTGTGATCCTTCTCCTTCAGGTGCGCCAGCTCGTGCACCACGATCATACGCAGAAAATCCTCCGGCCCGTTGCGGAACAGCGTGGCGATGCGGATTTCATTGTTGCTCTTCAACTTACCGCCCTGCACGCGGGAGACAAAGGTATTGGTGCCCAGCGTGCCCTTTACCGGATTCTGCCTGTTATCAAACAGCACCTTCGACAGCGCCGGGGCGTTTTTCAGATAGCGCTGCTTAAAGTCGCTGACGTACTGATACAGCGCCTTATCGGTCTGCACGCCGTGGCCGTGCGGATAGCGTTTCTCCATCCACAGTCCCATTTTGCCCTGGTCGAACAGCGTCTGTGCCTGGGCGACGATCGCCGGGGGATAACCGTTGAGATAGCGTAGCGGGGTCATAGTTCTCTGAATCTTTTGCCGGAAACGTGCGCGGCGGGCGCGCTGTACGCCGCTATTGTGCGGGCGTACCGGCACATTGGCAACGGCTAACTGGCGGGCGGGAATGCGTACCGGCGCACAGAAAACCGCCGTTCAACCCTAAAGTGTTTCTCTCCCGGCCCATTTAAATGCATCATGCGCCCGCAGAATTTAATGAGGAAGGTCGTGATGTCAGTTTCACTGGAAGTGCCGGCAGCCCCGCAGGCGGTGCCGGACAAAGCCGGTATTCGCCGGGTGGTGGTCTCAAGCTGGATTGGGAATACCATCGAATTCTATGATTTCCTGCTGTATGGCCTGGCGAGCGCGCTGGTGTTCAGCAAGGTGTTTTTCCCCAACGTCAGCCCGCTGGCGGCGATGCTGGCGTCGTTCGCCACCTTCGGCGTCGGCTTCGTGGCGCGGCCGCTGGGCGGCATCTTCTTCGGCCATATGGGCGACACGCTGGGGCGCAAGCGCACCCTGCTGATCACCCTTGGCGGCATGGGCGCGGCCACGTTCCTGATAGGCCTTCTGCCTTCGTATGACAGCATCGGCATCTGGGCACCGATCCTGCTGGTGCTGCTGCGCTTTGTGCAGGGCTTCCTGGTCGGCGGCGAGTGGGGCGGTGCGATGCTGATGGTGGTGGAGAGCGCCCCGGCCAACCGGCGCGGCGTGCTCGGTGCCATTCCGCAGACCGGCGGCTTCTCCGGCCAGCTGCTGGCTACCGGCGCGTTTGCGCTGGTCTCGCAGCTGCCGGAAGACCAGCTGTTAAGCTGGGGCTGGCGGCTGCCGTTTATGCTCAGCGTGGCGCTGGTCGGCGTCGGCCTGTATATGCGCCGCCGCGTTGACGAAACCCCGGTATTCCGCGCGGTGCAGGCGCAAAAGCAGCAGCAGTCGCGGTCGCAGCCGGAGAAACGCGAAAGCCCGGTGGTGACCGTAGTACGCGAACGCTGGCGCACCATCCTGCTGATTATGACCCTGCGCTTTGCCGAAAGCGTGCCGTTTTTCGTCGCCACGGTGTTTGCCGTCTCCTACGCCACCAGCCAGCTGGGGGTGGAGAAGCAGACCATGCTTAACGTGATTATGGCCACCTGCCTGCTGGCGTTTCCGATGCACGCGCTGTTTGGCGCGTTGTCCGATAAGGTCGGCCGCCGCCCGGTGTATCTGTTTGGCGCGCTGATGGCCGCCGCGATGGCGTTCCCGTTCTTCTGGCTGCTGGAGAGCGGCTCCTTTGCGCTGATGGTGCTCGGCTACATCCTGCTGATTAACATCGCTCACAACGCGATTAACGCGGTGCAGCCGGCCTTCTTCACCGAGCTGTTCGGGCCGAAGGTGCGCTACAGCGGGGCGTCGATCGGCGCGCAGCTGGGGGCGATCGTCGCCGGCGGCTTTACGCCGTTTGTGGCGAAGGGGCTGACCGCGCTGGATCATAACGACTGGACGCTGGTGGCCGGCTATATGGTGGCCGGTGCGCTGGTAGCGGCGTATGCGGTGTGGCGCGCGCCGGAAACCTCAAAGCGTGATATGACGCTGGATCGCTGATTGCCTGCTACGACGGAGCGACCTTAATGGCGCTCCGTCATTCACTTCTCCGGCTCCCGCCCGGCATCCCGGCCCTCTGAAATCGTCAGCACGCGCGCGTTCAATGATGGCGCCCACACTGCACAACTTAACGGTTCCGCTAAGAAAAACGTTTACTGCGCCGCCGTTTTAGGGGATAACTCGCGGGAATTTTTATCCAGCAGGAGATCCCATGAGCCAACTCGAACTGAGCAACCGCACGCTAACGCTGCATCGTTTTCCCCAAATGCGCGAAGAGAGCCCGTTGCAGGCCTGGGATGCCGCCGACGAATATCTGCTGAAGCAGCTGGAAGAGACGCCGCACGCCGGCACCACGCTGATCTTTAACGACACCTTCGGCGCGCTGGGCTGCGCGCTGGCGGGTGAGGGCGTTTACAGCATCAGCGACTCCTGGCTGAACCAGCAGGCGACGCGGCAGAACCTGGCGCTGAACGGCATCGACGAGTGCGACGTGCAGCTGCTGGACAGCCTGGCACCGTTGCCGGCCGCGCCGTCGCGGGTGGTGCTGAAAGTGCCAAAAACCCTCGCCCTGCTGGAGCAGCAACTGCGCGCGCTGCGTGAAGTGGTGACGCCGGAAACCCGCATTATCGCCGGCGGTAAGGCGAAAGATATCCACACCTCCACCCTGCAGCTGTTCGAAAAGGTGCTGGGCACCACCACTACTTCGCTGGCGTGGAAAAAGGCGCGGCTGATCTACACCACCTTTACCGCGCCCGGGCTGGCCGCCGGAAAAGAGACCCACGTCTGGCCGCTGGACGGCACCGACTACCAGATCCACAACCACGCCAACGTGTTTGCCCGCAGCGGTCTCGATATCGGCGCGCGCTTCTTTATGCAGCACCTGCCGCACGATATTGAGGGCGAGATCGTCGATCTCGGCTGCGGCAACGGCGTGATTGGCCTGACGGCGCTGCAGCAGAACCCGCTGGCAACGGTGCATTTTATCGATGAGTCCTATATGGCCGTCGCCTCCAGCCGACTCAACGTGGAGCTGAACCGCCCGGACGATCTGGCGCGCAGCGAGTTTCGCGTTAACAACGTGCTGGCCGGCTACCCGTCCGATCGCCTGCACGCGGTGCTGTGCAACCCGCCGTTCCACCAGCAGAACGCGGTGACCGACCATATCGCCTGGCAGATGTTCCGCGACGCGCGCCGCTGCCTGCAGGACGGCGGCGAGCTGCGCATCGTCGGCAACCGCCACCTCGACTACTACCACAAAATGAAGAAGCTGTTCGGCAACTGCACCACCGTCGAAACCAACCAGAAGTTCGTGATTCTGCGCTCGGTGAAGATGCCGTAACCGGCAGGTGGAGGGGGTTGGATCCTCTGCCTGGTTACGACGCCACTGGCAGCGTGAGTACAGGTTGTGGTTTTCTGCGGGCCAGCCGTGCCATAACGGGGCGTTTTACCCTCTGTGTTGTATCCATGAGAAACGCAGCTGGTAGCCGCCCTGAGTATGACTGTTGCGGCGGTAACTGGCCTCTTCTTCAGCCATGCAGTAAGTGCAGATGCCCGTCAGCTCTATCTGCTGCTCCGGCACCCCGGCGCGCAGCGCGATGCGTTTCGCCAGCAGCGGCAAATCAAACCACACGCCACCCGTGGTGCCCTGCGCCTGTGGCCGCACCGCGGCCGGGTTAACCGGTTGCTGCGTGCCGTAGCTCATCAGCGCGGCCAGCTGCTGCGGGTCGTCCTGCTCTGCGCGCGCAATCAGATCGCCACCCAGCTCATAGCAGCACGGGCCAATCGCCGGACCCACGGCGATAAACAGGCTCTGCGGCGTGGCGCCCCGCGCACAGAGCGCGTCAATGGCGTTGCTCAGTACGCCGCCCAGTATCCCCTTCAGCCCGCCGTGTACCGCCGCCACCTGGCGCTGCCGGGTATCCGCCAGCAGAATCGGCAGGCAGTCGGCGGTATACACCGCCACCGGACGATCGCAGCCTGCGATCACGCCGTCCGCCTCCACGCTTTTGACCGGCAGCGCCTCACGGCTCTCCACTACCCGCGCGCTGTGGCGCTGCTGGTTGTAGATCGTCCCCTCCGGCGGGCGTTCCCCGGCGGGAAGGAAAGCATGATCGAGCCAGTCCAGGCGCGAGAGCAGGGCAGAGTGACGGCGGGATGACATGGCGACTCCTCGTTAAATGGGCAAAACGTTATCCTGCCAGCAAGGATAATCGTTTAACGTGTTAACCGCGTGGCTTTTTGGTTACTCGCCATCTATGCACAAAACTAAGGTCATGATTTCACTACACTGCGCCAGCGATACTAACCGTCAAAGGAAAGACACCATGAGTAACACGCTGTTCAGCCGCTCTAAAAGAAGTGACCGCCATTTCACGCCCGCCTTAATCGCCGGTTTTTTCGGCGGCAACATCGCCAGCTTTGTCAAGTGGGGCACGGAAAATCCGCTGCCTCCGCGTACCCCCGGCCGGGCAATTCCACCGGCGGAAATGCTGGACGATCTGGGTTTTAACAGCGGCGGAATGATTTATCGCTGGTCTGAACATATGGTGAACTGGGGTGTAGCCGGGGTGCACCATCTGTTCTCAATCTTCTTCGCCATGCTCTACTGCTGGCTGGTGGAGATCTTTCCGGCGGTGAAGCTTTGGCAGGGGGTGGCTTTTGCGCTGCTGGTGACCGTGGGTTTTCACGGCGTAATGCTGCCGCTGTTCGGCTGGGCGCCGCCGCTGTGGCAGCTGCCCGCCGATGAGCTCATCTCGGAAACCCTCGGGCATATTCTGTGGATGTGGACGATTGAGGTGTTCCGCCGCGATCTGCGCCGGCGGATGGTTGGATAAGCTGATTTTCATGATTCAGCACGGACTAACAGAGTGAGTTTGTGCGTTCCGAAAAGGAGAGCGGCTCTACCCTGAGCGCTCTCTTTTTTGTTGCCCGTGAAGCAGGGGATCTCCCCGCTGTTATCTTCTTTCAGGTCTGTAAAGCCGTTGCCTGTCCGGCTTGCTAAATGCCCAGCGCCAGCGCGGTCCCCTGCCCAATCGCCCGCCGGGCATCCAGCTCCTGCGCCACGTCGGCTCCGCCGATAATATGAAACAGTGAACCCTGCGCCTGCAGCGCCGCCGCCAGCGCGCGGTTTGGCTCCTGCCCGGCGCAGACAATCACGTTATCCACCGCCAGCACCTCCGCAACGCCGTCGCGCAGGATATGCAGCCCGTCGTCGTCAATACGCTGGTATTCCACGCCGCCCCACATCTGCACGCCGTGCTTCTGCAGGCTGGCGCGGTGGATCCAGCCGGTGGTTTTACCCAGCCCCGCGCCCGGTTTGCCCGCCTTACGCTGCAGCAGCCACAGCTGACGCGCCGGGTGCGGATGTACCGGGCGCGCCAGCCCACCCGGCTGCTGCAGGCTACGATCGATACCCCATTCGGCGCAGAAGGCCTCCACGCTCTGCGGTGCGTCCGCAGCGGGCTGTACCAGATACTCTGCGACGTCAAAGCCGATGCCGCCCGCGCCGATAATTGCCACGCGCTGGCCGACCGCGGCCTTATCGCGGATCACCTGCAGATAGCTCAGAACGGAAGGGTGCCCGATGCCCGGGATATCGGGGGTACGCGGCACGATGCCGGTTGCCAGCACCACCTCATCAAACCCGGCCAGATCGGCCGCCGTTGCCTGCGTACTCAGCCGCAGCGCCACGTTATGCAGTTCCAGCTGGCGGCGGTAGTAGCGCAGCGTTTCGCTGAACTCCTCTTTGCCCGGGATCTGCCTGGCAATATTGAACTGCCCGCCGATCTCCGGCCGGGCGTCAAACAGCGTTACCCGGTGGCCGCGCGCGGCGGCGTTTACGGCAAACGCCAGCCCGGCCGGCCCGGCCCCCACCACCGCCAGCGTTTTTGGGCGTGCCGCCGGCGCAACCGGCATGTCGGTTTCATGGCAGGCGCGCGGGTTGACCAGGCAGGAGGTGATCTTACCGACAAAAATCTGATCGAGGCAGGCCTGGTTACAGCCAATGCAGGTGTTGATCTCATCGCTGCGCCCCTGCTGTGCCTTCAGCACAAACTCCGCATCGGCCAGGAACGGCCGCGCCATCGACACCATATCCGCGCAGCCGTCATCCAGTACCGCCTGCGCCACCGCCGGGTGGTTAATGCGGTTGGTGGTAATCAGCGGGATGCTGACGTGCTGTTTCAGGGTTTTGGTGACCCAGGTAAACGCCGCGCGCGGCACCGAGGTGGCGATGGTGGGGATCCGCGCCTCGTGCCAGCCGATACCGGTATTGATCAGCGTGGCACCCGCCTGTTCCACCGCTTTTGCCAGCGTCACGATCTGCTCAAGGCTGCTGCCCTGTTCCACCAGATCGAGCATCGACAGGCGGAAGATAATAATAAACTCTTCCCCGACCGCGGCGCGGATAGCGGTGAGGATTTCCAGCGCGAAGCGGCGGCGGCGTGCGTCGTCACCGCCCCACGCATCGTTGCGTTGGTTGGTGTGCACCACCAGGAACTGATTAATCAGATAGCCTTCCGAGGCCATAATTTCCACGCCGTCGTAACCGGCCTGCTGTGCCAGCCTGGCGCAGCGCGCGTAGCTGGCGATCAGCGCAACAATCTCGTCGTGGCTCAGCTCCCGCGGGGTAAACGGGTTGATCGGTGCCTGAACGGCAGAAGGGGCCACCAGCTCAGGCTGGAAGCTGTAGCGCCCGGCGTGCAGGATCTGCAGGGCGATTTTTCCGCCAGCCTGATGCACCGCTTCAGTGACCGGGCGGTGGTGCGCCAGCTGTGACTCATCGTTTAACACCGCGCCGCCGCTGCGGGTAGCGCCTTCCGGCGAGGGGGCAATGCCGCCGGTGACGATCAGCGCCACGCCTGCGCGGGCGCGTTCGGCGTAGAAGGCCGCCAGTCGCTTGGCTCCGGCGGGGTGCTCTTCCAGCCCGGTGTGCATTGAGCCCATCAGAAAACGGTTTTTCAGCCGGGTAAAACCCAGATCCAGCGGGGAGAACAGGGAGTCGCTCATCGTCTTATCCTGAGTGGTCGGATGAGTTCACTGTAGCGGGCAAATGCCCGCGAAGAAAGTAGCGTTATTGCCTTTGTGATGAATGCCACTGAAACGGCGGCTGGCAAAGCCCGGACTGCTTCACGTTATGCGTAACATAAGTTAAGTAACATGAATTTTAGTGATCTGATTCACAGTTTCAACTGTTAAACCCCGGTCTGATAGGCGCCTGAATCTGAAACGTCTTTTTGAGGTACATCATGAGCACAACCACGCAGTCCTGTCTGATCAACGGCAAAGAGCAGGTTGAGGTAAAAAGCCAGCCGGTTGACTATCAGGGCGAGGGCACGCTGGTGCGCATTACGCGTGGCGGCATCTGCGGTTCCGATCTGCACTATTACCAGCACGGCAAAGTCGGCAACTTTGCGGTAAAGATGCCGATGATCCTCGGCCATGAGGTGATTGGGCACGTGGTGAAAAGTGACAACCCGGCGCTGAAAGAGAACCAGAAAGTGGCGGTTAACCCGTCGAAACCCTGCGGCCACTGCAAATACTGCGAAGCGCAGGAAGAGAATCAGTGCACCACCATGCGTTTCTTCGGCAGCGCGATGTACTTCCCGCACGTGGACGGCGGCTTCACCCAGTACAAAGTGGTCGACAGCGCGCAGTGCATCCCGTTTGCCAACGATGCCGATGACAAAGTGATGGTGTTTGCCGAACCGCTGGCGGTATGCATTCATGCGGCGAACCAGGGCGGCGATCTGCAGGGTAAAAAAGTATTTATCTCCGGCGTTGGCCCGATCGGCTGCCTGATCGCCGCGGCGGCGAAGGCCAAAGGCGCGGCGGAAGTGGTCTGCGCGGACGTCAGCGAGCGTTCGCTGGCGATGGCCACCGCGATGGGCGCAACCAAAACTATCCACGCTGCCGAAGGTGATTTCACGCCGTACCTGGCGGAGAAGGGTTACTTCGACGTGTCGTTTGAGGCCTCCGGCCATCCGTCCTCGCTGACCCGCTGCCTGGAAGTAACCCGTGCCAAAGGCACGCTGGTGCAGGTGGGGATGGGCGGCGACGTGCCGGGCTTCCCGATCATGATGCTGATCGCCAAAGAGATCAAACTGGTCGGCTCGTTCCGCTTTACCACCGAGTTCAACACCGCGGTGGAGTGGCTGGGTAACGGCACCGTTAACCCGCTGCCGCTGTTCAGCGGTGAATACGATTTTAACGACATTGACGCTGCGCTGCTGTTTGCCGGTGATAAACAAAAAGCCGCCAAAGTGCAGCTGACTTTTTAAGGGAACCCTATGACCACGCTTTTTTCACTCGCTAACAAACGTGTGCTGATCACCGGCTCCGGCCGTGGCATCGGCTTTCTGATGGCGAAAGGGCTGGCGGAAGCCGGTGCGGAAGTGATCATCAACGCCACCACCCAGCAGGGCGCTGATAAAGCGGCTGCGGCGCTGCGCGAACAGGGTTTTAAGGCGCATGCGGTGGCGTTTGACGTCACCAAATCTGCCGAAGTGAACGCCGCCGTTGAGCGCATTGAGCACGAAGTCGGGCCGATCGACGTGCTGGTGAATAACGCCGGTATCCAGCGCCGCCGTCCGTTCCTTGAATTCCCGGAGCAGGACTGGAACGACGTGATTGCCGTAAACCAGACCGCCGTATTCCTGGTTTCCCAGGCCGTTGCCCGCCAGATGGTCACCCGTAAGCAGGGCAAAATCATCAATATCGGCTCAATGCAGAGCGAGCTGGGGCGTGACACCATTACGCCTTACGCGGCCTCAAAAGGCGCGGTCACCATGCTGACGCGCGGCATGTGCGTGGAGCTGGCGCGCCACAATATTCAGGTTAACGGCATCGCGCCAGGTTACTTCAAAACCGAGATGACCCAGGCGCTGGCGGATGACGAAGCCTTCACCAGCTGGCTGTGCAAGCGCACCCCGGCGGCCCGCTGGGGCAACCCGGAAGAGCTGATCGGCGCGGCGGTGTTCCTCGCCTCGAAAGCCTCTGACTTCGTTAACGGCCACCTGCTGTTCGTTGACGGCGGCATGCGCGTCGCGGTCTGATTATCGCTTTTTTTTACCCGGGCCAGGGCCGTTCGCCTGGCCCGGTTTGTTGTGTTTACACCAGAAAGTTCTTAACCACTTATACTTGCTTCTTACTACCTCTATGTTGAAAGGAAATGCTGTATGCCCATTACAATAATAGCGATTGGGGTAATCCTGCTGCTGGTGCTGATGATCGTCTTCAAGGTCAACGGCTTTATCGCGCTGATTTTTGTCTCTGCCGTGGTCGGCGTCGCCGAAGGGATGACGCCGCTGCAGGTGGTGGCCTCGATTCAGAAGGGGGTTGGCGGCACGCTCGGCAGCCTGGCGATGATCCTCGGCTTCGGTGCCATGCTCGGTAAGCTGGTTTCCGACACCGGCGCCGCGCAGCGCGTGGCCACTACGCTGATTGACGCCTTCGGTAAAAAGCGCGTGCAGTGGGCGCTGATGGTCACCGGCCTGATCGTCGGCCTGGCGATGTTCTATGAAATCGGCTTTGTGCTGCTGCTGCCGCTGGTGTTTACCGTGGTCGCTGCTTCCGGTATGCCGCTGCTCTATGTCGGCGTGCCGATGGTGGCCGCGCTGTCGGTCACCCACTGCTTCCTGCCGCCGCACCCGGGCCCGACCGCGATTGCCACCATCTTTGGTGCCAACCTCGGCACCACCCTGCTGTACGGTATGATCATCACCATCCCGACGGTGATCGTCGCCGGCCCGATCTTCTCTAAATTCCTGAAGAACTTTGAGAAGTCACCGCCGGAAGGGCTGTATAACCCGAAAATCTTTAAAGACCACGAAATGCCGGGCTTCTGGACCAGCATCTTCGCCGCGGTCATCCCGGTGATCCTGATGGCGGTGGCGGCGGTATTTGAGCTGACCACGCCGAAAGAGAACGTGCTGCGTCAGTTCTTTGAGTTCGTCGGGAACCCGGCGGTGGCGCTGTTTATCTCGGTAGTGATCGCGGTGTTCACCCTCGGCCTGCGTAACGGCCGTAAGATGGAAGAGGTGATGGAGATGTGCGGTTCGTCGATCGCCTCCATCGCCATGATCGTGTTTATCATCGCCGGCGGCGGTGCCTTTAAGCAGGTGCTGGTGGACAGCGGCGTGGGCGACTACATCGCTAACATGATGAAGGGCTCATCGCTCTCTCCGCTGCTGATGTGCTGGACGGTAGCGGCGATGCTGCGTATCGCGCTGGGCTCGGCCACCGTTGCGGCAATCACCACCGCCGGTATCGTCACGCCAATTATCGCCATCACCCACGCCGACCCGGCGCTGATGGTGCTGGCGGTGGGCTCCGGCAGCGTGATCGCCTCTCACGTTAACGATCCGGGCTTCTGGCTGTTTAAGGGCTACTTCAACCTGAGCGTGGTGGAAACCCTGAAAACGTGGACGGTGATGGAAACGCTGATCTCGTTCCTCGGCCTGGCAGGCGTATTGATTCTGAACGCCATTATTCATTAATCTTAACCGGCCGGGTGCGCCCGGCCAGTACCGACTTCCAAAGGTCAGGCTTGCCTGGCCTTTTTTGCATTGAAACGGACGCCTATGAGATCGCACCGCATATCGTTACAGGACATCGCCACGCTGGCGGGCGTAACCAAAATGACGGTGAGCCGCTATCTGCGCACGCCGGAGCGCGTCTCGCCGGAAACCGGCGCGAAAATCGCCGAAATCATTGAAGAGATCAACTACATCCCCAACCGCGCACCTGAGATGCTGCTCAGCTCTAAGAGCTATACGCTGGGCGTGCTGATCCCGTCGTTTAAAAACCAGATCTTTGCCGACCTGCTGAGCGGCATCGAAGCGGCGACCAAAGAGGGGCGCTACCAGACGCTGATCGCCAACTACAACTACGACAGGCAGGCGGAAGAGGAGCAGATCATCAACCTGCTCTCCTACAGCATTGACGGCATTCTGCTCAGCGAAAAAGATCACACGGTACGCGCGGTCAAATACCTGCGCGCCGCGAAAATCCCCATCGTTGAGGTGATGGATACCGAGGGCGGCTGCCTGGATATGGAAGTCGGTTTTAACAACTTCAGCGCCGGCTACGATATGACGCGCACGCTGCTCGATCGCGGGCGGCGGCGTATCGTCTACTTTGGCTCGCAGGATGACCGCCGCGACGAGTCGCGCTACCGCGGCTACTGCCAGGCGATGAGCGAGCGCGGCGGCGAGGCGCGGCGGGTCAACCCTAAAGCGATCTCATCGCAGAAATTAGGCGCGACCATGCTGGCCAGCGCGCTGGCGCGTTACCCGGATCTGGACGCGATATTCTGCACCAATGACGATCTGGCGCTGGGGGCGCTGCTGCACTGTCAGCGCAACCGCATTGACGTGCCGGGGCGCATTGCGATTAGCGGCTTCCACGGGCTGGATATCAGCCGCGAAATGTACCCGACCCTCGCCAGCGTGATCACCCCGCGCTACGCCATTGGCTACACCGCCGCCGAGCTGCTGCTGAAAAGAATTAACGACAGCGAGTTCAGCGCCGGATCGGTGGATCTCAGCTATCAGATCTTTATGGGGGAGACGATTTCGGGCGGCTAACCGGGGAGTACTTTGCGCGACGGGTGCTCAGGATCTTTTGGTTCTGAGTATTACCAGGGCCGAAAGAGAAAGAGCCCCACCGGAATAGTCATTAACCACTGGTGAGGCCACTCTCATGCCCAACAACATGAAGGTAGCCTTTTACCTGCCGCGAGGCAACGGCTGGCGGCACGTAATCACCCTAAACAGGTGATTTACTGGATTTTATTGTGACTTCTGTTCCAGAAAATAAATCAATATTTCATTCGTTTGCAATGATTTAGGAATAAGTGCGTCAAAAAAATGGATTGCATGGCGGGTAAAGAAGAAGGGAGTACACTGCGCGACGGGTGCTCAGGATCTTTTGGTTCTGAGTATTGCCAGGGCCGAAAGAGAAAGAGCCCCACCGGAATAGTCATTAACTACTGGTGAGGCCACTCTCATGCCCAAGAAACATGAAGGTAGCCTTTTACCTGCCGCGAGGCAAGGATAAGGAGGCCATGATGGCACAAAAGATGCTCGTTTTTGGGGTGATTGCACTCTTAATCGCACTGTTGGTGTTGATTGAGATCCCACGCGGTTCGTTGTGTGAACTGCAAATCAGCCAGGGCAGTTTACGGATTGTCGCCAGAATGGCCTGCGAGTCTGCAGGGTAAGGCAATCTGCGGCGGGAGCAATCCCGCCGGTTGCTGAAGGCAGGATCTGTGAGCACCCTTTTTTATACAATGCGTTATGCTAATACGTCTGTTTCCCCGAAGGATATTCCGCCATGTACGCCCCGCAACTTACGCCGGTGTTTGACGGCCACAACGATCTGCTGCTGCAGCTGTGGCTTAAACACCCGGAAAACCCCGCGCAGGCGTTTCTCAGCCAGCGCCTGAGCGGCCATCTCGATCTGGCCCGCATGCGTCAGGGCGGTTTTGCCGGCGGCCTGTTTGCGGTGTTTGTGCCGCCTTCTGACTATGTGGCGAAGTTCCACGGCCGCGATGCCGCCAGCGAAGCGCGGAGCCATAATCCACTGCTGATTACCCAACAGCAAATCGCCATCCTGCAGCAGATTGAAGCGCAGTCCGCCGGGCAGGCGAAAATCTGCCGCAGCGTCGGTGAAATTGAGCAGTGTATCGCGCAGGGCTTGCTGGCAATGGTGCTGCACATTGAAGGGGCAGAGGCGCTGGATGCCGATCTCAGCCAGCTGGAGGGCTGGGTGGCGGCCGGGCTGCGCAGCATCGGGCCGTTCTGGAACCTGCCCAACTGCTTTGGCAGCGGCGTTAACGGCAGCTTCCCCGGCTCGCCGGATACCGGCGATGGTCTGACGGAGGCAGGGAAGCGACTGATCCGCGCCTGCAACCGGCACCGGCTGCTGATCGACCTGTCGCATATGAATGAGAAGGCTTTCTGGCAGACCGCTGAACTCAGCGATGCGCCGCTGGTGGCCACCCACTCTAACGTGCACGCGCTCTGCCCGCAGCCGCGCAACCTGACCGACGCACAGCTGGCGGCGATAGCGCAGAGCGACGGGCTGGTCGGGCTGAACTTCGGCACCGCCTTTCTGCGCCGCGACGGCCAGCGCGGCGCGGATATGCCGCTCAGCGTGATGGTGCAGCATCTTGATTACCTGCTGGAAAAGCTGGGCGAGGAGCGGGTGGCGTTCGGCTCCGACTTTGACGGCATTACCGTGGCGGAAGAGCTGGGCGATGTGACCGGCCTGCCGCGTCTGCTGGCGGCGCTGCGCGCGGCGGGTTACGGTGAAACGCTGATCGACAGTCTGACACGCGGCAACTGGCTGCGGGTGCTGAAAAAAATCTGGCGGCAATAACTCCTGTATTTTGAACCAAATAGTACATTGGTAGTGAAACCTTACACTATTCAGGGTTGATATCGTTTTAGCACAGGCGCAACATCTTAGCCGCCAAAAATCGTAAATCTGGTAACATGCGCGTGTTGCCAACGTTGGCAACGTTCGTTGTTGTTGTTTTGCCAAGCTTAAGGAGCTGACTATGTGGACTAAACCAACCTTTATTGATATGCGTCTGGGCTTAGAAGTAACCCTGTATATCTCTAACCGTTAATCCCTGCAGCCTGCGCGCCCACATCGTTCCGGCCTGCCGGGCGGGCGCGCAGGTTTTTTCGTTTTCTTACCGGTCTCCCCATGAAAATCAAAGTACTCGGCTCTGCGGCCGGCGGTGGTTTCCCGCAGTGGAACTGCAACTGCCGTAACTGCCAGGGCGTGCGTGACGGCAGCATTCCCGCCACCCCGCGCACCCAGTCCTCGATCGCGGTCAGCGACAACGGCACCGACTGGGTGTTGTGTAACGCCTCGCCGGATATCAGCCAGCAGATTGCCGCCAACCCGGAGCTGAACCGGCACGGTGTGCTGCGCGGTACCGCAATTGGCTCGATTATTCTCACCGACAGCCAGATTGACCACTGCACCGGCCTGCTCAATCTGCGCGAAGGCTGCCCGCACCACGTCTGGTGCACGCCGGAAGTACACGGCGACCTGACCAGCGGCTTCCCGATCTTTACCATGCTGTCGCACTGGAACGGCGGGTTGATCCACCATCCGATCGCGCCGGCCGAGCCGTTTTCCGTCGCCGTTTGTCCGGCGCTGCAGTTCACCGCCATCCCGATCCTCAGCAACGCGCCGCCGTACTCGCCGTATCGCGGGCGTCCGCTGCCCGGCCACAATATTGCGCTGATGATCGAAAACCGCGACAGCGGCGCTAAGCTGTTATACGCCCCGGGGCTGGGCGAACCGGATGCCGCACTGCTCGCGCTGATGGCCAGCGCCGACTGCCTGCTGATCGACGGCACGCTGTGGCAGGATAACGAGCTGGCGAACACCGGCGTCGGCCGCAATACCGGCCGTGATATGGGCCATCTGGCGCTGGGCGAAGAGCAGGGGCTGATGGGCGTACTGAGCCAGCTGCCGGTGAAACGCAAAATTCTGATCCATATTAATAACACCAACCCGATCCTTGATGAGTCATCGGCCGAGCGCGCAGCGCTGACCCGCCGGGGCATTGAGGTCAGCTACGACGGCATGAGTATTGAACTATGACCCAACCCGCACTGATGACGCCTGAGCAGTTCGAGCAGGCGCTGCGCGCCCGCGGCGCGTACTACCATATTCATCACCCGTACCATATCGCCATGCATAACGGCGAGGCGACCCGTGAACAGATCCAGGGCTGGGTAGCGAACCGCTTCTACTACCAGACCAGGATCCCGCTGAAAGATGCGGCGATCATGGCCAACTGCCCGGATGCGCTGACGCGCCGCAAGTGGGTGCAGCGCATCCTCGATCACGACGGCCATGAAGAGAGCGACGGCGGCATTGAAGCCTGGCTGCGGCTGGGCGAAGCGGTGGGGCTGGAGCGTGACGTGCTGCTCTCCGAGCGGATGGTGCTGCCCGGCGTGCGCTTTGCGGTGGATGCCTATGTCAACTTTGCCCGCCGTGCGGTGTGGCAGGAAGCGGCCTGCAGCTCGCTGACCGAGCTGTTTGCTCCGGAGATCCACCAGTCGCGCCTCGACAGCTGGCCGCAGCACTACGGCTGGATCGAAGAGGAGGGCTACGGCTACTTCCGCGGCCGCCTGAGCCAGGCGCGGCGCGACGTGGAGCACGGGCTGCAGCTGGCGCTGGAGTACTGCAACACGGTGGAAAAACAGCAGCGCATGCTGGAGATCCTGCAGTTCAAGCTGGACATCCTGTGGAGCATGCTGGACGCGATGACCATGGCCTACTCCCTGAACCGTGCGCCTTATCATACCGTTACCGACCAGCCGGTCTGGCATAAAGGAAAACTGCTGTGAGCAACCCGCAAACTATCCCGACGTTCCGCCGCGGCTACCGCCTGCAGTGGGAAGAGGTACAGAACTGCCATGTGATCCTCTACCCGGAAGGCATGGCGAAACTCAACGAGAGCGCGGCGATGATCCTCGAACTGGTCGACGGCAAACGCAGCCTGGCAGAGATTATTCAGGCGCTGAACACCCGTTTTCCGGAGGCGGGCGGCGTCGATGATGACGTGACCGATTTCTTCGCGGCGGCGCGTGAGCAGAAGTGGATTATTTTACGTGAAGCAGACTGATACCGGCGTAAAGCCGCCGCTGTGGCTGCTGGCCGAGCTGACCTATCGCTGCCCGCTGCAGTGCCCGTACTGCTCTAACCCGCTGGACTTCGCGCAGCAGGAAAAAGAGCTGACCACCGCCCAGTGGATCGAGGTGTTTAAACAGGCGCGGGCGATGGGCGCGGTGCAGATCGGCTTCTCCGGCGGTGAACCACTGGTGCGTAAGGATCTGCCTGAGCTGATCCGCGCCGCCCGCGATCTCGGCTTCTATACCAACCTGATCACCTCCGGCATCGGCCTGACGCAGAAGAAGATCGACGCCTTTGCCGAAGCCGGGCTGGATCATATTCAGATCAGCTTCCAGGCCAGTGACGAAACGCTGAACGCCGCGCTGGCAGGATCAAAGAAAGCCTTCCAGCAGAAGCTGGAGATGGCGAAAGCGGTAAAGGCGCACGGCTACCCGATGGTGCTTAACTTTGTGCTGCACCGCCACAATATCGATCAGATCGACCGGATTATTGAGCTGTGCATCGAGCTGGAAGCAGATGACGTTGAGCTGGCCACCTGCCAGTTTTACGGCTGGGCGCAGCTTAACCGCGAAGGGCTGCTGCCGACCCGCGACCAGCTGGAGCGCGCCGAAGCGGTGGTGCACCGCTACCGCGAGAAGATGGCGGCCAGCGACAACCTGGCCAACCTGCTGTTTGTGACGCCGGACTACTACGAAGAACGGCCGAAAGGCTGCATGGGCGGCTGGGGGGCAATCTTCCTCAGCGTCACGCCGGAAGGCACCGCGCTGCCGTGCCACAGCGCCCGCCAGCTGCCGGTGCAGTTCCCGTCGGTACTGGAGCAGAGTCTGGACGACATCTGGTTTAACTCGTTCGGCTTTAACCGCTATCGCGGCTTTGACTGGATGCCGGAGCCGTGCCGCTCCTGTTCAGAAAAAGAGAAGGATTTCGGCGGCTGCCGCTGCCAGGCCTTTATGCTGACCGGCAACGCCGATAACGCCGACCCGGTATGCAGCAAATCAGAGCATCACGGTAAAATTCTGGCGGCGCGCGAGCAGGCCAACTGCACCAACGTGCAGATTAACCAGCTGCAGTTCCGCAACCGGGCTAACTCTGAGCGGGTTAACTCGCAGCTGATCTTCAAGGTCTGACCGGTGGTGACGCAGCAGCGGCAGCTGGATAACGGATTGCGGATCGTGGTGATTCATGATCCGCAGGCGACCCGCGCTGCTGCGCTGCTGCGGGTGGACGCAGGCAGCCTGCATGAACCCGCTGAGTGGCCCGGGTTGGCCCATCTGCTGGAACACGTGCTGTTTGCCGGTAGCCAGAACTTCCGGTGCGACGAAAGGCTGATGGCGTGGCTGCCCGCCCGGGGTGGGAGGCTCAACGCCACCACCCGTGAAGCTGACACCGCTTTCTTCTTTGAGTGCGCGGCTTCGCTGCTGCCTGACGCGCTGCTGCGTATGAGCGATATGCTGGCCGTTCCCCTGCTTGAGCAGCAGGCCATCGCGCAGGAGGTGGCGACCATCGATGCCGAATGCCGCCTTCTGGCCGACCGCGCCGAAACCTTATGCGACGCTGCGCTGACTGCCGCCTTTGAAACGCACCCGTGGCAGCGCTTTCGCGTTGGCGATCGCGACCATTTTGGTGAAGATGCGGCCGTATTGCAGCAGGCGCTGCGGCAGTTCCACCGGGATCACTACAGGGCGGAGAACTGCACCCTGTGGCTACAGGGACCGCAGCCGCCGGATGAGTTATGGCAGCTGGCGCAGGATGCGGCCCGGCTGTTTTCTGCAAACGATATGCCGCCGGACGATCGGCCGCTTTCAGTACCCGGTGATGCGCTGCAAGGCGAACGCTTGCTTTCAGTACCTGGTGACGGGCTGCACGGCGATCGCTTGCTTTCAGCACCCGGTAATGTGCTCAACAGTCATTGGTTGCATTCAGTACCCGGTGATGCGCTGCACGGCGATCGTTTGCTTTCAGCACCTGACGAATCGCAGTGCAGCGAACCGCGTTTTTCAGCCGCTGGCGTTGCCGGGATATCGCCACTGCCCGGACTGCGGCTCAGCAGGCAGCGGCGTCTTACGCTACGGCTGCCTGCCGGCGAATGCCTGCGCTTCGCATTTCTTGTTGATGGGCGGTTTGCAGAGGAAATGACCCTGCTGCGCCAACTGCTGCTGGATGAGGCGGAAGGCGGCCTGATGGCCGCGCTGCGAGAAGAGGGGCTGGCTGACGGCGTGCGGCTGCTGCTGCCTTATCAGAGCCCGCAGCAGCAGCTGGTGTGCTTTGAATTCATCGGCGGCGAGCGCCAGGATGGCGTAAAGCTGGCAGCGCGTCTGCACCACTGGCTGGGGCAGCTGGCGCTGCTGAGTGAAACGCAGCGGGCGCATTACGCCGGGCTTGCCTTACGCCAGTTCAGCCGGCAGGCACCGCTGGAGCAGCTGCGTGACCGGGCGCTGGCCTTCCCGCTGCCCGGGCACTCCATCGGGAGTACGCTGGCCTTCCCGCCGCCCGGGCACTCCATCGGGAGTACGCTGGCCTTCCCGTCACCCGGGCATTCCACCGGGAGTTCGCTGGCCTTCCCGCCGCCCGGGCATTCCACCGGAAGTACGCTGGCCTTCGCACTGCGCGAGTGTGAAACCGATCGCTGGCTGGCGCTGCTGGGGCAGTTTTCACCGCAGGGGATGATTAGCCTTATCGTCACCGATCGTGCGGTGGATGCGCGGCAGACGCAGCAGGGTTTCCTGCTGGCACTGGCGATAGAATCGGAAAAGCCTGCAGAGTTAGCAGAGTTAGCAGAGTTAGCAGAGTTAGCAGAGTTAGCAGAGTTGGCAGAGTCCGCAGAATCCGCAGAATCCGCAGATAACGCCGCCCCCGGTCGGCTGCGTTTCTTCCCACAGGCGCAACGGTCAACGCCAATCGTCTTACCGGATAACGCGGTGGCGTTGCCGCATCATGGGCTGCACCCTCCCAACGACACAGAAGCTGCCGTATTGCTGTTATCCCCCATCCTCCCGCTACCCGCGCCATGGGGTGATATCCTGCTGACCGCGCTGCGTCCGCTGGCGGGAAGCCTGGCGCATCAGGGTGGAGAACTGCTGTTCAGCAACCAGCAGGGGCTGTGGCTGCTGCAGCTGTCCGCCCCGGCGGCGTTAATGCAGACGGCGCTGGCGGCAATCAACGCCCGGCTGAATAATCTGCCTGCGGCGGCGCTGGGCGCCGGGCAACGTGAGGCGCAGCGTCGCAGGGGGAGGGATCGTGGGGACATTGCGGTCAGGGCACTGCTGGCGGAGTTTCCTGCACTGCTGCAGGAGAGCGCAGGCTCCCTGAGCGACGACGTTTTTCCCGGCGGAGTGTGGCAGGCAGCGCTTTACGGCGGCAGCGAGGCGCTGCACGCCGATCTGGCCCGACTGCTGACGGCATTCCCTGCAGCGGTTAATCCGCCCTTACAGGTTCCTGACGCGCCTGCTGCTGCGGTGAACCTGTCTTCACAGGTTCCTGACGCGTCTGCTGCTGCGGTGAACCTGTCTTCACAGGTTCCTGACGCGTCTGCTGCTGCGGTGAACCTGTCTTCACAGGTTCCTGATGCGCCTGCTGCTAAAAGGAAGCTGATCTCGCCAGGATCGGCGGGGATTTCAGGGGCAGTCAGCGCTGACTCAGCGGTGCTGTTGAAGCTTCCTGGTGAGCCAGAACCCTCAACGTCGGCTACGGATGAAATTGATGCTGCAAGGGTGCAGGCAACAATGCCGTTTTATCGCGGAGTTCATCGCTCAGTCACCACCGACAGCCGGGAGCATGCGCTGCTGCTGTTCTGCCCGCTGGTGGAGCAGAGCACCGAGTGCCTGGCGGCCTGGCAACTGCTGGCCGCCTGCTATGCGCAGCCGTTCTTCCAGCAGCTGCGGGTGGAACAGAACATCGGCTATGCGGTCAGCTGCCGCTTTTATCAGGCGGCGGGGCGTTGCGGCGTGCTGTTTATTCTGCAGTCGCCGCGGGTGTTGGTCGATGAGCTGGCGGGGCGGATTGAGGCTTTCCTGCAGGGTATGACGCCACAGCTGGCGGCCCTGACGCCACAGAGCCTTGCCGCGCGCAGCGCCAGCCTGCTGGGCGAACTTGCAGAGCAACCGGCGGGTGCCATGGCGCAGTCGCTGAAGCACTGGCTGCAGCAGCGCTACGGCCAGGATGACCTGTCAGCGGCGCATTTCAGTCGGATCACGCCGCCGCAGCTGCTGGCCTGGCACCGGCAGTTGATCGCCGAACGGGCTGGCTGGTGGTGGGTGAATAACGCCACGCAGGATCGGTTCGTCGCAGGTGAATCCTGAACGATGGGTAGCGCGCAGTCACCAGCGGGCGATCGGCGGTTCACCCGCTTTACCGGTAGCGCAGTCACCAGCGGACGGTCAGCGGTTAACCAGCTTAGCCGGTAGCGCAATCACCAGCAGGCAGCTGAGCAGCAGGCAGGCGGCGAAGAACCACAGCGCGCCGCTGCTGCTGCCGGTCAGATCCAGCGCCAGCCCCATAATTGAGTTACTCACCAGCCCGGCAATATTCGCCAGCGAACAGGCCAGCGCAAAACCGGCCGCCGCCGCGGTGCCCTGCAGGAAGGTGGCGGGCAGGCTGAAAAACACCGGTACCGCACCGATCACCATCGCCTGAGCAACGGCGAACAGCAGTACCGTCACCGCCACACTGCCGCTGAAGAAGGTACTGGCCGCCAGCGCCGTCGCCGCAACGATAAACGGCACGATAATATGCCAGCGCCGCTCGCGCAGCCGGTCAGAGCTGTAACCGATCAGCAGCATGGCCAACACCGCTGCCAGGCCGGGAATAGCGGTCAGCCAGCCGATCAGGCCGATATCGCTGACGCCGGCGTTTTTAATCAGCGTGGGTAACCAGAAACCAATCGCATAGGCGCTGAGCAGAATGGAAAAGTCGATGCCGCCCAGCATCAGCACGCGGATATTTAGCAGGCCATCGCGCAGGCGTGATTTACTGCCGGTCGCCTGCTGCTGGTCGGCGGCAAGTTCCTGGGTAATCTGCCGTTTCTCCTCACCGTTCAGCCACTTTGCCTGCATCACGCCATCGGGCAGCAGCCACAGCGTCATCACGCCCAGCACCACGCTCGGCAGGCCCTCCAGCAGAAACATCCACTGCCAGCCGCGCAGGCCGTGCAGCCGATCGAAGTGGGTCATGATCCAGCCGGACAGCGGCCCGCCGATCAGGCTCGACAGCGGCAGGCCAAGCATAAACAGCGCGATAATCCGCCCGCGCCGCCACGACGGATACCAGCGGGTCAGGTAGAACAGCACACCCGGCAGGAAACCGGCTTCCGCCACGCCAAGTAAAAAACGCACCCAGTAGAACTGCGTCGGCGTCTGCACCAGCAGCGTCGCCGCCGAGAGCAGGCCCCAGCTGATCATAATGCGGGCGATCCACACACGGGCACCGACCCGCTGCAGGATCAGATTGCTCGGCACTTCAAACAGGATATAGCCGACAAAAAACAGCCCGGCTCCGAGGCCAAACGCGGCGTCGCTGAGCTGCAGATCGCTGGACATCTGCAGCCGCGCCAGCCCGACGTTGATGCGGTCAAGGTAGGCCGCCAGATAGCACAGGCATAAAAACGGGATCAGTCGCCAGGTGATCCTGCGGTAGAGAGCTGCCATATCTACTGTTGCAGTAGCGGGCTGCGCGTGCGCGTCGGTCATCGTCTTCTCCGGGTGAGGCGTGTTCAGTGTTGTTATTGTTGGCCGGGATAATACGCGAAAAAATGGACAGATGTTGAGTGTGAATTGGGCCGAAAAGGGAGGTTAAAAACAAGGTTATTAAGTAAATTTCAATAATTACATGGAGTTGTATGATTAAAATGTTTGCAGCATTTGTTTTATATATTAAACATGCGCTGAGGTGCTGAGGTGCTGAGGTGCTGAGGTGCTGAGGTGCTGAGGTGCTGAGGTGCTGAGGTGCTGAGGTGCTGAGGTGCTGAGGTGCTGAGGTGCTGAGGTGCTGAGGTGCAGAGGTGCAGAGGTGCAGAGGTGCTGGAGCTTATCGCGCTGGGGGCAAGAGGGCTGATACCTGTATGAACATCAACGATTAATTTTATTGTGAGAGAAGTAAATTATTTTTTATAATTAATATTACACGTAAAGCGATGATGTAAAAGATTACTCTTTATTTCATAAGTAAAGAGTGTTATTTGCTTAGTATATTTTTATGTTATGCAGACGACTATGTGTATTTGAATTAATATTTAGGGTTGTTATTGGCTGGGGTTATAACGCAATCCTGTTAATGGTTTTTTTAAAAGGCAGTGATATTATCTTTGAAGTTATCATTTTCTTTCATTTTTTTTGCGATGTATATTATAAAATTGAAAGATAAAATAGCCAGGAGGTTTTATTTTATTCACACTGGAAGGTTTACGCGTAGACTCTCTGGCGGGTGCTCTGGATCTTTCTGTCCTGAGCATGTTGCAGGTCAGAAATGTGAAAGCCCCGAATTAATTTTCATTAACCCGGGGCTAACCTGCTAGCCTCAACAACTACAGGTTAGTTCTCTGCTGGCCGAAAGGCAAGGAGTAAGAACGATGAAACCGCATGAAACGGATACTATCAGTCTGGTCGCGATCTGCGTGATGATTATTATCATCACCATGATTGCAAAAAATGCCCGCTGCGGCGTGTCATTCAGTCAGAACAGTATCCGGGTTGTTGCCGAAATGGCTTACGAATCCATTCGGTAAAACAACCTGTCGGCGGGGCTTCGGCTCCGCCTGTCAGTTGCTGAAGCTGCGATCTGTGAGCACCCTTTTCAGTTTATTCTGTTTAAATCCATGGCCGTCAGGGCAGGGCTAATTAATAAAATCGCTAAGCTGGCGGGTTTTACTACGTCATCTTCTGCCAGCTCGTTCAGTTATCCGCTATTAACGGAAGTCAGGCGGGTCTCTTTAAAGGCACCTGCAGCGTGGCTTTAATCCGCTCCAGCACTACCGTGGTTCTGAACCATTTGACGTTGCTGTTATCGTGGAACAGCCGCTGCGCCAGCTGCTGGAATTCGGTCATGGTGGCCACCGTGATCACCAGCATAAAGTCCGCATCGCCGGTGACGTAATAGCACTGCTGCACCTCCGGGATGGCAAACTGCTGCTTCAGCGCTGCCAGATCGTCTGCATGGGTGCGATCGACGTGCACTTCAACGATCAGCGTGATCGCCTGGCCGACCTTATCCGGATCCAGCACCGCCGTGCTGGCCAGAATAAATCCCGCCTTCTTCAGCCGCTGAATGCGCCGCTGCACCGATGCCGTAGAGAGATGCACTTTTTCTGCCAGCTCGCGCAGCGGCAGGCTGTTGTCCTGTTGCAGCAGCGCCAGCAGGGCCAGGTCGAAGCTATCCGGGGCGGGGTTTTTATTCATTGCGGGAAAATTTCTCATTTTGAGTACGTATTTTGCGCCCAATTATCGGCCTGAATGCAATAAATTGCCATGCCCGTAGCATGCGGGTAAGCGGCCTGGTCGTGGCCAGGCTGAACAACAGGACACGGACAGGAGTAACGGCATTATGGCGCAGACCGGTGGGTTAAACAGTTCAGGCGGCGTGCTGCTGAACGTGATGGGGTCGGCGCTGTTCGCGCTGCTGTATGCCTGGACGCACCTGCTCGCCCCGCTAAACGGCGACGCCATCTACGGCTGGCGGATGCTGCTGACCGTGCCGTGCATGGCGCTGTTTGTGCTGGCCAGCGGGCGCTGGCACGAGGTGCGGCTGATTACCCGCCTTGCGTGCCGTTCCCTGCGCTATCTGGCGCAACGCCTGCTCTCGGCGCTGCTGCTCGGTGCCCAGCTGTGGCTGTTTATGTGGGCTCCAATCAACGGTTACGGCCTTGACGTTTCGCTCGGCTATTTTCTGCTGCCGATCAGCATGGTGATCATCGGCCGTCTGGCCTTTAAAGACCGCATCAGCCGTCTTCAGCTGCTGGCCTGCGTGCTGGCGGTGATCGGCATTGCCTGCCAGCTGGCGGTGGCGCGTACGCTCTCATGGCCAGCGCTGGTGGTCTGTCTTGGCTATCCCGGGTATTTCTGGCTGCGGCGCGTTACCGATACCAACACGCTGGGGGCGACCTGGATCGATATGGCTTTCAGCCTGCCGGTCAGCCTGCTGTTTGTGCTGCACAGCGCGGCGTCCACCGAGTGGACGGCCGCTCTGCCGTGGTTGATTGCCGGTCTGGGGACGATCAGCGCCGCGGCGCTGGTGTTGCAGGCGCTGTCGGCACCGCGTCTCAACCTGTCGCTTTTTGGCCTGCTGATCTACGTGGAACCGGTGCTGCTGGTGGTCGTGTCGCTGCTGCTTGGGGAGAGCATTCCCGCAGCCCAGTGGCCAACCTATATCGCTATCTGGCTGGCGGTACTGGCGCTGGTGGCGGAAGGCGCGGTGACCCTAAAGCGGAAATCCGCCTTCCAAAGATAACTGTCGGGCTGGGCGAGGCACCAGGTGCCCGCCCGCCCACCGTCATAAGCTGGCGGAATGTATCCTGTGCGGTTCTGGAAGAAGGTGATCAAAAGGATGACTGGCCCAAGCGTGAAGAAAAAGTCAGGCTCTTTAGCACAAGGTATTTCGATGGGCGTATACCAGCGCAATTATCTTTTGCTTTTACTGCACTATGCGCATTTTTATTCCTGCTTACGCGCGCTTTTTGTCAACAATCGCAACCCGATTCTAAGAGGATCCTCTTATAATAGCGGGCCTTAACGGAGGCCCCGATGTCGATTTCAGAGTCCTGTAGTAGCCGAACGGCCGGATTATCCGCCGAAATCTCTCGCGGCGCGATCGCCGCCCTGCCGGTAATGCTCGGCGTGCTGCCTTTTGGTCTGCTGCTCGGTGCGCAGGCGGCGCAGAAAGGCCTTTCCGTGGCCAGCCTCGGGCTGATGACCGGCCTGAACTTTGCCGGCGGCTCGGAGTTTGCGGCGCTGGCGCTGTGGACTTCGCCGCCGCAGGTGCTGACCATCGTGCTGGTCAGCCTGCTGGTTAACAGCCGCCATCTGGTGATGGGGGCGTCGCTGGCGCCGTACCTCAGCCATCTGCCCGCCCGTAAAGTTCTGCCCGCGCTGTTCTTTATGTGTGATGAGAGCTGGGCGATCAGCATGGCCGACAGCGCGCGCCGCAGAGCCGCCGGTATTGGGCCGGCCTTCAGCGGCGGCTTTTACGCCGGGCTGGCGGGGGCGCTGTGGCTGGTGTGGATCACCTCCACCACCGCGGGTGTGATCGTCGGCCCGGCGCTGGGGGATATCAGCCGCTGGGGCTTTGATATGGCCTTCCCGGCGGTGTTCTTTGTGCTGCTGCGCGGAATGTGGAAGGGGATGCGGGCGGCGCTGCCGTGGCTGGTCAGCCTGGTGGCGGCAGCCACCACCTACCACTACGTGCCCGGCGCGGCCTATGTGCCGGTGGGGGCAATCAGTGGGCTGGCCGCGATTCTGCTGTTCGGGAAGAAGTCATGATTTCGCTGACCACCCTGACCATTGTGCTGATGGCGCTGACCACCTATCTGACCCGCGTCGCCGGCTATCTGCTGCTGCGGCGGCGCACGCTGGGGCCGCGCACCCGCGCGGTGATGGATGCCGCGCCCGGCTGCGTGCTGATTACCGTTATCGCGCCGCACTTTGTCACCACTAACCCGGCCGACCTGCTGGCGCTGGCCGTGTCACTGCTGGCCGCGATGCGCTTCTCGCTGCTGCCGGTGGTGGCGATCAGCGTGGCCGCCACCGCCGTGCTGCGCGCGCTGCTGTAAGCCGCTTCGCGCCGTACTGCCTGCGCTGTAGTCGCTCACTTCACCGCCGTACGGTGTGCGCGACTGTAACCCGCTTCGCCACCGTACTGCCTGCGCTGTAGTCGCTCACTTAACCGCCGTACGGTGTGCGCGACTGTAGTCCGCTTCGCCACCGTACTGCCGGGCTGCCAGCCCACTGCGGATTTGCAGCCGTTGACCCGGTCAGCGATGGCCGGTGACGGGCCGCCGGGCGCGGCTTAACGCAGCGGGATCTCGGTGGTCTGCTTGATGGTCTGCATCGGCAGGTCGGTCTTTACGCTCTGCACGCCGCGAATGCGGGTCAGATACTCGGTCTGGAAGCGGCGATAGGCGGCCAGATCGGCGGTCATCACCCGCAGGATAAAATCACAGTCGCCGACCATCAGATGGCACTCCACCACCTCCGGCATCGCCCGCACCTCACGCGAGAAGTGATCCACCGTATCGGCATCCTGGCTGGTCAGCCAGATGCGCACAAACACCGTCATCTCCATCCCCACCGCCTTCGGGTTGAGGATCGCCGCGTAGCGCTCGATGGCGCCCGCCTCCTCCAGCGCCTTCACCCGCCGCAGGCAGGGGGAGGGGGAGAGGCCGACTTTCTCGGCCAGCGCATTATTGGCGATGCGGCCATCCTTTTGCAGTTCGGCCAGAATCGCCCGATCGGTTTTATCCAGTTTTAACATCGTTTATGCCAGGGTTTTCATGAAGGGCGATATCATAACCTGAAGCGCGGTGCCGATGGATGAGTAAATCGATCGCGCCGCGCGGTAAAACACTTCATTAATGCTGAAGCGGCCTGCCGCTAATCACCGCAAATTCGCCTGCCGGAGATCGCCGATCGGCAAACTGACGCGATCGGTTGGCTGATTAACCATCGATAGCGACTTCGTTTAATAAAGTCGTAACATTATCATTTATCGTTACTTTTTCTCCCTCTCACTATTAAGTTCAGCGCCTGACTGCCGATAACTTCAGCAATTTTCCTCATTTTACGGATGATCCCTGCCATGTCGCTATTGAGTAATTTGTCTGTTTCCAGAAAGTTGCTGGTGGGGTTCGGCACCCTGCTGGCGTTTATCGTGCTGCTGTTTGCCGTTAACCAGTACAGCTACTCGACCATTAAAGGATCGATGGCGCGCACGGCGACGGTCAACGATCTCTACGACAGCAACCTGGCCATCGCCGGGGTGAATAAAAACTACGTCACCAGCCGCGATCCGCAGGCGATGAACGCCTATCGCGAACTGCAGGGCAGGATCGCCGCGATGATCGACAGCGTGGTGCCGGAAGATCTGCAGGGCGACCGCCAGGTGTGGGAGAAATTCGTCAGCCAGCAGCAGCACTACTTCAAAACGCACGCGGAGACGCTGGAAAAAACCGCCGGTGCCGGTGCGCTGGAACAGCTGGACGCGCAGCAAAAGCTGCTGCTGGACGACCTCAACGTGGTGCTGGCCGGCGAGATGGACCGCCTGGCCGCCGGGCTTGACCGCAACAACCTGATCTTCTCGCTGGTGGCGCTGCTGGCGGCGATCGCCGGCATGCTGGTGATGCGGGCGATCTCGCGCAGCATTACGCGGCCGCTGGCCGAGGCGCTGGCGGGAATTGAAGCGAGCGGGCGCGGCGATATGACCACCGCGTTTAAGGAGCGCTATCACCGGGATGACGTTGGCGCGCTGCTGACCGGCCTGAAAAGTACCGCGATTAACGTCAGCCAGATGCTGGGCCAGATCCGCAGCGGCGCCGGTTCGGTGGCCAGTGCCGCCTCACAGATCGCGGCGGGCAATCAGGACCTCTCCTCACGCACCGAAGAGCAGGCCAGCGCGCTGGAGCAGACCGCCTCGGCGCTGGGGCAGCTGACCGCCACGGTGGAAAACACCGCCGACAACGCCCGCCAGGTGCAGCGGCTGGTGGCGGAAGGGGGCGGCATTATGCAGCGCAACACCGCCATGATGCAGAAAACCACCGAACAGGTGCAGGGCATCCACCAGTCTGCACAGAAAATGTCGGAGATTATCAACGTCATTGAGGCAATCGCTTTCCAGACCAATATCCTCGCCCTTAACGCGGCGGTGGAAGCCGCCCGCGCCGGCGAGCAGGGCAAAGGCTTTGCGGTCGTCGCCGGTGAGGTGCGCAGCCTGGCGCAGAAGAGCGCCACCGCCGCGAAAGATATCAAAGCGCTGATCGACGCCTCGGTAACCCAGGCCGGAACCGGGCGGCAGCTGATTGAACAGACCGGTGCGGTGATCCGCGAGATGGTCGGCAACGCCGGCGACGTGGAACGGCTGATCAACGACATCGCCCGCGCCGCCCACGAACAGAGCGACGGCATCCGCCAGATTAACCAGGCTATCGGCCAGATCGACACCACCACCCAGCAGAACGCCGCGCTGGTGGAAGAGTCCGCCAGCGCCGCCCACGCCATGTCGGCACAGGCCGCGGTAATGGCGGAGCTGGTGGGCGAATTTAAGCTGCGCGAGAGAAGCGGTGACGCGGATGCGGGCCGATCGGCCGGGCCCGGCGCAGGGCGTAAGCCTGAGCTGAAAAGACCGCAGCCGGCGCTGATTGCGGCGAAGACCGGGGGCGGGGATGAGAACTGGAGTTCGTTCTGATTCATTACGCTAAAAGACTAATCAAGGCCCCTGTGGGGCCTTTTTTCATTTGCCTGCACACAGGAAGAGGCTGAACATGAATAACCAGCAGGTGCACGACTCTCTGCAGGCCCAGATGAGGGAGCTGGCGGCTAAACGTTAAGAGAGAGTTTGCGAACCTTTATCATCAATGAAGCGAAAATTTTGCTGTAACCGCTCTTCAATGTCTAAACTAGAACCAATATTCAATTTTTGAGCGTAGTTTATGGCAATCATCCGCCCCCCCTCACCTCCGTTGAGCTCAGACATCAGCATGGCGACGCTGACGCATTACAACCGCTATAACCGGCTGGTTGATGATAAAGGCCGCTATCTGCCGTTTGATGATTTTCAGTATCGTCTTGCGCCTGGCGACGATCCCGCGATGGCCTGGCACTTTACGCGTATGGCCCGCAACGCGGCCATCCAGCGCATTGCGTACCGCAACGAACGGGGGCAGCAGGCCGGGTTTAACCTGACGCAGAGCATCCTTGCCGCGCTGGAGCAGGTCGACAGATACACCACCCGCCCCGCCCTGGATGATATTCGCCGCCGCCTGAGCGCCAGCGGCGCAGAGCTGGCCCCGCTGCGGTTCAGTGAGGCCATCACCAGTTCACAGCTGGAAGGCGCGAACACCACCACGCTGGTGGCGCGGGAGATGCTCTCCAGCGGACGGCGCGCGCGCACGGAAGGTGAACAGATGATCGCCGGTAACGCCCGGCTGATGAGTGAGATTGCGGAGCATCTGCAGCAACCCCTGACCGTGGATCTGATCCGCCACTTTCACGCGGTGGGGATGAGCGGGATTAATGACAAAACCTACACGCCGGGGCTGTTCCGCGAGACTGACGACGTGGTGATTGCCGGCCGGGACGGCGAGATTATTTATCGCCCACCGGCGGCAGACAGCATTCTGAGCCGGCTGGAGGCCGTCTGCGCCTGGGCTAACGAATCGACCGACTACGTTCACCCAATGATCCGCGCCAGCATCCTGCACTTTATGATCGCCCATGAGCACCCGTTCCGCGACGGCAACGGCCGCACCAGCCGCGCGCTGTTCTACTGGTTTATGCTCAGGTCGGGTTACGAGGCCTTTCGCTACCTGTCGATCAGCAGCCTGCTGCACAACGCGCCGGCCAGATATGCGCACAGCTACCAGTACACCGAAACGGACGGGATGGACCTGACCTACTTCCTTGATTATCAGGCCAGTATTATCACCCGGGCGGTTAACGGACTGCTGGAACATATCGACTCGCTGGTTAATCGCCGCGCCGCGCTGGATCGCCGCCTGTTCGAATCTGGCGCGCTCCGCCGTCTGACCCCGCGCCAGGTGACACTGGTCAACGTGCTGTCAGCCACGCCCGGCAAAACCTTTACCGGCGCGGAAGTCGCCGAGGCGCTGGGCATCTCCCCTCAAACCGCCCGGCGCGATCTGCGGGTGCTGGTGGGGGAGGGGCTGGTGGTGGCGGTTAGCGCGAATGAGCAGCTGGTGACTTACAGGGCTTTGTAAAAGAAGGTGGTGCCATCCAGCGCACCTGCCGAGCTGCGTGCAAAGCCGGGGATATGGCCTGCCTGATAGCCCAGTTTGCGATACAGCGTTGACGCCGTATCCCCCGTGCGGGTATCCAGTACCAGCAGGGTGCGCTGATTAGCCTGCGCCTGTCGTTCCAGTTCGGCCATCAGCTGTTGTGCCACGCCACGCTGACGAAACGCCGTATGCACCATCAGTTTTTCCACTTCGGCGCGGTGGCTGCCGTTTTTCTTTCCGCAGTAGCTAATCTGCACGGCCCCGGCGATACGGCCTGCATCACGGGCTATCAGCAACGTGCGCCCCCCTTCAGCCAGATCGGCGGCAACCCCCTGCCAGTAGCGTTGTGCTTCCCCGGTTTCCAGCGGGGCGAGAAACCCGACAGAGGCACCGCTTTCCACGCAGTCGGTTAACAGGGATACCAGCTCGTTTAACTCGTTATGGCTCGCTGTCAGGACGTTTAGTTGCTCGATTTGCATTTGCTCTTCCTTGAGGGGGATTTGTTGGGATTGTGCGGAGTTCGCTGGTGAAGCAACGATCGTTGACAGGTTTCGAACCTTAAACGACGGCGAGAAATCTCAGCCTTTACCGGAACTGCGCTCAAAATTCGAAATTTGAATGTAGTGGATTTTTTTCACCTAATCACATTCAATTTTCTTATGCTCTGGTCAGCATCAGCATCAGCATCAGCATCAGCATCAGCATCAGCATCAGCATCAGCATCAGCATCGCGGATTCTTGGTGAACTAACTCTTTAGTTACTGGCCCCACAGATTGGTAACTTTTGACTGAATGAGCAATTTTTGTGCATGCGATTACTCACTGAATGACGGTAAAGTAACCAGGGAGTGCAATCTATCAAGAGCAAGAATGCTGATAGTGGAGAGGGGGTTTTATATAACCAATTGATTTTAATGTTTTAATGAAATCCTGCTTCGCAGGGATTTTTTCCATCAGATTAATAAATTACAGACATATTAATGTCAAAAGTAACAGCATTACCTAAAAAGTTGGTTGGTAATAAAAAGAGGGTGTTGAGTTGAAAATTAATTCTGAATTAAATAATCAGTTACATGTAACTGCCACTATCACAGAGGAAGAACTGGATGTATTTATCCTGAATGCCGAAATTGAGCGGGAAGAATACGTTCTGGAAAATCAGCCCAGTCAACAGCTCGCAGAGAAAAGCTGGCAACAGCTGAACCAGCTAATAGAGGCACCTGCTGCACCAACTTTGGCTCTACAGGTGTTAATGCATCGATAATTATGCGAGTGATGAAGGATATTTGGAGCGCCCGCAATTCCTTAGACAGTTCCTGTCCTCACGGCGAGGCCTTTTCGAAGGCCTCAGGGATACTCAGGCGGCAAAGATGACCAGGCCAAAAAGCTGGGTGCTTAATGAGACACTTTTGCGACACTCTCTCACACAAACAAAAAAGCCACCTTTCAAAAGGTGGCTTAACTTGCTGTTCTAACAGCTAAAATTTGGTGGCCCCAGCTGGACTTGAACCAGCGACCAAGCGATTATGAGTTCCTACCGGAACAACCTAAAATCAATAGGTTGCTTTATTTATCATTGACATAGTTTGCATCTGTTTGCCAATGATTACCCACTATCCGCCATATCTATCGCCACTTTATCGCCACTCTATAGCTTTGGTTCATGGTAGAGCGTTTGTTAACTCATTATCTTTTAAGATACATTTTTGAGATAGCCATTTGATCACAATTAAAGCTGATTGTATATTATCGGCTTCACTAGAATACGGTTCAAAGATAGCTTCGGTTTGTCCTCTCCTGCTTTTTTTTGAGTGTACTACTGCACAACGTATTTTATAGAGCCAGTCGCTAATGTTAGTCATTAATGTTGGTTCGTCTTGAACATTAACGCCAGCGATCCTAACACCTGAAGATGAAATAATATCTTGTCCTATTTTTGTAACTAGTCTTCTCGAGGAATTTATTATGAATTGATAAATTTCATTTTGATTGGTTATTAAATTAATTACGTGTCTTAAATTTTCTTTTTCTGTTCGATCAGTTGTAAGTCCCATGATTGGCGCTGCGTCTTCCAAATAATATTCCAAGACATTATAATAACCAGTAAAGCTCAGTAACGGATTTCTTTCTCTTAATCCAGAAAAATAATATGAAAGTAACAAAGGTGAATAGGTTTTGTTTGTGGTTATTTTTTTAACGGGAATATCTATAACGTCGCCTGATATAATTTCAGACTCTATCTCAAATGTATCAACGTTTATTATCCTATGGAACGATATTTTGTTTTCTAAGCCAAGAGCCTGTGTATAATCTAAAACTTCGTTTTCACTTTCAATTAACCTCAATTTCCCCATATATCCATCTCGGTGAGAGTCAGGAGTAATCATAACATTTATTTTCTCATTATAGAGCTTCTTGATATTTATGGCGCAATTCGATAGATGGTTGAAAATTAATGGTTTTGCGAAGCAAAAGTCAGTGAAATCCCATTCTTTTCCTGAAGAATCTTGTAAACTTACAATACTATCGTCATTAAGTGGATCTAGTGTTAGAGCTCTGGTGTTTTTATTGTCATGATATTGATATAGATCGTTTGAATCGAAAGGCCAAAATGCAGGTTTTGTTATTTTTGAACACATTCTTGAATTGATGTTTAAGAGTGAGTATTCGAATAAATAATTATCTATTAAATACTCTATTTCTTTTTCTGAGATTGGGCTTGGCGGCTCAATTCTTAACCTCGCAATAGCTTCTAATTCATCAAGGTAGTATATAGGCTGAATGGATGCTAGAGGTTCGCCATAAACATATGGATGAATGATGAGGTTATAGGTTAATCCAGAAAAATATATCGCTTTATTTAACCCTTTGCTTTCGAATAATTGGCATGTGAAAAGTTTTGCTGCCATTACTATATCCTTATTGAGATTTTTTAATCAATTATTTGCTAACGGATTTAATTTAACTGCATCTTCTAGGTGGTCAGGGGAAAAGTGCGCATATCGCATAGTCATTTTTATATCAGTATGACCGAGCACACGCTGCAAGACCAGAATATTACCACCATTCATCATAAAGTGACTGGAGAAGGTGTGCCGCAAAACATGAGTAAGTTGTCCTGCGGGAAGTTCGATGCCTGTTCTTTCCAGAGCAGACCGAAACGCGCCATAACAATCACTAAACAAACGACTTTTTTTATCATCAGGCAGGGATTCATAAAGCGCTTTGCTGATGGGAATTGTGCGGTTTTTTCTGCCTTTCGTGTTGGTGTATGTGATTTTGTATTTCGCGAGCTGACTTTTTTTCAGGCTCTCGGCCTCAGACCAACGAGCGCCAGTGGCGAGACAGATTCTTACCACAGTTTCTAAATCAGGATGGTCATGCCGTTTGCACTCTCCGAGAAGTAGCGAAATTTGGTCGTGGTTTAGCCAGGCCATCTCCATTTCTTCTGTACGGAAGGGGCGCATATTTTTGAGCGGGTTATCCCCCTTCCATTCTCCAAGGCGGTTAAGTTCATTGAACACTGCCCGGAAGTAAGCCAGCTCAAGATTTAATGTGCGTGGTGAAACCTGCTTCACTCTGTTGGAACGAGCGTAATCACCTTTTAAACGCCTTTCCCTGTAGCGGGAAAACATCTGTGCATCAAAATCGCGTGCCAGTGGTTCGCCCATACATTCAAAAGCGTGGCTCATTGCTTGCTGGCGTCTGATGCCATCTTTAAGAGTGATGCCGTGCGCGCTGAACCATGCATCTATCAGCATTTTTAGAGTGCGCCTGTCTTCTCGTTCTTCCTGCCAGGGCGCTTGAACTGAGTACTGCTCAAAGGCCAGGGCTTCCCCTTTGGTGGCAAATTTCTTCCTGATGCGTTTACCTTTTGCACCATTAGGGTAAAGCTCGCAGATCCAGCCTCCTGCCGGATTCTTACGAATTGCCATCAGTTGATCTCACTGTAAACACCAACCACACGCCCCAGCATTTTGATTTCGTCTGTCGCGCATTCAAAAGGAACCTTGCCGCCCGCAACATGTAATTTCTTGCCAGGCAGAACCGTTAAGTCTCTCAGGCTAACCGCTCCTTCAACATCAACCACCCATAAGCCATCAGTCAGAGAGGCATCTTTCTCTGTGATGTAGCTCTTGTTACCGCTTTTGAGACAGAAGGCATTTCGTAGGGGTTTGCTGAAAAACTTGTTGTCAGCATTGATAGTGCCAATATTGGAAAGGATGCCATCACTTAAAGTGAATGAGGGTAGTGCTGTTGATGTATCGGCCTCATTGGCGGAAGAGTCTTTATGACCCTCTCCGGTCATCAGCCAGTTGAGACTGGCTCCAGTTTCCAGGGAGCACAGAACAGCAAAATCGTATGACATATTGCCGCGCTTGTAACGGTTTTGTAGAGAGCTTGCCGCGATTTTGAAATGGTTGGCTAGCTGGATTTTCTGAGTAAACCCATAAACCTCACAGATCCTATTTAGTAACGCTTCGTTATCAAAATTAGCATCTATCATTAAATTTAGCATTCCTTTGTTGCTAGATACTAAAATTAGCATTAGTATCACTGTGAATGGTGGCAGTTAATGGCAAACGTCGGCAAAACTTTGGCAATCACTGTCAGGTATTTTCAAAAGAGGAATCATGCAATATGCCTTCTGAGATCGCAATCATCAAAGTTCCCGCTCCTATTGTTAGCCTGCAACAGTTTGCAGAGCTTGAGGGCGTTTCTGAACGGACTGCTTACCGCTGGACTACCGGTGACAATCCTCGCGTACCAATTGAACCTCGCAACATTCGCAAAGGCTGCAAGAAGGCCGGTGGCCCTATCCGCATTTACTATGCCCGCTGGAAAGAAGAACAACTCAGAAAAGCGCTGGGGCATTCACGTTTCCAACTGGTTTTCGGCGCGTAATTCACTCTAAGTGAATTGTAAGGATGCAGCATGTTTGATTATCAGACTTCCACACAACCACATTTCGATAGCGCCTGCAGGGTGTTCGCCAGCCGCCATAACATCCGTGAACTGGCCGAGGCGTTGGGTATGAACCAGCAGACCCTACGCAACAAGCTCAACCCGGATCAGGTGCATCAGCTCACCGCGATGGAGATTGTTGCCATCACTGATGTGACTGAGGACGCGGCGCTGATCGACGGCCTGCTGGCGCAAATGAAGTGCATGCCCGCGGTTCCGGTTAATGAAGCGCAGGCCGGGCGCGTTCCGCAGTACGTTATGCAGGCCACGGCTGAGATCGGCAAGCTGGCGGCCGCCGCAGTATCCGGTAAGAAAATGACGCCATCCTGCAAGAGCGCTTTCATGGAAAACGTCAATGCTGGTATCCGCTGCCTGACGCTGATCGGCCTGAGTATTCATGCCCGGGTGCAGTCAAACCCAGCCCTGGCTAACACCGTGGACGCGCTCAGCGGTATCAGCGCTTCAATCGCGCTAAGTTGAGGTGGTCATGGCTATTTCAGTGGCACCAATGTTAAAGCGTCAAAGCCCGTCAATGGCCTACGGTCACGGCTGGATCTCTGGCGATAAAGGGAAAAAGTGGCATCCATGCAACGAACAATCTGAGCTCCTGCGTGGCATGGCTAACGTAAGACGGAAAAATATTCTTGCTCGCATAGTCGGCATTTTCGGGGGTTGATATGGCTCGTTACGCTACCGCATTAAAAGGCAACATCAGGCATCTGCCGGTCGCTCCAAAAAAGATTTATCTGGTGCATAACCGCGTTGATAAAATGTCCTTTGATGAGTTTCGCGAAGCTCGTCAGGAAATGTTCTCCAAAAACAGAAACCGGACGCTGAACTTTTTCAACCGTCAGGGTGAGGATTATAAATTCTGCGTTATGACGCTGGTAAACCGCAGCGCACCCGGCACATTTTCAGCCAATGAAATTGGCAAGCCGTTCGAGTCTTTTGATTTACATCGGCGCGAGCTGATTATCACCGCAATGAATAAATTAAACCGCTGGGGTGAATTATTGCCCGGTAAGTTTAAGTTATCCGATAGCCTAGTTTAAAACCACAATATTAATTATGGCGGTAAACCCGCCGGGCATTCTTTTTCCTGAATCTGGAGAAATACTATGAGAAATATTGAGACAAGAGAGTTTGACGCAGACGTAGTTAAGCTGATCGATTTGATTAATAAAGCAAGGGTTGATGAACGCGCTGAGGTTGGTTTTAAGTTTGCCCGCCGCCTTTCTGCGTTGGCTAATGAAGTTCAGCACCGCGCGAAATCACGATTCTTTGTGGCAGATATGCTGCGCGCAGAAGCGGAGCGTTATGAGAACGAAGCAAGGGAGGCACGCGCTAATGGCTGACTCTATGGATCTGGTTCAGCAGCGCGAAGCTGAGAACCTCGCCCGCAATATCGCTAATGCCACACAGCGCCCGGTCGCACTGAGCGCTTTCTTCTGTGAAAGTTGTGATGCGCCTATCCCTGAAGCTCGCCGAAAGGCACTGGACGGTGTAACGCTGTGCGTGGCCTGCAAAGAAGTGGACGAGCTGAAATCGACACATTACCGGGGGGCTGCTGTATGAACACCGTTCTGAAATGGGTTGGCAGCAAATCCCGCATCATGCCTGACCTGGTTAAGCACCTGCCAGCCGGGCGTCGTCTGGTGGAACCCTTCGCGGGTTCCTGTTCCGTAATGATGAACACGGATTATGAAGAGTATCTGATTGCGGATATCAATCCTGATCTGATTAACATGTATCAGCAAATTCAGTCTGACTCGGAGAAATTTATTACTCTTGCTGATGCTGTTTTTAAGGAGAATCGATCTGAGGTCGCATATTATCGCATACGCGAAGAGTTCAATGAAAGAACATGGCCGACACGATTAACCCGAGCTGTATACTTCCTTTATCTTAACCGGAATGGCTATCGCGGGCTGTGTCGTTATAACCAGAAAGGCGATTTTAACGTCCCTTACGGAAACTACCGCAAGCCATATTTCCCGCTGGAAGAAATAAAAGCATTTGCCATCAAGTCGCAGCGCGCACTGATTTTTTGTGCTGACTACAAACAGACGTTATCGGCGGTGATGCCCGGTGATGTGGTCTATTGCGATCCGCCATATGACGGCACTTTTACCGAATATAGCGCCGGAGGTTTTAACGCGGGTGATCAGGCGTTTCTGGCCGGGGTGCTTACCCAATTCTCCAAAGATATGGTGCCGGTAGTTGTGTCGAACAGCGACACGCAGCTGGTGCGCGAGCTGTATGCCAGCTTTGAGGTCGTGCAGGTAACAGCACCGCGCAGCATTGGTGTGGCAGCTGGTGAGGGGAAAAGCGCTGTAGAGGTTATTGCAGTGTCGTCTGGTAATTTTGCTAAATGGCGCGGGTTTAATGCAACTGATAATGCAGTGGTGACGCGCCATGCTTAAGTCAGCTAATAATAAAACGACGATGATTAATCTTTTCGCTGGGTATATATCGGGTACTGACCATCGCGGCACTCCGGAGTATCTTCGCTATCAACCTGCGCAAGCCACATCGGATATACATTTCCAGCGACCAGAGAAGCAAGAAATTCGCCGAAGTGAGCGGGAAGCAGAAAAAGTTCTGTCTGCATTGGCACGTATCGCCGATCGCCAAGAGCAAAAAGCTCAACTGTCTTGCGTGTTGCACGAACAGAATTGTGAATATCTGACTCTAGAGATCCCTCTGTCACCCACTCAGGAAATCCTTGTGTATGGGTGTGCCGGATCGGTTGGAGCACGCTATTCAATGCGCGCTGCACTGCTCCTGTCCATTCTTCGCGAGGTATCCACTTTGCTTCAACGCACCATTGGAGCCGACGAGCAATCTCATTTCGACAGGGTTTTGAGGGAAGCCAACGACCTTCTTCGTAGTTTCTCGTCAGATTCAAAAACGCGTCACATGCGGCATACATTTCGTTCGCTGATAAGAGCCTTACAGCGCCTCGAGGTGCAGATTCGGCCGCGTGCATTTTCATCATATCGTCATAATAAGGACGATTAAGCGGTGGATAAGACGACATTAAAAACTCCTTCCTTTGGAAACAGTGCCAACTGTAATGCTGTCGTTGATAATCAACAAGCCTACGCATACCCCTGGAACACCCCAGGGGATGCCATCAGCAAGCCGTATCTCACTAATTCCTACATTCAACGCCGCGCACAGATGTTCGCGGCGCTTTCGCGTGCGCGTGATCTGCTGGAGGCGCAGCCGCTTCTGATCCAGATGGACGTGAAGCGCCGCATGAACGGTCTGGAGAAAAAAGAGGGATTAGCCCGCGCCAATGCGTACTTAACGAAAACATTCGTTGAGCGCACATTGCCGCGTGTTGAAAGCGTTAATGCTCAGTACCGGGTTAATGACATGCATCCCGATATGTTTGGCATGCTGGCCGGTATAGCGCCTGCCGGTGATCGGGGTGTTAGCGCTGCAGCTGGGCTGTGGGAGATTATCAGGCGATTTAACCGCCTGGCCGATATGTCACGCGCTGATGTGGATCTGCTGGCCGGTGATGTCGCTAATTTTATCCTGGCGGAAATGGTGCAGGCGCATGAGCAGGTAAAGGGCGCGTCTGACTACAAACACGTCTGGCGCACCTATATGACGGCAGCGGCCATCACCCGGCAGCTGGGCCAGACCCCGCCGCTGTGGGATAAGGTCAGCACTAAGTTTTTCTGCCCGGATGATGTTGTACCAGCCATTCACCGTATGAAAACCGAGAAATGGTGGAAAGGCCGCCTGCGCCGGCTGGCTGCATCATGGAGGGAGCACCTGCAGATCGCCCTGGCTAACGTCAGCAAAAAGCACACGCCGTATGCCAGCACCATGACCGTGATCGAGTGGCGCGAGCAGAAGCGCCGCACCCGCGAATTTCTCAAGGGAATGGAGCTGGAGGACGATGACGGTAACCGAATCAGCCTGATCGAAAAGTACGATGGTAGCGTGGCAAACCCGGCGATCCGCCGCTGCGAGCTGATGACCCGTATCCGCGGCTTTGAGAATATCTGCAATGAAATGGGGTTCGTGGGGGATTTCTACACCATCACCGCGCCATCTCGTTTTCACGCCAATATCAAGACCGGGCACCGTAACCGCAAATGGAACGGTGCCAGCCCGGCAGATACTCAGCGCTACCTGTGCGGCGTCTGGCAGAAGGTGCGCGCCAAGCTGCACCGCGAAGAGATCCGCATCTTCGGTATCCGCGTGGCCGAACCTCATCACGACGCGACCCCTCACTGGCACATGCTGATGTTTATGTTGCCGGAAGACGTGCAGCGCGTCCGTGAAATTATCCGTGACTACGCCTTCCAGGAAGATACGCACGAGCTGGCTTCTGATAAAGCCCGTAAAGCACGTTTCCATGCCGAAGCCATCGATCCCGAGAAGGGCAGCGCGACCGGCTACGTTGCTAAATATATCTCCAAGAATATCGACGGCTACGCGCTGGACGGGGAACTGGACGACGAAAGCGGGAAGGCGTTGAAGGATACGGCCCCGGCGGTTTCCGCCTGGGCGGCGCGCTGGCATATCCGGCAGTTCCAGTTTGTAGGCGGCGCGCCGGTGACGGTTTACCGCGAGCTGCGCCGCATGGCTGACAGCGAAGTGGCGCACGGCCTGAGTGTTGAGTTTGCTGCCGTGCATGATGCTGCCGATCAGGGGCAGTGGGCTGAATATGTAAACGCGCAGGGTGGCCCGTTTGTGCGCCGCGACGATCTGGCCGTGCGTACCTGGTACCAGGCAGGCAGCGAGCTGAACGAGTACGGCGAAGAGACAATCCGCATCAAGGGCGTTTACTCCACCCAGGTGGGTGAAGACACGCCGATACTTACCCGGCTTACTCAGTGGAAGATTGTGCCTAAAAAAGCTGCCAGCGTGGCGGCTGACAGTGCCGAAAGTCTGCCGTCGGTGTTGTCCGTTGGTTCTGGCCTTGATTTTGGTTTTGACCTTGAGGGCGCGCCCGCGTCCTCTCGGAGTTCTGTCAATAACTGTACGGGGAGATCGGGATCTGAGGATCTGACGCAGCCCGTACCAGTGGCTGATTTGGACTTCAATACGATAAGTGACCGTGAGCGGCGGCAGTTATTGAGGAAAATAAGAGCGGAAGAACCAGACAAAGTGCCTCGCTCGCTCGATCGGGGACCTAAAATTGAGACGGCTTGCGCTAGAGCAATCAGTGAGATCCAGGAGATAACTGGTGAGAAGATAAGCCGAGGTATGGCTCTGCGAGTTATTCGGGGAGTAGATACAAAAGTTTGCGGGTTATGGTTCCGTGGGGTGAGCAGTGGAGAGGTGTTTGCGGGTAAGCCCAAGGATAAAGGGGCTAATTGGTCTAAAATGGTGCAGTTGAGGATACGATAACTAAGTATCTGCTAATGTGCTATTGGTTTAGTCAATTACCTTCATAAATAGTTGTCAGCTCGAGCGAAAAAAACTCAACATTATGATTTTCTACAAAAATTGTTTTCAACATCCGATATGCATGATACTGTTTATCCATACAGTGCTTTCGTGCAGGAGGATAAAGTGGGTGAGGATTTATACAAAGATGTTATGCTCGAACGAGTTGAGTTAATCGCTAGACTAGCCTCTGATGCTATCTGCATGGAGCGTGATAGGGAGATTGCTTTGAACTTGATTGTTGATATTCTCAATAATCGTGATATAAGAGAGGCGGAAAGCTATTCTTCTTTAATTCTTATCTTAAAAAATAATAATGATTAAAGCTATAAATAAATAGTTGTTGTGCAAGATGTGTTGATTTATTATTTTTCTGACTTCTATTGTTTCCAAATGTTTTTTCTGGAGAGGTGATTGAATGAATTTGAATGAGTTTTCAGTGCTCTGCGAGACAATGCTAAATAAGTATTTTAGATTTATTGAGAAAAAACACGAAGAAGGAAGAATAATAGATGGCAATGGGGTAAGGGTGAAGATATGTTATCCAACCATGTTATTGTGTGTGGAGTCAGAGGAAAAGATTTTCTCAGTGGAATTTCTTGGGGTAACTAAAAAGTTTAGCCCTCTAAAGGTTAAGAAAAGAAGCTATGGTAATTTAAAGGATTTAACTTTATTGAGTCATGGAGACTTTCCCTCACAGGCAATTATTTCGATGTCTGACGATAATTCTTTCAGAGGTTTCCTTTTCTCAAATGAAAAAACGTTAGATTTTTACGATGTACAAAGGCACCCAATAATCGATGAATTCAAAACGCAATTTTGTTTCAAAGGAGAGGCTACTCATGCGTTCGATTTCACAGATGACTTTGGTTCTGGTTTAATTTCAAATGTGGTGCTTGCATCTCGAAGTGGTGTGTTTTTTAGGGCGAAATATATATCATTTCAGCTTTTTTTTAGTAATAAATCGACTGAGTCTTTTATCGTCCAGAGAGTTAATGATTTGATTGCTAATAATGATGGGTTCATTTTTGGCGTGCAGAATTTTACGAATAGCTTGAATGAATCTTGGGTCAGAGCATCGCACCTTATTAATCTTGTACTTAACGATAAGATCCTTGAAACAACAATTGGTGATTACATTAATGCCAATCCTGAAATTATATTGGATTCTTTAGGTTATAAAGGTATGGTTTATGAGCCGTTACTTCGTTGGGTTGAGAAAACACCTGACAACGAAGATGAGGCAATCAATCCTGATGCTCTCTTGAAAAGAGCAGATGGGTTTTATGATATATGTGACTTTAAACGAGGTCTTTTAAATAGGAAGAAAGTTACTAAGGCGGACAGAAATAGGCGTAGATTTATCGATGATGTTAATGAAGGTATCGCTCAGCTAGATAATTATGCGGAGTATTTCTCTTTTCCCGGCAACAACCAACATGCTTTGGAAAGATATAATGTTCGGGTTTTTAACCCAAAAAAAATTTTGATAGTAGGCAACCTTGAAAACACTGACAGGATTCAAGTGCAGCAGGCTTTGCGTTGTAGGCCTGACATCATAGTGGTTGATTATGATACCTTGATATCAAACTATTATGCTTCTATTAAACCAAACAAACTTTTACTACGACAAAAAATCTTAAATATTTTATATGGAAAAGTGCATTTACATGCATGATTTTGCATGATGCTCAAAGCCGGTGCCACTTCAGTCACGGCTATAGCTGACGCGGTTTTGAATAGCATATGCACTTGCATTAAAAGCTCACTGCGAAGCGGGCAGGCGTGGCGGGGATAGCATTGCGCGCGGAGGGGTAAAACATGTATGCGCAGGCCGCGTCAGCGGTGCGCAGGCGGGATGTTCTAGCGTGGGCGGGTTCGTGCGGGTGCGTCGGGGTGGACGCGTCAGAATGCGTCTGAGGCGGTCTGGTGGCCTGATGTCATTTCGGGGTTTTTGGGATGTGGTGCCGGGAAAGGCAGCGGCCAGGTCTGGCCGCCGGTCAGCGGTTACTGTGATGGCAGTTCATACTCGCGGAAGGTAATCACCTCTTCACCCAGCCAGGCGTTGATCTCTTTCATGCGCTCCTGCAGTGGGGTGAGTTCGTTGCGAACAAAAACACCCGCTGCTTTCTCCACGTCCCCGAAGCTGCCAGAGTTTTCGGGGATGATGCCCATCATCTGCGGCGGCACGCGATGGGCGCTCAGCAGGTCGTCGCGGCTGGCCTTTTTGATGTTGAAAAAGTCGTCACGGGTAGCGACCTCGCTAAGCGGCAGGATCTTAATCCCGTCGGCCTTGCCGTTCGGTGCGTACATAAACAGGTTACGGAAGTTGCCGATCCCCTTCGTGTCGCGCATCGCCTGGCGCATGCGGTCAATATCGCTGCTGCTTTGCGCTGCGTCAGTCATATACAGGATGTAACCCGCGTGCGCGCCGTTCTGATAGTACTTGCGGCGGAACAGCGTGGCCGCCTCATTCAGCCAGGCGGAATTCAGCGCGCTGATGTATTCCGGCAGGCCGTAAAGCTCCTGGTTAATATCCGGCTCGATCAGATGGAACACCGCGCCTTTGCCAAACTGGTGCGGCTCCTTCCAGTCGTTTACAAACCAGTAAGTGTCCTCTTCAACTCCCCGGCGGGTATATTTAGCCGGTGAAACTTCCAGCTTCCACGGATCGCCCAGACCGTTGCGGCGCAGCTCCGGAAAGCCGTTACCGAATACCAGATAGTCCAGCACCAGTTTGCTAAACTCCAACTGGCTGAGCATGGGGTGAGGGATAAAGGTGGACGCCAGAATATTGCGCTTAACGTAAAGCGGCGAGCTGTGGTGAACCGCGGATCGCATACTTTTGGCCAGGCCGTGGAAGCTGACCGGCGGTTCATACCAGCGGCCATTCCCGACGCACTCGGCATAATCCATGATGTCGCGCTTATCCAGCACGGCGGTGGGCTCGCCAAATGAAAACGCCTCAAACGGTTGGCTGCTCTGTACCTGCTGGTTATCTGTCGGCTGCTGCCGGGCGGTGAAGGTCTTACGGCCTTTGCGTTTGCTCATCAGTAAAATTCCATGAAAGAGGGGTTAATGCCGCCGCTGGCAGCGGTAAGCGGTTCGTTGAGCAGAGCGTGCATAATTGCCCAGGCCACGTCTGCGTGGCTGGCTTCTTCGCTGCGGCTGGCTTCGTAGGTGGAGCGGTTGCCGCTGGCCGTCATGGTTTTACGTATCGCCATGAAAGACTGCGTGATGTCGGTATGCCCGGCGTCGTACTCCAGGCGGCCGCTGGTGATGGTGTCTTTCGCTTTCAGCACCATGGCGGTTTTGATTTCCGGGGTGTACTTGATTTCCCGCGCCGCCGGGAAGAACTGGCGCACAAGCTGGAAAACGCCCTGGCCGATGCCGGTCGCATCGACGCCGATATATTCAACGACATATTTTTCCGTCAGCTCTTTGATTGACTGCGCCTGCGCGGCAAAGTCCATGCCGCGCCACTGGTGGCGCTCCAGCACGCGGAACTTGCCACCGGCGACCAGTGGCGGCGCGATAACCGCACACCCGGCGCTGTCGCCGGTGTGTGACGGGTCATAGCCAATCCACACAGGGCGATACTCAAACGGGCGCAGCGAATAGGGGTTGAAGTCGGCCCACTCTTCCAGGCTGTCGATCATGCAGGTCTGCAGCTCGGCAAACGGGAACACGCTGGCCTCGTCGTCAACGAATTCACACATCAGCAGGTTCTGGTATTCCGCCGGGCTGTATTCCAGCGAGAGCTGATCCAGGTCGAACAGGTTACAGCCGCCGGTCAGCGCGTCCTCAACGGTGACAATCTGCCGCCACTGGCCGTCAGCGCACAGCGCGCCGGCGGCCAGGTGGCTATGACTGAGATCCAGCTCTACGCGGTCGGCCCGGTTGCGGCGGCCTTTGTTGAACAACTCGCCCGACCAGAACGGATAGGCGCTGTGCGACAGCGCCGAGGGTGTTGAAAAGTAGGTGGTGCGCCATTTCTTGTGCAGCGACATGCCGCTGGCAACTTTGCGCAGCTCCTGAAATTTCGGTATCCAGAAATATTCGTCCAGGTACAGGTTGCCGGTGTAGCTCTGCGCGGTGCGCACGTTGGTGCCGAGGAAAATCAGGCGCGCGCCGTTCGGCAGCACAATCGGATCGCCTTTCAGGTCGACGTCTACCTGGCGGGCAAAGTCGATGATGTAGTTTTTAAATACGTGCGCCTGTGCCTTGCTGGCCGACAGGAAAATCTGATTACGTCCGGTGGTCAGGGCGTCGATCAGCGCCTCGCGGGCAAAGTAGAACGTCGCGCCGATCTGACGGGATTTGAGAATGTTGCGGATACGGTGAGTCAGACCGGCCTTGTGCCAGTGCCGCTGATATTCAAAGCAGCCCTCCATAAACAGGCCGGTCAGCTTCTCCGTTTGCTCCTCGCTGAACACGTTTTTAATCACCGGCTGGCGTTCGCCCCGGTTGCGGTTGCGCACGTTCGGATTGAGATCCGCCTCGTTGCCAGAGCCTCGATAGCGTTCTACCCGCGCCAGGCGTTCAATCTGGCGGCCTAATGCGTCTATCTCCTTGTAGTCACCATTGCCCTTGACCTCTTTCATGATGAGCTGAATCAACCGGGCTTCCATGCTGGCCTCAACGCGACTGATGGGCGCGACGTCCTCCCACGCGTCGCGCAGCTTCCAGCTCTGCACGGTTGGCGTTTTCTGGTTTAGCGTCTCCGCAATCTGGCGCACAGAGAAGCCCTGCCAGTACAGCAGGGCCGCCTGACGGCGGGGATCGGTGATGATGGTGCCGGGTGTCATGTTCATGAAAGCAAGGCTACCGGGGCGAAAAAGCCCGCGCCCGCTGTGGCTGTTCGCTGGTGAATGGCCGGGCTGGCTTTCGTTGAGGGATGGAGGGTGTGCGGTGAAACTGGCCCCGACCTGAACCAATCCACTGACCGGAGCCTGATTAATGGCAGCTATCAAAGCAAAGCGTTTTCGTATCGCAGTTGAAGGCGCAACAACCGACGGGCGCGTAATTTCCCGCGACTGGATCGCCCAAATGGCGGCGAGCTATAACCCGACTGTGTACGGTGCTCGCATCAATATGGAGCACATCAAGGGCTACAGCCCGGACACGCCATTCCGCCGCTATGGCGACGTTACCGCGCTGACGGCAGAAGAAATTACCGAGGGGCCGCTGAAGGGTAAGCTGGCGCTTTATGGCGACATTGACCCGACGCCGGAACTGGTAGAGCTGACCAAAGCGCGCCAGAAAATTTATACCTCAATCGAGGTCAACCCGGAGTTTGCCGACACCGGAAAAGCCTATCTGGTTGGTCTGGCCGTTACCGATGACCCGGCGAGCCTCGGCACCGAATACCTCAGCTTCAGCGCCACGGCCAAAGCTAACCCGCTGGCGTCGCGTAAACAGCACCCCGGCAACCTGTTTACCGCCGCAGAAGAAACCCCGATCGAGTTTACCGAAGAAGCCGAACCCGGCCTGTCACTGCTGGGGCGCGTCACCTCGCTTTTCTCTGCCAAAAAGAAAACCGACGACGAGCGTTTCAGCGACGTTAGCGCGGCGGTTACAGCGGTGGCCGAGCAGGTGCAAAACAACGGTGAGACACAGCAGCAGGCACTGAATGCACTTGAGACAAAGCTGACTAAACGACTTGCGCAGCTTGAAACGCAGGCGGGCAATGACTCACAGACGCTCAGCGCACTGACCGCAAAATTGCAGGGAAATGATGGTGATTTTTCTGCCCGTCGCCCACTCGCCCAGGGCGGTGATGCCGGAGCGGTGCTGCAAACCGACTGCTGATCCTGAACCGGCCCGGCACCCACTGATTAACTGAATATGAACTGACAGGAGCGCCAATGCGCACGAAAACCCGCTTTAAATTTAACGCCTTTATGACCCGTCTGGCTGAGCTGAACGGCGTTGATACCGGCGATATGAACAAAAAATTCACCGTGGAACCGTCGGTAACGCAAACGCTGATGAACCGCGTACAGGAGTCATCCGCGTTTCTGACCCTGATTAATATCGTGCCGGTTGAAGAGATGAAGGGTGCGAAAATTGGTATTGGCGTGTCCGGCTCTATCGCCAGCACCGCCGATACTGCCGGTGGTGACGAGCGTGAAACCGCTGATTTCTCCGCGCTGGACTCAGAAGGCTATGAGTGCGTGCAGATTAACTACGATTTTCATATCCGCTACAACCAGCTTGACCTGTGGGCGCGCTATGAAGATTTCCAGGCGCGGATGCGCGACGCCATCATTAAACGCCAGTCGCTCGATCGCCTGATGATTGGTTTTAACGGTGTGAAGCGCGCCAAAACGTCAAACCGTGCACAGTACCCGATGCTGCAGGATGTGGCCGTCGGCTGGCTGCAGAAGTATCGCAACAATGCACCGACCCGCGTGATGAGTAAAATCACCGGTGATGACGGTGCCGTGATCTCTGACGTTATCCGCATCGGTACAAAAGGCGACTACGCCAACCTTGACGCGCTGGTAATGGATGCCACCAACACCCTGATCGCGCCGTGGTTCCAGGAAGACCCTGAGCTGGTCGTTATCTGCGGTCGCCAGCTGCTGGCTGACAAATACTTCCCGCTGGTCAACCAGGAGCAGGCCAACACCGAGCAGCTGGCGGCGGACATGATTATCAGCCAGAAGCGTATCGGTAACCTGCCAGCGGTGCGCGTGCCTTACTTCCCGGCTGACGCGCTGTTGATCACCCGCCTGGATAACCTGTCTATCTACTGGCAGGAAGGTACTCATCGTCGTCTGCTGGATGAGGTGGCTAAGCGTGACCGCATCGAAAACTACGAGTCTATCAACGAAGACTACGTGATCGAGGATTACGCGGCGGGCTGCCTGATCGAAAACATCAAGCTGGGCGACTTCACCCCGCTGGCAGAAACGCCACCGGCAGGAGAGTAACGCATGTTAAGCCCTGCCCGACGTCACCAGATGCGCCAGCAGGCCATCGAGGCCGCAAAGCAGCAGGATAATCCGCTGCGCCACGCCAACGGCTATGAGCTGATGCTGCTGAAACTCAACGAAGATAAGCGCCAGCTGAAAAAGGTGCGCTCTGTCGAGCGCAAAGCCGACATGAAGCGGCTGATGCTGCCGGGCTATCTGCCGTGGGTGGCCGGGGTGCTGGAGAGCGGGAAAGGCGCACAGGATGCCATCCTGATGACCGTCATGATCTGGCGTCTTGACGTCGGTGACGTGGCGGCCGCGCTGGAGATTGCCCGCTATGCGCTGCAGCACGGCCTGGTGCCGACGGACACCTACAAGCGCAACAGCACGGCGTACCTGCTGGCCGAAGAAGTGGCCGAGGCGGCGACCCGCGCCTGGACGGCAAAAAAGGCGGTCGATATCGCCCCGCTGCTGGCAACGCTTGAGCTGACGAAAGCGGAAGATATGCCCGATGAGGTGCGCGCCAAGCTGCACAAGATTATCGGCTATGTCCTTCGCGATGCGGGCAGGGCTTTGGATGCGATAGAACACCTAAAACGTGCGCTGCAGCTTCACCAGGGCAGCGGCGTTAAAAAGGACATTGAGCGGCTGGCTACGGAACTGAGAAAGCAGGCTGCCAGCCGCTAACAGAACGCGCCCCGCGCCGGGCGGCAGGATGGCAATGGCCTTTCAGGCTTCTGCGCCATCCTCCACCGCCCACCTATTCAGAGGCCAACAATGACAACGGTAATTGCAACCGCACCGCGACCGGCAGAAAGCGCCGAGCCGCCGGTAAAGAACACCTTTTTCTGGCCCGATGTTGACCTGCAGAAACTCCGCGCAGCGCTGCAGCTTGAGGGAACGGTCACAGCTGAGCGCCTGCGCCTGGCGGTGAAAACGGCAATCTCGGAGGTGAATGCCGAGCTGTATGACTGGCGCGCCGAAAAGATGTCCGGCGGCGCGGCAACGCTGGCAGACGTAAAGGCGGAAGCGTTCGACGGGGAGAGTGAGAAAGTCATGCACTACTTTGCCGCCGTCTATGCCGCCACGTCTGCCGTGATCGTCGAGCGTTACCGCAACTACAGCGCCAGCGGCGCGAAAAAAGCCGGGGAGAGTGAAACCACGGCAGATGAGTACTGGCGTGATGCGCGTTTCAGCATCAGCCGTATCGGCGATAAGCCGAGCTGCATCGTTGGGTTGCTGTGATGAAAGTCCGGGCGCAGCAGGGCGACACCGTTGATGAGATCTGCAACCGACATTACGGGCGTACGCAGCAGGTGGTAGAGCTTGTTTATGCTGCAAACCCCGGACTGGCCGGGCATGGGCCGGTGCTCCCTCACGGGTGTGAGGTGGTGCTGCCCGATCTGCCCGCGTCGTCATCGGCTGAGACCGTCAACCTGTGGGACTAATCAATGGACAGAATTACATCGGCCATCAACTACGTTATCGGCGTGATCCTGATGTGGGCGAGCCGACACACACCGCAGGACATCGCTTTTATGATTGGCTCCGTGGTCGCAGTGGTCACGCTGCTGATTAACGTGGCGACGTTTTTTATCAACTGGCACTACCGCCGCAAAACCTACGAACTGCAGCGCCGCGCTGCGCCGGGGGTGATTATTGAGCCAGATCGTTAAGCGTTGCTCCGTGGCCGCCGTGCTGGCCATCGCCGCGTTGCTGCCGCAGTACGGCAGTCTGCAGGTGTCGCAACAGGGGCTGCAGCTTATTGCTGACGCCGAAGGGTGCCGCACCGAACCCTATCAGTGCAGCGCCGGGGTGTGGACTAACGGCATCGGCCACACCGAAGGCGTAACGCCGAAAAGCATCATCACCGAGCGCCAGGCAGCGGTAAACCTGATTCTGGACGTGCTGCGCGTGCAGCGCGGGCTGGCCGCCTGTATTGATGCGCGCATGCCTCAGCAGGTGTATGACGCCGTGGTGTCGTTCGCCTTTAACGTCGGCGTGTTTGCCGCCTGCAGCTCCACGCTGGCAGCGTATCTGCGCCAGGGTGAATGGCGCGATGCCTGCCTGCAACTGTCGCGCTGGGTGTTTGTGAAAGGTGTTCGCAACAAAGGGCTGGAGAACCGCCGCGAGCGGGAAATTAACTGGTGTTTAAAAGGGGTTTGATGATGAAACGTTTGCTGTATATCGGTCTTGCCACCGCTTTATCGATGATGGGGATCATTCTCTCTGTGGTTGCACCGGCCAGCCTGTTGGCTTCGCTGGTTAATGTGCTGCTGTGGGTTGCTTTTGTCTACTTGTGCCTGAGTGGTACGCCTTTGATGAAAACCATGCTGCCCGGCGGCCGCCTGATCCAGACGCTGGTCACGTCAGTGGCGGGCAGGTTTATCGGGGTATCCAGTCCTTACGGTCGCTGGGTTATATGGCTGCTGGTTATCGTTTTACTGGTATCGACGGGCAGCCTGGTTTCGCTGGTGATTTACCTGATTACCATGGTGATAGCGCGGGTGCTGAGGCTGATGTTTAACGACCCGGTGACAACATGTCGCGCCTGATTGCTGCCGTGCTGGCGCTGGCGCTGCTGGCGCTGGCGTACACCGGCTGGCGGCTGAATGAGGTCAGCGGCGAGTTGACCAGCGCACAGCGCGTGATCGGCACCTTGTCAGCCGGAATTGAGAGCCGTGATAAGGCTATCACCCGCCTGCAGGTGCAGGAAAAAGAGAGCAGCAGGCGAGAGGCCGAGCTGCGGTTACTCCAGGGGCGTGCCGGTGATGCAGCCCTGGGGCGTGAGCTGCAAATACAGAGGGAAATCCATGCTAACCCGGCCCTGCGCAACTGGTCTGATGCTGCTTTGCCTGCTGATGTTATCCGGCTGCACGCCAGACCGGCATTCAGAAACGCCCGAGATTATCTGGATTGGCTGTCCTCGCGTGGTCAGCTGCCCGATGCCGGGCAACAGCCTTAAAACCGCCGGCGATCTGGCGGCAGACAACCGGCAGTTAGAGGCCGCGCTTGCATCCTGCGGGCTGCAGGTGGAAATCATCAAAGAGTGCCAGGAGAAACACGATGCTGAAACCGAACCAGTTACGCGAGGCCATGACGGCCAGCAGCCCGCTGCTGCAGCGCAACCCTGAAAGCCTCAATATGTTTGTCGACAGCGGGCGCATTGTCAGCACGCTCGCCAGCTCACTGTCGTTTGAGTATCAGTATCAGCTCAATATTCTGGTTACCGATTATGCGGGGGATATTGATCTGATTATCGTACCGGTGCTGGCCTGGCTGCGTGAGAACCAGCCTGACATTATGGCGACGGAAGAAAAGCGCCGTACCGGCTTCACGTTTAAGGCTGACGTGCTCAGTGACACAACCTGTGATCTGAGTATTGACCTGCAGCTGACTGAGCGCGTGATTGTCCGGTCAGTGGACGGCGCGCTTCATGTTGATCACGTTGGTGAACCGCCGCTGCCGGATAATACCCCTTATCAGATTTACACCAACGGTGTGCCGGTTAGCGGGGGTCGGGTGTGAACGGACTGGATGACTTTCAGAACCGGCTGGGGCATCTGATCGGCAACCTTTCACCCTCAGCTGTCCGGCAGCTGGCGGCCAGTGCCGCAAAGCGCCTGCGCGCCAGTCAGCAGCAAAACATCAAGCGCCAGCATTCACCGGACGGCACGCCGTTTAAGCCGCGCAAAGAGCAACCGCTGAGAGGAAAGCGCGGGCGTGTTAAGCGTGAGATGTTCGCGAAGCTGCGCACGGCAAAGTACCTGAAAGCCAAGGGCGTAAACGGTGATGCGGTCGTCGAATTCGCCGGGAGCGTGCAGCGTATGGCGCGGGTGCATCACTATGGCCTGCGTGACCGGCCATCGCGGGGGGCGAAAGCTACGCCTTATGAGGCGCGTCCGTTACTCGGTATCAGCGATGCTGACCAGCAGATGATTGAGAGTGAAATTATAAAGTTCATCTCACACGAATGATGAATGTAACTTCACTCTTTTATTATCTTAGTTCCCACCTTTTAGGGATTTTATTAATGCTGCCATTTGTTCAAGTCCATCAAATGTGGATGGGATTTTCTCGGGTGATACCATTATGTTTGAAAATATCACCTCCTCAAACTTTACAAGTAAATTTGCATCTTTTGATTTTATTTCTTTAGAGTACTCAGCATATCGTTGTATAAATCTGCACAGGCTTTTTCTTAGTTCGATTTGCATGGTTTGTGCGCGAATTGAATTATAGTTTGACAGGGTGACGCGGAAATAATAAAAAAGAAGTATGGTTATAGATGTGGATGGTATTAACTTTATCAGGTCAATCGTTTCTTTGAGTTGTATATTGAGCTTAATGAATGTTACGGCTGAGGCTGCAATAATAATTGGCATTGACGCCCCCAAAGTGAAAAGGGTTATCTTTGACCACTTATATTCCTCTGATTTCATTTTCCCTATTTTACTAAACCCAGCATAAAGACCGACAAAGTTGAATGCATCGTTTTGTCTATCAAGTGTCGATTGAAGTTTTTCGACTTCTCTTTTTTTTAATTCTATTTCCCCATCCCATTTTTTCTTTAACTCTTCAGCTTTTTCAATAGTTGAACTTAAAAGTTTTATGGCTCTTGCTTCTTCCCCTGATATTAATCTTTTCATTAGGTAAAGTGGTAGCTCATACAGGCTGTATTTTAATCCGGGTTTGGCAAAGTCGCTAAAGTTATCAATGTTGTTGATTGTGAATTTTTTTATCGATTCTAATTCTGACCCTAATTCTTGGTGGGAGTTTAAATAATATTCCAAGATAAGGTTAAACGCAATGGCGTAAACAATATCTACTCGATCATTATGCATGCTTCTTTCAGTTAAAAGAGCCATAAAATCTTCTGAGTGTCTTTTGATAAATACTGGCGCGTCATTGTCCCATTGAGTTTTGTTTTTAATCATACTATTTAAAATTGTTGAGAGGTGTTCATTTCTCTCTACATCAAAATCTGATTGTGTATCTGCGTTTGAGATTTTTTCTAAATAATTTCTTATTGCTTGGTTAGTGGCTTCTTGGGAGAAAAAATTAGTATTCATAGAATTCCTTGCGTTGAAGTGTTCTGTCATGCACCACCAGACAGACCTGTTTTGCCAACCCCTGAGCGATGCCTTCATTATGCCTGCATGAACGAACAAATCCACGAAATCATGCGCCTGCTGCGCAACCTGATCCGCATCGGAACCGTGTCCGCCGTAAAACTGGACGACGGGTTATGCCGTGTCGATACAGGGAATAACACCACTGGCTGGCTTTCCTGGCTGACCGCCCGCGCCGGTAACACCCGCAGCTGGAACGCGCCATCGGTTGGCGAACAGGTGCTTATTTTATGCCTGGGCGGCGAGCTGGATACCGGCTTTGTGCTGCCCGCCGTTTTCTCCGATGAACATCCGGCCCCGTCGGCATCCGCCGATGCCCTGCACTGGTCATTCCCTGACGGCGCGGTGATCGAGTATGAACCGGCCACCGGCGTGCTTACTGCGTCGGGCATTAAGGAGGCGGTGATCCAGGCCGCTACCCGCGTGCTGCTGGATACCCCCGTGGTGGAATGCACGCAAAAGCTGATTACGGCCTCGCTGGAGGTGACAGAAGGCGGTGAGATGAAGGGGAATATTACTCATTCCGGCGGAAAGCTCAGCTCTAACGGGGTGGTAGTAGACGACCATGACCACGGCGGCATTGAGCGCGGCGGTGGCAGAACGGACGGCCCGCAATGACCGGCGAAAAGTACAGCGGCATGAACCGCGACACCGGCCTGGCGATTGCTGACATTGAGCACATCCGCCAGTCGGTCAGAGATATTCTGGTGACGCCGATTGGCTCCCGGGTGATGCGCCGTAACTACGGTTCACTACTTTCGGTGCTGATCGGCCAGCCACAAAACCCGGCGATGCCGCTGCAGATAATGTCCGCGTGCTACATGGCGATCCTCCAGTGGGAGCCGCGGGTAAAACTAACGGCCATCACCTATGAACCGGACTACAACGGCAGCGCGGTGGTGGAAATCACCGGCAGCCGTGCAAATACCGGCACCGATTTTTCCCTGACCATTCCTGTGAGTTGAATCATGGCGACTATCGATCTCAGCCAGCTGCCCGCGCCGACCGTGGTCGAAGAGCTGGACTATGAAACCCTGCTGGCCGAACGCAAGGCCACACTGATTTCGCTGTACCCTGCCGAACAACAGCAGGCGGTGGCAAACGCGCTGGCGCTGGAGTCTGAACCCATCGTGAAGCTGCTGCAGGAGAACGCCTATCGTGAGCTGATCCTGCGCCAGCGCATCAATGAGGCGGCGCTTGCGGTCATGGTGGCGTATGCGACAGGCAGCGACCTTGACCAGCTGGCGGCCAATTTCAACATGCAGCGTCTGGTTATCTCCCCTGCAGATGATGAAGCGGTGCCACCCGTAGAGGCCGTATACGAAAGCGACGCGGATTTTCGCGAACGCATCCCCGGAGCCTTTGAGGGGATGAGCGTGGCCGGTCCGAAAGGAGCCTATAAAAAACACGCCAGCGAAGCCGACGGACGCGTGGCGGATGCATCGGTTACCAGCCCGTCCGGTGCTGTGGTCGTGGTCACGATCCTTTCCCGCGAGGGTGACGGAACGGCAGCAGCCGATCTGCTGGCAAACGTGACGGCAGCGCTGAACGATGAAGATATCCGCCCCGTGGGGGACCGGCTGACCGTGCAATCTGCGCAGATAGTCGAATACCGGATTGATGCAACGCTGTATGTGTATCCCGGCCCGGCGGTTGAACCGATCCTTTCCGCTGCGGACACCAGGCTGCAGACCTACATCAACGAGCAGCGACGCTTGGGCCGGGATATTCGGCGATCGGCAATCTATGCCGCACTCCACGTTCAGGGCGTGCAGCGTGTTGAACTGGCCGCGCCGCTGGCCGACATGGTGCTTGATGAAACGCAGGCCGCGAACTGTACCGGCTACACCATTATCTCAGGCGGTTCTGATGAGTAGCCTGTTGCCGCCGGGATCATCACTGTATGAGCGTAACGCGGCGCTGGCCGGTAGTGGCATCAGCAGCCTGGGCGTGCCACTGCGCGACCTGTGGAACCCGCAAACCTGCCCGGTAATTTTCCTGCCCTATCTCGCCTGGGCGTTCTCCGTGGATCGCTGGGACGAGAAATGGAGCGAGGCGAAAAAGCGGCAAATCGTCGCGTCATCCATGTTTATTCACCGTCATAAGGGAACCGTGGGCGCGCTGCGGCGCGTGGTGGAGTCGCTGGGATTCAGCCTGAGCATTGATGAATGGTGGCAGACCGGCGGTGAGCCTGGCACGTTTCATCTGGATATCGGCGTTAAAGACGTCGGGATAACGGATGAGCTGTATCAGGAGCTTGACCGGCTAATCGGTGACACCAAGCCTGCCAGCCGCCATATGTCCGGGCTGAATCTTACGCTGGATTCGACAGGAGCCGCGCCCGTCGGCGTGGCCTGTTATCTCGGTGAGGAACTGGTTGTTTACCCCTATTTTCCTGAAACCATCACGGCATCAGCTTCACCTCTGGTTGCCAGTGGTATCCATATAATCGACACAATGCGAGTTAACGATGGCAGCTAAATTCTATGCACTTCTGACCAGTCAGGGGGCCGCACGGCTGGCAAATGCTGCGGCCCTCGGCACGAAAGTAAATATTACGCATATGGCAGTGGGTGACGGAGGCGGCAGTGTGCCGGTGCCTGACCCGGCGCAGACGGCGCTTATTGGTGAACAGCGTCGGGCGCTGATTAACAGCCTCAATATCGACAAAGACAACAGCAGCCAGATTGTGGTTGAGCAGGTTATTCCTGAGGACGAGGGCGGATTCTGGATCAGGGAAATTGGCCTGTTTGACTCTGAGGGCATCCTGCTGGCGGTCGCCAACTGCCCGGACACCTACAAGCCAAAGCTGCAGGAGGGGTCTGGCCGTACGCAAACCGTGCGGATGATTATTATCGTCAGCAGTACGACCGCCATCACGCTGAAAATCGACCCGTCGGTGGTGCTTGCCACCCGTAAGTATGTTGAGGAAAACGTGCTTACGGTGCGCGAACATACCGATGAACTGATGCGTACACATGTGGCGGCAGATAATCCGCACCCGCAGTACGGTTCTGCGGCTTTCCTGCAAATCACCTCCGAAATTGCCAACGGTGGCCCGGCCCGTGATGTGATGTTCCTGCCACGCGACAAGCTGCCGAAGATCCGCGGGGGAAATAATGACGTCGACGTCACACCGTACCTGCTGGACATGGTGCAGTGTGGCTCGATGGAATTTAAGATGCAGAACGGGATTTTTAATATTTCTCAGGACATTACCACGCCGGACGGCAGTGCGTTCAGGGGCATGAGTTCCGGTCTGTATACTGCTATCGGGCAGGGTATCCTGGAGCAGAACGCCGGGCGTCTGACCCTGATCCAGACGATGCACAGCGGTGAGAAAAGCCGGGGGCTTATCATTGGTAAGCATGGTGTCGTTGAGGATCTGTTTGCCAGGCCGGAGCGCTACGACCTGATTGATTTTCAGGATGCATCTTACGGTGCTAAAGCCATCGCTGCCGGTAAATCAAACCCGGCAAACCTCAATGCACAGTATGGCATTCACCTCTTGTCAGGAGCCAAAGCGGTAAGCGTCACTGCGCTCGGTTTCGCTAAAGACAACATGCTGATGGGCATTACGTCGAAGGTCATTACCTGTCACTCCTTCCTGGCCGGAGGGTGGGGATACAGCACGATGAATGATGACATGACCGGCAACGCCTCCGATGGCAGCATGATCGACTGTGTGGGCATGTTCTGCGGAGCCGGGGGGGCCTGGACTGCCGGGAATTTCTGGAAAAACATCGGCGGTCGCTTTGAGTGGAATGCCGGTTACGGTATCCGCCTGGGCGGAGAAGGTCAGCTTATCGGCGCAACGCTGGATCGTAACGCGCTTGCCGGGGTTCATATCAATCACGGTGCCTGGGGCGTGGTCGTCAGCTCAAACTATTTTGCGCGCAACGGCTGCGGCGGGGATGGTACGACCGGGCGCTGGGCGGTTTCGAAGCCGGGGCATCACTCTTATGTTGAGGTGCCGCACAATATGTCGGCGCACCTTCAGATTGACTACCAGCACGCGGGCGTTATTTCCAGTAACCGTTTCAGGCACGGGCTGGACGATAATGGCGGCGGTGCAGATGGCCCGGCCTATAACTACACCTCAGCGTCTGATTCGGGAGCCTCGCCGAAATCCGGGATGACCATCATCGCCAATGAGGGAGAAACAAACTCGTCGGTACTGGGTTACAACACCAACTACAAGGGGGCATCTGGTCGCCAGGTGGGTGGTTCAGATACTGACCTCAGCGCAATGTTACGCGGCGGGATCACCTCCTTTAAAAACGGCGTATCAGCCCCGGCGGTTATCAGTGGAAAAGGCACGCTGGCCGCCGTCGCCAGCAGAACTATCCCGGTGCCTTACCGTTACCAGGGACCGGTAATGCTCTCGGCAGGCAAGGGCGGGCTTAATCCGGCGCTGACCGTGCTCTGGCTCAGCTGCGATCCGAGCGGTACGAGGCGTGCCATTCAGAAAGAAATTAAGGTGGCGGGCGAAGATTCCGCCGGTGTGGGCTATATCACGTCGTCCAGTTACACCGCCGGAACGGACGGCGAAACAGATATTCTGAGCGTGGTATTTAACACGCCGGTATTCAACAACTATGCGGTCGGTCATGGGGGAATGTCCTGATGTCAGATATTAACGAAACCGGCAGCGAGCCGGAAACCCTGTTAGCGGATACCAGCGCAGGCTGGATGCCGGTTGAAAACGTCACGGCAGGCTGCGTCATTACGTTTAATACCACCAACGGCATTACTGAAGCGGTGGTGATTGCAGTCAGTGAAATGGACGCGCCGTTTAACTACTGCTGCCTCGTTGAGATTAACGGCGAGGTGAGAAGCGTACTCCAGAAGCAGATCACCGGTGTCAAAGAGGAGGCGGTTTAGCCGGTAAATAGGTTGCCCGGCGGGTTCTGCCCGCTGAGCCGTGGCCGAACGCCAATCGGATGCACCGTCCTGCCTGAGCTGACAATCTGAGCGCACCTAATTAACGGAGCGCATCAGATGGCTGAATTTCATCATGGTGTCCGTGTCGTCGAAATTAACGAAGGCACGCGCACTATCTCCACCGTATCCACGGCAATTGTCGGCATGGTCTGCACCGCAGAAGATGCTGACGCCGCCGCATTCCCCCTTGATACCCCGGTACTGCTGACCAACCCGCGGGCGGCGATTGCTAAAGCCGGAACCAAAGGCACCCTGTCCGCCTCGCTGCAGGCCATCGCCGACCAAGCGAAACCCGTTGTCGTCGTGGTGCGCGTGAAGCCGGGCACGACCGACGCGGAGACCACGTCCAATATCATCGGTCGCACCGACGAAAACGGGCGCTACACCGGCATGAAGGCGCTGCTCAGCGCGCAGACCCAGCTGGGCGTTAAGCCGCGCATTCTCGGGGTACCGGGGCTGGACTCGCTGCCGGTCGCAACCGCACTCGCCAGCATCGCGCAGCAGCTGCGCGCCTTTGCTTACGTCGCGGCCTGGAACTGCAAGACCATTTCAGATGCGATCACCTACCGCGAAAATTTCAGCCAGCGTGAGCTGATGGTTATCTGGCCGGACTTTCTCGCCTGGAACACCACGGCCAACGCCTCAGAAACCGCCTGGGCAACCGCCCGCGCGCTGGGCCTGCGCGCCAGAATCGACAATGACACCGGCTGGCATAAAACCCTGTCAAACGTTGGCGTCAATGGCGTGACCGGCGTATCCGCTTCGGTATTCTGGGATCTGCAGCAGAGCGGCACCGATGCCGACCTGCTCAACGAAGCCTGCGTGACCACGCTTATCCGCAAAGACGGTTTCCGCTTCTGGGGCAACCGCTCCTGCAGTGACGATCCGCTTTTCGCGTTTGAGAACTACACCCGCACCGCGCAGGTGCTGGCGGACACCATCGCCGAGGCGCACATGTGGGCCAACGATAAGCCGCTGACGCCAACGCTGGTACGCGACATTATCGCGGGTATCAATGCCAAATTCCGCGAAATGGTCAGCGCCGGTTACCTGCTGGGCGCGTCGTGCTGGTATGACGAAAGCGCCAACGACACGGCAACCCTTAAGGCGGGGAAACTGTTTATCGACTACGACTACACCCCCGTCCCGCCGCTGGAAGATCTGACGCTGCGCCAGCGCATCACTGACACCTATCTGGCGAACTTCGCCGCATCGGTTAACAGCTAAGGAGCCGGATAAATGGCCTTACCTCGCAAGCTGAAGGGGCTGAACCTCTTCAATGATTCAAACAGCTATCAGGGCGTGGTCAGCGCCGTCACGCTGCCGAAGTTGTCGCGCAAGCTGGATACCTATCGCGGTGGCGGCATGAGTGGTGCCGGGTTTATTGATAACGGCCTGGATGATGACGCGCTGGATATGGAGTGGACGATTGGCGGTATGGATGACCTGGTGCTGAAACAGTGGGGCGGCAGCGCCGTGCCGCTGCGCTTCGCCGGGTCTTACCAGCGCGACGACACCGGCGAAGAAATCGCGGTGGAGATCGAGGTGCGCGGCCGTCATCAGGCGTTTGATTTTGGCGAAGCCAAACAGGGTGAAGATACCGAAACCAAAATCACGACCAAAAACACCTATTTCAAACTCACCTGGAACGGCAAGGCGCTCATTGAGATCGACACCGTGAACATGGTTGAAATCGTTGACGGCGTTGACCGCCTGGAGCAGCGCCGTAAAAACCTCGGCCTGGTCTGATAACAGCGCCAGCGCCCGGCGCTGGCCTTTCTTCCTTTGAAAAGAGATAACACGATGGAACAGAAAGAAAACGTGATTGCGCTGGCCAGCCCGGTAAAACGTGGTGAAACCGAAATCGGCCGGATTGAGCTGAGTAAACCGAACGCCGGTGCGCTGCGCGGCGTCCGCCTGGCTGACCTTGCCGGTTCGGACGTTGACGCGCTGCTGATGGTACTGCCCCGCATCAGCCAGCCCACGCTGACAAAAGCGGAGTGCCTGAATCTGGCACCCGAAGACCTGATCTCAATCGCCGGGGTCATTATCGGTTTTTTGTCGCCGAAGTCGGAAGAGTAGACTGGCCCAGAACGCTGACGGTCAATGACCTGATGGCCGACGTTGCCACGATTTTTCACTGGCCTCCTTCTGAGATGTACATCATGCCGCTGGCCGACCTGCTCGACTGGCGGCACCAGGCGATGATCCGCAGCGGAGTAAACCCCGATGAGTAATAACCTTCGGCTGCAGGTGTTGCTGAAAGCCGTAGACCAGGCGACACGCCCCTTCAAAGCCGTTCAGAACGAAACCCGCCGCCTGTCTGGCGGTATCCGCGAAACGCAGGACAGCATCAGGGCGCTGGATGCACAGGCCGGAAAGATTGACAGTTTCCGCCAGGTCAGCGCGCAGCTTGCTGTCACCGACCGCGCACTTGCTGCAGCAAAAACTAAAGCGCAGGCGCTGGCCGTTGAGTTCCGCAACGCCGAAAGACCGACGGCGCAGCAGACCCGTGCGCTGGAGCAGGCCCGTAAGGCGGCGTCCGACCTCCAGGTGAAAAGCAATTCCCTGCGCCTGTCCGTGCAGCAACAGCGCGAAGCGTTCAAAGCGGCGGGCATTTCAACCCGCAACCTGAGCAGTGAACAGCAGCGCCTGAGAAGCCAGTCAGCCCAGGCCACGCTCAGCCTGGGCAGGCAGCGTCAGGCGCTGGAGCAGCTCAACAAACAACAGGAGAAACTGAACCGCGTCAGCGAGAGATATCAGAAGGGCAAAGCGGTTGTGGCGGGCGTGCGTAACACCAGTGCCGCCGCGCTGGGCCTGGGGACTGCAGCCCTGTATGCCGGGAGCCGGATGATCGCGCCGGCGGTGGAAACGGACGGACAGGGTGACCGCATCGCGGCTCAGAACGGTGAGGACAGCGGCAGGGGGGAGCAGTACACCCGCGTCATTCGCGATATTAACGCCAGCGGCACCAGTAACGATATCAATCAGATTGCGGAGGCGGTCGGTGCGGTGCGCAGTACCCTGGGCGCGCTGGGTGCCGTCGGGGAAAGTGAGCTTAATCGCATATCACGCAAGGCGCTGGACATTCAGACCGCGCTGGGTAGCGACACAACGGAGAGCATCCAGATTGCGGCGATCATGATGAAAAACGGACTCGCTAAAAACAGCGATGAGGCGTTTGATCTGATGGTTGCCGGGATGCAGCGCGTGTCAACGCAGATGCGCGGTGAGCTGCCGGAAATCCTGCACGAGTATTCCACTCACTTCCGTAACATGGGGTTCAGTGGCTCTGAAGCCATGACGCTGCTGGTTGATATGGCGCAGCAGGGGAAGTTTGCGCTGGATAAAACGGGTGATGCGGTCAAAGAGTTCAGCATCCGTGGATCGGATATGTCAAAAAACAGCGTCGCGGCATATGCAGCTATCGGCCTTAATGCGAAAAAAATGTCGAGCGACATTGCGCGAGGGGGAGAGAAAGCGCGCGTTGCGATGCAGAAAACAGCGCGGGGCCTGTTAAAAATCAAAGACCCGGCGACGCGGGCAAACCAGGCGATTGCGCTGTTCGGCACGCCGATCGAAGACCTGTCCGTTGACCAGATCCCCGCCTTCCTCGCCGCGCTGGCGGGAACAAAGAACAAGCTGGGCGACGTGTCCGGGGCGGCGGAGCGCATGGGCGACACGCTGCGCGATAACCTCCAGGGCGATATCGGGCGGCTGCAGGGGGCCATGTCCCGCCTGCGCTTCAATCTGTTCAATGATGATGATGGTGTGCTGCGCAAACTGACCCAGGCGGCGGCGGGCTGGCTCGATCGGGTGAATGCGTGGGTGACGGCTAACCCTAAGCTGGCACAGCAGATTGTCATGGTTGCCGGTGCGGCGGCGGCGCTGGTTGCCGTGCTGGGCGGCGTCGGGCTGGTTGTCTGGCCGGTCATGGCCGGGATCAATGCGCTGATTGCCGGGGCGGGATTCCTCAGCGCCGGATTCAGCATTGCCGGTGGTGCCGTGGCCGCAGCGCTGGGCGCAATTTCCCTGCCGGTTATCGCGGTTGCCGCTGCAATCGTCGGTGGGGCGTTGCTTATCCGTAAATACTGGGAGCCGATCGGCGCCTTTCTGGCTGGGATGGTGCAGGGGTTTACGGCCGCAATGGGGCCAATCTCAGACGCGTTTTCACCGCTCAAGCCGGTGTTTGACTGGCTGGGCGAGAAACTCGGCTGGGTGTGGGATAAGTTCAAGGGGTTGATTGAGCCGGTGAAGATGACGCAGGGCGGGCTGCAGGCCGCCGGTGATATGGGCAAGCAGTTTGGCGAGCTGCTGGCGGCAGGGATTAATGTTGTGCTGTCACCGCTTACCGCACTGCAGGACGGCATTGACTGGGTGCTGAAAAAGCTCGGCATGGTTGACGACAAGTCGAAGAAACTCAAAGACAACCTGCCGACAGATGCCCCGGCGGGCGCTCAGTATCCGGGGATGCAGTACAGCCTGGCAAACGGCGGCGCGGGGTATCGTCCCGTCTCTTCACCCGGCGTTGGTAGCAGTACAAGCAGCGTCACCAGCAACGATACCTATCACATCAATATGCCGCCGGGCATCAGCAAGGATGACGCGCTGGCGCTGATTGCGCAGCAAAAGCAGCGGGATGCACGCAGCCAGCGGGCCGCGCAGAACACTAAAATGGGATGGAGTGATTAACAGATGATGATGATTTACGGTCTGATCCCGTTTATGCGCCAGACCCTGCCGTACAGCGAGCTGCAGCAGAATGCCGATTATCGCTGGCCGACCAACAGCCGTGTTGGCCAGCGCGCCGCCGCGCAGTTTGTCGGCGTCGGTGACGAAAAAATAACGCTGTCGGGTGAGCTGCGCCCGGAGATAACGGGCGGTGCTATCTCACTGCTGACGATTAAGCTACTGGCCGACGAGGGGCGCGCCTGGCCGCTTATCGGCGGGAACGGCACGATCTACGGAATGTACGTGATTGAAAGCTTTTCCGCGACCAGCAGCGATTTTTATTCTGACGGCTCGGCCAGCAAAATCATGTTTTCACTGAGCATGCTGCGCGTTGACGAGTCGCTGACATCGATGTTTGGCGATATGAAAAAACAGGCCGACGGGTTGATCGGTGGCATCAGCTCATTGCCGGGCCAGGTGACGTCAGCCATTGAAAGCGTGAAAGCGTCGGCGGGGAGTTTTATCAGCCAGGCCGGGGGGTTACTGGGATGACCGGGGTAAGCAGTCTCGCCATGCCCGCCGGCGCGCCACGCAGTCCGGCCTTTATGGTCAGGGTAAATTCAAAGGATATTACGGCGGACATCAGCCCCCGCCTGATATCGCTAACCATGACTGACAACCGCGGCTTTGAAGCGGATCAGCTTGATATTGAACTGGATGATGCCGACGGGCAGGTAGCCATGCCGCCACGCGGTGCGGTGATCTCCCTGTTCCTGGGCTGGAAGGGGCTACCCCTTATCAGTAAGGGCGATTTTACGGTCGATGAGATTGAGCACCACGGCGCGCCGGATGCCATGACGATCCGGGCGCGCAGTGCCGATTTTCGCGGTTCGCTCAACTCCCGGCGGGAGGCGTCATATCATAATACGACGCTGGGAGAGGTGATTGCTCAGGTCGCCAGGCGCAACAATCTCACCCCGATGGTCGGTGACGGGCTGGCCGCGATTAAAGTCAGCCACATCGACCAGACCCAGGAGACTGACGCCGCATTCCTGACGCGCATCGCCACGATTAACGGTGCCGTGGCGGCGATTAAAGCCGGGCGGCTGCTGCTTATCAGGCCGGGCGGTGGTGTCACCGCTGGCGGGAAGCCGATTCCGCAGGTGACCTTAACCCGCCAGGACGGTGACCAGCACAGTTTCAGCATTGCTGACCGTGGCGCGTACACCGGTGTTACTGCGGGCTGGCTGCACACGAAAGACCCGAAGCCGAAAAAGGTTAAGGTGAAGCGCAAGCCAAAAACACAGAGCGCGCAGAAAGCCCAGCATCCGGCGGCGAAAGTGGTAAAGCCTGTCGAAGCCAGGCAGGGCGAGTACATGGCCGGGAGTGAGGATAACGTTTTTGCGATCACCACGGTCTACGCCACGCAGGCGGCGGCAATGCGTGCGGCTAAGGCAAAGTGGGACAAGCTGCAGCGCGGGGTGGCTGAGTTCTCGCTTACCCTGGCAATGGGGCGTGCTGACCTGTTTCCTGAAACGCCGGTGGCCGTCAGTGGCTTTAAGTCGGTGATCGATGCGCAGCCATGGGTAATCAGTAAGGTCACGCACAGCTTAAGCGAGCGGGGTTTTACGACAGCGCTTAGCTTTGAGGTACTGATAAAAAATGTTGGATATGAGGCAGAGTAAAGGTTGTTCACAATAAGTGAATTTTGTTGCTCTTTATGTGAATTAAGGGTATTAAGTTTGGACGCCAACAGGGAGAACGACCAGATTATGCACTGCCCGCTATGCCAGACCGCCGCTCATGCTAAAAGCAGCCGATACATGTCTGACGAGACAAAAGAACGCTATCACCAATGCACGAATATTAACTGCAGTTGCACTTTTAAAACCCATGAAACAATCGTGCAGATAATTGTTTCTCCGGGGGCTGTCAACAAAGTGCCGCTTCACACGAGTCACGGAATTCAGCCATCACTACTGCACTGACATTGCCCGCGAAAGCGGGCATGTTTTTTTACCAGGCTAACTTTTCCTGATTGGCTTTGACGTTCTGGTTGTACATCATATTGATAGTGTCATAAGTGCACATATCAAGCCCGCCCTCGCAGTAGTCCTCAATGACTTTATCCAAAATGGCGCGATCCTTGGCTTGCGTCAGCATCTTGAATGCGCGCAGGTTTTGCTTTTCCATCATTCTAAGATTTGATGGCTGGCACATATCCAGCTGACCGTCGCAATAGTCTGCTTTAACGCGATCCTCAATGTAACCAAGGACCTCTTGTTTTTGAGCTTCTGAGCCATCGAAATCTAACGGATGAACAAAATCAGCTGATGCAGCTAAAGGGGTTAAAAGAATTGCGATTGCCAGGAGGGATTTCATTACCTGTCCTTGTTAGTGGTTCGGGTAACAAAAGTTAATCCAGTAAGATAGCAGCTAAGCGCTGGCGACAGAAACGGCATGTGGCGCTGAAAATCCATCGCCATTTCATCGCCACTCGAAAACTACCAACAAAAAAGCCACCCTTGAAAGGTGGCTTAAGTATATGATTTTAAAGCTAAAATTTGGTGGCCCCAGCTGGACTTGAACCAGCGACCAAGCGATTATGAGTCGCGTGCTCTAACCAACTGAGCTATGGGGCCTGAGGCGCAGGATTATAAAGTAACTGAGCGATGCGATCCAGCGTTTAGCAGCCAGATGATGCTTTTTAAGGCAAAAACGTGCGATTGAAACGGGTTAGATTTCAACCGCTTCTATCGTTTCCGACACGGACTACAGTTGCCACAGCCCACAGCCCACAGCCCACAGCCCACAGCCCACAGCCCACAGCCCCAGCCCACAGCTTACATCCTACAGCTCACTGCCATCGTCACCATTGCTCTTGCCTCTGCCACAGCCACAGCCATAGCCGAGCCTGTTATTGCCCGCTGCTGCTCCCATCACCATTGCGATACCGCGAAGCGGACTGGCTGAGCGACAGGTCGGGCAGCAGCACGCCGCGTGCGGCGTCGAACGCCTGCCAGTTCTCCAGCCGCTCCAGCGAGGGAATAGTGACGCTTTCGCCCAGGTCCAGCCCGGCCAGCGCGGCGTCGACCAGCGTTTCCACTTCCATAATCATCTGCGCTGGGATGTTGTCCAGCGACTGGCCGGCGCGGTCAAATATTTCGGTGCGGGTAATGCCCGGCAGCACCGCCTGCACCTGCACGCCGTGCGGGCTGAGCGTCTGCGTCAGCGAACGGCTCAGGGTCAGCACGAAGGACTTGCTGGCGTTATAGGCGCCATTGGCCTGTTCATGCACCAGCGCCAGCACCGAGGCGACGTTAATCAGCGTTCCCGCGCCGCGCGCTCTGAAGGCGTTGCCCGCCGCGTGGGCGAGGCGGGTGGGGGCCAGCATATTCAGCGTCAGCATGCTCTGCACCCGTTCAATGTCACTGTCGAGGAAATCCCCCTCCACGCTCATCCCGGCGTTATTGACCAGCAGGCTGATGCTGGCGTCATCGCGCAGGCGCTGCCCGACTGTCGCCAGATCCTCCGGGCGGGTCAGGTCCGCCACCAGAACCTGGCAGCTGACGCCGTAGTCGTGCGCCAGTTTTGCGGCGAGCTGTTCCAGCCGCTGGCGATCGCGGGCGATCAGCAGCAGATCGTAGCCGCGCTGTGCCAGACGTTGTGCGTAGGTGGCGCCGATGCCGCTGGATGCGCCGGTAATCGCTGCTGTGCCTTGCTGAGTCATGGGTCTCTCCTGAATATGATGGTTATCATTTTTGTCTGTGGCTTAATATGATGGTCATCATATTGAATGTCAATACGCGGCGGCGGTTGAATATGACGGTCATAATAATTACTCTGATAGCTCCGCCCTGTCAGGCATACAGCAGGTGAACAATGTCAGAGACCAGCCACAAACAACGCACCCGTCAGCGCATCCTTGAGGAGGCGGCGGCGATTATGCGCGTCGTCGGTACGGAAGGAATTGGCGTTGCGGCGCTGATGAAGCGCGTCGGGCTGACCCACGGCGGGTTTTATGCCCATTTCAGCTCGCGTGACGATCTGGTGGCGCACGTTGTCGACCAGATGTTTAGCGACGCTGCGCAGAGTCTGCAGGGGCTGTCTGCCGCCGGTTCCGCCGCTGAAAGGCTGCGGATGCTGATTGACCTGTATCTCTCGGACGTGGCGCGCACCGGGCCGCAGGCCAGCTGCCCGCTGCCGTCGCTGGCGGGGGAGGCGGGGCGTCTGCCGGAGGCGGCAAGAGAGCGTTTCGCTCTCGGTATTCAGGCGCTGGAAGGGCTGCTGGCGAGGGAGATTGCCGGGCTGGGGCTGGCTGACCCTGAGCGGCAGGCGCGTTCGGTGCAGGCGGAGATGATCGGCGCGATGGCGCTGGCGCGCGCCATCCCGGATGACGTTCGCGCAGCCGAACGGCTGGCCGACTCGCGGCTGGCGCTGCGCCAGCGGCTGGGGATCGCAGATTAAATCACGTCGGGACGCATCACATACTCCGCGCTGAACCCTACAACCTACTCGCTACCTGTAGTCTGTGTTGTATCAGCGGCAGGTGATTGATTTAAACACGTCCCCTGTTATCGCACTCATTCCCCAGGCCCGCGATATACCGCACACCCCCAGTGGCGACGGCCGGGCTTCTCACCCTGCCAGCCGCGCTTACGCAGCTCCCGCGCGATCAGCCGGTTCATTACTCCGTGCCCTACCAGCAGCACGTCACCCTGGGTGGCGTAGTCGGCCAGCTTATCCGCCGCGCGGGCGGCACGGGCGCAGGCCGCCTTGTACGACTCAGCCTGGCGGGCGTAGCCGCACAGCCACAGCAGGCGCAGCAGCACCAGCCACAGCACCGGCGGCAGGGCGGGGAAGCGCAGCGGCGGCACCGGCAGTTCGGCCTCGCGGTAGAGGGTGGCGACCTCCTGTGCCTGTCTGCCGAGCGCCTTCAGCGAGGCGCGTGCACGCGGCAGCGGGCTGCACACCAGGATGCCGGCCTGCTGAGCGGCCTGCAGGCTGGATGCCGGTGGCTGGTCGCAGATGCCGGCGCGATCGTAGGCGATGCACCAGGCCACCATCTCGCCGCAGGAAAAGCGGCCGCTGGTCGGGTGGGCGGACTTGCCGTGGCGCATCAGCGTAATGGTCATGGTTATTGGTCCGTTAGCGACAAAGGCAAAGAGCTTAACGGCTGGGGAGTGGGATGACAAACCCCAAAACTAACCCGTTGTCCTGCGTAGCCGTAAATCCGATCGCTGACGAAACAGCCCCGCTATCCACTTCCGCCATACCCAAAAAAACGCCGCAGTTTTCCTGAACTGTCATCTGGCTGAAATCTGTGCGGGGTACAACGTGCGTGCAGCGGCCGGGGGCGGCGGGGAAATTTGCCTTAAACAGGGGCATTTCCCCGCAGCAGGAAAAAAATGCATATTTTTCACGCAGATCATTGCATTGATTTTATTCGTTTTTCCCGTTTTCCGTTGTTGTGAATGTCAAGAAAAACTGATCATTACCCTCTTGCTGCCTTGATTTATCTACACGCGTAGATACAATAGTGGCGTAGTGAAAATTCACGGTGCCGGAGGGTTAATCGCGGCGTGAAGGTTAAGAATTTGTTTCGCGTTACTTATATGACTGGCTAATTATAAAGCCGGCAGACGCGTAGCGGATATGTGTTCCAACACCAGGGAACCTTACTTTCACCTTTCGTCGTAATGATTGAACCAGTCCTCTCACTGGCACCTTTCCCGACGGGAAGCGGTGGTGCCAGCGGCAGGGCGAACCGTACTTCTCACATCAGGGATACTTTTCATGTCTACACCTCAGCACGTTGCGCAGGAAGCAGCATTGCCGGCCGGTTCGGCGGCAGATGAACGTTTAGCCACCCCGGAAGGCCGCAAGGATTTCTGGCGGGCCACCTTCTCCTGCTGGCTTGGCACGGCGATGGAATACGCCGACTTCGCACTCTATGGTCTTGCCGCCGGTATTATCTTCGGCGACGTCTTCTTCCCCAACGCCACCCCGGCGATGGCGTTACTCTCCAGTTTTGCTACCTGGTCGGTTGGCTTTGTTGCCCGCCCGATCGGCGCGCTGTTCTTCGGCTGGCTGGGTGACCGCAAAGGCCGCAAGGTGGTGATGGTCTCCACCATTATCCTGATGGGCCTCTCCACTACCTTAATCGGTCTGATCCCCAGCTACGCGTCAATTGGCCTGTGGGCACCGGCCTGTCTGGTGATCCTGCGCTTCAGCCAGGGCTTTGGTGCCGGTGCGGAACTCTCCGGCGGCACGGTGATGCTGGGGGAATATGCCCCGGCGCAGCGTCGTGGCCTGGTGTCGTCGATTATCGCCCTCGGCTCGAACAGCGGTACGCTGGTGGCGTCGCTGGTGTGGCTGGCGGTGCTGCAGATGGATCAGCAGTCGCTGCAGGAGTGGGGCTGGCGTATCCCGTTCCTCTGTAGTTCGCTGATTGCGCTGGTGGCGCTGTGGATCCGCCGCAACCTGCGCGAAACCCCGGTGTTTGAGCGTAAACAGGCCGAAGTGCTGGCGCAGCGTCAGCAGGCGCTGGCCCGCCCGCCGGTGGCCGACACCCGTGGGTTCTGGCGCCGCAGCCGCGCCTTCCTGGTGATGGTCGGCCTGCGCATCGGTGAGAACGGCCCCTCCTATCTGGCGCAGGGCTTTATTATCGGTTACGTGGTGAAGGTGCTGGCGGTGGATAAATCTGTCGCCACCACCGCGGTGTTTATCGCCTCGCTGCTTGGCTTCCTGATTATTCCGCTGGCCGGCTGGCTGTCGGACCGCTTTGGCCGCCGCATTACCTACCGCTGCTTCTGTCTGCTGCTGATCCTCTACGCCTTCCCGGCCTTTATGCTGCTCGACTCGCGTGAGCCGGCGATCGTCATCGCCACTATCGTTACCGGGATGGGGCTGGCCTCGCTGGGGATCTTCGGCGTGCAGGCGGCGTGGGGCGTGGAGATGTTTGGCGTGCACCACCGCTACACCAAGATGGCGACGGCGAAAGAGTTGGGATCGATCCTCTCCGGCGGCACCGCGCCGCTGGTTGCCGCCGCGCTGCTGGCCTGGACCGGCCACTGGTGGCCGATCGCCGCTTACTTTGCGCTGATGGCCTCGGTCGGCTTCCTGACCACTTTTGTTGCCCCGGAAACCCGTGGCCGCGATCTCAACGCGCCGGAAGATGCGATCTGAGCACGGCCGCAGGGGGGCAGTTAAGCTGGCCGGGTTTTTCCCCGGCCAGCTTTGTTGTTTTCACAAGGAACTGATAATTGGATAAACCTCTACCCCGACGCGCCACCCGCGCCGATGTTGCCCGCGAGGCCGGAACCTCGGTTGCCGTGGTCAGCTATGTGGTGAATAACGGCCCGCGCCCGGTAGCACAGGCCACGCGGAAGCGGGTGCTGGCGGCGATTGAAAAAACCGGTTATCGCCCGAACAACGTGGCGCGGGCGCTTGCCTCCGGCACCAGCAAGACCTACGGTCTGGTGCTGCCGAATGTCAGTAACGTGTTCCTCGCGTCACTGGCGCATGCGCTGCAGCAGGAGGCGCTGGCGAACGATATGGTGATGCTGCTCGGCGACTCCGGCGACAGCCGCCAGCGCGAGCTGCAGCTGCTGAATACCCTGCTCAGCCAGCAGGTGGACGGGCTGATCTACATCAGCGTCGACCGCCACCCGTGGATCGAACTGCTGCAGGAGAGCGGAACACCGTTCCTGATGCTGGACAGCGTCGATCCGGCGCTCGGCGTCAGCGTACTGCGGGTGGATGAGCAGGCGGCATCGCGCCAGCTGACCGCGCACCTGCTCAGCCACGGCTATCGGCAGGTGGGCATCGTCACCGGCCCGCAGGAGATGCTGAATACGCAGGAGCGGCTGACCGGCTGGCGTGAAGCGCTGGCCGATGTGGGTCTGCAGGAGAACCCTGCGTGGATGTATACCGCCCCCTTTACCCGCGAAGGCGGTTATCAGGCGGCGCAGCAGATGCTGCAGGGGCAGACCCGGCCACGGGCGCTGTTTACCTCCAACGAAGCGCAGGCGATTGGGCTTATTCGCGGGCTGGCCGAGCAGGGCCTGCGGGTACCGGAGGACGTGGCGCTGGTCTGTTTTAACGGTACCGGGCTGGCCGCCTTCCAGGTACCGTCCCTGACCTGCGCGCGTCAGCCGGTGGAAGAGATGGCCAAAGCCGCTATCAGCATGCTGCGCGGCTGGAAAGGTAAGCCCACGCTGCGTGAGTTCTCTCACCGGCTGGAGCCTGGTGAATCCTGTGGCTGCCAGTCAACCCGAAAAGATGATAACGATAAATGAAACGCATAATTATTGATTGTGACCCAGGAAATGGTATTGCCGGCGCTAACGTCGACGACGGGCTGGCCATCGCGCTGGCGCTCGCCGCGCCGGAGGTGAAGCTGGAGTTGATCACCACGGTGGCGGGCAATACGCCCAGCCAGCAGGGGTTCAACGTGGCGAAAGATCTGATCGAGCGCCTTGGGCTGCCGGTGCCGGTGGTGAAGGGCGCGGACGCCGCGCTGGCGGAGCCCGTCGAACCCTGGCGTCAGGCGCTGGACGGGCGGGTGGATAACACCCCGCAGGCAGAACTGTGGCGCGGCGTACGCCAGCCGCAGCCGTTCAGCGCGCCGGATATTGACGCCGCCGATGCCATCGGCCAGCTGATCTGTGGCAATCCGGGAAAAATTACCCTGGTGGCGATCGGACCGCTGACCAACGTGGCGCTGGCGCTGGAGCGTTATCCGGAGATGGCCGAATCGGTGCAGGAGATCGCCATAATGGGCGGGGTGTTTGCGCTGGACGACTATATCAAGGACACCAACTTCGGCATCGATCCGGAGGCGGCGCAACGGGTGCTGAGCAGCGGGGCGAATATCACCCTGGTGCCGATGGACGTGACCAGCCAGACGCTGCTGACCCATCAGGATCTCAACCGCATCGCGACCATCGACACGCCGCTGGCGCGCTTCGTGACCGAGACGCTGCGGCCGTGGATTGATTACTCGATCCAGGTGCGGCAGCTGCCCGGCAGCTGGATCCACGACGCGCTGGTGGTGGCCTGGCTTCTCAATCAGCAGGTCGCCACCGCCGCCGATTTCTACGTTGAGGTGGAGCTGCGTCCGGGGATGACGCGCGGCAAGTCATGGCGTTTCCGCCCGCCGCTGCGGCTGGACGTGGGCATTACGCCACCGACCGGCGGGCTGATCCACGTGCTGCAGACGGTGGATAACCAGCTGCTGGTGGCGATGCTGGAACGCTATCTGGCAAAGCCGCCAGGCTGACCAGCACACGTAAATCGCCGTTCATCGCGGTAACAAAAAGGGCGGCGCATCATAAATGCGCCGCCCTTTTTTATGGCTGGTGCGGTCGGCAGATTATTTTGCCGTCGCCCTGCGCCAGCGCCACCCGTCAATCACCAGCAGCACCAGCAGGCTGATGCCCATCACCGGCAGGCTGAACGCGACGATCGCGGTAACCACCAGCAGCAGGAAGCGGGTGCCGGTCGACAGCGGCTGCCAGCAGCCAGCCAGCGTATCCAGCGGCGACAGGCGCCCGCTCTGCGGACGCTTAAGCCACCACATGCGGTAACCGATGATAATCATCAGGCAGAGCCCAAGGCCAAAGGCCGCCATCGCCAGCTGGTTTGCCAGGCCAAACAGCACCCCCATATGGGCGTCCACCCCCCAGCGCGTCAGTCTGGCCAGCAGGCCGAAATCCTTAAACTCCACCTTATCCAGCACCCGGTTGCTGTTCGGGTCGACCGCCACGCTGTCGACCTGTACCGGCCAGCGGTGGTCGATCTCGCCGACCTTCCAGCCTTTGTCGGCGGTGTAGGATGGGCGGATCTCCAGCTTCGCGGCGTCAATGCCGGCGGCGCGGGCGGCGGCCAGCACGCTGTCAAACTGGGCCGGCTCCACGCGCGCAGCCTTAACCCCGGCTGGCATGTTCATCACGTGGCCGTTGTGCGCGGCGTGTTCATCGTCGCTCATATTCATCATCGCTGCGGTGGGCTGCAGCGCGGTGTTGACCGACGGGGTCAGCCAGCCGAAGTGGGCGCGCATCTGTGAAATATTGTCCCCCGCCCAGCGTGACCAGGTGAGGCCGGTGGCCGAGGTAAACAGCATCCCGGCCAGCAGCAGCAGGCCGAGGGTAACGTGGCGGCGGCGCTGGCGGGCGGTCTGCTGTGCGCGGGTGGGTTTACCCTGCGTCGCTCTGAGCCGCGGCGTGCGGCTGGTGGCCCACAGCAGCGCGCCGCCCAGCGCGGCAATCCATAGCCAGCTTGCCGCCAGTTCGCTGTAGTGGCGGCCAAAATCGCCCAGCAGCAGGCTGCGGTGCAGGTTATCCAGCGTGGTGCGCAGCGGCAGGATGCCGCTGGTGCCGTACACCGTCAGCGTGCCTTTGATCGCCAGGGTTTTCGGGTCGATAAACACCGCCAGCGTCTCTGACGCGTTCAGTTCGGGGCGCGAGAACATGACCCGGGTGGTGTCACCGTCGTGTGGTGCGGGGCGCACCGCGGCGATGCGCGCATCCGGCCCCATCAGCCGGGTCGCCTGCGCCACCTGATCGGCCAGCGGGTGGTCGGGGCCGCTGGCGGTGGTAAACAGCTGGTCGCGGTAGAGCATGTTTTCCAGCTGCGGCGTCAGCACGTAGAGGGTGCCGGTCAGCGCCGCCATAAAGATAAAGGGGGCGATAAACAGCCCGATATAAAAGTGCAGACGGCGCAGCAGCGGCAGCACGCTGCTCTGGCTGCGGGTGGCCAGCGCGATGGCTGGCCCGTGTTGTTCAGACATGATTATTCCTTCCGCCCGGATAACAGGCATAAAACCCCGGCCGTGGCAGGGCCACGACGCAAAAAAGCGCGATTCAGATCGGATTAGTGAACGGCGGGCGGGGCGCGCGGATGGAAGAAGCGGGGAACAAAACGGGCGACCACGGCCTGAACCAGCGGCACGGCCGGGGGGGCGGCGCTCTGCCGCAGGCACCACAGCAGGGAGAGAACGGTCAGCGTCAGTGCCAGGTGGATCAGCAGCACGCAGTAGCCGCAGGCGCTGTCATCCATCATCGACATCGGGTGATGGAACGGCATCATCATGCCCATCGCCATCATCGCACGGTGTTCTGCTGCGGACATCTGATGCGCGGGGCTACGGGGCTCAGCGTCAGATGCCTGATGTGTTGCGCTACTGTGCCCGGAAGAGCTGTTCTCAGCAGGTATTGGGTGTGAAGAAACGTGGTACTCAGCGGCAGTCATCGGGTGTGAAGCCGCGTTGTGCTGACTGGCGGATATCAGATGCGCCGGCTTACTATCGTGATCCGTATCCGGTCGATGTGGTCCGCTGGCATGGCCGCCAGCGCCAGTGACCGTGCCAGTGACCGTGGCTGACGACGCAGCGCGATCGTCGTTCATCGTCATCTCATCGCCACGCAGCTGTGCCAGTGATTTGGAAATCACCGGGGCAACAAACAGCAGCAGTACGGCCATCAGCGCCAGCCAGGCGGCTGCGCGGCTGCGGGTGGCCGAAAATGAGATCAGTGACACGCCAGTCCCTTCAGTAGCAAATGCCGGGGGATTGTACCCGAAAGCTTCCGGCAAGGGTTACAGCAAATCCGCATAACGTCTGCCGTTTAAAGGGGCTTAAAGAGGTAAAAACGCCGGGACTGCGGCGGAGGAAATAATCACCGCCGGGCATTATTATTCGCGTGAAATAACCACGGATAATAAGCGGCAATATTAACGTCTGCGCTGCAACATTGCCGGTCAGGGGCGGTTGTGCCGGTGATTCGGCGCGGCCCGTTCAGCAGGTTAAGGGCATGTTTTAAGATATTTCTGTATATTACAGTTTAGCTCAGGTTATGAACGAGCGTTCAGGGGTATCATTTTTTTTGCTGCGAATTTTTACCAGTAAATTGTTTTTATTTGTTTTTTTTATTTATCGATCTTATGACTGTTGCGCTCTCCCTCCCATCCGCCCGCCGCTGAATTGTCAGTAAATTGTCAATAAAACGTAAGTTTAAGAACATTCCTGGTAAGCGAGGCGATAAGGTATCCGGCAAACACCCATACCCGTTAATAATTAGACTCAGGGCATCACTATGCTACGGAATGCGTCTGTCAAGTTGCGGATACCCCCTGTCCGCCTTAGCCAGCTGGCTGCACTGTTATTATTTCACACCGCCGCCTCTGCCGCGGCCGACGTGGATCGCAACCTGGGTAATCAGCAGCAGATTAACCAGCAGGAGCGCCAGCGCGCGGCCGAACGCCAGCTGGCCCCGACAGCGCCCGACGTGCGCCTGCAGGCGCCTGGCAGCTTCTTCAGTACGCTGACCTTCCCCAGCGAGCAACCGTGCTTCGCGCTGCAGCGCGTTGAGCTGAGCGGCACCGACGCATTCCCGCACTGGCTGCCGCTGCAGAAGCTGGCTGACCAGGCGCGCGGCCAGTGCCTCGGCGGCAAGGGCATTAACCTGCTGATGAGCGCGCTGCAGAACCGGCTGGTGGATCACGGCTACGTTACCGCCCGGGTGCTGGCACCGCCGCAGGATCTGAATAAGGGCACGCTGAAGCTGCTGCTGGTGCCGGGTAAGGTGCGAAAAATCGCCCTGACGCCGGACAGCGACCGCTATGTGCAGCTTTACAGCGCGCTGCCGGCGCGTGAAGGCGAGCTGCTGGACCTGCGTGATATCGAGCAGGGGCTGGAGAACCTGCAGCGGCTGCCGACGGTAAAGGCGGATATGCAGATCGTCCCCGGTGAGCAGCCCGGCGAGAGCGATATCAACGTTAAGTGGCAGCAGGATCGCCACTGGCGGCTTGGCGCCTCGCTGGATGACGCCGGTGACAAAACCACCGGCCGCTACCAGGGGTCGTTAACGCTGTCGGTGGATAACCCGTTCTCCCTGAGCGACCTGTTTTACGTCTCCGGCGGCCACGACCTGCAGTCCGGCGGCGGCAAGAGCAGCAAGAATTACCTCGCTCACTACTCGGTGCCGTTTGGCTACTGGATGGCGGGCGTCACCGCCAGCGACTACGACTACCGGCAGACCCTCGCCGGCCTTAACGGTGACATCAGCTATCGCGGCAAGAGCAAGTCGCTCAATTTCCAGCTCAGCCGCGTGCTGCACCGCAGCGGCAGCCAGAAAACCTCGTTCAGCTACGAGGTGCTGACCCGCGAAACCCGCAACTACCTGGAAGACACCGAAATCGAAGTGCAGCGCCGCCGCACCGCCGCCTGGCGGCTTGGGCTGCAGCACCGCCACTACATTGGCGAGTCGACGCTCGACCTGGCGGCCAGCTATCAGCGCGGCACACGCTGGTTCGGCGCGATGCCGGCCCCGGAAGAGAGCTTTGGTGAGGCCACCGCGCTGGCGAAAATCGTCCAGCTCTCCGCGCAGTACAATCTGCCGTTCCACCTCGGCGACCAGACCTTCCGCTACAACGTGCAGTATCAGCGCCAGATGACCCACGACGCGCTGACCCCGCAGGATCAGCTGGCGCTGGGCAACCGCTGGACGGTGCGTGGCTTCGACGGCTACCGCACGCTGAACGGCGATGAGGGCTGGTTCGTGCGTAACGATATCGCCTGGCGCACGCCGCTGCCGAACCAGGAGCTGTACCTGGGTGCCGACTACGGCGAAGTGAAAAACAGCCGCGAGCTGCTGCCGGGCCAGCACCTGGCAGGCGGGGTGATTGGCCTGCGCGGCAACGCCTTCAACACCGGCTATGACCTGTTCGCCGGGGTGCCGTTCTCCAAATCCGACGACTTCGACACCAGCCCGGTCAGCCTCGGCTTTAACCTGAGCTGGGAGTACTGACTATGCGCGTACCGGTTAACGAGTTGCGGGTGATCTGCCCGCTGCTCGGCGGGAATTTCAGCGAGGCGGAGGTGCTGGGGGCCAGCAGCTGGCTGTGGATGCACTCAGAGCGGCACCGGCATATCCCGCTCAGCGCGCTGCCGACGCTGCTGCTGCCGGCCATCAAGCACCGCCAGTTTGCGCTGGCGCTGCGTGACGAGCAGCCGCTGTTCTTCCTCAGCTGGGCGTGGAAGGACGAGGAAGCGGAGCATCGTTACCTGACCCAGTCCGGCATTCACGTGCAGGAGCGCGACTGGCACAGCGGCGACCGGCTGTGGTTCCGCGACTGGATCGCACCGTTTGGCGAGATGTTTGCCCTGCGCCGTCTGGTGGGCGGCACGCTGTTTCCCCACCTCTGCGCCCGCGCGCTGGATCACAAAGGTGACCAGCGCGGCCTGCGCGTTAACCATTTTCGTGGCGATGCGGTATCGCATCAGGACTTTGACCGCTGGCAGCGCGAGACGCCGCTGGCCAGCCGTTAACTGAAGGGGATCCCCCGGTGAACAACAAACTTTATCGCGTTATTTTCAATAAGGCGCGCGGTCTGCTGATGGTAGTGGCAGAAAACGGCCGCGGGCACGGTAAGGGCCCGGCCAGCGGCGAAGGCCATACCCTCAGCCAGCTGATCGGCAAATTGTCACCGGTGGCGTGGGTGACGCTCAGCGCGCTGGGGATGGTGGCGCTGCTGCCTGCCGCCAGCGCCGCCGGCATCGTCGCCGACGGCCGGGCACCGGGGAATCAGCAGCCGACGGTGGTGCAGTCGGCTAACGGCACGCCGCAGGTCAATATCCAGACCCCGAGCGCGGCGGGCGTGTCGCGCAATACCTACAGCCAGTTTGACGTTGATAAGAAAGGGGCGATCCTCAATAACTCCCACCGCAACGTGCAGACCCAGCAGGGCGGCTGGGTGGCGGCCAACCCGTGGCTGGCAAAGGGCGAGGCGAAGATCATCCTCAATGAGGTCAACTCGCGCGATCCGAGCAAGCTTAACGGCTATATCGAAGTGGCCGGGCAGAAGGCGCAGGTGGTGATCGCCAACCCGGCGGGGATCGGCTGCGACGGCTGCGGCTTTATCAACGCCAGCCGCTCAACGCTGACCACCGGTAAACCGGTGTTTGACGGCCAGCAGCTGCGCGGCTATCAGGTCGACGGCGGCGAGATCGTGGTGCAGGGCGCGGGCATGGACAGCAGCCGCCAGGACTACACCGATCTGATTGCCCGCACGGTGAAGGTCAACAGCGGCGTGTGGGCCAACGATCTGAAGGTGACCACCGGCAGGAACCGGGTGGATGCCGAAAGCGGCAGCGCCACGAAAACCAGCGCCACCGCCGACAGCGCGGCGGATGACGCCGCGCGGCCGGGCGTATCGCTGGACGTGGCACAGCTGGGCGGCATGTACGCCGGAAAAATTCGCCTGGTCGGTACCGAAAACGGCGTCGGCGTGCGTAACGCCGGGTCGATCGGTGCCCAGGCGGGCAGCGTCACCATCAGCGCCGACGGACATATTGAGAACAGCGGCGCGATCGGCGCCAGCCAGGACGTGCAGCTTAACGGCAAAAGCCTGGCCAACAGCGGCACGCTGTACGGCCAGCGCGACGTGGAGGCGAAAGTCAGCGGCAGCCTGAGCAACAGCGGCACGGTAGCGGCGCAGCGTAACGCCCGCGCCAGCGCGCGGCAGATTAGCGGCAGCAGCGGTTCGGTATTTTCCGCTGGCGTGAACAGCGACGGCAGCCTCGGCAAAAGCGGCGATCTCTCGCTGACCGCCAGCGGCCAGCTGACCAGCAACGGGCAGAACCTCGCGCCGGGCAGGCTCAGCGTGCAGGCGGCGGCGGTGGATCTCAGCGGCAGCCAGAGCGCGGGCAGCGACGTCAGCGTGCAGGCCACCCACGGCACGCTGGCCAGCCGCAACGCGGTGTTGCAGAGCAGCGGCAGGATGGAACTCAGCGCGCAGGGCGGCGTGGATAACCGCAACGGCAAGCTGGTCAGCGGCGGTGCGCTGGCGCTGACCAGCGACCAGCAGACTTCAGGCGCTAACGCGGTAAACCGTAACAACACATCTGCAGCAGCCAGTACCGACGCTAACGGCACCGCCGGGCTGAACAACGACGGCGGGCTGATCTCTGCCACCGGCGGCGATCTCTCCGTCAGCAGTGCAACCCTGACCAACCGCAGCGGACGCCTGGAGTCCGCCGGGGACGTCACCGTTAACAGCGGCAGTCTGAATAACGCCGGCGGCATTATCGTCGGCCAGCAGCTCACCCTGAACGGCGGCGACAATACGCTGAATAATCAGGCGGGCATCGCGGTGGCCGCCAAAGGGCTGACGCTGAACGCGGCGTCGCTGGCCAACCAGGGCGGTACGCTGATGGCGACCGGATCTCTGAACCTCAACGCCGCCGGCGTCGATAACCGCAGCGGCACGCTGCTCAGCCAGCAGGACTTTACCCTTAATACCGCGCAGCTGAATAACCAGCAGGGACGCGTTGCCGGCAGTAATCTGACGGTGAACAGCGCGGTGCTTAACAACCAGCAGGGCCAGATCTCAGCCGATAACGCGCTGCACCTGCAGAACGGCGACAGCGGCATGGCCATCGCCAACGACGGCGGCACGCTGATTGCCGGCAAATCCCTGACCGCCGACGCGCAGAGCCTTAGCGGCAGCGGCGATATTCTCTCGCTGGGCGATCTGCGGCTCGGCGTGCGCGGCGACTTCGCCAGCGGCGGCAGCACCATCGCCAACGGCAATCTCGATCTGAACGTACAGGGCACGCTGGATAACGGCGGCGAAGTCGCCGCCGGTCAGCAGCTGAACCTCAGCAGTGCTGCGCTGAACAACCGGCAGAGCGGTGAAATCAGCGGCCTGCGCACGCTGGTTAACGTGGCCGGGGCGCTGACCAACCGTGGCCTGATCGACGGCGTGGAGACGGTGCTGCGTGCCGCCAGCGTCAGCAATATCGGCAGCGGCCGGCTTTACGGTGACCAGCTGTCGATCCAGGCGGCTGAACTGAATAACCTCGCCGAAGGCGGCAGCAGCGCAACGATTGCCGCGCGCCAGCGCCTGGATCTGGGCGTCGGCACGCTGAACAACAGCGAACACAGCCTGATCTACAGCGACGGCGATATGTCGATCGGCGGCTGGCTGGACGAGAACTTCGCCGCCGGCGGCCGCGCCGGGGTGATTAACAACCACAGCGCCACCATTGAGTCAGCGGGCAATATGCTGATCAATACCACCCGGCTTAACAACATCAACGATCGCTTCAGTACCCGGCTGATGCACGTCTCCGACCAGCAGAAAAACGAGTATATGGTGGTGGCGCTGAACAACGGCGTGCACTACGACGACGCGGACTACGACATTACCTTCTACAAGGATGAGGTGCAGCATATCTGCATCGCCGGGGTGGTGTGTAATCAGGATCACTATTACCAGTACAGCTACACCCAGAGCATCTGGCAGGATCAGATCGTGGAAAGCGATCCGGGCCAGATCCTCGCCGGCGGTAGCCTGGCGATCAACGCCGACCAGACGCTGAACGACAAGAGCCGGATTATCGCCGGTGGCGATCTGCTGCTGGCCAGCGCCGGGCTGCAGAACGCCGACGTGCCCGGCCAGCAGATTATTTCGCAGGTCGGCCAGGTGATCGAGTGGGATCGCATCCATAAGAAGGGCAAAGACAGCCAGAAGGCGTCGGCCTCGCCCTACACGCCGCCGGATGTTATCCAGCAGATCACCCTGAAGCCGAACGTGGTGCAGGGCAACACCCAGGTGAACCTCTCCGGCCCGGTGGCAGACGGCTTTACCGCCAGCCAGGCCGGCGCGGTGCCGGTTAACAGCGGCGATCTCTCCTCGCTGCCGGGCGGCCAGCGGATTGAAATCGCGGGTAAAGATAACCTGGTGGTGCGCTCGCAGATCCCTGATGCCTCGGTGCCGGAGGGCAGCCTGTTCAGTACCCGGCCCGCAACCGACAGCGGCTACCTGATCGAAACCGATCCGCGCTTTACCAACCAGAAAACCTGGCTCAGCTCCGACTATATGCTGGCGCAGCTGGCCAGCGATCCGGGCGCCACGCAGAAGCGCCTTGGCGACGGTTTCTACGAGCAGCGGCTGGTGCGCGAGCAGATCGTCGAACTGACCGGCGATCGCTACCTCGCGGGTTACGACAGTGATGAAGAGCAGTACAAGGCGCTGATGGAGTCCGGCGTCGCCTTTGCGAAACAGTTCGGCCTGACGCCGGGCGTGGCGCTGACCGCCGATCAGATGGCGCAGGTGACCAGCGATATGGTGTGGCTGGTCTCCCGCGAAGTCACGCTGGCCGACGGCAGCCGCCAGCAGGTGCTGGCACCGCAGGTCTACGCTCAGGTACAGCAGGGCGATATTGACGGCAGCGGCGCGCTGCTGGCCGGGCGCAACGTGGCGATCGGCGTCAGCGGTGGCATGCTTAACCAGGGCAAAATTAACGCCAGCCAGCTGCTGGACATCAGCGGTGACACCATCACCAACGTCGGCGGCATTATCAGCGGCGGCAAGGTGCAGCTGCTGGCCGGTAACGATCTGGTCAACAACGGCGGCCTGATCCAGGCGCAGACCGCGCTGACCGCCAGCGCCGGGCGCGATATCACCCTGGCCTCGCCGACCACCCATGCGGAAAGCACTAACGGCAGCAACAGCTTCAGCCGCGACAGCGTGTCGCGGGCGGCTGGCATGTACGTGCAGCAGGAGGACGGCACGCTGGCGCTGCAGGCCGGGCGCGACGTTACCCTGCAGGGCGCGACCCTGAATAACAGCGGCAGCCAGACCACGGTGCTCGCCGGGCGCGATATCACCCTCGCCAGCGTCGGCACCGCCCGCAGCGATACGCTGGTGTGGGACAAAGACAACCATGTCAGCCAGGCGAGCAGCACCCGGGTGGTCAGCGACGTCACCGGCAACGGTGATGTGGCAATGCAGGCCGGGCGTAACCTGACCAGCGAAGGGGCGACGGTGAATGCCGCCAGCGCGCTGACCCTGACGGCGGGCAACGATCTGCTGATCGACAGCGCGCGCAACAGCGCTTCGCTGGATATGGCCTCGAAGGTGAAAGGCTCCGGCTTCCTGTCGAAAAATACCACCACCACCCGCGCCGGGTACGATGAGCAGACCGCCGCAGGCAGCAGCCTCGGCGGCGCGACCCTTACCGCCGGTGCCGGCCATGACCTGACCGTGCGCGGCAGCGACGTGGCGGCAGATGACGCGCTGACGCTGCGTGCCGGTAACGATCTTAACGTCACTACCGCGGAACAGGAGCGTGATGCCTGGTCGATGACGCAGAAGACCAAATCCGGGCTGATGAGCAGCGGCGGCATCGGCTTTACCCTCGGCTCGACCCTGAATAAGGTCACCGAAGAGAGCACCGGCACCACCGCGCGCGGCAGCACCGTCGGTGCAGTTAACGGTGACGCGACGCTGACCGCCGGGAACGATCTTCGCGTGCAGGGTTCGCAGCTGATCGCCGGCAACGATATCAGTCTGGTGGGAAAAAACGTCACCATCGAATCGGCAGAGAATAGCGCCAGCAAACGCGGCACCAGCGAACAGCGCTCCAGCGGCCTGACGCTGGCGCTCTCCGGCGCGGTGGGCACTGCGCTGAACACCGCGAAAACCATCTCCGAGCTGGAGACCGACAAGCAGGATAAGCGCGTGGCGCAGCTGCAGCAGGTGAAAGCCGGGCTGGACGGTTACCAGGCGGTGCAGGGAGTGCGCAGCGCGCTGCAGGATCCGATGAACCAGAGCTTTGTCGGCATTGAGCTGAAGCTGGGGGCCAGCCAGAGCCACAGCGAAAGCCAGAGCGACGCGATCACCTCGGCGGCCAGCGCCATCCAGGCGGCGCATGACCTGAATATCTTCGCCACCGGCAGCGACGGCACCGCCGCCGACGGCGATATCAGCGTGCAGGGCAGCCAGCTGCAGGCCGGTAATGCGATGCTGCTGTCGGCGGCGCGCGATATCAGTCTGCGCTCATCGCAGGACAGCCAGTTGAGCAGCAGCAAAAACAGCAGCAGCAGCGGCGAAGTTGGCGTCGGCATCGGCGTTGGCAGCGACGGCTGGGGCATTTCGGTGTCGCTCAGCGGCAGCAAAGGCAGCGGCAAAGAGCACGGCGACGGCGTGACCCATAACGAAACCACGCTGGACGCCGGTAACCAGGTGACGCTGCTCAGCGGCCGCGATACCACCCTGACCGGGGCACAGGTCAGCGCCGATCGGGTGGTGGCCGACGTGGGCCGCGATCTGACCCTCACCAGCGAGCAGGACAGCAACAACGTCGACTCGAAGCAGAAAAACGTCAGCGGCGGGCTGAAGTTCACCTTCGGCTCGATGACCGTCAGCGGCAATCTGTCGGTGAACAACAGCAAGCTGGACAGCAACTACCAGAGCGTGCAGGAGCAGAGCGGCATCTTCGCCGGGGACGGCGGCTACGACGTCACCGTTGGCAACCACACCCAGCTGAACGGCGCGGTGATTGGCAGCACGGCCGCTGCGGAAAATAACCGGCTGGATACCGGCACGCTGGGCTTTAGCGATCTGATTAACCAGGCCGACTTCAGCACCTCCAGCGTCGGCGTCGGGCTGAGCAGCAGCTTCGGCCTGCCGAAGGATAACAAGAACGACGGCGCCGCGCCGAAGGATCAGATTGCCGAAACCAAACCGGTCACGCCGATCCTCACCCAGCTGGGGCAGAACGTGGCACCGGACGCCATGTCAGCGTCTCAGCGATCCGGCGACGGCTCCAGCACCACCTACTCGGCCGTTTCTGACGGCACGCTGATCGTGCGTAACGCCGGCCAGCAGCAGCAGGACGTCAGCACACTGAGCCGCGATGTGGAACACGCCAACCAGACCCTCAGCCCAATCTTCGACAAAGCTGCTGAGCAGAAGCGCCTGCAGAAAGTGCAGCTGATCGGTTCGGTCGCCAGTTCGGCGGTGAACACCGTGCTGACCGAACATGAGCTCTACGCGCAGCGTCAGGGCATTGCGGAGCTGGGCGAGGATGCACCGGGCTGGGGCGCGACCCATGAAGCGCACAAAGCGTACTGGGACGCGGTGCAGGCTACTTCGGCGTACAAGAAAAACATGGACGGCTACGAGGCCGACGGCACCTATAAAATGGCGGCCAACGCGGCGGTGACGGCGATTGGCGGCCTGGCGGAAGGTGACCCGGCGAAGGCGCTGGCGCAGGCTTCCGCGCCTTACCTGGCCGGTAAGATCAAAGATCTGACCTATAACGATCCGAAAAACCCGACCGCGCAGGAGATCGCCACCAACGCCTTCGCCCACGCCATTCTGGGCGGCGTGGTGGCGCAGATGAGCGGCCAGAACGCGACGGCCGGGGCGATCGGAGCGGGGGGCAGCGAGCTGGCGATCCGCGCCATCCATCAGGCGCTGTATCCGGACGTGAAGGTGGCCGACCTGAGCGGCCAGCAGGAGAAGACCATTAAGAACCTGGCGCTGATCGCCGCCAGCCTGAGTGGCGCGCTGGTCAGTGATGACACGGCCGGGGCGGTGGATGCCTATAACACCGGCAAAAACGCGGTGGAGAACAACTATCTGCGCGCCGATCAGCTGGATAAGTTTGCCGCCAAAGCGCAGGGCTGTAAGCAGCGCGGTGACTGCGACGCGGTCAGGAAAGAGATGCAGACGCTGAGCCTGAAGCAGCAGGACCAGCTGGTGGCAGTCTGCGCCACCGATCCGACGGCCTGTAAGGCCAACTTCGGCGACGTGGCCGCCAACGGCATGCTGGTACGCGAAGCGATCGACCGGGTGCTGGGCAACGACGACGTGCCGTGGCAGATGAAGAGCGATATGTCGGCGCTCTATGCCCAGCAGATTGAGGCCGAAGGCGTGGTCTCCAGCACCGAGTTCGCCAGACAGCTGCAGAGCCGTTACGGCATCGATGAGCAACGGGCGCAGCTGCTGGCCGGTGCGGCGCTGAGCGCAATGAGCGGTGGTATTAAGCTCGGCGGGCGCAGTCCGGCGGCCGTCAGCAGCGGCGGTAAGGGAGCCAGCACTGCCACCGGCAGCGGCAAAGGGACTACAACCGGCAGCGGTGCTACCGGCAGTTCCGGCAGCGGCACGGCGGGCAACGGCGGCGGCAGTAACGGCAGCAGCACCGGGGGCACGCCAGCAACGCCGGCGACCAGCGAAGCCGCGCTGCCGCTCGGTGGCAAGAACAACCAGATGAACCAGCCGAAAAATCCGTCCTATCAGCCGGTGCGTAACCAGACCAGCACCGTGGGTAACCGGGAGTATTCCGGCCACGCTTTAGATAGAATGCAGGATCGCGGCATCATGCCTTCGGTGGTGGAAAACACCATTAAAACCGGCGCCGCGACCTCCAGTCGGGGGAACACCACGGTGTATTACGATGCGACCAATAACGTGTCGGTGGTGACCAACAGTTCCGGAAAAGTGGTAACGGTGAAATATGGTAAGTAAGGCGCAGTTAGTGGCGTGGGGCGCGGCAGCGCCCGCCGATCTGTTTAGCTGGGTGCAGTTTGTGGCGCAGACCGAAACGCTGTGGCAGGACGACGCGCTGGTCAGCGACGCCGATGCCTGGCAGAGCCTGTGGTTTGAGCTGGAGATAGTCAACGGCCTGGCGCTGGCCGAGTGGGAAGAGCAGGGGCGGCCGGGCGACTGGTCGGCCTGCTGGCAGGCGAACTATCAGCAGGATGCGGCTGAGCTGGCGGCTGAACTGCTGGCGCTGCTGCGCGACTAATTTATACAGGAGCAATCAACATGCGTTATCCCCTTATGCTCAGCACGCTGCTGCTGGTGACTACCGGCTGCAGCCAGTTTCCTCATCATGCGTTTTTCGTGCCGCCCGAGGCCGGGGATAATACCGCCTGGGTGCGCATCGTCGGCGGCACCGAGTCCGCCTCGATCCAGCAGCAGGTAAACGGCAAAACGCAGGGCGGCATGGTGCGCAGCAGCGAATGGATCCTCACCCATACCCGTGACGGCGGCATGCCGGTTGACAGCCGGCAGAACAAGTCCGCCTGGGGGGATTACTATGAAACGCCGGTGATTGCCGGCCGTTCGACCCATATCGGCCAGGTCTATGATGACGGGAAAAATTCCTGCGTCAGCGGCATCACCTTTACGCCGAAAAAAGGCCACTACTACCAGTTCAGCCTGCAGGTCGATCTGCGGCTCTATCAGTGCCGTGGCCTCGCCTATGAGCTGAAAAAGGATGCGCAGGGCAACTGGCGGCTGGAGGATCTGCAGGGCGTCACCTGGGGCGGGAAATACGATGCCACTGAAAACGGTGACTGGCGCAGGATGTCTTATCGTGAGAAGCCCGGGATCTGACCGGTGAAAAAACGGCACCATCCTCCGTTCATCTGACCGCGGCACAAATCGCCGTTGCCGATCTGGCAGCTGTCGTTCTGGCCGTTGCCGATCTGGCCGCTGTCGCCCTGGCAGCGGCTGCCGTGCCCGGAAGCACATCGTTATCGCTAAAAGCATATCGGGCTAATTATTAGCACGGTAACAGAATGAAACTCACCCTTACACACTGACCCTTCGCCTGACAAAAGCTGCCGCAAATACGCCTGTCTTACATGCTATAAACAAATCCTTAACATTTAAGCAGCGCCGCCCCTTTGTACCCACATCCAGACAGGATACCCGACTATGCTCAACTGGACCCCGACCCAGCGCAACGTGGCCTTCGCCAGCGTGGCCAGCTGGATGCTGGACGCCTTCGATTTTTTCATTCTGGTCTTTGTGCTCAGCGATATCGCCGATAACTTCCACACCTCCGTCTCCGACGTGTCGATCGCCATTATGCTGACGCTGGCGGTCAGGCCGATCGGTGCGCTGCTGTTTGGCCGGCTGGCGGAAAAATATGGCCGCCGACCGATTCTGATGGTCAATATCGTCACCTTCGCGCTGTTTGAAGTGCTGTCGGCGTGGTCGCCGTCGCTGGCCTGGTTCCTCGCCTTCCGGGTTATTTACGGCGTGGCGATGGGCGGCGTGTGGGGCGTGGCGTCGTCGCTGGCGATGGAGACCATCCCTGACCGCTCGCGCGGGCTGATGTCCGGCGTGTTTCAGGCCGGTTACCCCTGTGGTTACCTGCTGGCATCGGTGATCTTCGGCCTGTTCTACAGCCTGGTCGGCTGGCGCGGGATGTTCCTGATCGGCGCGCTGCCGATCCTGCTGCTGCCGTTTATCTGGTTTAAGGTGCCTGAGTCGCCGGTGTGGCTGGCCGCCCGCGCCCGTCAGGAGAGCACCGCGCTGCTGCCGGTGCTGAAAAGCCACTGGCGGCTGTGCGTTTACCTGGTGCTGCTGATGGCCTGCTTTAACTTCTTCAGCCACGGCACCCAGGATCTCTACCCGACCTTCCTGAAGGTGCAGCACGGCTTCAGCCCCCACCTGATCAGCATTATCGCCATCGGCTATAACATCGCCGCCATGCTCGGCGGCGTGCTGTTCGGTGCGATTTCTGAGAGGGTGGGGCGTAAAAAAACCATGATGGTGGCGGCGTTCCTCGCGCTGCCGGTGCTGCCGCTGTGGGCGTTCTCCAGCGGTTCGTGGGCGGTGGGGATCGGCGCGTTTCTGATGCAGTTTATGGTGCAGGGCGCGTGGGGCGTGGTGCCCACTTACCTCAACGAGCTGGTGCCGGCCAACGCGCGGGCGGTATTACCGGGTTTTGTTTACCAGCTGGGTAACCTGATCGCCTCGGTCAACGCCACGCTGCAGTCAAAAATTGCCGAAGCGCACGGCAATAATTATGGCCTGGCGATGGCGATTGTCGCCGGCACCGTTGCGGTGCTGATCTGCATTCTGGTCGCCTTTGTTCGTGAGACGCGTGGTGTAAAAATTTCCGGCCAGGGGTAGCCGCAACGCCCGCGTAAAAATAAATAATGCCGTGCCGGTCGACAATAATGGCCCGCTTAGCGGGCCAGATTATTTTAAGCCGTCTCCGCCACCGGCGCTTCGCTGGCAATAATATCCTGGTACGAATAGAAGGTATTACGACCGTGGCTTTTGGCCAGATAAAGGGCGCGGTCAGCGTTACTCAGCGCGCTGTCAAAATCATCGTTCATCAACGGGGCAATACCGGCGCTGATGGTGACGTGGGTGGCCACGCTGGCGTTAAAGTGGTGGGGGATTTCAAGATCGAGGACGCACTGGCGAATACGCTCGGCCAGCTTCATGGCAATATTTTCATTGACGTTGGTCAGCAGCACCAGGAACTCTTCGCCGCCGTAGCGGGTGACGATATCGCGCGAGCGCACGGCGTCCCGAATGGCGTAAGAGACCCGCGCCAGCGCCTGATCGCCCATGGTGTGGCCGTAGTTGTCGTTGTAGGCCTTGAAGTTATCAATATCCATCAGCAGCAGAAAGTGGCTACCGACGTGATTTTCCAGCGTGTTCTCCAGCCGGTTTTTCAGCCCGCGGCGGTTGTACAGGCCGGTGAGCGGATCGAGCATGCTCAGGTCGCTGTAGGTCTCTTTTTCGGCGGCGAGTCGGCTGACCAGGTGACGGGTAAAGCGGTCACGCCGCTGCAGCATCAGGTGGTGCAGGGTAAACCCCAGCAGCGGCAGGGCCATGGTAAACAGGATCAGCGCGATGTTACGGCCGCCGTCCAGCACAATCACCGTCAGCGATGCCGGGGCGGTATGCAGGCAGAACGCCAGCAGATGATCGCCCAGCGCAATCGCGCTGATAAAGTAGACGCTGACCAGCGCCACCAGCAGATAGCTGTCGCTGAACGAGGCGCTCAGCTGATATTTAACCAGAATATAACCGGCCCACAGCAGGCCGGTCAGCAGCGCCACGCTATTTAATCGCGGCAATTTGGCTAAAGGCCTTAAAAACATCCGCAAAATGATCGTCAGGCTGAGCAATATTACCGCCAGCGTCAGGGCCAGCGCTAAAGGGACAACCGAACCGTTAATACGTAGCGTGAAAAAAGAGGCGGTAACCGTGTTTAAAAATAAAAATAGCATCAGCGACAGCCGATGCTTGCTATGCAGCAATTCATCGTAACTTTGGATGGTCATTATATTTACTCGTGACTGCCCTGAAATAGCAAAGCCCCTCCCGAATTAACGGATGGAAACTTATCATCTGGAATAGTGTAGAGCTGTTATTTTTGGATTTTACTGAATAGAGATCGCCTTCAATCTACCACTTCAACACTGGACTGTCATCCCACGGCATAAAGTTTCAACAATGTTGCTGCAAAATGATAAGAACTATCATATGCTATTGGTAATCATTATCATTATCATTTGAATTTGTGTGGACACCCGGCTGCTGGCGGCAACGGTGGCCGCGTCTGGCAAGACAGAGGGGATCGCGATGTTGGGTAAACGACTGGATAGCGGCTGGGGCGTGCTGTTGCCCTGCGCACTGATGCCGTTAATGACGATGATGGAACTCTCTTTTAGCGAGTGGCGGTGGCTGATGGTGGTGGCGCTGCTGGCGACGGTAGTGATGCTCTGTCACAAGCGCCTGCGTCACTATCTGCTGCTGCCGTCGTGCCTTGCGCTCGCCGGCGGCGTAGCGGCGGCCTCGCTTAATTTCAGTACCCTGTAGTCGCTTCTGCGGCCACCCCGAACGTCAGCCCGCCGTGTGGCGTCTGCATCAGGCCGTGCTTATCATGCGGCGGAATAAAGCCGCGGCAGGCGGTAGCAAAAAGACGATCGGCATAAAACCAGCATGCGTGAAGCAACGCCAGCAACATCCAGACGGAAGTGCGATAAAGCGGAAGTACGATCGGAGAAAAATATCGCTGAAGATATAACAGTACAGAGCAGGTCGTTAAGAAATCACATCAGGGGAAATCAGAGTCGGTCAGTGCAGGGAAGCGTAAAGCGGGTGTTACGGGGAGTACTGGCTGGTCATCACTGACCAGAAAGAGTATTCAACATGGTGCGAAGAGAGGGACTTGAACCCTCACGTCCGTAAGAACACTAACACCTGAAGCTAGCGCGTCTACCAATTCCGCCACCTTCGCGTCCTGTTGAATCAATTCATATCACCGCATTTGGTGCGAAGAGAGGGACTTGAACCCTCACGTCCGTAAGAACACTAACACCTGAAGCTAGCGCGTCTACCAATTCCGCCACCTTCGCGCAGATGCTGCGTAATATGAATCTCGTGGTATTTATGGTGCGAAGAGAGGGACTTGAACCCTCACGTCCGTAAGAACACTAACACCTGAAGCTAGCGCGTCTACCAATTCCGCCACCTTCGCATACCAGCAACACAACTTGCGTTGTATCGCTACCACGGAGGCGCATTCTAGAGATTTTCAGCAACAGGTCAACAGTTATTTCATCAACCTGAAACGATCGCTGCAAAAACCGCCATCCTGCTGCGATTATGCCCGTTCAGGCGGTATGAAGTCCGCCTGAACGCGGGATTTACTTGCCTTTCGGCGGGCGGCCCTTCACGGCGCGATAGACTTTAAAGCGGCCGTTCTGCAGCAGCACTTCATGGCTGCCGAAGGTTTCATCCAGCACCTGCGGGTACGGCAGGAAGGCGTTGGCTACAATGCGCAGCTCGCCGCCGGTGTTCAGGTGCTTAACCGCGCCGCGGATCAGCGTCTGAGCCGCATCCAGGCTGGTCTGCATACCGTCGTGGAACGGCGGGTTAGAGATAATCATGTCATAGCGGCTGGTGACGTCGGAGTAGACGTTACTCGCAAAGACTTCCCCTTCCAGGCCGTTCGCCGCCAGCGTGGCTTTACTGGCTTCAATCGCCGCCGCGCTGACGTCGGTCAGGGTCAGACGCACCTTCGGCGAGTGGCTGGCCAGCACGGTGGAGAGCACCCCGGCACCACAGCCGACGTCGAGGATCTTGCCTTTGGTATGCGGAGTAAAGGTGGAGAGCAGCAGCTGGCTACCGATATCCAGGGCGTCACGGCTGAACACGCCCGGCAGGGTCTTGATGGTGAATTCACCCAGCTGATAGGCGTCGCGGAAGCTGTCAGCGTCGAACGTCGGCTGCGTATCCAGACGGCCGTGATAGAGACCGCAGCGGCGGGCGCTGTCGATCTTTTCAAGCTTCGCCCAGCTCTCCAGCATGGTATCGGCGCTGCGCACGCCGCTGCGGTTTTCACCGATCACGAAGATATCGCTGCCGACCGGCAGCAGCGACAGCAGGTTCTGCAGCTGGAACTGCGCTTCCGGCTTGTTCTTCGGCCAGTAGTAGACCAGCGTGTCACAGTCGGCGACCATACCGGCGCTGGCTACCAGCCCGAAGTGCGCATTGTCACCCAGCGAACGGCTCAGGTTCTGCCAGTGATGATACTGCTGGGTGTGCACCCGGCTCAGCGCGGTGTCCAGTTGGGCGGGCAGGTCATCCTGCAGGTCGCCAGCAAACAGCACGCGGCGTTGAGTAAATTCATCACTGTGGCGCAGTATCACTTCACTGGCCGGGGTAAATGCGGACATCGGTAACTCCTCAAAAATTGAGCGGCGATTATAGTCGTTTGTTGGCGCAGAATCACCGGGTTTGCTAGCATAGGCGCGCAATCAGGCGACCAGACGGGAATTAATGATGTCTTCCAGACGTGACTGGTTATTACAGCAGATGGGCGTGACGCAGTATCAGCTGCGGCGGCCGCGCGCGCTGAAGGGGGAGATTGCGGTGACCTTACCCGCAGAGACTCGCCTGGTGATTGTGGCGGCGGTGCCGCCTGACCTGCATGAGCCGCTGGTGGCGGACGTGCTGCGTACGCTGGCGCTGCATGAGCCACAGGTGCTGGTGCTGACGCCAGACCAGCTGGCGATGCTGCCGGATGATGCCCGCTGCGCCAGCTGGCAGCTGGGGCTGGCGGATCCCGGCGCGCTGAACGGCCCGCAGCTGATCACGCCGCCGCTGGCGGACCTTTACAACAACGCCGACGCCAAACGGGCGTTCTGGCAGCAAATTTGCCACTATGAATCTGATTTCTTTACTCACTCCGCACGATCTTGACGCCGCGTTTGCCATTGAGCAGCGCAGCCACGCTTTTCCCTGGTCAGAAAAAACCTTCGCCAGCAATCAGGGGGAGCGCTATCTCAACTATCAGCTGCGGGTGGACGGCGTGCTGGCGGCATTTGCCATCACCCAGCTGGTGCTGGATGAGGCGACGCTGTTTAATCTGGCGGTGGACCCGGCCTTCCAGCGCCGTGGCCTGGGGCTGCAGCTGTTGCAGCACCTGATCGCCGAGCTGGAAGCCCGAGGCGTGATGACGCTGTGGCTGGAGGTTCGCGCCTCGAATCGTGGGGCGATCGCGCTGTATGAGCGGCTTAATTTTAATGAAGTGTCGATCCGCCGTAATTACTATCCCACGGCGGACGGTAAAGAAGATGCCGTGATGATGGCACTCACTATTTAACAGGGAACCTGAACAACGATGCTTAAAGACTGGGACTGGATTTTATTTGACGCGGACGACACGCTGTTTCACTTCGACGCATTTGCCGGTTTACAGCATCTGTTTCAGCACTACGACGTCGCCTTCAGCCAGGCGGACTACGACGCCTATCAGGCGATCAACAAGCCGCTGTGGGTGGACTACCAGAACGGTGTGATCAACGCCCTGCAGCTGCAGCATCAGCGCTTTGAGGGCTGGGCGGCCCGGCTGAACGTCACCGCCGCCGATCTCAACCACCGCTTCCTGCTGACCATGGGGCAGATCTGCGTGCCGCTGCCGGGGGCGGTTGAGCTGTTAACCGCGCTTAAAGGGCGGGTGAAGATGGGTATTATCACCAACGGCTTTACCGCTATGCAGCAGGTGCGCCTGGAGCAGACCGGTTTTGCGGATTTCTTCGATCTGCTGGTGGTGTCTGAAGAAGTGGGCGTGGCCAAGCCGCATCCGGCGATTTTCGACTACGCGCTCAGTGAAATGGGCAACCCGCCGCGCGATCGCGTGCTGATGGTCGGTGATAATCCGGATTCGGACATTCTCGGCGGCATCAACGCCGGCCTTGCCACCTGCTGGCTGAACGCTGACGGCAAGCCGGCGCGGGACACCATCGCGCCGACCTGGCAGGTTGCTTCACTGAGCGAGCTGCAGGAGAAGCTGCTCGCGTAGATTTTACAGCCCCAGCGCGTCGAAATCGGACGCAGCGTGGCGTTCGGCCAGCTGCACGTCTCCCCAGGTACGGTTGACGATGCGCCCGCGTTTGACCGCCGGGCGCTGCGCAATCTCATCCGCCCAGCGCAGCAGGTTTTTATACGAGGCGGCATCAATAAACTCACCGGCCTCGTACAGCAGACCCTGCACCAGCGCGCCGTACCACGGCCAGATGGCGATATCGGCTATGGTGTACTCATCGCCGGCAATATAGCGGTGTTCAGCCAGCTGTTTGTCCAGCAGGTCCAGCTGGCGCTTGGCCTCCAGGGTAAAGCGGTCAATGGCGTACTCGATCTTCACCGGCGCATAGTGATAGAAGTGGCCGAAGCCGCCGCCGACGTAAGGGGCCGCGCCCTGCAGCCAGAACAGCCAGTTCAGCGTTTCGGTGCGCTTCGCCGCGTCTTTTGGCAGGAAATGGCCGAATTTCTCCGCCAGATAGAGCAGGATCGCGCCAGATTCAAACACGCGGATTGCCGGCTGTGCGCTGGTGTCCAGCAGCGCCGGGATCTTCGAGTTAGGGTTGACCGCCACAAAGCCCGACGAGAACTGCTCGCTTTCACCAATACGCACCAGGTGCGCGTCATACTCCGCACCGTTAACGTTCAGCGCCAGCAGCTCCTCCAGCAGGATGGTCACCTTCTGGCCGTTTGGCGTGCCCAGCGAGTAGAGCTGCAGCGGGTGCCTGCCCTGCGGCAACGTGGCGTCGTGACGCGCGCCGGCGGTCGGGCGGTTGATGCTGCCCCAGGTGCCGCCGGTGCCTTTGTTTTCGCTCCAGACTTTTGCTGGCTGATAATCGTTATTGCTCATAGCTGTACAGGCCCTTTTCGTCGAAGAGTACCGGCGGATGTCGCCAGCAATGCGGTAAAAATAGCGGATGGCCGCACGGAAATCCAAATGCCCGATTGTCGGATGCTTAGGTATAGCACTGCTAACGCGGGATCACTTGTCCGCAACGAGCAGTGGCTAAAGGGCCAGTGAGCTGCGACGTGCTGAAACTCGCTATTCCGGCTAAAGAATTAAGCCGGCGGGCATCGGAAAAAAGTCCGTGCTTAGTGAGCAAATCCAGTTTCTCAGGCGATAGCAAACCAATCAGTTGCTCAACCGCATCAATTTTTCCGCTGATATAAGCCACGGCATCTGCGGGGGTGCTGACCGGGTATGCTTTCCATAAAGGTTCATTGTGAGCCAGACGATTTCGATACTCTCTGACCGTTTTGGTCAGTTTACGGGCCATCCTCAGGTATCCTTTCCATTAGCTCGGGCCGGTATTTGACCGTATGTGGCATAGCTCAATCCTTATCGTAGGGTCTGCCAGAGGTTGCCTTGACACTGCTTTTGGTCCTCTGTAGCATCAGGTTCAGGTTGGTGAGAGGAACCAATGGCCTTCGGGTGTAAGACCTCTCGCAAATACCGTAGATCTTCGCCCCGGCTTAAGCCGGGGTTTTTGCGTTATGGTCCCGGTGTTTCTGTTTAGCAGGCTGGCCACTACCATCCCATTCCCTCTCGCCGGGCCTGTCTCGTCACAGTATTCACAAAAGCGACGCCCTTCATCATCAATCGATCGTTCTGCGGTGGGTTTATGCATCATTTGAGACGAAGTACGAGAAAAACACGCTGTGCGACAGGGCTAAAGCACGGATTCTCTAACGCAGGGTACCGTTGTTTTTAAGTGCCGGATTTGCCGAAGCAGATGAGTCTGCTATACCCGGCATGAGATAACCGACAGGAAGCAGGTGACTATGTCGCTACAAAATGGCTCAGAGAGGGGCGGCGAGAGCGCCGTTGATAGAGCGGAGCAGGGGCTGATTACAACTGCCGATGGCCGCCCGTGCTGTGCCTGGCAGGCGCAGATGCCGGACTATCACGACCACGAGTGGGGACGCCCGGTGGTGGACGATCGGCTGCTGTTTGAGAAGGTGTGTCTGGAGGGGTTTCACTCCGGCATGTCCTGGCAGCTTATCTATAACAAGCGCGACAACTTCCGCCGCGCGTTTGAGGGCTTTAATTTCCACCGCGTAGCGGCTTACGGCGAGCCGGAGGTGGCGCGGCTGCTGGCGGACAGCGGCATCGTGCGTAATCGGGCCAAGATCCTCTCGGCGATCAACAATGCGCAACGGGCGATCGAACTGCAGGAGGAAGCCGGATCGCTGGCCGCCTGGTTCTGGCAATTTGAGCCGACGGCGCAGCAGCGGCCGGCCAGCGTCGATCTGCACTACTGGCAGCAGGTGAAAACCTCACCGCAGGCCGAAGCGATGTCGAAGGCGCTGAAAAAGCGCGGCTGGAGCTGGGTTGGGCCGGTGACCGCGTATTCGCTGATGCAGGCGCTGGGGCTGGTTAACGATCATCTCGACGGCTGCTGTCGCCGTGTTGAGTGTGAAGCCGAACGGTCGCAGTTAATGCGTCCGGGCTGAGCCTGCGCGGATCGCTTTACGGATGACGGGACGATCCCTCAGCCTGAGTCCCGTATTTGCAGGTTAAACGGTTCGGCAGCGAACTCCGCCTGCCGGGGCTGCGCCCCCCTTTTGCGTGATTAAGCGCCGTTCTGCATTGTTTCTGAGGGCACAATCAGCGAAAATGCCCGCCATCTAACGAAGAACCGGCTGTGCCAGCCGTTGCGCGAAAGGCGTAACCCGGCGGTACGGCGCCAAACCAGAAGAATTTTCATGTCAAATGCGCCCTTTATGCAAGAGGTGGCACGCCGCCGCACTTTTGCCATTATTTCTCACCCGGATGCCGGTAAAACCACTATTACCGAGAAGGTTCTGCTGTTCGGACAGGCTATCCAGACCGCCGGTACGGTAAAAGGCCGTGGCTCTAACCAGCACGCCAAATCGGACTGGATGGAGATGGAGAAGCAGCGTGGCATCTCGATCACCACCTCGGTGATGCAGTTCCCGTACCGCGACAGCCTGGTCAACCTGCTGGACACGCCGGGGCACGAAGACTTCTCCGAAGATACCTACCGCACCCTGACGGCGGTCGACTGCTGCCTGATGGTGATCGACGCCGCGAAAGGCGTTGAGGATCGTACCCGCAAGCTGATGGAAGTGACCCGTCTGCGCGACACGCCGATCCTGACCTTTATGAACAAGCTGGACCGCGATATCCGTGACCCGATGGAGGTCATGGATGAAGTGGAGAGCGAGCTGAAGATCGCCTGTGCGCCGATCACCTGGCCAATCGGCTGCGGCAAGCTGTTTAAGGGCGTGTACCACCTGTATAAGAATGAAACCTACCTCTATCAGACCGGTAAGGGCCATACCATTCAGGAAGTGCGCATCGTTAAGGGGCTGGATAACCCGGAACTGGACGCGGCAATTGGTGAAGATCTCGCGGCGCAGCTGCGCGATGAGCTGGAGCTGGTGCAGGGTGCCTCTCACGAATTTGACCACGAGCTGTTCCTGGCAGGCCAGCTGACGCCGGTGTTCTTCGGCACCGCGCTGGGTAACTTCGGCGTTGACCATATGCTGGATGGCCTGGTTGAGTGGGCACCGGCACCGATGCCGCGTAACACCGATCTGCGCACCGTCACCGCCGCCGACGAGAAGTTCACCGGCTTCGTGTTTAAGATCCAGGCCAATATGGATCCGAAACACCGCGACCGCGTGGCCTTTATGCGCGTGGTCTCCGGCAGGTATGAGAAGGGTATGAAGCTGCGCCAGGTGCGCACCGGCAAAGACGTGGTGATCTCGGACGCGCTGACCTTTATGGCCGGTGACCGTTCCCACGTGGAAGAGGCGTATCCGGGCGATATTATCGGCCTGCATAACCACGGTACTATCCAGATCGGCGACACCTTTACCCAGGGTGAAAATATGAAGTTCACCGGTATTCCGAACTTCGCGCCGGAACTGTTCCGTCGTATCCGCCTGCGTGACCCGCTGAAGCAGAAGCAGCTGCTGAAAGGGCTGGTGCAGCTGTCGGAAGAGGGCGCAGTGCAGGTGTTCCGCCCGGTACACAACAACGACCTGATCGTCGGTGCGGTGGGCGTGCTGCAGTTTGACGTGGTGGTCTCGCGCCTGAAAAGCGAATACAACGTCGAAGCTATTTATGAGGCGATCAACGTCTCGACCGCCCGCTGGGTGGAGTGTAATGACGTGAAGAAATTTGACGAGTTCCAGCGCAAGAACGAAGTGAACCTGGCGCTTGATGGCGGTGATAACCTGACCTACATCGCTCCTACCATGGTCAACCTGAATATCACTCAGGAACGTTATCCTGACGTGGTATTCCGCAAAACTCGCGAACATTAATTCCGCGACTACACTTGAGGGTGGGACGTTAACGCGTCCCACCCTTTTTTTTTTCACTGATATTACAGACTACTCTTAAAACCTCGTATTTCTGCTGATTTTTTCCTCTTTTTCACCTTCCTGTCCGGTAAAAACGCTATCTGCGACTATATTTATTGTCAGGACGCAAACAAAAGGAACAAATCGATGAAGACCACAATGACGAAAACCCTGATGGCACTGGTAGTCGGTTCAGCTCTGTTAAGCGGAACCGCGATGGCAGAACAGACGATGACCGGTAAAGCGGAATCAGCTGCCGACAGTGCGGGTTCAAAAATCGATAGCTCAATGAAGTCAGTAGGTAACTACATGGACGACAGCGGCGTAACCGCCAAGGTGAAAGCCGCGCTGGTCGACAATGAAGCGATTAAAAGTACCGATATTTCCGTGAAAACCCACGATGGCGTGGTGACCCTGAGCGGTTTTGTGACCTCACAGGATCAGGCTGAACTGGCGGTTGCAGCGGCCAAAAAGGTCGAAGGCGTGAAGTCGGTTAGCGACAAACTGCACGTGAAAGACAGCACCAAAGCGACGGCCAGCGGTTATGCCGGTGATGCGGCAACCACCACCGAAATCAAAGCTAAACTGTTAGCGGATGACATCGTACCGTCGCGTAACGTGAAGGTGGAGACCACCAACGGCGTGGTGCAGCTTTCCGGTTCGGTAAAAACTGAGGCGCAGTCTGAACGCGCTGAAGGCATTGCCAAAGCCATTGATGGCGTGAAAAGCGTCAAAAACGATCTCACCGTTAAGTAACGGTAGAAAACCGGTGACGGCGGCTGCCGTCACCGGACAAGTCCGCTAAGAGCAACATTCCGGCGCGATGACTGCGCTTACGTGAATGATAAAGACGTTCGATTTTCACTATGGTAAGGAGAGGCGTATGTTTCGTTGGGGTATTATCTTTCTGATTATTGCACTGATCGCTGCGGCATTAGGCTTCGGTGGTCTGGCGGGTACGGCAGCGTGGGCAGCAAAAATCGTCTTCGTGGTCGGTATTATTATCTTCCTGGTCAGCCTGTTCACCGGCCGTAAGAAACTTTAGCGACTGCTGTCACACAGCGTAGCAAAACAGCAACAAGCGCCTCACCGGCGCTGCTGAGAACGGGTATCCTCTGCACTCACTTTGTGTGGAGGATACCTGACTTGGGCAGCCGCATCCCGATTACTCTCGGTAATATCGATCCCCTGAATTTGTCCCCTTTTTCCCCCGGAAATCTCGCCTTAGTATGCGAGGGCGGCGGGCAACGCGGCATTTTTACCGCCGGCGTGCTGGATGAATTTCAGCGGGCGCGCTTTAATCCCTTCGATCTGCTGATCGGCACTTCCGCCGGGGCACAGAACTTATCCGCTTACGTCTGCGGCCAGCCAGGTTATGCCCGCCGGGTGATCACCCGTTATACCACCAGCAAACAGTTTTTCGATCCGCTGCGCTTTGTGCGCGGCGGGCACCTGATCGACCTGGACTGGCTGGTGGACATTACCCGTGCTGAACTGCCGCTGGCGCTGGCGGCCGGGGATAAGCTGTTTAAGGCCGGCCGCGAATTCTATATGTGCGCCTGTCGCAGCGACGATTACAGCCCCTCTTATTTTACCCCCACGGCAGATAACTGGCATGACATCATTAAGGCGTCCAGCGCCATTCCGGGTTTGTACCGCAATGGTGTCGACCTCAGCGGCGAGTTCTGGCTGGACGGCGGAATCAGCGATGCTATTCCGGTGCGCGAGGCGGCGCGGCGCGGTGCTGATACTATCGTGGTGATCCGCACCGTCCCCTCACAGATGACCTATACACCGCAGTGGATCAAACGGCTGGAGCGCTGGCTGAGTGACGGGGCGTTGCGCCCGTTAATCAATATTTTACAGCTGCACGAGCAGAGCTACAGCGAAACCCAGCAGTTTATCGATGCACCGCCGGGCGGCCTGCGGATCGTTGAGATCTACCCGCCGCGCCCGCTGGCCAGCAATGCGCTGGGCAGCCGGGTGACGGCGCTGAATCAGGATTATCATCTGGGCCGCCGCTGCGGGCGTTACTTCCTTGCGACGCTGGGCCAGTGGCTGGGCGGTGGCAAGGGTGTCATGCCCGTCTCTGCCAGGCCCGCTCTCGTTAGTGCGGTGGCTGGCACGGCGCCAGTTGCGCCGGGCACGGGCGCAGACAGCGTGCTGAATCCGGCAGATGTCGTGGTTATGCCGGAACGGACAACAAGGCGTACAATGCAGCAACCAGCCACGGCTGCCGTGGCGGATCCGTTGTTCAACCCGGCCACGACTGCCGTGGCGGATCCGTTGCTTAACCCGGCCCTGGCTGCCGTGACGGATCCATTGCTCAATCCGGCCATAACTGACGTTATGGAGTCTGCTGCCGCGCCTGTTGCTGATGCAGATGCGCTGTCGGGACGGACGATCGCGGAGGATACGTTTACTCCGGTCAGCGCAGACGGGAGAGTGGCTCCTGATAGTTTAAAACTCTGAAGATAGAGGAGTGCTGGCATGCAGCCTGTGTTTGTGGATACCCACTGTCATTTTGATTTCCCGCCGTTTGTCGGCGATGAGGCGGAGAGCCTGCGGCTGGCGCAGCAGGCCGGGGTGGAGAAGCTGATCGCCGTCGGCGTGGCCGCCGATCGCTTTGCGGGCGTGATGGCGCTGGCGCACGCGCACCCGCCGGTGTACGCCGCGCTGGGCATGCATCCGATGGCCATCGCCGATCATAGCGAACAGGGGCTGGCGGCACTGCGCCAGCAGCTGGAGCTGCGTGACCCGAAGCTGGTGGCGATCGGTGAGATCGGCCTCGATCGCTACATCGACGATCCGCAGTTCGATCGCCAGCAGGCGCTGCTGGACGATCAGCTGCGCCTGGCGCGCGATTACGATCTGCCGGTGATCCTGCATTCGCGGCGTACCCACGACACGCTGGCGCAGCATCTGCGGCGCATCGACGTGCCGCGGCGCGGCGTGGTGCACGGCTTTGCCGGCAGCGAACAGCAGGCGCTGGCGTTTATCCGCGCCGGTTATGCCATCGGCGTCGGCGGCACCATTACCTACCCGCGAGCCAGCAAAACGCGTAACGCTATCGCCCGCCTGCCGCTGAGCGCGCTGCTGCTGGAAACCGACTCGCCGGATATGCCGCTGCAGGGCTGGCAGGGGCAGCCCAACCGCCCGGAGCGGCTGCGCGAGGTGTGGCAGGTGTTGTGTGAGCTGCGCCCGGAATCCCCGCAGCAGATCGCGGAAGCGATCCGTGAAAATACCCGCCTGATCTTCCGCCTGTAAAACTCGCCTGTTAAAAAATGCGCCTGGGTGGCGCAGACACCCTTACAAAATGTTATTATATTAACATTGCGGGCTGCCGCCGGTGATCGCGCTGTCTGCGGCTGCAGCTGGGTGGTTATTGTGATGAAGATCACTTTAACTGTAACGCTTATGAAAACGCTTTCTTTCAATCGTGACTTTCGTCGCAAAACCACCCTGGGTGAATTGTTATAATTATAACATTCCCGCTCCGGGAGGGCGGCGACAACGCCACGCCAACGTAATCCGCTTTTGGAGAAAATGATGACTGATGTAACCCAGGCCGCGGTACGCGCGCTGAAGCTGATGGATCTGACCACCCTCAACGATGACGATACCGACGAGAAGGTGATCGCGCTGTGCCACCAGGCCAAATCCCCGGCGGGCAATACCGCGGCGATCTGCATCTATCCGCGCTTTATCCCGATCGCCCGCAAAACGCTGCGCGAGCAGGGCACCCCGGACGTGCGCATTGCCACCGTCACTAACTTCCCGCACGGTAACGATGATATCGACATTGCGCTGGCCGAAACCCGCGCGGCGATCGCCTACGGTGCCGATGAGGTGGACGTGGTGTTCCCGTACCGCGCGCTGATCGCCGGTAACGAGACGGTTGGCTTTGAGCTGGTAAAAGCCTGTAAAGCCGCCTGCGCAGACGCCGGTGTGCTGTTAAAAGTGATTATCGAAACCGGTGAGCTGAAAACCGAGGCGCTGATCCGCCAGGCGTCAGAGATCGCCATCAACGCCGGTGCCGACTTTATCAAGACCTCTACCGGTAAAGTACCGGTGAACGCCACGCCGGAAGTGGCGGAGATCATGATGCGCGTTATCGCCGAAAAAGGCGTGCAGCAGCAGGTTGGTTTTAAACCTGCCGGCGGCGTGCGCACCGCCGACGACGCGGCAGTTTACCTGAAGCTGGCCGACGACATTCTCGGCAGCGAGTGGGCCGACGCGCGCCACTTCCGCTTTGGTGCTTCAAGCCTGCTGGCCAGCCTGCTGAACGCGGCCGGTTTCAGCGGTGCCAAAAGCGACAGCAAGTACTGATATTAACCGGGGGTGACCGTGTTTCTGCCGCAGGAAATTATTCGTAAAAAACGTGATGGTCAGGCGCTGAGTGAAGAGGAGATCCGTTTCTTCATCAACGGCGTACGTGACAATACGGTGTCAGAGGGGCAGATCGCCGCGCTGGCGATGACCATCTTCTTCCATGATATGTCGCTGCCCGAGCGGGTGGCGCTGACCATGGCGATGCGCGACTCCGGCTCGGTGCTGAACTGGCAGGGGCTGGGGCTGAACGGACCGGTGGTGGATAAGCACTCCACCGGCGGCGTCGGCGACGTGACCTCGCTGATGCTTGGCCCGATGATTGCCGCCTGCGGCGGTTATGTGCCGATGATCTCCGGCCGCGGGCTGGGGCACACCGGCGGCACCCTCGACAAGCTGGAAGCGATCCCCGGGTTCGATATCTTCCCGCAGGACGATCGCTTCCGTCAGATTATTAAGCAGGTGGGCGTGGCGATTATCGGCCAGACCCAGTCGCTGGCCCCGGCGGATAAGCGTTTCTACGCCACCCGTGATATCACCGCCACCGTGGATTCGATCCCGCTGATCACCGCCTCGATCCTCGCCAAGAAGCTGGCCGAAGGGCTGGATGCGCTGGTGATGGACGTTAAAGTCGGGTCCGGCGCCTTTATGCCGACCTTTGAGCTGTCGCTGGCGCTGGCGGAATCGATCGTCGGCGTGGCTAACGGCGGCGGCTGTAAAACCACCGCGCTGCTGACCGATATGAACCAGGTGCTGGCCTCCAGCGCCGGTAACGCGCTGGAGGTGCGGGAAGCGGTGCAGTTCCTCACCGGCAGCTACCGTAACCCGCGCCTGCTGGAAGTGACCCTCGCCCTGTGCAGCGAAATGCTGATCTCCGGCGGGCTGGCGACCTCAGCGGCAGACGCACAGCAGCAGCTGATGACGGTGCTGGATAACGGCCGCGCGGCCGAAGTGTTTGCCCGCATGGTGGCGGCGCAGAACGGCCCGGCTGACTTTATTGAACGCATGGACAGCTATCTGCCTGCGCCAACGCTGAGCAAAGCGGTTTACGCGCAGCGTGCCGGCGTGGTCGGCGCAATGGACACCCGCGCGCTGGGAATGGCGGTGGTCGCGATGGGCGGCGGCCGCCGCCAGGCCAGCGACAGCATCGATTACAGCGTCGGCTTCAGCGAGATGGTGCAGCTGGGGGATTCGGTAGATGCTGAACGTCCGCTGGCGATTATCCACGCGTCGAGCGAAGCCAGCTGGCAGGAAGCGGCGCTGGCGGTGCAGCATGCCGTGCAGGTCGGCGATACCGCACCGGCTGCGACGCCAGTTATCTATCGCAGAATTACGCAATAAGCGGTATTCTGTTCTGATCGCATTTTTTTAATGCTCACCGCGACAATCGCGCAGGAGACCAGGATGAAACGTGTATTTATCATGGTGCTGGATTCGTTTGGAATCGGCTCCAGTAAAGACGCCGATCGCTTTGGCGATGCAGGCTCGGATACCCTTGGCCACATCGCCGAGGCGTGCTTCAACGGGGAAGCGGATAAAGGACGTCAGGGGCCGCTGCATTTGCCGAATCTGACGGCGCTGGGGCTGGGTAAAGCGGCGGAGGCCTCCACCGGTCGCTTCCCGCCGGGGCTGGATAAAGACGCTGAAATTACCGGCGCTTATGCTTACGCCAGCGAGCTGTCGTCCGGCAAAGATACGCCGTCCGGCCACTGGGAAATTGCCGGCGTGCCGGTGCTGTTCGACTGGGGCTACTTCAGCGACGTCGAGAACAGCTTCCCGCAGGCGCTGCTCGACGAGCTGGTGGAAAAGGCGCAGCTGCCGGGCTATCTCGGTAACTGCCACGCCTCGGGGACGGTGATCCTCGACAGGCTGGGCGAAGAGCATATGAAAAGCGGCAAGCCGATTTTCTATACCTCCGCGGATTCGGTGTTCCAGATTGCCTGCCATGAAGAGACTTTCGGGCTGGATCGTCTGTACGAACTCTGTGAAATCGCCCGTGAAGTCCTCACCGAAGGCGGCTACAACATTGGCCGGGTGATCGCCCGTCCGTTCGTCGGCGACAAGGCCGGCAGCTTTGAACGCACCGGCAACCGTCACGACCTGGCGGTAGAGCCGCCGTCCGCCACCGTGCTGAAAAAGCTGGTGGACGAGCAGGGCGGTGAGGTGGTGTCCGTCGGTAAAATCGCCGATATCTATGCCCACGTCGGCATCACCAAAAAGGTGAAGGCCACCGGGCTGGACGCGCTGTTTGACGCAACGGTGAAAGAGATGGCGATTGCGCCGGATAACAGCATCGTGTTCACCAACTTCGTTGACTTTGACTCCACCTGGGGCCACCGTCGCGATATTCCGGGCTATGCCGGCGGGCTGGAGCTGTTTGACCGCCGCCTGCCGGAGCTGATGGCGCAGGTGAAAGAGGGTGATATCCTGATCCTCACCGCTGACCACGGCTGCGATCCAAGCTGGCCGGGTACTGAACACACCCGCGAACATATTCCGGTGCTGATCTACGGCCCGGGCGTCAAGCCGGGTTATCTGGGCTACCGCGATACCTTCGCCGATATCGGCCAGACCGTGGCACGCTATTTTGGCCTCTCCGATATGGATTACGGCAAATCAATGCTGTAAAACAGCGCACCTCATTCTGTAACCGGGGCGAAAGCCCCGGCATGACTTTAAAAGGATAACAACATGGCTACGCCTCATATTAACGCTGAACTGGGTGATTTCGCCGACGTGGTACTGATGCCGGGCGATCCGCTGCGCGCTAAGCACATCGCGGAAACCTTCCTGGATGGCGCGGTTGAAGTGAACAACGTGCGCGGCATGCTCGGTTACACCGGCACCTATAAAGGCCGTAAGATCTCGGTGATGGGTCACGGTATGGGCATCCCGTCCTGCTCGATCTACGCCAAAGAGCTGATCACCGACTTCGGCGTGAAGAAGATCATCCGCGTGGGTTCCTGCGGCGCGGTGCGTGAAGACGTGAAGCTGCGTGACGTGGTGATCGGGATGGGTGCCTGCACCGATTCCAAAGTGAACCGCATGCGCTTCAAAGACCACGATTTTGCGGCGATTGCCGACTTCGACATGGTGCGTAACGCGGTTGACGCGGCCAAAGCGCTGGGCGTGGACGCGCGCGTCGGCAACATCTTCTCCGCCGACCTGTTTTACAGCCCGGATCCGCAGATGTTCGACGTGATGGAGAAGTACGGCATCCTCGGCGTGGAGATGGAAGCGGCCGGTATCTACGGCGTGGCGGCAGAGTTCGGTGCGAAAGCGCTGACCATCTGCACCGTGTCGGACCATATCCGCACCCACGAGCAGACCACCGCTGCCGAACGCCAGACCACCTTCAACGATATGATTAAGATCGCGCTGGAGTCGGTACTGCTGGGCGACAACGCCTGATAAACCGGTGAGGCCGGCCCCCGGCCTCACCGTTCACCCGGCTCACTCGTTCGGCGGGCTGCCGCCGGGTAATTCGCCGTACCCCCCTTTCTTTCAGCAATCCCCTCGGTTTTTCAGCCGGATCGCCGGTCAGCACGCGTTTTTTGATCCACTCTGCCTTTCAGTCGCGGCCTCAGGCTGTTCAGCTACGATCGCGGGCAGCTCGCCTTTTCCGTACCACGCTGCTGCGCAGCTCAGCGTTCAGCAACTGAGCGGCGATACGCTTTTTCCTGGTTGTTTTTTGTGCTTTTCTGGCGGGGTAATGTCCGCTATTATCTATTCACAGATAATCATTTTTTATTTAAATTTTTTGTTAAAAAACAATTTTTTAGTTTAATTTTATCTATTCATAAATCTATTCAGGAATCTATTCATTGTGTCCGATCTCACTGCACTGCTGTTAGGCGGGCCGCTGGATGCGGCCACCCTGCAGGCCAGGCTGGACGTCAGCCAGGCGACGCTGTCACGGCTAATCCAGGCGGAGCCGCAGGTGCTGAAAACCGGCCGCGCCCGCGCCACGCGCTATCTGCTGCTGCGCCCGCTGCGCGGCGAGAGCGCCTTTCCGCTGTGGCAAGTGAACGCCGCCGGCCAGGCGCAGAGCAGCGGCACGCTGTATACGGTGTGGCCGGTGGGCCACTGCGTGGTTGAGTCGGCGGCAGGCGGCTGGCAGCACTTTGCCGGTCTGCCCTGGTATCTCAGCGATATGCGGCCGCAGGGGTTTCTCGGGCGGGCCTGGGGGCGCGACTGCGCGCAGCGGCTGGGGCTGACGGAAGATATCCGTCAGTGGGGGGAGGATGAGTGCCTGCTGGCGCTCAGCCACGCCGGCAGCGATATTCCGGGCAACTGGCTGGTGGGCGATGACAGCTACCGGCGGTGGCTGCAGGCTTCATCACCGCTAGCGCTTCGGCAGGCGGAAAAAGCCGCTGCGTATCCGCAGCTGGCCAGCCGGGCGCTGGCGGGTGAGGAGCCCGGCTCATCCGCCGGGGGGGAACAGCCAAAATTCACCTGCTACGCCGGGGGGGAGCACGGCGGCGCGGCCCATCTGCTGGTCAAATTTACCCCGGCGCGCAGCAATGAGAACAGCCAGCGCTGGCGCGATCTGCTGTATGCGGAAGCGCTGGCGCTGCGGCTGATGAATGAGTACGGGCTGGCGGCGGCGGCGGCGACGCTGCTGGACGCGGATAACGGCCAGCGCTTTCTGGAGGTGGTGCGCTTTGACCGGCAGGGCAGCCGCGGCCGTGACGATATGGTTTCGCTGGAAGCGGTGCAGGCGGAGTTTACCGGCAGCCAGCGCCACTGGCCGGAGGCGCTGGCGGAGCTGGTCCGGCAGAAGCGGCTCGGCGCTGCTGATGCCGAACGCGGCACGCTGCAATGGGCCTTCGGACGGCTGATTGCCAACGGTGATATGCACGCCGGCAACCTGTCATTTTTCCTGCGGGACGGGCGTCTGACGCTGACGCCGGCCTATGACATGCTGCCGATGAGCTTCGCGCCGGGCGCTACCGGGCAGATGCGCGACAGCGCGCCGGAGCTGAAGCTGGATCTCAGCCTCAACCGCGCCTGCTGGCAGACGGCCTGGCAGATGGCGGATAGCTACTGGCAGCAGTTGAGTGAAGAGGCCGCCTGCAGCGCTGATTTTCAGCGGCTGGCGGCGGAGATGCGGGAAAAACTGTCAGAGCTTACGGGGCAGATCGCGCGGATGGCCTGAGGGTGCTACCGCCCGGATGGCCGGGCGGGGCCATGCGGGCACTCCGCTGGCGACGGATGGCGTTGCCAAAGCTTTAGTCGTTGCTGATGGGGTTTCGGCACAGGGCCGTACCCTCAGCCTTTGTGGATGTCTTAACGGCTGTGCCCGCTGCCGCGCTTATTCATGTCGTCATCGCGGCCTTTAGCGCTGCCGGCGTTTCCTTTATCGTTCTCTGCGCTGACGCCGTCGAAGCTGACGGCATTGTTGCCCTCTTTGTTGAGGATGGCACCGATGCTCTCTTTATTGCCGCCGCCGCTGCTCCCGGCGCTGATGCTGGTCTCTTCAGCCTGGTCGTCCTGCGGGTCGCCATCATGGATGCGAATGGTCAGGCCGCTGCCCTGGCTGGCATTGTCCGGCTCCTCTTCATCATCCTCTCTGACCGGATTATTGGCGGTTAACAGGAACGGTGACTGCTGCCAGCGGGTGCGGCGGTCGCGCAGCAGGGTACGGGTGAGAATAATGCCGATGGCCAGCGCCAGCAGCAGCATCAGGCGCAGAATATTGGTGGTGTTATCCACCTGGCGGGATTCGGTGACCAGCACGTGGGTATCCAGCGTCACGCGCAGAAAGCCGCGCGGCCCCTCTTTGCTGGCCAGCGGCTGCACAATCTGATGGTTGAAGTAGCTGCCGGCCCGCTGACCGTCCAGCGCCAGCCTGTCGCGCACGTTGATGCTCTCGCCGCTGTGCGCCAGCAGCGAGCCTTCATCGTCGTAGACCGAGGCGTCAAGAATGCGGCTGTCGTGGGTCAGCTGGTCGAGGGTATCGACGATTTTCTGGTGGTTATCGTCGCTGTTATCCATCAGCGGCGTCAGGCTCCACGCCACCTGGCGCGTCAGAGTGTGCGCCAGCTCTTCCACCTGCTCCGAGCGCGCCATCTGGTGGCCGAGGCTGAACCAGGAGGCACCCTGCATCAGCACCACCAGCAGCGCCAGGCTGATCAGTACGATCACCGTGCGGTGCAGGCGAAATTTCAGTTTGGCTTTAGCCATCACAACCCTTCAAAAATGGTGGAACGATCCTCGCTTTATGTTGCCAGAAGGCGGCCTGACAAGGTAGCCTTTCGCCAGGTTTTATACTGGTCCGGTGAGCGGGCGGCGAGGCGCGAGGCGCTCTGCACGCTCATCCACCGCATAACAATGCTTAATCAGTCCCTGCAGGAGCCGTAATGCCGAATAGTCTGACCTGGTGCGATCTGCCCGCCGATGTTTCCGAATGGCCGGGTTTACCCCTTTCCCTGAGCGGCGATGAAGTGATGCCGCTGGACTACCGTGCCGGGCGCACCGGTTGGTTACTGTACGGACGCCAGCTGGATAAAGCGGCGCTGACCGCCTACCAGCATCGCCTGGGTGCCGCGATGGTGATCGTCAGCGCGTGGAGCATTGAGGATTATCACGTGGTACGCCTGGCCGGCTCACTGACGCCGTTTGCCGCGCAGCTGGCCCACGACGCCGGGCTGGACGTGGCGCCGCTGGGTAAAATTCCGCACCTGAAAACGCCGGGCCTGCTGGTGATGGATATGGACTCCACCGCGATTGAGATCGAGTGCATCGACGAGATCGCTAAGCTGGCCGGCAGCGGCGAGCTGGTGGCAGAAGTGACCGAACGGGCCATGCGCGGCGAGCTGGACTTTGCTGCCAGCCTGCGCCAGCGCGTCGCCACCCTGAAAGGGGCGGACGCCAATATTCTGAAGCAGGTGCGCGACGAGCTGCCGCTGATGCCGGGGCTGACCTCGCTGGTGCACAAGCTGCAGGCGCTGGGCTGGCAGGTGGCGATCGCCTCCGGCGGCTTCACCTACTTTGCCGAATACCTGCGTGACAGCCTGCACCTGTCGGCGATTGCCGCCAACGTGCTGGAGATCCGCGATGGCAAACTGACCGGTGAAGTGCTGGGCGATATCGTTGATGCACAGTACAAAGCGAACACCCTGCGCCAGCTGGCTGAACGTTTCGGCATCGCGCCGGAGCAGACCGTGGCCGTGGGTGATGGCGCTAACGATCTGCCGATGATCAAAGCCTCCGGGCTGGGCATTGCCTACCATGCCAAGCCAAAAGTGAACGAACAAACTGAAGTGACCATTCGCCATGCCGATCTGATGGGGGTGTTCTGCATCCTCAGCGGCAGCCTGATCCACGAAGAACGTTAAGGGGAAGCTTTGGCCAAAGCGGTAAAACGTGCCTTTGTCTGCAACGAATGCGGTGCAGACTACCCACGCTGGCAGGGGCAGTGCAGCGCCTGCCAGGCCTGGAACACCATCACCGAGATGCGGCTTGCCGCCTCACCTGCCGCGGCGCGTAACGAGCGCCTCTCCGGCTATGCGGGCAGCGTCGCCGGCCCGAGCCGGGTGCAGAAACTCTCCGAAATCAGCCTCGAAGCGCTACCGCGCTTCAGCACCGGTTTTAAAGAGTTTGACCGCGTGCTCGGCGGCGGCGTGGTGCCCGGCAGCGCCATTCTGATCGGCGGTAACCCCGGCGCGGGGAAAAGTACCCTGCTGCTGCAGACGCTGTGCAGGCTCTCTGAGTCGATGAAAACCCTCTACGTCACCGGTGAAGAGTCGCTGCAGCAGGTGGCGATGCGCGCCCACCGGCTGGGGCTGCCGACCGAAAACCTCTATATGCTGTCGGAAACCAGCATCGAGCAGATCTGCCTGATCGCCGAACAGGAGCAGCCGAAGCTGATGGTGATCGACTCGATCCAGGTGATGCATATGGCCGACATCCAGTCGTCGCCGGGCAGCGTGGCGCAGGTGCGCGAAACCGCCGCCTATCTCACCCGTTTTGCCAAAACCACCGGCGTGGCGATCGTGATGGTCGGTCACGTCACCAAAGACGGCTCGCTGGCCGGGCCCAAGGTGCTGGAGCACTGCATCGACTGTTCGGTGCTGCTGGACGGCGACGCGGACTCGCGTTACCGCACCCTGCGCAGCCATAAAAACCGCTTCGGCGCGGTGAATGAGCTGGGGGTGTTTGCCATGACCGAGCAGGGGCTGCGCGAGGTCAGCAATCCGTCGGCGATCTTCTTAAGCCGCGGCGACGAAGTAACCTCCGGCAGCTCGGTGATGGTGCTGTGGGAGGGCACGCGGCCGCTGCTGGTTGAGATCCAGGCGCTGGTCGATCACTCGATGATGGGTAACCCCCGGCGCGTGGCGGTGGGGCTGGAGCAGAACCGGCTGGCGATCCTGCTGGCGGTGCTGCACCGTCACGGCGGCCTGCAGATGGCCGACCAGGACGTGTTCGTTAACGTGGTTGGCGGCGTCAAGGTCACCGAGACCAGCGCCGACCTGGCGCTGATGCTGTCGATGGTCTCCAGCCTGCGCGATCGTCCGCTGCCGCAGGATCTGGTGGTGTTCGGTGAAGTGGGGCTGGCCGGAGAAATCCGCCCGGTGCCGAGCGGCCAGGAGCGCATCTCTGAGGCGGCCAAGCACGGCTTCCGCCGGGCGATCGTGCCCGCGGCCAACGTGCCGAAGAAGATGCCGGAAAACATGAAGGTGTACGGCGTAAAAAAACTGGCGGATGCGCTGTCGATCCTTGACGACCTGTAATCATACGCGGACGCGCTGTTGAGCCCCGACGACCTGTGATTACACGCGGATGCGCTGTCGGGCCCCGGCGATCGGTAATGACAGACTGATGTGCCGCCGGTGACCGGCAGACTATACTCAACGGCGGGCTGTGATCGCCCGCCATCCCCCGCAGGAGGCTTGTTGTGTCGTCATTTGACTATCTGAAAACGGCTATTCGTCAGCAGGGCTGCACGCTGCAGCAGGTGGCGGATGCCAGCGGTATGACCAAGGGCTACCTCAGCCAGCTGTTGAACGCCAAGATTAAAAGCCCCAGCGCGCAGAAGCTGGAAGCCCTGCACCGGTTTCTCGGGCTGGAGTTTCCGCGTCGTGAGAAGACCATCGGCGTAGTGTTCGGCAAGTTTTACCCGCTGCATACCGGCCATATTTACCTGATCCAGCGCGCCTGCAGCCAGGTGGACGAGCTGCATATCATCATGGGCTATGACGAGCCGCGTGACCGCCAGCTGTTTGAAGACAGCGCGATGTCGCAGCAGCCGACGGTCAGCGATCGCCTGCGCTGGCTGCTGCAGACCTTTAAGTACCAGAAAAATATCCGCATCCACTCGTTTAACGAAGAGGGGATGGAGCCCTATCCCCACGGCTGGGACGTCTGGAGCCGCGGCGTGAAGGCGTTTCTCGACGATCGCGGCATCGTGCCCGACCGTATCTACACCAGCGAAGAGGGGGACGCCGAACAGTTCAGCGCCCATCTGGGCGTAGAGACGGTAGTCATCGACCCAAAGCGCACCTTTATGAGCATCAGCGGCGGGCAGATCCGTCAGGACCCGTTCCGCTACTGGGAGTATATTCCTACCGAAGTGAAGCCGTTCTTTGTGCGCACCGTGGCGATCCTCGGCGGCGAGTCGAGCGGCAAGTCGACGCTGGTCAACAAGCTGGCAAACATCTTCAACACCACCAGCGCGTGGGAGTTTGGCCGCGATTACGTCTTCTCGCACCTGGGTGGCGACGAGATGGCGCTGCAGTACTCCGACTACGATAAAATCGCGCTGGGCCAGGCGCAGTACATCGACTTCGCGGTCAAGTACGCTAACAAGGTGGCGTTTATCGACACCGACTTTGTCACCACTCAGGCATTCTGCAAAAAGTACGAGGGACGTGAGCACCCGTTCGTGCAGGCGCTGATCGACGAATACCGCTTTGACCTGGTGATTCTGGTAGAGAACAACGTGCCCTGGGTGGCCGACGGCCTGCGCAGCCTCGGCAGCTCGGTGGATCGCAAAGAGTTCCAGGAGCTGCTGATCGCCATGCTCAACGAGAACGACATCAGTTTTGTACGCGTCGAGCAGGATAACTACGACGAGCGCTTCCTGCGCTGCGTGGAACTGGTGCGCGAGATGCTGGGGGCGTAAGCCCCTGCAGCGGGCAGGCCGGAGCGCTGCCCGCTGCGTTCACGTCGTGCGGGGCCTGGTGGCGGTCTGGCGCAATGTCAGCCGGCTAGTAGACCATCACCACTTTCCCACGCATATGGCCTTCCAGCACCAGCCGGTGGGCCTCGGTCAGCGTCTCAACGCTCAGGCCGTGCAGGGTGGTGCTCAGCGAGGTGCTGATTTTGCCTCCATCCAGCAGTTTTGCGGTAGCGTCGAGGATCTCTCCCTGACGGGCGATATCCGGCGTGGTGAACATGCTGCGGGTGTACATAAATTCGAAGTGCAGCGCGGCGCTTTTCAGCTTCAGCTGATCCATCGCCAGCGGCTTTTCGTTCTCAACGATGGTGCAGATCTGCCCCTGTGGCGCAATCAGCTGGCCGATCGCCGGCCAGTGACCGTCGGTGTCGTTCAGGCAGAAGATATAGTCGACCTGCTTAATGCCGTGTTTCTCCAGCTCGCCTGCCATATCTTTATAGTCGATCACCAGGTCGGCACCGCGATCGCGGCACCACTGCGCCGAATCGGGGCGCGAGGCGGTGGCAATCACTTTCACCTGACTGTGCAGCTTCGCGAAAGGAATGGCCAGTGAGCCGACGCCGCCCGCACCGCCGATAATCAGCAGGGTTTTGCCTTCGCCATCGCGATCTATATGCAGGCGGTCAAACAGCCCTTCCCAGGCGGTCAGCGCGGTCAGCGGAATGGCCGCCGACTCTGCCCAGTTAAGCGTTTCAGGTTTGTGGCCGGTGATGCGCGCATCGACCAGCTGTTGCGTGGCGTTGCTGCCGGGGCGGGTGATATCCCCGGCATAATACACCTCATCGCCGGCCTTAAAGCCGCTCACTTTGCTGCCGACGGCCAGTACCACGCCGCTGGCATCCCAGCCCAGCACGCGCGGCTGCTGCAGGCCGTTTTTCTGCGAGCCCTTATGTACCTTGGTATCCACCGGGTTAACGGAGGCGGCTTTTACTTCCACCAGCAGGTCGTACTCGCCCGGCTGCGGCAGTGGTTGTTCAATGGCGATAAACTGCTGTGGGTTTTTCGGGTCAATGGCAATAGCTTTAACAGTCATTCTGATTCTCCTTGATTGATACACAGAGTGTAGAAGCTGCACGGCTGGATGATAATATGGACAATAACGCAAACACTGTTCTTTCAGGGTGAACAATCATGTTTAAGCAGCTGCAGGATATGGCGCTGTTCGCGCTGGTCGCCGAATGCGGCAGTTTCACCGCCGCCGCCGCGCGCGCAGGCCTGCCGAAGTCCAGCGTCAGCCAGCGGATCGGTCAGCTGGAACAGTCGCTGGGGCTACGTCTGATTAACCGCACCACCCGCCAGCTGAATCTGACCTTCGCCGGCGAGCGCTACCTGGTACACTGCCAGGAGATGCTGCAGGCCAGCGAGCGGGCCGGGCAGGCGATTGAGCGGCTGCGCGATAATCCCAGCGGCCGCCTGCGCATCACCTCTCCCGCAGGGATCGGTGCCACGCTGCTGGCGCGGGTGAATGCCGCTTTTCAGCGTGAATACCCGGACGTGACGCTGGAGGTGTTTGTCTCAGATACGATCCGCGATCTGGTGCAGGAGGGCTTTGATATCGCCCTGCGCACCGGGCAGCCGCAGGATTCATCGCTGATCGGACGACGGGTTGGCTACTGCGACCGGCTGCTGGTGGCCTCGCCGGATTATCTGGCCGCGCATGGACCGTTGCTGCATCCGCGCCAGCTGGCAGAACACCGCTGTATTGCCCATCAGGCGTGGAATGAGTGGCTGTTAAAGCGTGAAGACGACTACTATCGCTGGTTGCTGCCGCCGGCGCATATGACCGACAACCTGGTGTATGCCCGCGAGTGCGCGCTGCACGACGCCGGTATTACCCTGCTGCCGCGCTTTCTCAGCGAAGAGTCGGTGCAGGCGGGTCGTCTGGTGCAGGTGCTGCCGGCGTGGCAGATGGAGGGCAACGAACTGTGGCTGGTCTACCCGAGCCGCAAGCTGAATTCGCCGGCGCTGGCCTGTTTTATCGACTTTGCGCTGCAGTCACCCCAGTTGCGCCAGTTCTATTGTTGAAATGCGATATTTAATACTGATGTCATTAATATATTAACCCTCATCATCCTGGTCTGAATTCTACCAGGCTGATAGTATCTGATTGTAATTATGCTTTACTATCTGGTTATTTGGGTTTTTTTATTATGATGAAGATTTTAACCGCGCTCTCAATTTCAATTTTTACTTTGCCTGTGTTTGCGGTTGATTTAAAGGTTAATGTCAGTGGTGAGGTTTTTTTTCCTCCGTGTGTTATTAATAACGGCAAGGCAATTGATGTCGATTTAGGTAGCATCAACTATGATGACATCAATGGAATTAATAATGCCAAATCAGTAGATATCCCGGTTAGCTGCACTTATTATGAACCTGCTCCTTATGTCACCTTCATGGGGGCGGTGCTGCCTGGTGCCCCGAACAATGTTCTTAAAGCAGATAAAGATGTCGACAGTGCAGTTAGTATGGGTATTGCACTTTACGAGGGGGAGGGGGTAGCTAAAGATCGTGCTATTAATATTACTGGCCTGACCTCAGGCTTTCCCCTGCAGAATGGCGCTATTAAAGGATTTACGCTCACCGCTGTTCCCTTTAAAAATAGCACCAAACCCTTTAGCGGAAATTTCAGGGCAACGGCTGTGATGACAGTAAAGTATCTGTGATTTATCCGTGTCTGTACATTAAATTAGTGGGTTTATAATGAGAATTTTAAAAACACCAGGTTTTTTAAATGTCCTGGTTCCTTTGATGTCTGTTATCAGTTCAGCAGCCGTTGCCGGCTATAACAATATCCTGTGGGTGCCGGTCAGTAAGGATATCATTCCTCAGGTAACCTTATCTGATAACCAGAGTAGTAATTTAACAAAAATGATTTCGATTAAGCCGTTCTCTGGCTATGCGCAAATGAAGGCCGTGGATGCTGAGTGCGTCAGTTTTTCAAAGAACGGCACTAAAATGTCGACCCAATGGATAAAATATCCTAATAGCGGTGAGTTACCGGGTGGTCTAAAGTGGTCGTTAACGTTAAATCCAGCTGGAGCCGGTGGACCTTATCCTGGGAACGAGGTCGGTGGAACAAATGACTACAAATTCATGCCTTTTGCACAAAAAACAGAACCTTATAAAAATCAGTCTTGCATAAAAACAGGGGGTATAGTCAGCTGGACGATATCTTCTGGTGGGATACTAACCGGTACGCTGAGTTTTGATGAGGCTCAGGCTCGGCCTGGTGTTTATAACCTGGTTATACCGCTGTCCTGGGGTTATGAAGAAAATAAAATTTCGGGTGGTGACAGCGGCAAGGTTTGGCAAAGGATTGGGGGAGCACTCAATGAAGGCACCATGGTTATGGCGCAGACAACATTTACGCTGCAGTCTCAATGCAGTTATAATATGAACGATATTAATCTGTCCCATGGATCGATAACTCTTGATGGCCATACTACTTCCTATCCTTCCAACAACTATCCGTTGCAAATTAAATGTAAGAACGGAACGACCACTGTTAACGTGTCCATTGTTGGCAACAGCCTGGTACCTGGTAAAACGGAGAACTTCACGCCCTGTGGCGAGGGTGGGAATTGTGAACTGACATTTGATACATCAATAAAAAATGACGTGTGGAACGAAAAAATTGATGTTAATGGTCATGAAACCATCAACGTTAAGTCCAGTTACCACCCTGGCAGCAGTCCGGTAGCGGGAAAATTTAATGGCAGTGGCATCTTAAAAATCAGAGTAGAGTAATTCTCACCCTGCGCGTTTTCAGTAAAAAAAAAGCGGGTTTCCCCGCTTTTTTCATTACTTGGTCATACGCTTATACTTGATACGCTTCGGCTCCAGCGCTTCGGCGCCCAGCGTGCGTTTCTTGTACTCTTCGTACTCGGTAAAGTTACCTTCGAAGAACTCGATCTTACCTTCATCCTGGTAGTCCAGAATGTGGGTGGCGATACGGTCAAGGAACCAGCGGTCATGCGAGATCACCATCGCGCAGCCCGGGAACTCCAGCAGGGCGTTTTCCAGCGCGCGCAGGGTTTCGATGTCCAGGTCGTTGGTTGGTTCATCCAGCAGCAGCATGTTGCCGCCAACCTGCAGCAGCTTCGCCAGGTGCAGACGACCGCGCTCACCACCGGAGAGTTCACCGACGCGTTTGCCCTGGTCGACGCCTTTAAAGTTAAAGCGGCCGACGTAGGCGCGGCTTGGCATCTCGGTGTTGCCGATACGCATAATATCCTGTCCACCGGAGACTTCTTCCCACACGGTTTTGCTGTTATCCATACTGTCGCGGAACTGATCGACGGAAGCCAGCTTAACGGTTTCACCCAGCACGATATCGCCGGAGTCAGGCTGCTCCTGACCGGACATCATGCGGAACAGGGTGGATTTACCCGCGCCGTTCGGGCCGATGATGCCGACAATCGCGCCCTTCGGTACAGAGAAGGAGAGATCGTCAATCAGCAGGCGGTCGCCGTAGGATTTACGCAGGTTGCTGACTTCCAGCACTTTGTCACCCAGACGGGCACCCGGCGGAATAAACAGTTCGTTGGTTTCGTTACGCTTCTGGTATTCGGTGTTGTTCAGCTCTTCAAAGCGGGCCAGACGCGCCTTACCTTTCGACTGCTGGCCTTTGGCACCTTTACGCACCCACTCCAGCTCTTTCTCAATCGATTTGCGGCGGGCGGCTTCGGAAGAGGCTTCCTGCGCCAGACGTGCGTCTTTCTGCTCCAGCCAGGAGGAGTAGTTACCTTCCCACGGGATGCCTTCGCCGCGGTCCAGCTCGAGGATCCAGCCGGCTACATTGTCGAGGAAGTAACGGTCGTGGGTGATCGCCACCACGGTGCCCTCGAAGTCGTGCAGGAAGCGTTCCAGCCAGGCCACGGATTCTGCATCCAGGTGGTTGGTAGGTTCGTCCAGCAGCAGCATGTCCGGTTTTTCCAGCAGCAGGCGGCACAGCGCCACGCGGCGGCGTTCACCACCTGACAGGTTAGCCACTTTCGCATCCCAGTCCGGCAGGCGCAGCGCATCGGCAGCACGCTCCAGCTGAGTATTCAGGTTGTGGCCGTCGTGGGCCTGGATAATCTCTTCCAGTACGCCCTGCTCTTTGGCCAGTTTGTCGAAGTCGGCGTCTTCTTCCGCGTACAGTGCGTACACTTCATCCAGACGCTTCAGCGCACCGACCACTTCGGCTACCGCCTCTTCCACCGACTCGCGCACGGTGTGTTCAAGATTCAGCTGGGGTTCCTGCGGCAGATAGCCGATTTTCAGGCCCGGCTGCGGACGTGCTTCGCCTTCGATATCTTTATCGATGCCGGCCATGATGCGCAGCAGGGTGGATTTACCCGCACCGTTCAGACCCAGTACGCCGATCTTGGCACCCGGGAAGAAGCTGAGGGAGATGTTTTTTAAAATATGACGCTTCGGCGGAACGACTTTGCCGACGCGATGCATGCTGTAGACGAATTGAGCCACGGTAGGGAGAGCCTCTTTTCTGGTTGCCCGTTCAAACCACGGAGTTTAGCTGTTTTCCCCGCTTAATCACAGCCGGATGACGGTGGAATATCCTGAATTCAGCGGCGAGGGTTTGAGGGATAAACACCTGCCACTATGCCGCTTTTATTGACTTACAGATCATGGTGATATCGATGGGGGGGTGAACGCGGCGGAGAGCCAGGCCGGCGTTGAGATCCCTGTGTGGGTCACTCTCCGGCGAGGCGGTTAAGGTGTCAGCACCGGAATGCCCGCATCCCACGCCGGTACGCTGTCGCTTATCAGCGTGTCAAAGGCACCGAGTTCGGCGATGCGGGCGGGCAGAACCTTGCCAAACTTGCTGCTGTCGGCCACCAGGTATTTGATGCGGGCGCGTTGAAGCGCCAGGTGTTTAATCGGCAGTTCGTTAAGGTTGTAGCAGCTGGCACCCTGCTGCGGGTCGATGCCCGCCGCTGAAATAAAGGCCTTATCCGGGCACAGGCTGTCCATCACCTGCGGCTGCCCCAGCGGAGTAAAGATGGCGTTATCCGGGTGGAACTCGCCGCCGCAAAGGATCACCCGGCAGGCCGCTTTCTCCTTCAGCGCCAGAAAGGTGTTCATCGCACAGCAGACGGCGGTGAAGGGCAGCGCGTCGTCAATCGCTTCAATAATCCAGGGTACGGTGGTGCCACAGTCAAACCACACCGTTTCACTGGCGACAATCAGGCTGGCGGCCAGTTCGCCGAGCGCTTTTTTCTCTGCGATATGCTGCCCCTGCTGATCGGAGACAAAATAGTGCACCTGGTTACGCAGCGGATCGCCGACCACATAGCCGCCCAGCAGCACCACCGGTGCCTGGCCATCGCTGAGATCGCGGCGAATGGTCATCTCCGAGACGCCCAGCTGGCGGGCGGCCTCCCGCAGATGCAGTTTATCGGTGCGTTTCAGCAGCTGAGCCAGCTTTGAGATACGCTCGTCGCGCCGGGTTTCCATTGTGCTTTTAATTTCCATTGTCGCCGCTGAGAAGTGAAGGTGAACGATTGTTGTGAGCAACAGCCAGCCTGCAGTTTACCCGCAGAGAGAGAGTGGCGTAAACCGTCGGGGAAGAAAGGTGGTGAGGAACAGGGCGGCGGGCCGCCCTGTTGGCTTAGGCCGCCGTAGTGCGTGTGAGCGGGCGGGGGGGCAGCAGCGTGGCGCGGATCGCCTCATGGCAGAGGATGATCGAGTGATGGCTGGCGGCCAGCGGGATCACCTGCAGCTGCGAGCAGATCTGACCCAGACCGTTGTCAGTGATGGCCAGTAGTTCAGCGCCGTCCATGCCCTCCAGGCTGAGGTCGGCAAACTCGGTGGCTTTAAACAGCGTGACGCGGCTGTGGCACAGCGGAGCGCTGAGCGGCTGGTTGTTCATCGCCAGTTCGGTGGCCTCGGCCCGCAGCGCCCGTTCTGCGGCTTCGCCTTCAATACCGAGCATCGCCAGGATCGGCGCCAGCATGCCGGGAACGATACGCTGCTGCAGCGGGGTCTGGTAAAGACTGTCCAGCAGGCACAGGTGGATATTCCGGTAGCCGCGCTGCTCCAGCTGTGACGCCATCTCCAGCGCGATGACTCCACCCAGAGACCAGCCGAGCAGGCGGATCGGCTGGTCCGGCGGCGTCCCCTCCGTAAGCAAATGCTGCAGATAGTAGCCCGCCAGCGCCGACAGGCTGGCGATCGGTGGCTGGTGGAACAGGTTGTAATTGTTAACGCCGATGGCGTTGAGCTGCCCCGTCAGGGCGTCGGCCAGCTCGCGGTAGATTTCACAGCCAACCACCGCCGGATGCACCATCCAGACTTCACCGCCGGCGGTCGGCGGATTGAGCCGCTGTGTCAGGCGAAAGGCCTGCGGCGGCTGATTGAGCTGCAGCAGGAGTTTTTGCAGCGGCAGCGGCGTGGCGGCGCTGGCATCCGTCGTGGGCTGTATACGCCGTTGCGTAATCATCTCCGCCTGCGCGCTCAGCGTAGCGTGGGCAAACAGGTTTTTCATCTGCAGCGCCACCCCGTCGCGTTTCAGCCGTACCATCAGCTGAATAGCGTGCAGCGAGTGGCCGCCCAGCGCGAAGAAGTCATCGTCGCGGCCAACCCGATCAACCTGTAAAATTTCCTGCCACAACGCGGCCAGCTGACATTCGTCTTCCCCCTCCGGCGCCTGCCATGCGCGCTGCAGCGGCTGCAGGGTCGGCTGCGGCAGCGCGTTACGATCCAGCTTGCCGTTGGGCGACAACGGTAGCGCCTGCAGGGGGATAAACAGCGCCGGGATCATTGACTCCGGCATCACCTTTTTCAGCTGCTGCCGCAGCGACTCCGCCTGTACGTGCTGCTCCGCGGCCACCAGCCACGCCACCAGACGCTTATCGCCGTGGCCGTCGTCGCAGGCGCTGACCACCGCATCCTCTACGCCCTCCAGCGCGATCAGCTGCTGTTCAATTTCCCCCAGCTCGATGCGCACGCCGTGGATCTTGACCTGAAAGTCGTTGCGGCCCAGGTACTCAATGCTGCCGTCGGGCAGGCGGCGCGCCAGGTCGCCGGTTTTGTACAGCCGGGCAGCGGGGTCGTTGCTGAACGGATCGGCAATAAAACGCTCGGCGTTCAGCTCCGCGCGGTTCAGGTAGCCGCGCGCTACCTGCACGCCGCCAATGTGCAGCTCTCCGTGGGTGCCGGGGGGCAGCGGTTGCAGCTGGCGATCGAGAATATAGAGGCGGGTGTTGGCGACCGGCCTGCCGATCGGCACCTGCGCATCGTCCGCGCGGCAGTGCCAGTATGAAACGTCGACGGCGGCTTCGGTGGGGCCATAGAGGTTATGCAACTCTGCCGCCGGCAGCAGCTGATAGAAACGCTGTACCACCGTCAGCGGCAGGGCTTCGCCGCTGCACATCACTTTTTTCAGGCTGGCACACTGAGCCATCTCCGCATGGCGTAAAAACAGCTGCAGCATTGACGGCACAAAATGCAGCGTGGTGACCCGCTGTTCGGCGATAAAGGCGCTCAGATAGTCCGGATCCTGATGGCCGCCGGGGCGGGCGATCGCCAGCCGGGCGCCGACCATCAACGGCCAGAAGAACTCCCACACCGAGACGTCAAAGCTGAACGGGGTTTTCTGCAGTACGGTATCGGCGGCGGTCAGCTGATACTGCTGTTGCATCCACTGCAGCCGGTTCATCACCCCGAGGTGCTCGTTCATCACCCCCTTGGGTTTGCCGGTAGAGCCGGAGGTATAGATGACATAGGCCAGCGAGCGCTGTGGCTGCTCCGCAACGTCAGGCAGGTTGTCCTGCGGCAGAGTCTGCCAGCGGTGCGCGTCGCGCTGCAGATGATAGTGGTGGATATCGGCGGGTAGCAGCGGCAACAGCGCCTGCTCGCCGGCATTATCCAGCAGCGCCAGCCGGGCACCGCAGTCGCCGATCATATGGCGCAGACGGTCGGCCGGGTAGTCAGGATCCAGCGGTACGTAAGCGCCACCGGCTTTCAGGATAGCCAGCAGCGCCACCACCATCTCAGCGCTGCGGGCGGCACACAGCGCTACGCGCTGGTCGGGTACGACGCCGCTGACGCGCAGCTGCGCGGCCAGCTGATTAGCCTGCTGGTTAAGCGACAGGTAGCTGAGCGCCAGCCCTTCGCCGCACAGTGCGGGGGCGTCTGGCGTGCGCAGCACCTGCTGTTCAAACCAGCGGTGGATGCCGCCGGGCAGCAGCCAGCGGCGATCCGTCTGGTTCCACTGGCCGAAGACCCGTTGCTGTTCGTCCGGCAGCAGCAGCGGAATGGTCGCCAGCGGCACCTCTGCGTTGCTGTCCAGAACGTGGGTCAGCATCTGCATCAGGCGGTTGGCGCTGCGCTCTGCCTGTTCGGCGCTGAACCAGGCCTGGTTGAAGTTGAACTCGACCAGCGGCTCATCCTGCGGATGGTAGTGGCGCAGATAGACGCCCAGCGGCAGTTGCTCAAAGCCGTGGTGCATAATTTCCACCTTCAGACGGCTGCCCTCCAGCTCAATATCGGTAGGAAACACCTCCAGCGAAAAACTCAGGTCGAACAGCTGGCGGCGGCCCTGCTGGCCGAGTTTCAGGTGACGGTTAAGTTCGGCGACAGGGAAACGCTGGTGGCGGTAGCAGCGGCGCAGCTCGGCAGCGATCTGTTGCATCAGGGCGCTGAACGGCTGGCGGTGGTCGATCTGCAGGCGCAGCGGGATCATCGACGAGAACATGCCCAGCGTCTGCTTGTGCTGCGCTCCGCTGCGGTTGTGCACCGGGATGCCGATGATCGCCTCATCCACCTGCTTCAGGCGCGCCGACCAGCAGGCCAGCAGCGCGACCATCAGATGCATCGGCGAACAGCCGTGGGCGGCAGACAGCGCGCTGAGCCGGGCGAAAGCGGCCAGCGACAGGTGACGGTTGATCTGCTGGCTGGGGCAGGGACCCGCCGTTTCATACCCCGGACGGCGTTCCAGCGGGTGAAGCTGTACGTCGCTGAAGCGGCTCAGCCAGAAGGCGCGGTCCCGTTCATAGCGGGTGGAGGTCTGGTAGGCGCAATCGTTGGCGATAAATTCACCGTAACCCACGATCGGGCCATCGTCCGCCTGCACTCCGCTTTTTAATTTTTTATAACGCTCCACGATGGTTGCGCTCAGCAATGATATAGACGTGCCGTCGGCAATCAGATGATGAGCGCTGATTAACCACAAGTGGTGGTTCTCATCTGTTTTAATCATCAGGCAGCGCCAAAGTAATTCATCGTACAGTTTGAAGGGAGAATTAAATCGTTCTTTCAGGAAATAACGGGCTTTCGCGGCAGCCTCTTTTTCCTGACTAAAGTTGTGGTATTCAAGATGAATGTCTTTTGTTGGTACTGTCGTCTGCACAATGCCGGACTCACTCTCTTCCAGCCGGGTCCTCAGCGCATCATGCTCGGCAAGGGTTTGATTTATTGCCTTATTAAACAGTTGGATATCAATATCTCTCTCAATTCGCCACAGTGTGCCGACGTTATAGCAGGGTGTTTCCGGGGTCAGCAACTGGTCGAACCAGACGGCCTGTTGTACGCTGGTTAACGGATAATTAGACACGCGGGGGCCTCCATTAAAGGATCGGTAATTTTTTATCGCTACAGTACGGGAAAGTAGTATAGGAATATTTCTGAAATATGAAATGAAATTAGTTTATTTCGTTATGAGCATTTTTCAGTTTCCATGCGGGATAATATTTTTCGTTATGAGATTTAAGTCTCATAATGAGATTTCAGTTTAATTAAAATTAAAAAATGAGAATTATCAGGACGCGGTTAACCTGGGATTATTTCGTTTTCGGTAGCCGAACGCCGCCGGTGCGGCAGGCGCATTCGCCAGATTATCAGGGACAATTCCGTAAATATTTGTGCAGTGCATGGCAGAAGCTGCCAGGGCACGTTAGCATGAGAGGGGTTATTCAGGATCAATCAGGTAAAGTGGGGAGCGTCATGGCAGACAAGTGGCAGTGGTGGCTGGCGGCAGCCTGTGTAGCGGCAACGGTGGGCAGCGCCCGCGCGGATTCGCTGGATGAACAGCGGGCGCGTTATCTGCAGATTAAGCAGGCGTGGGACAGTAAACAGATGGACACCGTTGAGCGGCTGATGCCGACGCTGCGCGATTATCCGCTGTACCCCTATCTTGAATATCGCCAGCTCACTCAGGATCTCGGGCAGGAGACCGGGCTGGCGATCAACGCCTTTATTCAGCGTTATCCGACGCTGCCGCCGGTGCGTTCGCTGCCGGCACGATTTGTGAATGAACTGGCCCGCCGCGAAGACTGGCAGGGGCTGCTGGTGTTCAGCCCGCAGGAGCCAAAACCGGTGGCCGCCCGCTGTAACTGGTATTACGCCAAATGGGCCACCGGCCAGCAGCAGGTCGCCTGGGACGGAGCCAAATCGATCTGGCTGACCGGCAGTTCGCTGCCCGCCAGCTGCGACAAGCTGTTTACCGTCTGGCAGCAGGCGGGGCAGCAGAATCCGATCACTACTCTGGAACGCATCCGGCTGGCGATGAAGGCCGGCAACGGCAGCCTGGTCAGTTTCCTCGCTAAACAGCTGCCGGAGGATTACCAGACTATCGCCAATGCGGTGATGGATCTGCAAAATAATCCGGCCAACGTTGAAGGATTCGCCCGCAGCGTCGGCCCGACCGACTTTACCCGCCAGGCGACGCTGATTGGCTTTACCGCGCTGGCACGTAAGGACGCGGAGAGCGCCCGCCAGATGGTCCCGTCGCTGATTCAGCTGCAAAAGCTCGATGAGCAGCAGGCGCAGGAGTTTAAAGAGGCGGTAGCCTGGCAGCTGATGGGCAAGGATGTCACCAGCGATCAGGCGCGCTGGCGTGATGACGTGGTGATGCGCACCGAGTCGACCACGCTGCTGGAGCGCCGGGTGCGCATGTCGCTGGGCAATAACGACCGCCGCGGCCTGAACACCTGGATCGCCCGCCTGCCGCTGGAAGCGAAAGCGAAAGACGAGTGGCAGTACTGGCAGGCCGACCTGCTGCTGGAGCGCGGACGCAAGGAGGAAGCCGGGGATATTCTGCGCAAACTGATGAAAGAGCGCGGCTTCTATCCGATGGTGGCCGCCCAGCGCCTCGGTGTCGACTATCCGTTGCAGATTGACCGCGCGCCGGCTGTTGACAACAGCCTGACCGGCGGCCCGGAGATGGCCCGCGTGCGCGAGCTGATGTACTGGGGGATGGATAACCTGGCGCGCAGCGAGTGGAGCTATCTGGTGACCAGCCGGCCGACCGCGCAGCAGCAGATGCTGGCCAGCTACGCCCGTCAGCAGAACTGGTGGGATCTCAGCGTACAAACCACCATCACCGGCAAGCTGTGGAACAGCCTGCAGGAGCGCTTCCCGCTGGCCTGGCAGCCGCAGTTCACTCGTGCGGTGAGCGATAAGAGCATCCCGCCGAGCTACGCAATGGCCATCGCCCGTCAGGAGAGCGCGTGGAACCCGAAAGCCCGTTCACCGGTCGGGGCCTCCGGGCTGATGCAGGTGATGCCGGCCACCGCGCAGCATACGGTGACCAAATTCGGCATCCCGGGCTACAGCAACAGCAGCCAGCTGCTGGACGCCGAGACCAATATTCAGATCGGTACTCAGTATCTGGAGTCGGTCTATCAGCAGTTCGGCCAGAACCGCATCTTTGCCTCGGCGGCCTACAATGCCGGGCCGGGCCGGGTGCGCACCTGGCAGGGCAACAGCGCCGGGCAGCTGGACGTGGTGGCGTTCATTGAAACCATTCCGTTCTCGGAAACGCGTGGCTACGTGAAGAACGTACTGGCCTACGACGCCTATTACCGCTACTTCCTCGACAAACCTGACCGGCTGTTCTCCGACAGCGAATGGCAACAGCGCTACTGACCGCCTGCGCCGCAGATGCGCGGGCGGCTTCACGTCCTTAAACGAAAATGGTAAGCTGCTGTACTAGTTCAATAGTATGGCGGCTTACGATGACCGATAACCACCCTGTTCCCGTAACGGCTGAACCTGCAAATGCGGAGTGGCAGCGCTTTGTCACGCTGCTACAGCGGGCTTTTGAAGGCGAACTGCACCTGCCGCTGCTGCAGCTGATGCTGACCCCGGACGAGCGTGATGCGCTGGGCACCCGGCTGCGGATTATTGAAGAGTTGATGCGCGGCGAGATGAGCCAGCGCGAGCTGAAAAACGAGCTCGGCGCCGGTATTGCCACCATTACCCGCGGCTCAAACAGCCTCAAAAGCGCGCCACCTGCCTTAAAAGCCTGGCTGGACGCGCAGTTGCTGAATGGGCCAGATAAAGTGTGAGCCGCTAGTCTGCGGGCAACTGATACACCGGGTTGTGGAACGGGCACAGCGCCAGGATCAGCGCCTGATGATAGACGCTGCTGCGCGTCAGCTGGCCGGCGGTAAAGGCACCGATCGCGCCCCCTTTATGTTTAATATTCTCAATCCCGGTCAGACGTGACATCTCTTCGCCCAGCTCCCGACCCTGATTTATACCCTGCATGACGATCGCCGGCAGGGTGAAGCTGGCCGAACGGGACTCGCCGCGCTGCTGGCCGTCTTCAATCACCATCCACGCAAACGCACTGTCACCCTCAATGCCGGCTTCAATCGCCACCCAGAAGTCGGCATCCGGGCGGATTTCGCGGGCGTTAATCACGCGCTGACGTGCGCCAGTTCGCGTTTCTGTATCGCTGAGCGGCTGTGGCGCTACGCCGCTGTCGACCTCCACACCCTGAATATGGCAGGATCCTTCGCCGAAGATATCGCTGAACGCCTGGGAAATTGCCTTAATTTTGGCTGGATTCATGGTAGCCGCGACAACATTGTGCATAATTGTTTGGACCCTCTACGCAAATTAGCTGCAGTATAACGGAAAATAGCATGTTACAAGTCTATCTTGTTCGCCACGGAGAAACCCTCTGGAATGCCGCACGCCGCATTCAGGGGCAGTCAGACAGCGCCCTTACGGCTAAAGGAGAACAGCAGGCGCATCAGGTGGGAGACCGGGTAAAACATCTCGGCATTACCCACGTGATCGCCAGCGATTTGGGGCGTACCCGTCGTACCGCTGAAATTATCGCTGACGCCTGCGGCTGCGAGGTCAGACTCGATCCGCGCCTGCGTGAGCTGAATATGGGCGTGCTGGAACAGCGGCCGCTGGATTCACTGAGCGCAGAAGAGGAAGGCTGGCGTAAGACGCTGGTGGACGGAACCGAAGGGGGCCGCATTCCGCAGGGTGAATCGATGTCTGAAATGGCGGAACGTATGCATCAGGCGCTGAACACCTGCCTGCAGCTGCCTGAAGGGAGCCGGCCGCTGATCGTCAGCCACGGTATGGCGCTCGGGGTGCTGGTCAGCACCATTCTCGGTCTGCCCGCCAGTTCAGAGCGTCGCCTGCGCCTGCGTAACTGTTCCATCTCTCGCGTCGATTATCAGCAGAGCCCGTGGCTGGCTTCCGGCTGGGTGGTTGAGACGGCAGGGGACGTGTCGCATCTGCATGACGTGGCGCTGGACGAACTGCAGCGTTAACCTGAAGGGCCGGCAGGACCGGCCCTGATGAGTTGCCTGGATTACAGCGGTCTGGCCCGGATCGGGATCAGGTATTCACAGCGAATATCGATCGGCGGTTCGGGCCGTTTCTTGCCGCCGTGGGTGTGGAAACGTTCGATATCCTGGCCGTGACGACGGGTCAGATTCAGCAACGGCATACAGGTGCCGTACAGCAGCAGGACAAAATCCTGCAGTCCGCTCCGCAGGCCCTGATAGTTGAACTGGACATACTCTCCACCCTCCAGCAGGACGGTCTGGGTTGACTGCAGCTGATCCGACAGGTGATCTATCGGTACTGCAGTGGTGTAGAAGATCTCCTGTTCGTCGTCTTTGTCGTGGCTCGGTCGAGCCTGATGCAGGCCATACAGCACCGGGGGAACCGTGTCGGTTTCCGTCAGGAACTGACGCCAGAAGTGCAGGCGCATCTGATCGCGGAAACGGGAGATCTGTTCCAGGGTACAGGTATAGCTCTGCGTCTGACCGGCCAGCAACATCTCCGGCAGCGTGACCCATGCGGGTTGTGGCAGGGCGGTGTCGCCAAGGCGGATCGGTGGCCGTAAACCAAAGGCATTCCAGTCGGATGACCGGCGATACCAGGCTGGCGTCTGGGTAAACTGCTTTTTGAAAGCCCGGGTGAAGGTCTGCTGGGAATCAAACCGGTACTGTAAAGCAATGTCCAGGATCGGGCGGCTGGTGAGGCGCAGAGCCACAGCGGCCTTCGACAGGCGTCGGGCGCGAATATAGGCGCCGATAGCGTGGTCGGTTACTTCCTTGAACATTCTTTGCAGATGCCATTTTGAATATCCTGCTTTGGCCGCCACGTTGTCCAGTGATAGTGGCTGGTCCAGATGGCTCTCCAGCCAGACAAGCAAATCTCGAATGATACCGGCTTTGTCCATAAATCGTCCTCATTCTACTCGGTGTTAGTGCATGAATTGCAAAGTCGACAAATGTTAGCATTATATGCAAATGCAAAATATTGGGGGTTTATTGTAAAAACGTGCTTAATCACTACGCGTTGACCAGACGTTTTGTGTGACCAGCCGTAACGCTCTGTATTGCAAGATAGCTTACAATGTCATCTATTCTCATTGAAATGGTAACGTCATGACAATTAAAAAAGTGTTAATAGTCGCTTCAATCCTGAGCGCAACATTTGCTTCTCATGCTGAAGAAGTGGGTTCTGTCGACACGGTATTTAAAATGTTCGGCCCCGATCACAAAATTGTGGTTGAGGCGTTTGATGACCCGGACGTGCAGAACGTCACCTGCTATCTGAGCCGTTCGAAAACCGGCGGCATCAAAGGTGGGCTGGGGCTGGCAGAGGATACGGCCGATGCGGCGATCTCTTGCCAGCAGGTCGGCCCGATCGCGCTCAGCGATAAGATCGCGCAGGGCAAAGCCGAAGGCGAAGTGGTGTTCCGCAAGCGCACGTCACTGGTGTTTAAGAAGCTGCAGGTGGTGCGTTTTTATGACCAGAAACGCCACGCGTTAATCTATCTGAGCTATTCGGACAAAGTGGTGGAAGGGTCGCCAAAGAATGCACTGAGCGCGGTGCCGATCATGCCCTGGGGTAAGTAATGCAAAAGGGCGAGGTTAACCTCGCCCTGAACCTGAACGCAGAAATAATTAGTCCTGCAGATCGCCGCAGAAACGATAACCTTCACCGTGGATAGTGGCGATAATTTCCGGGGTGTCCGGCGTCGACTCGAAATGCTTACGGATGCGACGAATGGTGACGTCAACGGTGCGGTCGTGCGGTTTCAGCTCGCGGCCGGTCATTTTCTTCAGCAGGTCGGCACGGGTCTGAATTTTACCTGGGTTTTCGCAGAAGTGCAGCATGGCACGGAATTCACTGCGCGGCAGCTTGTACTGCTCGCCCTGCGGACTGACCAGCGATCGACTGTTGATATCCAGTTCCCAGCCGTTGAAGCGGTAGCTTTCAACCAGTTTGCGCTCTTCACTGACGACGGCCAGGTTCATGGTGCGTGACAGCAGGTTACGTGCGCGGATGGTCAGCTCGCGTGGGTTAAAGGGCTTGGTAATATAGTCATCCGCACCAATTTCCAGGCCAAGGATCTTGTCGACTTCGTTATCACGACCGGTCAGGAACATCAGTGCAACATTTGCCTGCTCGCGCAGTTCACGCGCCAGCAGCAGTCCGTTTTTGCCCGGCAGGTTGATGTCCATAATGACCAGATTGACGTCGTTATCCGTCAGAATCTGATGCATTTCGGCACCATCCGTCGCTTCGAAAACCATGTAGCCTTCGGCTTCAAAAATACTTTTGAGCGTATTACGAGTGACTAATTCGTCTTCAACGATAAGTATGTGCGGGGTCTGCATGTGTTCGCTACCTAATTGCCAACAAAATCGAAACAGGACATACGGCTGTTACCGGCGGCGCCGGCGAAAAACCGGTAACGCTGACAACGTAACAGCAGTACAGAATGATGTTCTTGATACACACTTCAAGGCCGTCAACAACATGGCTACCTGTACGGGGGGCGACAGGGGTTTTTACTGCCGCAACGGCGTGTATCCTAACTGCATTAACAGCAACATAACAGCACAGGCAACAACCCGTACGCAACAAAACAACGCTTAGTTGACTTATATCAAACCAAGTGTAGCACGTTAACACTTTTGTGAAAAACCCTTCCCATAATGCCGGGTTAGCTCACAAATAGCCGGGCCGATTGACACATCAGGCTGAAAAGTTAATAAGCCGTAGATAGTGTTTTTAACAATTGTTAATTATTTGATAAAAAACACTTTAATTATTGAGACAGCGGCTTATGCGGCTTATTCAATAAAGGATGAGTATACCATCTGATAGCAGTAATTTGTATTCGCCGTGGGGCGGATCGTCGTACCGTGCTGCACCTGTTATTTCCCCGGCTGACATGGCAAAGTAAGCGCCCATTTTACGATTCTGAAGGCCGCTATGCGTTTTCCACTGATTCTTGTCTCTCCCGCCCGTGCTGAAAACGTCGGTGCGGCCGCCCGCGCGATGAAAACCATGGGGTTTAGCGAGTTACGTATCGTTAACAGTCAGGTGCATCTGGAGCCGGCGGCGCAGCGGGTGGCGCACGGGGCCGGCGAGATCCTCGACGCGGCCAGCCACTGGGACTCGCTGGCAGAGGCGCTGGCGGATATTGATTTCAGCATTGCCACCACCGCGCGCAGCCGGGCGAAGTTCCGCTACTACGCCACCCCGCAGCAGGTGCAGACGGTGCTGGAAGAGAAGGTGCAGTGGATCAACAGCGCCGCGCTGGTGTTTGGCCGCGAAGACAGCGGGCTGACCAACGACGAACTGGCGCAGGTCGACCTGCTGACCGGCATCCCGATGGCGAATGACTACCCTTCGCTTAATCTCGGCCAGGCGGTGATGGTGTACTGCTATCAGCTGTCGGCGTTGCAGCAGGTGAGCGCAGGGTCTGCGCCGGTGGCCGATGCCCCGCAGCTGGCCGCGTTACGACAGCGCAGCCAGGCACTGCTGCAGCAGTTAGAGGTGGCGGGGGATGAAAAACTGGCCGACTGGCTGCAGCAGCGGCTGGGTCTGTTGCAGCAGCGGGATACGGCGATGTTGCACCGTTTACTGCACGATGTGGAAAAAAAGCTGGCAGATAAAAACGCTGGTTAAGTGACAATCCACGGCGGGAATAACTACGATTATTTATACCAGGCACAGAACCACCAGGCCGTTGCGGCAGAACCCGCCTCGGGCTGTCGCACCCCGTCCGGGCCGTAAAACATAAAAAAATTGACTTACCCGGCCGTTTGCTTTACTTCTGGAGGCCGACAGATTTTACAGACAGACGATAAATCTAAAATGCGTAAAAACAGCCTGATTACCACAATCATTATTACCACCACCATTACTACAGGTAACGGTGCGGGCTGACGCATACAGGAAAAACAAAAAAATAAGCCCGCACCTAACCAGTGCGGGCTTTTTTTTCGGCAAAAATTCAGGAGAGCTTTAACATGCGAGTGCTGAAATTCGGTGGGACCTCAGTAGCCAACGCGGAACGTTTTCTGCGGGTGGCGGACATTCTGGAGAGCAATGCACAGCAGGGACAGGTCGCTACCGTATTGTCCGCCCCGGCCAAAATTACCAACCATCTGGTGGCGATGATTGAGAAAACCATCAGCGACCAGGACGCCACGCCGAATATCAGCGACGCCGAGCACATTTTTGCCAGCCTGCTGCAGGGACTGGCTGAGGCCCAGCCGGGCTTTGCGCTGGAGCGGGTAAAAACGCTGGTCGATCAGGAGTTCGCTCAGCTGAAGCAGGTGCTGCACGGCATCAGCCTGCTGGGCCAGTGCCCGGACAGCGTGAATGCGGCAATCATCTGCCGTGGCGAGAAGCTGTCGATCGCGATCATGGAAGCGCTGCTACAGGCGCGCGGCTGGGGCGTCAGCGTGATCAACCCGGTTGAGAACCTGCTGGCGGTCGGCCACTATCTTGAATCCACCGTCGATATCCCTGAATCCACCCGCCGCATCGCCGCCGGAAAAATCCCGGCCGGCAATATGATCCTGATGGCCGGTTTCACCGCCGGCAACGACCGCGGTGAGCTGGTGGTGCTGGGCCGTAACGGCTCCGATTACTCTGCCGCCGTGCTGGCCGCCTGCCTGCGCGCCGACTGCTGTGAGATCTGGACCGACGTGGACGGCGTCTATACCTGCGATCCGCGCCAGGTGCCCGACGCGCGGCTGCTGAAGTCGATGTCTTACCAGGAGGCGATGGAGCTCTCTTACTTCGGTGCCAAAGTCCTCCATCCCCGCACTATCGCGCCCATTGCCCAGTTCCAGATCCCTTGTCTGATTAAAAACACCGCTAATCCGCAGGCCCCCGGCACGCTGATCGGCGGCGAGGGCAGCGATGAAGAGAACCCGGTGAAGGGCATCACCAACCTGAACAATATGGCGATGTTCAACGTCTCCGGTCCGGGAATGAAAGGGATGATCGGCATGGCCGCGCGGGTGTTCAGCGCGCTGTCACGCAGCGGCATCTCGGTGGTGCTGATCACCCAGTCCTCCTCGGAATACAGCATCAGCTTCTGCGTGCCGCAAAGTGACCTGGCGCGTGCGCGTCGGGTGCTGGAAGATGAGTTCCACCTGGAGCTGAAGGACGGCCTGCTGGAGCCGCTGGACGTGATGGAGCACCTGGCGGTGATCTCGGTGGTGGGTGACGGTATGCGCACCCTGCGCGGTATCTCCGCCAAGTTCTTCTCGGCGCTGGCCCGCGCCAATATCAATATCGTGGCGATCGCGCAGGGATCTTCCGAGCGTTCGATCTCGGTGGTGGTGAATAACGATGAAGCGATCACCGGCGTGCGCGTGGTGCACCAGATGCTGTTCGCCACCGACCAGGTGATCGAAGTGTTTGTGATCGGCACCGGCGGCGTCGGCGGCGCGCTGATCGACCAGCTGCATCGCCAGCAGGCGTGGCTGAAGAACAAGCATATCGACCTGCGCGTCTGCGGCATCGCCAACTCGCGCGCGCTGCTGACCGGCGTGCACGGCATCGCGCTGGAAAACTGGCAGGAGCAGCTGCAGGCGGCGCAGGAGCCGTTCGATCTCAGGCGCCTGAACCGGCTGGTTAAGGAGTATCACCTGCTGAACCCGGTGATCGTCGACTGCACCTCCAGCCAGCAGGTAGCCGATCAGTACGCCGACTTCCTGGCGGACGGCTTCCACGTGGTGACGCCGAACAAGAAGGCCAACACCTCTTCCTGGAGCTACTACCAGCAGATGCGTGCGGCGGCGGCAAAATCCCGCCGTAAGTTCCTCTACGACACCAACGTCGGTGCCGGGCTGCCGGTGATTGAAAACCTGCAGAACCTGCTGAACGCCGGCGACGAACTGCTGCGCTTCTCCGGCATCCTCTCCGGTTCGCTCTCCTTTATCTTCGGCAAGCTCGACGAAGGCGTTTCCCTCTCGGCCGCCACCAGCATGGCGCGCGAGATGGGCTTTACCGAGCCGGATCCGCGTGACGATCTCTCCGGCATGGACGTGGCGCGCAAGCTGCTGATCCTCGCCCGTGAGGCAGGCCATCAGCTGGAGCTGAGCGACATTGAGATTGAAGCGGTGCTGCCGGAAGAGTTTACCGCCATCAGCGACGTGGAAGCGTTTATGCATCGTCTGCCGGAGCTGGATGACGCCTTTGCCGCGCGGGTGGCCACTGCCCGTGACGCCGGAAAAGTGTTACGTTTTGTCGGCGCGATTGAAGAGGGCGGCCGCTGCCGCGTGAAGATTGACGCGGTAGACGGCAACGACCCGCTGTATAAAGTGAAAAATGGTGAAAACGCGCTGGCCTTCTACAGCCGTTACTACCAGCCGATTCCGCTGGTGCTGCGCGGCTACGGCGCCGGTAACGATGTGACCGCCGCGGGCGTGTTTGCTGACCTGTTACGTACCCTGTCCTGGAAGTTGGGAGTTTGAAGATGGTTAAAATTTATGCCCCTGCCTCAATTGGCAACGTCAGCGTCGGCTTCGACGTCTTAGGGGCGGCGGTGTCGCCGGTGGACGGCACGCTGCTGGGTGACTGCGTCAGCGTTGAGGCGGCGGAAAGCTTCAGCCTGCGCAATGAAGGCCGCTTCGTCAGCAAGCTGCCGGCAGACCCGAAAGAGAATATCGTTTACCAGTGCTGGCAGCGCTTTTGCGAAGCCATTGGCCGCGAAGTGCCGGTGGCGATGACGCTGGAAAAAAACATGCCGATTGGCTCCGGCCTCGGTTCCAGCGCCTGTTCAGTCGTCGCCGGGCTGATGGCGATGAACGAGCACTGCGGCAGGCCGCTGAATGACACTGAAATGCTGGCACTGATGGGCGAGTTGGAAGGACGGATTTCCGGCAGCGTACACTACGACAACGTGGCACCCTGCTTCCTCGGCGGCATTCAGCTGATGCTGGAAGAGAATGGCATTATCAGCCAGGCCGTGCCAGGGTTTGCTGACTGGCTGTGGGTAATGGCCTATCCGGGCATTAAGGTGTCGACCGCGGAAGCGCGCGCGATCCTGCCTGCCAGCTACAGCAAACAGGACATTATTCGTCACGGGCGCTACCTCGGCGGCTTTATTCACGCCTGCCACAGCCAGCAGCCGGAACTGGCGGCGAAACTGATGCAGGACGTGATTGCCGAACCGTACCGCACGCAACTGTTACCGGGCTTTGCCGCAGCCCGCCAGGCTGCCGCCGATATCGGCGCGCTGGCCTGTGGTATCTCCGGCTCCGGGCCGACGCTGTTTGCCGTGTGCAACCAGCCGGAGACGGCCCAGCGGATGGCGGACTGGCTTCGCCAGAACTATCTGCAAAATGATGAAGGCTTCGTTCATATTTGCCGCCTCGACACGGCTGGCGCACGTAAACTGGGATAACGCATGAAACTGTATAACCTTAAGGATCACAACGAGCAGGTCAGCTTTGCACAGGCGGTAAAGCAGGGGCTGGGCAAGCAGCAGGGCCTGTTCTTTCCACTGGAACTGCCGGAATTTGAGCTGACCGACATCGATGCACTGCTGGAGATGGATTTTGTTACCCGCAGCAGCAAAATTCTCTCGGCCTTTATCGGCGATGAAATTGCCGCACATCAGCTGAATGAGCGCGTGAAAACCGCCTTTACCTTCCCGGCACCGGTGGTCAGCGTGACCGACGACGTTGCCGCGCTGGAACTGTTCCACGGACCGACGCTGGCATTTAAAGACTTCGGCGGCCGTTTTATGGCGCAGATGCTGGCTTACGTCAGCGGTGCCGACGAGCAGATCACCATTCTGACCGCGACCTCCGGTGATACCGGTGCCGCCGTGGCCCACGCCTTCTACGGCATGGAAAACGTGCGCGTGGTGATCCTCTATCCGCAGGGCAAGATCAGCCCGCTGCAGGAAAAACTGTTCTGCACCCTCGGTGGCAACATTGAAACCATCGCCATCGACGGCGACTTCGACGCCTGCCAGGCGCTGGTCAAGCAGTCGTTTGATGACGAAGAGCTGAAGAAGGCGATTGGCCTGAACTCGGCTAACTCAATCAACATCAGCCGCCTGCTGGCGCAGATCTGCTACTACTTTGAAGCCGTGGCGCAGCTGCCGCAGGAAAAACGCAACCAGCTGGTGATCTCGGTGCCGAGCGGCAACTTCGGCGACCTGACCGCCGGCCTGCTGGCGAAATCACTGGGTCTGCCGGTGAAGCGCTTTATCGCCGCGACTAACGCCAACGACACCGTACCGCGCTTCCTTGCCGACGGCCAGTGGACGCCAAACCAGACCGTAGCCACTCTCTCTAACGCTATGGACGTATCGCAGCCGAACAACTGGCCGCGCGTGGAAGAGATCTTCCGCCGCAAAACCTGGCGTCTGCAGGATCTTGGCTTCGGCGCGGTGAGTGATGAGACCACCAAAGCCACCATGCGCGAGCTGGCGGATCTCGGCTATATCTCCGAGCCGCACGCGGCGATCGCTTACCGTATGCTGCGCGATCAGCTGCAGGAGGGCGAATTCGGCCTGTTCCTCGGCACCGCACACCCGGCCAAGTTTATCGAGAGCGTGGAAGCGATCCTCGAGCGCAAGCTGCCGGTACCGGAAGCGCTGGCAGAACGTGCCGATCTGGATCTGCTGTCGCACAACATGAAAGCGGACTTTGCTGAACTGCGGGCGTTTCTGCTGAAGAAGTAGGATTGCCTGCAGCCGGGGAAACGGGGGGGGATGATACGGAACCCTCCGCCGGCGGGCATGTTAATGCGTAAAGGAGTCCCGGGGTGGGGCTCCTTTTTTTACGCCTCTGCTGCCGGTTTACGGCTGATTAACGGGCATGCCACCGTTTTGCGCAGCAATAAATAGAGCGCCATGACGTCCGGTCATGCTCTGCAGCGGGGAAGTTCAACGGTCAGCCGCCCAGCGACACGCATAACGATGCTCTCCGTTGGTCAGCGTGTGGCGCGTGCCGTCCGGCATCACCAGCTCCGCGCCGGCCCCTGGCGGCACCTCCACCGTCACTGAGAAGGTGCCATCGGTGATTTGCCAGCCTGAGGCAATACGGCCATAAGGCGACTCCAGCTCGCATTTCGCGTGACTGACGCCGCCGCCGGGGCGTGGACGGAACAGAATGCGATCGTAGCCGCTGCCCGCATTCTCAATGCCCCCGACCACCCGGTGCAGCCAGTCGGCCACCGCACCGAGCGCGTAGTGATTAAAGGAGGTCATCTCACCGCTGTTAACCGTGCCGTCCGGCTGCATACTGTCCCAGCGCTCCCAGATGGTGGTGGCACCCATATCCACCTGGTAGAGCCATGACGGGCATTCGCGGCACTGCAGCATATGGCTGAACTGCAGCAGCTTCGCCCGCGCACCGTCCGGGGCTTCTTCGGCGATCATCGCCAGCGACACCGGCACGCCACCACATCGCCAGACTGATGTCAGGTTTCGTCTGCATAAAGACCTCGGGTACAGGAAGTATTGTTGTTATCAGAGGCACTGATGCCTGTTTATGCGGGCTGACCGCCCGGATGCCACCGTTAGCAGGTAACGTTCTGATTATAAAAATGCCCACTGCAGCGGCCACCGCCGCGTCGCCAAATGCGTACCGCGGGTGGCACTGAGGGAAAGATCGCCATGCTGCCGCTCACAAATGGCGTGCGGGCTTTATGGCTGAAGGGGTTCCTGTGAGGGAGCGTAGCCGAACAGATTTTTGTAGCTGGAAGAGAAGTGGTTGCTGCTGCTAAAACCGCAGCGGAAGGCGATGTCCGTAATGCTCGCTTCCCCGCTGCGCAACCAGACGCGCGCGGCGAGCAGGCGCTGTTTACGAATAAACTGGTGCGGAGAAAGCCCGGTAATCTCTTTCACCTGGCGATACAGCGTGCGTTTACTGAGCAGAAAATGGCTGCACAGCGTGTCCCAGTCGATCTCTTCAAAACAGTTGGCCTGCAGCCAGTGGATCAGACGATGGGCTTTAAAATGGGTATGGCCGCGACTGGCGCTGCTCAGGGAGCGATGAAGGGAGAGTAGCAGCTCTAACCAGACCACCTCCCGGGCGGCGTCATCCAGCAGCGCGTCGCTGGAGGGCGCGGTCAGGCGGGCAATGGTCTGACGGCAGGCCAGACGCTCCTGTGGCGTCAGCCAGCCCGGCTGCTGGTCGGGGGGGCGGTTAATACCGTTCAGCAGCGGCTGAAGATTGCTCAGATAGCGTAACGGCCGACGGGTGTTGATCAGCAGGTTGGTTAATCTGAGCGTGCCCAGCCGGTCGTAAAAATGGCTTTCCTGGCCGTGTACGAAGAACACATCACCCTGCTGGACAAAGCCGGGCTGGCCGTTGAGCACGTGCAGGCCGTGCCCGCTTTCAACAAACACCAGTTCGTCGAATTCATGGCTGTGCTCGCAGTTATTGCGTTCCGGATCGCTGACGTAGAGCGCGAACGGCTGGCTGTCGGCGCTGAAGTATTTTTCCATACAGAGCGTGTGCATCAGACAGGCTTCCTGTCGGGGACTGAATGATGACAAGCCTGGACAACCGTTGCCGGGCGCGCGAGTGGTGATGCAAAATTTGTGAGCGGGTTAACGAACAGCAGGTGAAAGGGGGCCGGGCAGGGGCGCTGCCCGGCGTGGCATTACGCTTCGCGGCGCTTAAACACCAGCTCGTTACCGCTGCTGCCGTCGGCGTCATAGACGTAGCCGTCGATGTTGAATTTCTTCAGCTGTTCCGGCTGCGTCAGGCGGTTCTGGATGATATAGCGGCTCATCAGGCCGCGCGCCTTCTTGGCGTAGAAGCTGATCACCTTGAACTTGCCGTTCTTCTCATCGAGGAACACCGGCTTGATAATGTCGGCGTTAAGTTGCTTCGGCTTAACCGATTTAAAGTATTCGTCGGAGGCGAGATTAATCAGCACGCTGTCGCCCTGTTCCGCCAGCGCGGCGTTCAGTGCCGTAGTAATGCGATCGCCCCAGAAGCCGTAAAGGTCCTTCGCGCGCGGGTTCTCCAGCCTGATGCCCATCTCAAGGCGGTAGGGCATCATCAGATCCAGCGGGCGCAGCAGGCCGTACAGCCCGGAGAGCATCCGCAGGTGGCTCTGGGCAAAGTCAAAATCCGCCTCGCTGAAGGTTTCCGCCTGCAGGCCGGTGTAAACGTCGCCCTTAAAGGCCAGAATCGCCTGACGGGCGTTGTCCGGGGTGAAATCCGGCTGCCAGTCGTTGAAGCGCTCTGCGTTAAGCAGCGCCAGCTTGTCGCTGATGTGCATCAGCGTACCCACCTGCGCCGGGGAGAGCTGGCGTGCCACCTCAATCAGCTGCTGCGACTGATCCAGCAGCGCCGGTTGCGTGAAACGCGCCGTCGCCAACGGGCTTTCATAGTCCAGCGTTTTAGCCGGGGAAATTACCATTAACATCGTCGTTTCCTTGTGATGACTCGTTGCGATAAACCTCAGCGCTTACTTTACCAAAAAAGCTCGCCGGACGGGTAAATCACTGCCATAGGCCAGGGGTATTACCCGCATAAAATAGTGGATAAATAGCCATTTGTGCTGCGATGTTCGTCACTGGTGTTACGGGGAACGCTGCTGCTTGCATGGTGAGTTGCGCGTGCTATCATCCGGGGCAGACATTTTCAACACCCTATCAAATCAACCTCGATGAGAATGACAAACATGACGGACAAATTAACCTCCCTGCGTCAAGTCACTACCGTAGTTGCCGACACCGGCGATATCGCGGCAATGAAACTCTACAAACCTCAGGACGCGACCACTAACCCGTCGCTGATCCTGAGCGCAGCGCAGATCCCAGAATACCGTAAGCTGATCGACGAAGCTGTCGTCTGGGCGCGCGAGCAGAGCAGCGATAAAGCAGAGCAGGTCGCTTACGCCGCTGACAAGCTGGCGGTGAACATCGGTCTGGAGATCCTGAAGCTGGTTCCGGGCCGCATCTCTACCGAAGTTGATGCGCGTCTGTCTTACGACACCGAAGGCAGCGTAGCCAAGGCACGCAGCCTGATCAAACTGTACAACGATGCCGGCATCAGCAACGACCGCATCCTGATCAAGCTGGCGTCCACCTGGCAGGGCATCCGTGCCGCCGAGCAGCTGGAAAAAGAAGGCATCAACTGTAACTTGACCCTGCTGTTCTCCTTCGCTCAGGCGCGTTCCTGCGCAGAAGCGGGTGTGTTCCTGATCTCTCCGTTCGTGGGCCGTATCCTCGACTGGTACAAAGCCAACACCGACAAGAAAGAGTACGCGCCGAATGAAGATCCAGGCGTGGTGTCAGTGACCGAAATCTACGAATACTACAAGCAGCACGGTTACGAGACCGTGGTGATGGGCGCCAGCTTCCGTAACGTCGGTGAGATCATCGAACTGGCCGGCTGTGACCGTCTGACCATCTCCCCGGGCCTGCTGAAAGAGCTGGCGGAGACCGAAGGCACCGTTGAGCGCAAGCTGTCTTACACCGGTGAAGTGAAAGCGCGTCCGGCTAAAATGACCGAGGCTGAGTTCCTGTGGCAGCACAACCAGGATCCAATGGCGGTACAGAAACTGGCTGAAGGCATCCGTAACTTTGCCATCGACCAGGGCAAACTGGATAAAATGATTGCCGACCTGCTGTAATCGTTAAGCGCGGCCGGGTCACCGGCCGCACTGCCTCCACTGCCTCCACTGCCTCCACTGCCTCCACTGCCTCCACTGCCTCCACCCGCTCTGGCCCGCTAAGGCCTCTGTGCAGACCTGGCGTCTCTCAGGCAGCTGTCCCCGGCAACACGAACCTCTCCCCGCCTTCCTGCTCTCTGCGCCTGCCACTCATGGTGCTTTGCGGTTATACTGCCTGCCTCTCTTCTTTGCTGACGGCGAACCCAATATGAACACACTCCGCATAGGACTGATCTCCGTTTCCGACCGCGCCGCTAACGGCATCTATCCCGACCTGGGGCTGCCGGCGCTGGAAGCCTGGCTGAGACGCGCGCTGACCACGCCGTTCGAAATAGAAACGCGTCTGGTGCCCGATGAGCAGCCGATGATTGAGCAGGCGATCTGTGAACTGGTCGACGAGCTGTTCTGTCATCTGGTGCTCACCACCGGCGGCACCGGCCCGGCGCGGCGCGACGTGACGCCGGACGCCACGCTGGCGATTGCCGATCGCGAGATGCCCGGTTTTGGCGAGCAGATGCGCCAGATTAGCCTTAACTTTGTACCCACCGCGATCCTCTCCCGCCAGGTGGGGGTGATCCGCAAACAGTCTTTAGTGATCAACCTGCCCGGCCAGCCGAAGTCGATTCAGGAGACGCTGGAAGGGCTGAAAGATGCCGACGGCAAAGCGCTGGTGGCGGGCATTTTTGCCAGCGTGCCGTACTGCATCCAGCTGCTGGAGGGCCCATACGTCGAGACAGATCCGCAGGTGGTAGCAGCTTTTCGGCCTAAAAGTGCCAGACGTGAAACAAACGGCTAAAAATCTGCTATTTCACGGATAAGATCCAGCTTGCAATGGTGTGTCAGTAAATTGACGATATAGTACGTTTAGCTTTACACAACGGACTATATGAATTTCATCTGACACTGGACTTATCAGCAATGGCATCCGAAACCGCGCATCGCCTTACCGGGCAGGACTATAAAACGTTATCTCTGGCCGCCCTCGGTGGTGCGCTGGAGTTCTACGACTTCATCATCTTCGTCTTCTTTGCCGCCACCATCGGCCAGCTGTTCTTCCCGGCGGATATTCCCGAGTGGCTGCGCCAGCTGCAGACCTTTGCGATCTTTGCCGCCGGCTATCTGGCGCGGCCGCTGGGTGGGCTGATTATGGCGCACTTCGGCGACAGCCGCGGCCGCAAGAAAATGTTCAGCCTGAGTATTCTGATGATGGCGCTGCCGACGCTGGCGATGGGGCTGATGCCGACCTACGCCACCATTGGTATTGCCGCACCGGTGGCGCTGTTGCTGCTGCGCGTGCTGCAGGGGGCGGCGATCGGCGGTGAGGTACCGGGTGCCTGGGTGTTTGTCGCCGAGCACGTGCCGCAAAAGCGCGTCGGTTTTGCCTGCGGCACGCTGACCGCCGGGCTGACCTTCGGTATTCTGCTGGGATCGCTGGTCGCCACGCTGCTGACCAGCACGCTGACCCCGCAGGCGATCCTCGACGGCGGCTGGCGCATTCCGTTCCTGCTGGGCGGCATTTTTGGCCTTGGGGCGATGTATCTGCGCCGCTGGCTGCATGAAACCCCGGTGTTTACCGCCATGCAGCAGCGCAAGGCGCTGGCCGCCGGGCTGCCGCTGAAAACCGTGCTGCGCGATCATAAGGGCAGCGTGGTGCTGTCGATGCTGCTCACCTGGATGCTATCGGCCTGTATTATGGTGGTGCTGCTGATGGCACCGACCCTGCTGCAGAAGGTGCACGGCATTCCGGCCACGGCGGCGCTGCAGGCTAACAGCGTGGCGACCGTGATGCTGATTATCGGCTGTATCGTCGCCGGGGCGCTGGTGGACAGGTTCGGTGCGGCGGTGGTGCTGATTGTCGGTAGCCTGCTGCTGGCGATCTCCTGCTGGTCGTTTTTCCAGGTAGCGGCGCTGGCGCCGGAGCAGCTGATGGTGGCCTATGCCATCGCCGGCCTGTGCGTGGGCGTGGTGGGGGTGGTGCCGTTCGTGATGGTCGGGGCGTTCCCGGCCGAGGTGCGTTTTACCGGCTTCTCCTTCTCGTATAATCTCTCCTACGCGATTTTTGGCGGCCTGACGCCGGTCACCATCACCCTGCTGATGAAGTGGACGCCGATGGCACCGGCTTATTATGTGGTCGGGCTGGCGGCGATCGGGCTGCTGCTCGGTTGCTGGCTGCTGCGGGACGCGGGCCAGCGTACGTCACTGAAGCAGGCCGACGCCCGCTAAAAGGCATCGCCATCTCCTGAAAACCCGCTCCGCCGCCGCGCAGCGGGTTTTTTTATAGCGAAAGTGAAATTTTTTTCGTCATCCCCCTTGATGCCGGGGCACTCGGCCCCATCTTATCTGGCATCCGAGGCGAGGAACCTGGAAAAAAAGCGCAGGGCGCGCAGTTGAAACTGCCGGAAACGCCCGCATTTAAGGTTCATAACCTGATTTGAAACAAATTTAAGTGGGAGACGTTTAGATGGGTAAGATTATTGGTATTGACCTGGGCACCACCAACTCTTGTGTGGCTATTATGGATGGCGGTAAAGCGCGTGTGCTGGAGAACGCCGAAGGCGATCGCACCACGCCATCGATCATCGCGTATACCCAGGACGGTGAAACGCTGGTCGGTCAGCCTGCTAAACGTCAGGCGGTGACTAACCCGCAGAACACCCTGTTTGCGATCAAGCGCCTGATTGGCCGTCGCTTCCAGGACGAAGAAGTACAGCGTGATATCAAAATCATGCCGTTCAAAATCGTCGGTGCCGACAACGGCGATGCCTGGCTGGACGTGAAAGGCCAGCGCGTGGCGCCGCCACAGATTTCAGCCGAAGTGCTGAAAAAAATGAAGAAAACGGCAGAAGATTACCTGGGTGAGCCGGTAACTGAAGCGGTAATTACCGTTCCGGCCTACTTCAACGATGCGCAGCGCCAGGCAACCAAAGACGCCGGCCGTATCGCGGGTCTGGAAGTAAAACGTATCATCAACGAACCGACCGCCGCCGCGCTGGCTTACGGTCTGGACAAAGGCCAGGGCAACCGCACCATCGCGGTATATGACCTGGGCGGCGGTACTTTCGATATCTCCATTATCGAAATCGACGAAGTTGACGGCGAAAAAACCTTCGAAGTACTGGCAACCAACGGTGATACCCACCTGGGTGGTGAAGACTTCGACAGCCGTATGATCAACTACCTCGTGGCTGAATTTAAGAAAGATCAGGGCATCGATCTGCACAACGACCCGCTGGCAATGCAGCGTCTGAAAGAAGCGGCAGAGAAAGCGAAAATCGAGCTCTCTTCTGCGCAGCAGACCGACGTTAACCTGCCGTACATCACTGCAGATGCCACCGGTCCTAAGCACCTGAACATCAAAGTGACCCGTGCGAAACTGGAATCACTGGTAGAAGACCTGGTCGCGCGCTCTATCGATCCGCTGAAAGTTGCGCTGCAGGATGCCGGCCTGTCGGTTTCTGACATCAACGACGTGATCCTGGTCGGTGGTCAGACTCGTATGCCAATGGTGCAGGCGAAAGTGGCCGAGTTCTTCGGTAAAGAGCCGCGTAAAGACGTTAACCCGGACGAAGCCGTCGCCGTAGGTGCTGCGGTGCAGGGTGGCGTGCTGGCCGGTGAAGTCAAAGACGTTCTGCTGCTGGACGTTACCCCGCTGTCGCTGGGTATTGAAACCATGGGCGGCGTGATGACCTCGCTGATCACCAAGAACACCACTATTCCGACTAAACACAGCCAGGTGTTCTCAACGGCAGAAGACAACCAGTCTGCGGTGACCATCCATGTGGTGCAGGGCGAGCGTAAACGTGCGGCGGATAACAAATCGCTGGGTCAGTTTAACCTCGACGGTATTCAGTCAGCGCCGCGCGGCATGCCGCAGATCGAAGTGACCTTCGATATCGATGCCGACGGTATCCTGCACGTGTCTGCCAAGGACAAAAACAGCGGTAAAGAGCAGAAGATCACCATCAAGGCCTCTTCCGGTCTGAACGAAGAAGAGATCGCAAAAATGGTGCGTGACGCGGAAGCGAACGCAGAATCTGACCGCAAGTTTGAAGAGCTGGTGCAGACCCGTAACCAGGGTGATCAGGCTGCGCACAGCACCCGTAAGCAGCTGGACGAAGCCGGCGATAAACTGCCAGCAGAAGACAAAGCACCGATCGAAGCGGCGCTGGCCGAGCTGAACACCGCGCTGAAAGGCGAAGACAAAGCGGAAATCGAAGCTAAGATTCAGGCGCTGATGGAAGTGTCCGGCAAGCTGATGGAGTTCGCTCAGCAGCAGCAGGCCGCCGGCGGTGCAGCTGACGCCACCGACGCAACGAAGAAAGATGACGACGTGGTTGACGCCGAATTCGAAGAAGTTAAAGACAAAAAATAATCGCCCTTGAGCGGGCTCGTCACTACTGATACATACAACCATTCAGGTCCCTTCGTGGGGGCTACCCTGGGTGCATCAAGGCGGTAAACGCGTGAATCCCCGGCAGCACAGAGATCTGTGTGACTGGGGTTAGCGAGAGCAGCCAACGCAGAGGCAGCCTGAAGCATGATGTATCGTAGTGGCGGATTTAACCAGCACGGGCGTGGAGAGATCTCCTCGCCCGTGCACGCATGTTAAGGGCTGAAAATTACCATGGCGAAGCAAGATTATTACGAGATTTTAGGCGTTTCCAAATCAGCGGAAGAGCGTGAGATCAAAAAGGCCTATAAGCGCCTGGCGATGAAGTATCACCCGGACCGTAACCAGGGCGATAAAGAAGCCGAAGGCAAGTTTAAAGAGATTAAAGAAGCCTACGAAATTCTGACCGATGCGCAGAAGCGTGCGGCCTACGATCAGTACGGTCACGCGGCCTTCGAGCAGGGCGGTATGGGCGGCGGTCACGGCGGCTTTGGCGGCGGCGGCGCAGACTTCAGTGATATCTTTGGCGACGTATTCGGCGATATCTTCGGCGGAGGCCGCCGTCAGCAGCGCGCCGCGCGCGGTGCTGATTTACGCTACAACATGGAGCTGTCGCTGGAAGAAGCGGTACGCGGCGTGACCAAAGAGATCCGTATCCCTACGCTGGAAGAGTGTGACGTCTGCCACGGCAGCGGGGCGAAGGTGGGAACCAAGCCACAAACCTGTTCCACCTGTCACGGTGCCGGCCAGGTGCAGATGCGCCAGGGCTTCTTTACCGTGCAGCAGGCGTGCCCGACCTGCCAGGGGCGCGGCTCGATCATTAAAGATCCGTGCAACGCCTGCCGCGGCCACGGCCGGGTAGAGAAATCTAAAACCCTGTCGGTGAAAATTCCGGCGGGCGTGGACACCGGCGACCGCATTCGCCTTACCGGTGAAGGTGAAGCCGGCGAGCAGGGCGCGCCGGCGGGCGATCTCTACGTTCAGGTGCAGGTGCGCAAGCACCATATCTTCGAACGTGAAGAGAACAACCTCTACTGCGAAGTGCCGATCAACTTTGTGATGGCGGCGCTCGGCGGCGAAATTGAAGTGCCGACCCTCGATGGCCGGGTGAAGCTGAAGGTGCCGGCGGAAACCCAGACCGGCAAACTGTTCCGCATGCGCGGCAAGGGCGTTAAATCCGTCCGTGGTGGCGCGCAGGGCGACCTGCTGTGCCGCGTGGTGGTGGAAACCCCGGTCAGCCTTAATGACAAGCAGAAAGCGCTGCTGCGCGAGCTGGAAGAGAGTTTTGGCGGGCCGAGCGGCGAGCACAACAACAGCCCGCGTTCAAAAAGCTTCTTTGACGGCGTGAAGAAGTTCTTTGACGACCTGACGCGCTAACCGCGCCTGTAAACGGTCAACGCTAAAAGCGGAGGGGAAATCCTCCGCTTTTTTGTTTTCCGCGCCGCCCTTATTCGCCGTGCAGATTAAGTATGCTTTGTCAGCCTTAAGCCCTTAAAAGCTTCCCTTCTTTTCTGACCCTCTGAACGGTCATCCCCGTTCTTTTTACCGGTGTTACTGGCCCCCGTGGCGCGCGCGCTCACTTCGCTGGTTTCTGGAAGCCGGTAAATGCCGGTAAAAGCCGTTTTTCCCCGCGCGTTAAAGACGTATGCTAGACGCCATTCTGACAACTCTTGTCACATTCAGCGGAGCCTGGAATTGAAAAGCATGCTAAAAAAACTGTTTAACAATGATGCGACCGGTGGCGTCGTACTGATTATCGCGGCGGCGATCGCCATGTTTCTGGCTAACCACGATGGCACCCGCGACGCCTATCAGGCGCTCCTGGCCACCCCGGTGCAGTTCCGCTTTGGCAGCCTCGACATCAATAAGGACCTGCTGCTGTGGATTAACGATGCGCTGATGGCGCTGTTCTTCCTGCTGATTGGTCTGGAAGTCAAACGCGAGCTGATCACCGGCTCGCTGAACAGCCGCCAGCGGGCGGTGTTCCCGCTGATCGCCGCACTGGGCGGGATGCTGGCCCCGGCGCTGATCTACGCGGCGTTTAACCACGCCGACGGGCTGGCGATCCACGGCTGGGCGATCCCCACCGCTACCGATATCGCCTTTGCACTGGGGATTCTGGCGCTGCTCGGTAGCCGGGTGCCGGTGCAGCTGAAGATCTTCCTGATGGCGCTGGCGGTGATCGACGATCTCGGCGCCATCGTAATTATTGCCTTCTTCTACACCAGCAACCTGTCGCTGGCCTCGCTCGGCGTTGCCGCTGCCGCCATCGTGGCGCTGGCGCTGCTTAACCTGTGCGGCGTGCGCAAGACGTCGCTCTATCTGCTGGTGGGAATGGTGCTGTGGGTGGCGGTGCTGAAGTCGGGGGTGCACGCTACGCTGGCCGGGGTGGTCGTTGGTTTCTTTATTCCGTTGAAGAACCCGGACGGCCCGTCACCGGCGGTTGAGCTGGCGCACGGCCTGCAGCCGTGGGTCAGCTGGCTGATCCTGCCGCTGTTCGCCTTTGCCAACGCTGGCGTCTCGCTGGCTGGCGTACCGGCGGGTGGGCTGTTCTCGGCGGTGCCGCTGGGCATCGTGCTCGGTCTGTTTATCGGCAAGCCGCTGGGCATTACGCTGATCTGCTGGCTGGCGGTGAAGCTGAAGCTGGCAGCACTGCCGGAAAAAACCCGCATGATCGATATCGCCGCGGTCGGCGTGCTGTGTGGGATTGGCTTTACCATGTCGATCTTCATCGCTTCGCTGGCCTTTGATGCGGCGCACGAGGAGCTGGTGACGCTGGCTAAGATCGGTATTCTGACCGGATCGGTGGTGTCGGCGGTAGTGGGGTATCTGCTGCTGCGGGTGAAGCTGCGCTAAGTGAGTGACAGACAGGCCGTGCTGACAACAGACGGTCTGTGCAAGGCTTAACTAAAAGAAACAGCAACGGATTATCTTTTTTCAGACAGGCTGCCGGAGGCAGTGTAGCGGGCAAAGGCCGCCGAAAAAGCGCACTTTACTGAGGGCAGGTGAACATTTTGAGGCGGCCTTTAACGCAGCATGACCGCAGTGCAGCAAACGGCAGCAAACCCAGAAAATAAAAAAACCGCCGTAAGGGCGGTTTCTTTATCAAAGCTCGACTAACAAGCAGGCATTAAGCCAGTTTGCTGATCTGTGCAGCCAGGTTTGCTTTATGGCGTGCAGCTTTGTTTTTGTGGATCAGGCCTTTAGCTGCCTGACGGTCCACAATTGGTTGCATTTCATTGAATGCATTCTGCGCCGCAGCTTTGTCGCCAGAAGCGATAGCAGCGTATACTTTCTTAACAAAGGTACGCATCATTGAACGACGGCTAGCGTTGTGCTTACGACGCTTCTCAGACGTTACGGCGCGTTTCTTAGCTGATTTGATATTAGCCAAGGTACAACTCCCAAATAGTTCTATGAGGACAATTCAAAGGCCGAGGAATATGCCCTTTTCGCCTTTGGTTGTCAATGGATTTGTGCAAATAAGCGCCGATGGAACGATGGCACTTCATTACGTTTCGATGGCGCAAGATTCTACCAGCTTCGTCCAGGCGAATACAGCTTATTCACAATAAAAATCACATCCCCTGCCCGGTCAGCGACCTGCGGCAGTAAATGGCAGCAAGAAAGCGCGAAAGCGCGCATTCGCGGGTTAACCTTACGGGCTGTACAAGGTATAATCCGCCGATTTCCACAAATTTGAGCCAGCCATGAAGTTTATCCGCGGCATACACAATCTGAGAGAACACCATCGCGGCTGCGTGCTGGCCATCGGTAATTTTGACGGCGTGCACCGCGGGCATCAGGCGCTGCTGGCGCGTCTGAGCGAAGAAGGGAAGCAACGCAACCTGCCGGTGATGGTCATGCTGTTCGAACCCCAGCCGCTGGAGTTGTTTGCGCCAGGCAGTGCGCCCGCCCGCCTGACCCGTCTACGGGAAAAACTCTGCTACCTTGAGCAGGCCGGCGTCGACATCGTGCTGTGCGTGCGTTTTGACCACCGCTTTGCTGCCAACACCGCCGAGAGTTTTGTCTCCGACCTGCTGGTCGGGAAACTCGGCGTGCAGTTTCTGGTGGTGGGGGATGATTTCCGTTTTGGCGCTGGTCGCCAGGGGGATTTCCTGTTATTACAGAGGGCTGGTGCCGAATATGGCTTCAGTGTCATCAGCACCCAGACCTTTTGCGACAACGGGCAACGCATCAGCAGCACCGCCGTGCGTCAGGCGCTGGCGGAAGACGACCTGCCACAGGCCAGTGCGCTGCTGGGGCACCCCTTCAGCATTTCTGGCCGCGTGGTGCACGGTGATGCGCTGGGGCGTACTATCGGTTTCCCCACCGCCAACCTGCCGATGCGGCGTTCAGTCTCCCCGGTGAAAGGGGTGTATGCCGTTGAAGTCCGTGGCCTTGGCGGCCGCCCGCTGCCCGGCGTGGCCAATATTGGTACCCGGCCGACGGTGGCCGGTATCCGCCAGCAGCTGGAAGTGCATCTTCTGGACGTAACGGCCGATCTTTACGGGCGCCACATTGAAGTGGTGCTGCGCAAAAAAATACGTAATGAGCAGCGTTTTGCCTCGCTTGACGCGCTGAAAGAGCAAATTGCTAACGATGTGGTGACTGCCCGAACTTTTTTTGGGCTGCAAACACCGGTTTAAAGAACCGAAATACGGAATCGAGAATCTGATGAGTGACTATAAATCTACCCTGAACTTGCCGGAAACGGGGTTCCCGATGCGTGGCGATCTGGCCAAACGCGAACCGGGAATGCTGCAACGTTGGTATGATGACAAGCTGTACGGCATCATCCGCGAAGCCAAAAAAGGGAAAAAAACCTTTATCCTGCATGATGGCCCTCCGTACGCGAACGGCAGCATTCATATTGGTCACTCGGTTAACAAGATTCTGAAAGACATTATCGTTAAGTCGAAAGGCATGGCGGGCTATGACTCGCCGTACGTCCCAGGCTGGGACTGCCACGGCCTGCCGATTGAGCACAAAGTGGAGCAGACGATCGGCAAACCGGGTGAGAAAGTCACCCCGGCCGAATTCCGCGCCGCCTGCCGTAAATACGCCGCCGAGCAGGTGGAAGGGCAGAAAGCCGACTTTATCCGCCTCGGCGTGCTGGGTGACTGGGATCGCCCGTACCTGACGATGAACTTCAAAACCGAAGCCAACATCATCCGTGCGCTGGGTAAAATCATCGGTAATGGCCACCTGCATAAAGGCGCTAAGCCGGTGCACTGGTGCCTCGACTGCCGCTCTGCGCTGGCGGAAGCCGAAGTTGAGTATTACGACAAAACTTCACCGTCGATCGACGTGGCGTTTAACGCCGTGGACAAAGCCGCGGTGCTGGCGAAATTTGGCGTGGCGGATGCCGCAGGCCCGGTATCGCTGGTGATCTGGACCACCACCCCATGGACCATGCCGGCGAACCGCGCCATCTCCCTGCACCCGGAATTTGACTACCAGCTGGTGCAGATTGACGGCCGTGCGCTGATCCTCGCCAAAGACCTGGTGGAGAGCGTACTCAAGCGCGCCGGCGTCAGCGAGTGGACGGTGCTGGGCGAAGCCAAAGGCGCGGCGCTGGAGCTGCAGGGCTTCCAGCACCCGTTCCTGGAGCAGATCGTCTCCCCGGTGGTACTCGGCGAACACGTCACGCTGGATGCCGGTACCGGTGCGGTGCATACCGCGCCAGGCCACGGCCCGGACGACTACGTGATCGGCCAGAAATACGGCATTGAAGTGGCCAACCCGGTCGGCCCGGACGGCAGCTATCTGCCGGGTACCTATCCGACGCTGGATGGCGTTAACGTCTTTAAAGCCAACGATATGATCGTTGAGCTGCTGCGTGAAAAAGGCGCGCTGCTGCACGTTGAGAAACTGCACCACAGCTATCCGCACTGCTGGCGTCACAAAACCCCGATCATCTTCCGTGCCACCCCGCAGTGGTTTATCAGCATGGATCAAAAGGGCCTGCGTGCGCAGTCGCTGAAAGAGATCAAAGGCGTGCAGTGGATCCCGGACTGGGGCCAGGCGCGTATTGAGTCGATGGTTGCCAACCGCCCGGACTGGTGTATCTCGCGCCAGCGTACCTGGGGCGTGCCAATGGCTCTGTTCGTTCACAAAGAGAGCGAAGAGCTGCACCCGGACAGCCTGGAGCTGATGGAGAAAGTGGCCCAGCGCGTTGAGCAGGACGGCATTCAGGCGTGGTGGGATCTCGACCCGCGCGACCTGATGGGCGATGACGCCGATCATTACGTTAAGGTGCCGGATACGCTGGACGTGTGGTTTGACTCCGGTTCTACCAGCTTCTCGGTGGTGGACGCGCGTCCTGAGTTTGGCGGGCATACGCCGGATATGTATCTGGAAGGTTCCGATCAGCACCGCGGCTGGTTTATGTCCTCACTGATGATCGGTACGGCGATGAAAGGCAAAGCGCCTTACCGCCAGGTGCTGACCCACGGTTTCACCGTCGATGGTCAGGGCCGCAAAATGTCCAAGTCGCTCGGCAATACCGTGTCGCCGCAGGACGTGATGAACAAGCTGGGTGCTGACATTCTGCGCCTGTGGGTGGCATCCACCGACTACTCCGGCGAGATCGCCGTGTCGGACGAGATCCTCAAACGCTCCGCCGACAGCTACCGCCGTATCCGTAACACCGCGCGTTTCCTGCTGGCTAACCTGGCCGGCTTTAATCCGGAAACGGACCTGGTGAAACCAGAAGAGATGGTGGTAGTCGATCGCTGGGCGGTGGGCCGCGCGCTGGCCGCGCAGCAGGATATCGTGGCGTCCTACGAGGCCTATGATTTCCACGAAGTGGTACAGCGCCTGATGCAGTTCTGCTCGGTAGAGATGGGGTCCTTCTATCTGGACGTGATTAAAGACCGTCAGTACACCGCTAAGGCCGATGGCCTGGCGCGTCGCAGCTGCCAGAGCGCGCTGTGGTATATCGTTGAAGCGCTGGTGCGCTGGATGGCACCGATCATGTCCTTCACCGCTGACGAAATCTGGGGCTACCTGCCGGGCAAACGCAGCCAGTACGTGTTTACCGAAGAGTGGTTCGACGGCCTGTTCGCGCTGGACGCCAGCGAGCCGATGAACGATGCTTACTGGGACGAACTGCTGAAGGTGCGCGGCGAAGTCAACAAGGTTCTGGAGCAGGCGCGTGCCGACAAACAGATCGGCGGCGCGCTGGAAGCCAGCGTCACGCTGTATGCCGACGCGGAGCTGGCCGCGAAGCTGAACAGCCTCGGTGACGAGCTGCGCTTTGTGCTGCTGACCTCGGGTGCGCTGGTAGCTGAACTGGCGCAGGCGCCGGCTGAAGCTCAGCAGAGTGAGACGGTTAAAGGCCTGAAAATTGGTCTGCATAAAGCCGCAGGCGACAAGTGTCCGCGCTGCTGGCATTACACCACCGATATCGGTCAGAACGCTGAACATGCCGATATCTGTGGCCGCTGTGTCACCAACGTCGCGGGCAGCGGCGAACAACGTAAGTTTGCATAAATGAGCCGACCTGTACTCTCAACCGGATTGCGCTGGCTGTGGCTGGCGCTGTTGGTCATCGTTATCGATCTCGGCAGCAAGCAGTGGATTATGGATACCCTGATGCTGCATGAGTCGATGCCGGTGATGCCGTTCTTTAACTTCTTCTATGCGCACAACTACGGTGCGGCATTCAGTTTCCTTGCCGATCACGGCGGCTGGCAGCGCTGGTTCTTCGCCGGCATCGCCATTGCCATCGTGGTGGTGCTGCTGGTGATGATGTACCGCAGCCCGGCGAGCAAGAAGCTGAACAACATCGCCTACGCGCTGATCGTGGGCGGGGCGGCGGGCAACCTGTTTGACCGCTCATATCATGGCTTTGTGGTGGACTTTATCGACTTTTACGTCGGTGACTGGCATTTTGCCACCTTTAACATTGCCGACTGCGCTATCTGTATTGGTGCAGCATTAATCGTGCTGGAGGGGTTTATCAGCCCAGCCAGCAAAACGGCGAAGAGCAAAGGGTAAGGCATGACCGATTCTGTACAGCGCGATAGCGCGGTGCTGGTGCATTTCACCTTAAAGCTGGCGGATGGCTCGACCGCAGAGTCAACGCGCAGTAACGGCAAACCGGCGCTGTTTCGCCTCGGCGACGGTAGCCTGTCTGACGGGCTGGAAAGCCAGCTGGTGGGGATGAAGGTGGGCGATAAGCACGCCTTCGCACTCCCGCCTGAGGACGCGTTTGGCGGTATCAGCCCCGATCTGATCCAGTATTTTTCGCGCCGTGATTTTGTCCAGGCCGGCGAACCGGAGATCGGTGCAATCATGCTGTTCAGCGGCATGGATGGCAACGAGATGCCGGGCGTGATCCGTGAAATCTCCGGTGATTCCATCACCGTGGATTTCAACCATCCGCTGGCCGGGCAGACCATTCACTTTGATATAGAAGTGCTGGAGATCGATCCGGTACTGGAGGGCACCCATGCAGATCATGCTGGCTAACCCGCGCGGATTCTGCGCCGGGGTCGATCGTGCCATCAGCATCGTGGAGCGTGCGCTGGAGATGTATGGCGCACCGATCTACGTGCGCCATGAAGTGGTGCATAACCGCTATGTGGTGAACAGCCTGCGCGAGCGCGGGGCGATCTTTATCGAAGAGATTAGCGAAGTACCGGACGGCTCGATCCTGATCTTTTCGGCACACGGCGTGTCGCAGGCGGTACGGGCCGAAGCCAGGTCCCGCGATCTGACCATGCTGTTTGATGCCACCTGTCCGCTGGTGACCAAGGTGCATATGGAGGTGGCGCGCGCCAGCCGTAAGGGGACCGAAGCGATCCTGATCGGTCACGCCGGGCATCCGGAGGTGGAGGGCACCATGGGCCAGTACAATAACCCGAAAGGGGGGATGTATCTGGTGGAGCAGCCGGCTGACGTGTGGAAGCTGCAGGTTAAGGATGAGAATAACCTGTGCTTTATGACGCAGACCACGCTGTCGGTGGACGACACCTACGAGGTGATCGACGCTCTGCGCGCCCGTTTCCCGAAGATTGTCGGGCCACGTAAGGACGATATCTGTTACGCCACCACCAACCGTCAGGAAGCGGTGCGGGTGCTGGCGAAGGATGCCGACGTGGTGCTGGTGGTCGGTTCGAAGAACTCCTCTAACTCTAACCGTCTGGCGGAGCTGGCACAGCGTGCCGGTAAGCTGGCGCGGCTGATCGACTCCGCTGAAGATATTCAGGAGGAGTGGGTCAGGGGTGCGAAGTGCGTGGGCGTCACCGCCGGGGCTTCAGCACCGGACGTGCTGGTGCAGCAGGTGATCCAGCGTCTGAACGAGCTGGGCGGCGTGGAAGCGATTGAGCTGATCGGCCGCGAAGAGAACATCGTATTCGAAGTACCGAAAGAGCTGCGCGTCGACGTGCGTCAGGTCGAGTAAAAGCATCCGGTTAGCACCATCCGAACAAATACAGGCAGCGGCAACGCTGCCTTTTTCTTTTTTGGGGCTTTGTCGCTTCGGGTTCGGGGGCCTGGCTTATCGGTGCATGGCTTTTGGGCAGGGTCGCTTCGGGTTCAGGAGTCTGGTTTGTCGGGGAATGGCTTTTGGGCCGGGTCGCTTCGGGTTCGGGTGCCTGGCTTATCGGGGGAATGGCTTTGTGGCCGGGTCGCTGTGGGTGCAGGTGCCTGGCTTATCGGGGTTATCCGGATCGCGGACACGCTATGAACACGTCCGTGTGCGCTCGGCGGCGCGCGTCCCTGCGCGCCGACGGTCCGCTAACCCGGATAACCCCGATTGCCGTTGATCATTTGTGTTGCTGCTCTAAAATCCTCAGCATTCAGCATTCAGCATTCAGCATTCAGCATTCAGCATTCAGCATTCAGCATTCAGCATTCAGCATTCAGCATTCAGCATTCAGCATTCACCGTATTTAGGTTTTAAGAAAGCGATGCAACGGCCGAACCCGGCATCAGAACGAGAAGCTACGCCCTTAGAACAGCCACACAAATGCAAGAAGGGAGGACGTTGGCGAACAGGTTAGCCGGGCGTACGGCGCACGGATGCTCCGTCCGAGCCTACACGGATGTATTTACGGCGTCCCGGCGTTCTGTCACCAACGGCCGACCCAGACCACTGAACCTGCCGCTACGCCCCTGGCCTTTGCACTTGCAGCTGAACCCTGGCATCCAGTTGCATCGCGAGGGATGCATTGCCACTGCCATCTTCCCTGAATCCTTACAAAAATTCGTTTTACTGATAATGATTGCGCGCTGGCGTAAAATTCTAATCATCCACTTTTAATTGTGGCACAGTAGTTAACGCGTGGTTAATCTGTGTGCGCTTTGCATGCATTGAAATAAGACTGGGAATAATTATGAGTAACGCAGAAATCCGTATCGCCGTGGTGGGAGCCGCCGGGCGTATGGGACGTCAGCTGATTCAGGCCACTGTACAGGCCGAAGGCGCTCGTCTGGGGGCCGCCGTGGTGCGTGCCGGGTCATCGCTGGTGGGGGCTGATGCCGGTGAACTGGCGGGCAGCGGTACGCTGGGGGTGAAAATCAGCGACAGCCTGAACGCGGTGGTAAATGACTTCGACGTGCTGATCGATTTTACCCGCCCGGAAGTCAGCCTGGAGTACCTGGCCTTTTGCCGCCAGCATGGCAAAGCGATGGTGATTGGTACCACCGGCTTTGATGAGGCGGGCAAGGCGGCGATTAAGGCCGCGTCGGCAGAGATTGGCATCGTGTTTGCCGCTAACTTTAGCGTCGGCGTTAACCTGGTACTGAAGCTGCTGGAAAAAGCCGCCAAAGTGATGGGCGACTACGCGGATATCGAAATTATTGAAGCCCACCACCGTCATAAAGTGGATGCGCCGTCCGGCACCGCGCTGGCGATGGGTGAGGCGATTGCCGATGCGATGGACTGGAACCTGAACGAGCACGCGGTTTACGCCCGTGAAGGCATTACCGGCGAGCGCAAGGCGCAGACTATCGGATTTGCCACCGTGCGCGCCGGCGATATCGTCGGTGAGCATACCGCGATGTTTGCGGATATCGGTGAGCGGGTAGAGATTACCCACAAGGCTTCAAGCCGGATGACCTTCGCTAATGGTGCGGTTCGTGCGGCTGGTTGGTTGAGTTCGCATAAATCAGGTCTTTTTGATATGAGAAGCGTGCTTAATCTGGAAGGTTTGTAAGTGTTGTGCACCATCGTGATGTGGTTATTACAATCATAAGGTTATGATTGAATGGGCAATAATTTTTATTGCCCTTTTTATTTTGTAAAAAAAAGACCTTTGCTGTTGATTTTGTTTCAGGGGTCTGAAATTTGCTTTTTATTGATTTTAATGGTCGCCAAAGATAATAATTTTGACCATTTGGTCTGGTTTTTCACACTTTTCCCTCTGTTTTTATGCGTAAGCCGTCAGGCAAACGGTTTTATCACCAGGATATGTTCCCTTTTTATCGCCAATCTACTGATTTTCCGTTCAGTGAGTTAAAAAAATAAGAAAAAGTGGCTCTCAGGGTAGACATTAGGCGGGGCTATCATTAGAATGCGCGCAATTTGCCAAAAACTGAGCATTCAGGCAGTTTTGACGTTGATTTTAGGGTCAATCCTGAATTAATATGCAGATATTGTGACTGTTTATTCCCTGGAGGATGTTTTGATTAAGTCAGCGCTCTTGGTTCTGGAAGACGGAACCCAATTCCACGGTCGGGCCATCGGGGCAACCGGATCGGCAGTGGGAGAAGTTGTTTTCAACACTTCAATGACCGGTTATCAAGAAATCCTCACTGATCCTTCCTATTCCCGCCAGATCGTTACTCTTACTTATCCCCATATCGGCAATGTCGGCACTAACGCCGCTGATGCAGAATCCACTCAGGTACATGCCGCGGGCCTGGTTATTCGTGATTTACCACTGATTGCCAGCAACTACCGTAATGAAGAAGGGCTGTCTGAGTATCTGGTTCGCCACAACATTGTCGCTATTGCCGATATCGATACGCGTAAGCTGACCCGTCTGCTGCGCGAAAAAGGGGCACAGAACGGTTGCATCATCGCCGGTGACGCGCTGGACGCCGCGGTGGCGCTGGAAAAGGCTAAAGCCTTCCCGGGCCTGAAAGGCATGGACCTGGCAAAAGAAGTCACCACCCCGGATGCCTATCAATGGGCACAGGGCAGCTGGACGCTGGAAGATGAACTGCCGGCGGCGAAAACCGCTGCGGAGCTGCCGTTCCACGTGGTGGCCTATGACTACGGCGTGAAGCGCAACATCCTGCGCATGCTGGTGGATCGCGGCTGCCGCCTGACCGTAGTGCCGGCGCAGACCTCTGCAGAAGAGGTGCTGGCCCTGAATCCGGACGGCGTGTTCCTCTCAAACGGACCGGGCGACCCGGAGCCGTGTGACTACGCGATTAACGCCATCACCCGTCTGCTGGCAACCGACATCCCGGTGTTCGGCATCTGCCTCGGCCACCAGCTGCTGGCGCTGGCCAGCGGAGCTAAAACGGTGAAGATGAAGCTCGGCCACCACGGCGGCAACCACCCGGTGAAAGATCACGACAACAACACCGTGATGATCACCGCGCAGAACCACGGTTTTGCCGTTGATGACAGCAACCTGCCGGCTAACCTGCGCGTGACCCATACCTCACTGTTTGACCACACGGTACAGGGTATTCACCGCACCGATAAAGCGGCGTTCAGCTTCCAGGGGCACCCTGAAGCCAGCCCTGGCCCGCACGATGCTGCACCGCTGTTCGATCACTTTATCGAACTGATTAACGCTTACCGTTCTGCCGCGAAATAAATCAGGAGCGAAAAAATGCCAAAACGTACAGACATAAAAAGTATCCTGATCCTCGGTGCTGGCCCGATCGTTATCGGCCAGGCCTGTGAATTTGACTACTCCGGCGCCCAGGCGTGTAAAGCCCTGCGTGAAGAGGGTTACCGCGTTATCCTGGTGAACTCTAACCCGGCCACCATCATGACCGACCCGGAAATGGCCGATGCCACCTACATCGAGCCTATCAACTGGGAAGTGGTGCGTAAGATCATCGAAAAAGAGCGTCCGGACGCGGTTCTGCCGACCATGGGCGGCCAGACCGCGCTGAACTGTGCGCTGGAGCTGGAACGTCAGGGCGTGCTGGCCGAGTTCGGCGTCACCATGATCGGCGCCACCGCCGACGCGATTGATAAAGCCGAAGACCGTCGCCGCTTTGACGTGGCGATGAAGAAGATCGGTCTGGACACCGCGCGTTCCGGTATCGCACACACCATGGAAGAAGCGCTGGCGGTTGCCGCTGACGTCGGCTTCCCGTGCATCATCCGTCCCTCCTTCACCATGGGCGGCACCGGCGGCGGTATCGCTTACAACCGTGAAGAGTTCGAAGAGATCTGCGAACGCGGTCTGGATCTGTCGCCAACCAACGAGCTGCTGATTGACGAGTCGCTGATTGGCTGGAAAGAGTACGAGATGGAAGTGGTGCGTGATAAAAACGACAACTGCATCATCGTCTGCTCGATTGAAAACTTCGATGCCATGGGCATCCACACCGGTGACTCGATTACCGTAGCGCCAGCCCAGACGCTGACCGACAAAGAGTACCAGATCATGCGTAACGCCTCGCTGGCGGTACTGCGTGAAATCGGCGTGGAGACCGGCGGCTCTAACGTTCAGTTCTCGGTGAATCCGGAGAACGGCCGTCTGATCGTTATCGAGATGAACCCGCGCGTGTCGCGCTCGTCGGCGCTGGCCTCAAAAGCAACCGGCTTCCCGATTGCTAAAATCGCCGCCAAGCTGGCAGTAGGCTTCACCCTCGACGAACTGACCAACGATATCACCGGTGGCCTGACCCCGGCTTCGTTTGAACCCTCTATCGACTACGTGGTCACTAAAATTCCACGCTTCAACTTTGAAAAGTTCGCCGGTGCTAATGACCGTCTGACTACCCAGATGAAGTCGGTCGGTGAAGTGATGGCGATTGGCCGCACCCTGCAGGAATCGATGCAGAAAGCGCTGCGTGGCCTGGAAGTGGGCGCGACCGGTTTCGACCCGAAAGTCGACCTTAACGACCCGGAAGCGTTGACCACCATCCGTCGCGAGCTGAAAGATGCCGGCTCAGACCGTATCTGGTACATCGCGGACGCCTTCCGTGCCGGCCTGAGCGTGGAGGATATCTTCGCGCTGACCAACGTTGACCGCTGGTTCCTGGTGCAGATTGAAGAGCTGGTGCAGCTGGAGCAGCAGGTGGCGAAAGAGGGCGTTAACGGCCTGAACTACGACTTCCTGCGTAACCTGAAACGTAAAGGCTTTGCCGATGCCCGCCTGTCGGCGCTGGCCGGCGTGTCTGAAGCCGAAATCCGCAAGCTGCGCGAGCAGCATAACCTGCACCCGGTCTACAAACGCGTGGACACCTGTGCGGCGGAATTCGCCACCAATACCGCTTACATGTACTCCACCTATGAAGAAGAGTGCGAGTCTAACCCGAGCCAGGATCGTGACAAAATCATGGTGCTGGGCGGCGGTCCAAACCGTATCGGCCAGGGTATTGAGTTCGACTACTGCTGCGTTCACGCCGCGCTGGCGCTGCGTGAAGACGGCTTCGAAACCATCATGGTCAACTGTAACCCGGAAACCGTGTCAACCGACTACGACACCTCTGACCGTCTCTACTTCGAACCGGTGACCTTTGAAGACGTGCTGGAAATCGTGCGCATCGAGAAGCCGAAAGGCGTGATCGTGCAGTACGGTGGCCAGACCCCGCTGAAGCTGGCGCGCGCGCTGGAAGCAGCAGGCGTACCGGTGATCGGTACCAGCCCGGATTCGATTGACCGTGCCGAAGACCGCGAGCGTTTCCAGCAGGCGGTCGATCGCCTGGGCCTGAAACAGCCGGCTAACGCCACGGTGACCGCCATCGATATGGCGGTAGAGAAAGCGGCGATCATCGGTTATCCGCTGGTGGTGCGCCCGTCCTACGTGCTGGGCGGCCGCGCGATGGAGATCGTCTACGACGAAATCGACCTGAAGCGCTACTTCAACACCGCGGTGTCCGTCTCGAACGATGCGCCGGTGCTGCTGGACCGCTTCCTTGATGACGCGGTGGAAGTGGATGTTGATGCCATCTGCGACGGCGACCAGGTGCTGATCGGCGGCATCATGGAACACATTGAGCAGGCCGGCGTGCACTCCGGTGACTCCGCCTGTTCTCTGCCGGCCTACACGCTGAGCGAAGAGATCCAGAACGTCATGCGTCAGCAGGTCGAGAAACTGGCCTTCGAGCTGGGCGTACGCGGCCTGATGAACGTGCAGTTCGCGGTGAAGGATAACGAGGTGTACCTGATTGAGGTGAACCCGCGTGCCGCCCGTACCGTGCCGTTCGTCTCCAAGGCCACCGGCGTGCCGCTGGCGAAAGTGGCTGCCCGCGTGATGGCAGGCAAAAAGCTGGCCGAGCAGGGCGTGACCGAAGAAATTATCCCGCCGTACTACTCGGTGAAGGAAGTGGTGCTGCCGTTTAACAAGTTCCAGGGCGTTGACCCGATCCTCGGCCCGGAAATGCGTTCAACCGGTGAAGTGATGGGCGTCGGTCGCAGCTTTGCGGAAGCCTTCTGCAAAGCGATGCTCGGCGCGCAGAGCAACATGAAGAAGAGCGGCCGCGCGCTGCTGTCGGTTCGCGAAGGCGATAAGAAGCGTATCGTTGAGCTGGCACAGCGTCTGCAGAGCTACGGCTTTGAGCTGGACGCCACCGCCGGCACCGCTGCGGTGCTGGAAGCCGCGGGTATCGTCGTACGCCGGGTTAACAAGGTACACGAAGGCCGCCCGCACATTCAGGATCGCCTGAAGAACGGTGAATACGCCTACATCGTGAACACCACCGCAGGCCGCCAGGCGATTGAGGATTCCAAGCTGATCCGCCGCAGTGCCCTGCAGTACAAGGTGCACTACGACACCACGCTGAACGGTGCCTTCGCCACCACCACCTCGCTGAACTCCAGCGCGACTGACCGGGTGATTTCAGTGCAGGAAATGCACGCGCAGATCGCCGGTTAATCGCTGACAACAGCTGTAAAAAACCCCGCTTCCGAGCGGGGTTTTTTTATAGGGGGATCTCTCAGGAGAGCGCCACCTTGATGCCCAGCGCGATCAGCACGCCGCCCAGCAGTTTGTCGATGATGCGCTGGGCCTTGGTCAGCCCGGCACGCACCGGTGCGCTCTGGATCAGAAACACCAGCAGCGGCCACCACAGCGTGGAGAGGCCGAGGATGATGCCGGCGTACCAGAGTTTTTCACCGACGCCGGAGTCGACGCTGAGCACCTGGGTGAATACCGACAGGAAAAACAGCGTCGCCTTCGGGTTGAGCAGGTTACACAGGTAGCCCTGCAGGAAGGCTTTACTCAGCGTCACCGGTTCCTGCGCCACGCTATTCAGATCCAGCCTGCTGCCGCCGTGCGCCCGCAGCGCCTGAATACCGATCCAGATCAGGTACGCTGCACCGGCATATTTCAGCAGCATAAACAGCCACGGCGTGGTGGTGATGACCACTGCCAGGCCGGCCACACAATAAGCCATATGGGTGGCGACCGCGCAGTTAACGCCCATCGCCGTCATCAGCGCGGCGCGGCGCGGATAGCGGGCGGCATTTTTCACCACCAGGAAAAAATCGGGGCCGGGGGAGAGCATGCCCAGCGTGGCGATGGTGGCAACGAACAGCGTAGTTTCAAACATGATCGGTTTCTGCAGGGAGTGTAAAGGGCGAAGTTTAGCACGAAGGGGGGAGTGTGGTGGCCGAAATGGTGGGATGCAGAGCACGTAAAGGCCGCGCTGAACAACCTTTACGGAATATGCAGCGCTTACCTATCGACGAAAGTTTCGCCTTTCCGTATGATGGCGCGAATTTTACCCCCTGCTGAGTTTGATATGATGATTAGCCTGATTGCGGCCCTGGCGGCCGATCGCGTAATTGGGATGGAAAACGCCATGCCATGGCACCTGCCTGCTGACCTGGCGTGGTTTAAACGCCAGACGCTGAACAAGCCGGTGGTGATGGGGCGGCGTACCTGGGAGTCGATTGGACGCCCGCTGCCAGGACGGCTGAATATTGTAATTAGCAGTAAACCTGGCGATGCCGATGGTGTGACCTGGGTGAGCTCGATTGACGAAGCGCTGCAGGTAGCAGGTGACGTGGAAGAACTGATGGTGATCGGCGGCGGACGGATCTACGAGCAGCTGCTGCCGCGTGCCGATCGTCTCTATCTGACCCACATTGACGCGGAAGTGGAAGGGGATACCCATTTCCCGGACTATGAGCCGGATGAGTGGCAGTCAACCTTTAGCGAATTTCACGACGCCGACGACAAGAACTCCCACAGCTTCTGCTTTGAGATCCTCGATCGCCGCTAAGTCGTCACGCTGCTGACATCTTCGGCTTCTATCATGGCGCGACATCCACTACGGAGCGCGCCATATCTGTTTCTGCTGCACTGAATCGCGATCGCCTGCGTGACCCGGCCCGCCGGGAACTCTCTCTTTCAGAAAACCACCCGCCGGTGCTGTTCCAGCCGGGCGCGCTGTGGAGTATTCCCTTTGATACCCTGACACCGGCAGAGCGGGCGGCGAACGGCACCGCAGACGATCACAGTGCCGGGGTGACTTCCCGGTTAGAGGGCTGAACAAAGACCTGCCTGTCTTCCCAGCGCAGCAGGGTCAGGGCGCCGCCCCAGCAACAACCGGTATCGAGGCCGATGACGTTATCCGGCGTGCCTTTCCCTTCCAGCGACGCCCAGTGACCGAAGATCACCGTGTAGTCAGCGGGTAACAGGCCGGGCACGTTAAACCAGGGCTTCAGCGGCGGTGGCGCATTTTCCGGCGACTCTTTGCTGATCATGTCCAGCTGTCCGGCGGGGAAGCAGAAGCGCATGCGGGTCAGCGCGTTGGTGCTGAAGCGCAGGCGCGCCAGACCGCTGAGCGCCGGTGACCAGTTGTTCGGCATATCGCCGTACATCGCATCCAGGAACAGCGGATAGGTGTCGCTGCTCAGTACTGCCTCGACTTCGCGGGCACACAGCTTTGCGGTGTCAATATCCCACTGCGGGGTGATACCGGCGTGCGCCATCACCAGTTTTTTCTCTTCATCCACCTGCAGCAGCGGCTGGCGACGCAGCCAGTTGATCAGCTCGTCGGCATCGTCGGCCTCCAGCAGCGGCGTCAGGCGATCCTTCGGTTTATTGCGGCTGATGCCGGCGTACACCGCCAGCAGATGCAGATCGTGATTGCCCAGCACGATGCGCACGCTGTCACCGAGGGAACGCACATAACGCAGCACGTCCAGCGAGGCCGGCCCACGGGCCACCAGATCGCCGGTCAGCCACAGCTCGTCCTGCGCCGGATCGAAATCCACCTGCGCCAGCAGCATTTTCAGCTCGTCGTAGCAACCGTGAATATCGCCGATAAGATAAGTGCTCATGCCTTCTGTCCTGAAAAGGGGGTTACCGTGATCGCGTGGCCGGCAGCTCAGGATTGCTTAGCCACTGGTCCGGGTCAGGATAACCGCGGCGCGCCTGGCGCGCGCAAAAAAAAATGCGCTTTGCCCGTGAGGAGCAAAGCGCTGGATGAGGGGTGACTCAGTGAATGTGGCTGACAACCGCCAGCCGGAACACCGGAATGTCCACCAGCAGCGTCTCGCCGTCGGCATCAACCATGCGGTAATGCCCCTGCATGGTGCCCATCGGGGTTTCGAGAATCGCACCGCTGGTGTACTGGAACTCATCGCCAGGGGCGATGTGCGGCTGTTCGCCGATCACCCCTTCACCCTGAACTTCGGTTTCACGGCCGTTGCCGTTGGTGATTAGCCAGTAGCGGCCGATCAGCTGCACCGGGATACGCCCCAGATTACGGATGGTGACGGTGTACGCAAACACATAACGGTCTTCTTCGGGCGCAGACTGCGACGCAATGTAGACGCTTTGTACATGGACACAAACACGGGGCGTATCGTTCATGCTCAGTTCTCCTGAGGAGGCTGCTGCTGAGGGTGCGCGGTCAGCCAGTTCGCCAGCTGGCAGTACTGCGCCACGGTAATGTTCTCAGCGCGCAGCGTCGGGTCAATGTTCATTTCGGCCAGGGCTTCGGCAGAGAACAGATGGCCGAGGCTGTTACGCAGGGTTTTACGGCGTTTACCAAAGGCTTCGGTGGTGATGCGGCTCAACGCGCGGATATCCTGTACCGGGTGCGGGATCTCCGCGTAAGGCATCAGGCGCACCACCGCAGAATCGACCTTCGGTGCCGGGGTGAAGGACTCCGGCGGTACTTCCAGCACCGGGATCACCTGGCAGTAGTACTGTGCCATTACGGTCAGGCGGCCATAGGCTTTGCTGCCAGGGCCGGCGACCAGACGATTAACCACTTCTTTCTGCAGCATAAAGTGCATATCTTTGATCGCGCCGACGTAGCTGAACAGGTGGAACATCAGCGGGGTCGAAATATTGTACGGCAGGTTGCCGAACACGCGCAGCGGCTGGCCTTTTTCCGCAGACAGCGCCGCAAAATCAAAGGTCATCGCATCCTGCTGGAAAATGGTCAGCTTCGGGCCGAGGAACGGATGCGTCTGCAGGCGTGCTGCCAGATCGCGGTCCAGTTCGACCACCGTCATTTCATCAATGCGCTCACCCACCGGCTCGGTGAGTGCACCGAGGCCAGGGCCGATCTCAACAATCGCCTCGCCGCGCTGTGGGTGAATGGCGTTGACAATACTGTCGATAATATACTGATCGTTAAGGAAGTTCTGTCCAAAACGTTTGCGGGCGAAGTGGCCCTGGTGAACGCGATTATTCATTACTGCTCTTAATCATGGTGATGGCGAGGTTAAGCGCCGTTTTGAAGCTGCCCGCATCGGCCTGACCCGTAGCCGCCAGTTCAAGGGCGGTGCCGTGGTCGACGGACGTGCGGATAAATGGCAGACCGAGGGTGATATTCACCGCGCGGCCAAAGCCCTGATATTTTAGCACCGGCAGGCCCTGATCGTGATACATCGCCAGCACCGCATCGGCGTGCTGCAGATATTTCGGCTGGAACAGGGTATCCGCGGGGAGTGGCCCGGTCAGGTTGATGCCCTGCTGGCGCAGTTCGTCCAGCGCCGGGGTAATGGTATCAATCTCTTCCCGCCCCATATGGCCGCCTTCACCCGCGTGCGGGTTCAGCCCACACACCAGAATGTGCGGGCGTGCAAGGCCGAACTTGCTCTGCAGGTCGGCGTTAAGGATGGTAATCACTTCATGCAGGCTGTCACGGGTGATGGCGTCGGCTACGTCTTTCAGCGGCAGATGGGTGGTGGCCAGCGCCACCCGCAGCTCTTCCGTGGCCAGCATCATCACCACGCGCTCGCACCCGGCGCGTTCGGCGAAGAACTCGGTGTGGCCGCTGAACGGAATGCCCGCGTCGTTGATCACCCCTTTGTGCACCGGCCCGGTGACCAGCGCGGCAAATTCGCCGTTCAGGCAACCATCGCAGGCGCGCGCCAGCGAGGCCAGCACGTAGTGACTGTTATCCACGCTGAGTTCACCGGCCACCGCGTTGCTGGCCAGCGGCAGCGGCAGCACGGTCAGTGAACCGGCTTCCTGCGGGCGGGCCGTCGCGCTGGCATCATACTCGCGTAAGGCGAGCGGCAAACGCAGCGCTGCCGCGCGGGTGCGCAGCAGCTCGGGATCGGCACAGACCACCAGCTCAACCGGCCACGCCTGTTGCGCCAGTGCTACGATCAGATCCGGGCCAATCCCGGCGGGTTCGCCGGGAGTGACCACCACGCGCAGGTTACTGAGCGCTGCCATCGAGGATCTTCACATAGGCGGCGGCACGCTGTTCCTGCATCCAGGTCTGCGCTTCTTCCGAGAATTTACGGTTGAACAGCAGGCGGTAGGCGCGCTCTTTCTTCGCGGAGTCGGTCTTATCAACCTGACGGGTATCCAGCAGCTGAATCAGGTGCCAGCCGAACGAGGAGTGAACCGGTGCGCTGGTCTGGCCCTTGTTCAGGCGCAGCAACGCATCGCGGAACGCCGGATCGTAGGCTTCCGGAGAGCTCCAGCCAAGGTCGCCGCCCTGGTTGGCGGAACCCGGATCCTGCGACAGCTGTTTGGCCGCATCGGCAAAGCTGATCCGACCGCTCTTAATATCGGCAGCGGTTTCCAGCAGTTTCTGGCGCGCCTGGTCATCGGTCATGATCGGTGACGGCTTTAGCAGGATATGGCGGGCGTGCACTTCGGTAACCGAAACGCTCTGGTTTTCGCCGCGCACGTCGTTGACTTTCAGGATATGGAAGCCAACGCCGGAGCGGATCGGACCTACGATGTCGCCTTTTTTGGCGGTCACCAGCGCCTGCGCAAACAGCGACGGCAGCTCCTGCAGTTTGCCCCAGCCCATGTTGCCGCCTTTCAGCGCCTGTGGGTCAGCGGAGTAGGTGATCGCCAGCTTGCCGAAATCGGCACCGCTTTTGCTCTCCTGCACCAGCTGTTTGGCCAGGGTTTCCTGGTCGTCAACCTGCTGCTGCGTTGGGTTTTCCGACAGCGGCAGCAGAATGTGGCTGATGTTCAGCTCGGTACCGGCATCGTTCTGCGCGGCCATCTGGTTTGAGAGGGAGTCCACTTCCTGCGGCAGGATGGTGACGCGGCGGCGCACTTCATTATTACGCACTTCCGAGGTCAGCATCTCTTTACGGATCTGCTCGCGGTAGGTGGCGTAGTTCATGCCGTCATACGCCAGGCGGCTGCGCAGCTGATCGACGCTCATTTTGTTCTGTGCGGCGATGTTGCCGATCGCCTGATCCAGCTGCGCGTCGCTAATCTGGATGCCGGCCTGTCTGCCCATCTGCAGCATGATGTTATCCATCACCAGACGTTCGACAATCTGGTGACGCAGCGTTTTATCATCCGGCAGCTGCTGCCCGGACTGCTGCGCCTGGCCTTTGACCGACTGCATCATGCCGTCGACGTCACTCTCCAGCACCACGCCGTTATTTACCACGGCGGCGACCTTATCAACAACCTGCGGGGCCGCGAACGCGGTGTTGGCCGTTAAGGCGGCACCGAGGATCAGCATTCTCCAGTTCTTCATACTTTTTCCATTCTTCCTATCCGCACTGCGGGAGTGGTCTGTTAACTGTGCCAACATCAGAAGCCGCGCTGGTAAGGCAGAATGCCCTGGCGCAGCATTTGACCGGTCCCTAAGCCGTAGCTCGGGCTGAGGCCACGCAGTTCAATGTTGAACGAGACTTTGTTGTCGTACTTACTGTTATCGTTTTCCCAGCCGGTGATTTTACGCTCATAACCGAGGCGAATGGCATAACAGCAGGAGCTGTACTGCACGCCCAGCAGCTGGTCAGCGGGCTGGTTGGCTTTGGTATCGTAATACCAGGCCCCGACCACTGACCATGCGTCGGCGACAGGCCAGCTGGCGGTGGCACCCACCTGCGAGATCCCCTTCTGATACAGCGGATTAGTGATCTGCGTCAGCGTCTGCTGAATGTACTCTTCACTGGTGTAACGGTAGTTCAACTGCACCATGCGGTCTGCATCACGGCGCCACTCCAGCACGGCGTTACCCTGCGAGACGTTGTCCAGACGGGTGTCATACTGCAGGCCACCACGTGCTGCCCAGTTGTCGCTAATCTTCCAGTAGGTATCGCCCGCCCATACCAGGCTGCCACGGTCATCGTCATCGGTGGTGTTCAGGCCGGTACGAGCCGGCGTGAACGAGTAGATTTGACCCACGGAAGCGTTAAAACGTTCAACCAGATCGTTATCAAAAATGCGCGTGGTGACGCCGCTGGTCAGCTGATTAGCCGAGGCGATGCGATCCAGGCCGCTGTAGGTGCGGTCGCGGAACAGGCCGGTATAGTCGGTCTGCAGCAGCGTGGAGTCATAGGCGCGGATCATACTCTGATCGCGGTACGGCACGTACAGGTACTGCAGGCGCGGCTCCAGCGTCTGGGTATAGCCCGGCGACCAGTTCATATCGCGGTCAAACACCATCTTGCCGTCAACCTTCAACTGCGGCATCACGCGGTTAACGTTGTCTTTCAGCTGGTTGATTTTGCCAGTGTCGTAGGTGCTGTTGTAGTACTCAATGCCGTCCTGCTGGTAGTGTGTTGCTAGCAGTTTCGCTTCGGTGTTCAGACTGCCCCAGCCATTTGACACCGGCAGGTTGATGGTCGGCTCCAGGTGGAGACGGGTGGCGTCCGGCAGGCGTTCGTTGACGTTGGTAAACTTCACCGCCTGCGCATACAGATGGGTGTCAAAGGGGCCGACATCGTTCTGATACCAGTTGATATCCAGCTGCGGTTCGGCGCGATACACGTCGTTATTGGCGTTGGTCGAGAAGATCTGGAACTGCTTGGTCGACAGCGTGGCGTCCCAGTTGGTATCTGCATAGCCAATGCTGAATTTTTGCGTCACATAGCCGTCGGTGGTCGAGCCGTAGGTCGAGTCCAGGTCGGTAAAGTAGTAGGGATCGCTGACTTTGGTGTAGTCGGCATTGAAGCGCCAGTGCTGCTCGTAGATCCCCGAATGGTTCCAGTAGAACAGCCAGCGGTTGGAGTCTTTATCGTCCTCGTGCTCGTTGTTATACACTTTATCCGATGCCATATAGTCGAACTCCATCAGGCCGGCACCGACGCCGGTCAGATAGCGGAATTCGTTCTGCCACTGCATGCCGCGGCGGCTGATGTAGTGCGGCGTCAGCGTGGCGTCGGCCTGCGGCGCAATGTTCCAGTAGTACGGCAGCATAAACTCAAAGCCGCTGTTGCTACCGTATTTGGCGTTGGGGATCAGGAAGCCCGAGCGGCGCTTATCGCCGACCGGCAGCTGCAGGTACGGGCTGTAAAACACCGGCACCGGGCCGATTTTAAAGCGTGCGTTCCAGATCTCGGCCAGCTGCTCCTGGCGATCGTGAATAATTTCGGAACCGACCACGCTCCAGCTGTTCTGCCCTGGCAGGCAGGAGGTGAAGGAGCCGTTTTCCAGAATGGTATAGCGGTTATCACCGCGCAGCTTCATCTGGTCAGCGTTACCGCGCCCCTGGCGGCCGACCATCTGATAGTCGCCATTCCACACGTTGGTGTCTTTGGTGTTCAGGTTAGACCAGGCTTTTGGCCCTTTCAGTATCACCTGGTTATCGTCGTAGTGGACGTTGCCCAGCGCGTCGACGGTACGGGTGGGTTCGCTTTTACCCGGCAGCATCTTCTGATGCAGCTGCACCTCGTCGGACTGCAGGCGGCTGTTACCCTGGCGGATATCCACATCGCCGCTAAAGACCGCATTATCCGGGTAATTACCCTGTGATTTGTCGGAATTGATGGTTATCGGCAGTTGGTTGGTGTTTTTCCCTTCTACCAGCGGACGGTTATAGGAAGGCACCCCGAGCATACACTGGGATGCGAGGTCATCGGCCAGGCCCTGCTGGCTGTACAGCGCTGAGCCGATCAGGGTGGCCAGCAACGTAGGTAGTCTATTTTTCATACGCGGTATCGAAAATTCCGTGATCACTGGCATCATGCCGACAAACGGTCAGAGACTAACGCACTCAAGGAGGTTGCGCCAGTCATATACACGTCATCCTTCACGCTGCCTCTGCGCTGGCTGCTCTCGCTCACCCCAGTCACAGAGCCATCTCTGCTCCCGGGGATTCACTCGTTTGCCGCCTTGATGCAGCGTGAATGATTTAGTGTATACCCACATTTCAGGCTACAGCTGCTGGCCGCTATAACCGGTGAGGTATCTTCTGGTTGTTTGACCGCGTTGCCAATAGGCTATGAGATGAATGACAGGTATGATAATGCAAATTGTAGCCTTGAGCATGGCGAATTGAGGAGTATATGCGCTATTGGGGAAAAGTATTGGGACTTGTGCTGGGTTTATTGTCCGGCGCGGGCTTCTGGGGCGTAGTTTTTGGCCTGCTGGTCGGCCATCTGGTTGATAAAGCGCGTTCAACGCGGCGTCAGGGTTATTTTGCCAACCAGCAAACCCGTCAGGCGCTGTTTTTCAGCACCACCTTCCAGGTGATGGGGCATCTGACAAAATCGAAAGGCCGGGTCACGGATGCCGATATCCAGATGGCCTCGCTGCTGATGGACCGCATGCAGATGCAGGGCGCCAGCCGTACCGCAGCCCAGCAGGCGTTCCGTGAAGGTAAAGAGGGTGACTACCCGCTGCGCGAAAAATTGCGTGAGCTGCGCAGCGCCTGCTTTGGTCGCTTCGATCTGATTCGCATGTTTCTGGAGATCCAGATTCAGGCGGCGTTTGCCGACGGCTCGCTGCACCCCAACGAGCGCCAGGTGCTGTATGTGATTGCCGAAGAGCTGGGGATCTCCCGTCATCAGTTCGATCGGTTCCTGCGCATGATGGAAGGCGGCCAGCAGTTTGGCGGCGGTGGGTACGGTTATCAGGGCGGCCACTCCTCACAGGGCGGGTACACCGGAGCGCAGCGCGGCCCAACGCTTGATGATGCCTGTAACGTACTGGGGGTGAAGAGCAGCGATGATGCCACCACCATCAAGCGTGCCTACCGTAAGCTGATGAGCGAGCACCATCCGGATAAGCTGGTGGCGAAAGGCCTGCCGCCGCAGATGATGGAGATGGCCAAGCAGAAAGCGCAGGAGATTCAGGCCGCTTACGACCTGATCAAGCGCGAGAAGGGCTTTAAGTAAAAAAAACGGGCTTACGGCGAGTGCCGTCAGCCCGTGTTATCGCGACGTGGTGCCAACCCTGCCTCCGCCCGCTGCGCCCTTCGGCCGGGGGGAACAGCAGACTAAAACGCCGCCGGCTGGCGAAAGGTCATCGGCGTGCCGTACTGCGGATGGGTGATGCTCAGGCTTTCGGCGTGCAGCTGCAGACGGGGCGCCATCGCTAACGCCTCATCGTGGGCATAGAAACGATCGCCGAGGATCGGGTGCCCCAGCGCCAGCATATGCACGCGCAGCTGGTGGGAGCGGCCGGTGATCGGCTTCAGCTGCACCCGCGCCCAGTTCTCTGCCACCTCCAGCACCTGATACTCCGTCTGCGCCGACTTACCGGTTTCAAAACAGACCTTCTGCTTTGGCCGGTTCGGCCAGTCACAAATCAGCGGCAGATCCACCAGCCCTTTTTCCGGCTGCGGCACCCCCCATACGCGGGCGACGTAGGTTTTCTGCGGCTCACGTTCGCGGAACTGACGCTTAAGCTCGCGCTCTGCCGCTTTGGTCAGCGCCACCACCATCACGCCGCTGGTCGCCATATCCAGCCTGTGCACCGACTCCGCCGCCGGGAAGTCACGCTGGACGCGGGTCATTATGCTGTCCTTGTGCTCCTCCAGACGTCCGGGTACGGAGAGCAGCCCACTGGGTTTGTTGACCACCATAATGTGCTCATCCTGGTAGAGAATATGCAGCCAGGGTTCGGACGGCGGGTTGTAAGGTTCCATCATAAGCATCTCGCAAAGTGCCGGAGAGGGGCAGGGCGCAGACCATCGCGGGACGATGGCAGGCACCCTGCTGAGGGGATTACTGGTGAGCGACCACGATCAGGCGCAGCGCATCCAGGCGCCAGCCGGCATCATCCAGGCTGGCCAGTACCTGCTCGCGGTTGCTTTCCAGCGCGTCAATCTCATCCTGACGGATGTTCGGGTTGACGGCGCTCAGCGCCTGCAGGCGGGAAAGCTCCGCACCCAGCTTATCGCTGGCTTCCGCACGGGCGGCATCGATCAGCTTACGCGCTTCCACCGCCGCCGGCTCCTCGGAGAGCTTGATAATCTCATGCACGTCCTGCTGCACCGCGTTGACCAGCTTGCTGCCGGTGTGGCGGTTGATGGCGTTCAGCTGGCGGTTAAAGCTTTCAAACTCCACTTTGGCCGCCAGGTTATTGCCGTTACGGTCGACCAGCATGCGCACCGGGGTTGGCGGCAGGAAGCGGGTCAGCTGCAGGTGCTTCGGTGCCTGCGCTTCCACCACCCAGACCAGCTCCAGCAGCAGCGTGCCGGCCGGCAGCGCCTTGTTTTTCAGCAGCGACAGCGCGCAACTGCCGGTGTCGCCGGAGAGGATCAGATCCAGACCGTTGCGGATGATCGGGTGCTCCCAGCTGACGTACTGCGCGTCTTCACGCGACAGCGCCTGGTTACGATCGAAGGTGATGGTGCAGCCATCTTCCGGCAGGCCCGGGAAGTCCGGCACCAGCATATGGTCGCCGGGAGTCAGCACGATCAGGTTATCGCTGCGGTCTTCCTGGTTAATGCCGACGATATCGAACAGGTTGAGCGCGAAGTTGACCAGCTCAATGTCGTTATCCTGTTCGGCGATCTGTGCGGCCAGCGCCTGCGCCTTCTCGCTGCCGTTGGAATTCAGCTCCAGCAGGCGGTCACGGCCCTGTTCCAGCTGCGCCTTCAGCCCGTCATGCTGTTTGCGGCAGCCGGCGATAAACTCTGCCAGCCCTTCGCTGTTTTCCGGCGCGGCGAGGTATTCGATCAGCGGCGTATAGACGCTGTCATAGACGGTACGGCCGGTCGGGCAGGTGTGTTCGAAGGCGTCCAGCCCTTCGTGGAACCACTGCACCAGCACCGCCTGCGCGGTACGTTCCAGATACGGCACGTGGATCTGAATATCGTGCATCTGGCCGATACGGTCCAGACGGCCGATACGCTGTTCCAGCAGGTCCGGGTTAAACGGCAGGTCGAACATCACCAGCTGGCTGGCGAACTGGAAGTTGCGGCCTTCGGAGCCGATCTCCGAACAGAGCAGCACCTGGGCACCATCCTCTTCAGAGGCGAACCACGCGGCGGCGCGGTCGCGCTCGATAATCGACAGCCCTTCATGGAACACGGCGGCACGGATCGCTTCGCGCTCGCGCAGCACCTGCTCCAGCTGCAGCGCGGTGGCCGCCTTGGCGCAGATCACCAGCACTTTCTTATCGCGGTTGCTGGTCAGGAAGCCGAGCAGCCACTCAACGCGCGGGTCGAAGTTCCACCAGGTGCCGCTGTCGCCCTCAAACTCCTGGTAGATCTGCTCCGGGTAGAGCATATCGCGCGCGCGCTCGTCGGCGGATTTACGCGCGCTCATGATGCCGGAGACCTTAATCGCGGTCTGATACTGGGTCGGCAGCGGCAGGCGGATCTGGTGCAGCTCACGTTTCGGGAAGCCCTTCACGCCGCCGCGGGTGTTACGGAACAGCACGCGGCTGGTGCCGTGACGATCCATCAGCATGCTGATCAGCTCCTGACGTGCCTCCAGCTTGCCGTCACGATCGCTGTTGGCTACCTGCAGCAGCGGCTCGATATCCTGCTCGCCCATCAGGTCGTTAAGCAGGTTCAGCTCGTCGTTGCTGATGGTTTTATCGGCCAGCAGCATCGATACCGCGTCGGCGATCGGCTGGAAGTGCTTCTGCTCTTCAACAAAGGCCGCGAAATCGTGGAAGCGGTCCGGATCCAGCAGGCGCAGGCGGGCAAAGTGGCTCTCCAGACCCAGCTGTTCCGGGGTGGCGGTCAGCAGCAGAACGCCGGGAATATTTTCCGCCAGCTGTTCAATCACCTGATACTCGCGGCTCGGTGCCTCTTCCGACCACACCAGGTGGTGGGCTTCATCGACCACCATCAGGTCCCACTCGGCGTCGGCCAGCTTCTCCAGGCGCTGCTTGTTGCGGCGTACGAAGTCCAGCGAACAGATAATCATCTGCTCGGTTTCAAACGGGTTGTCGCTGTCGTGCTGCGCTTCGGCGTAGCGGTCGTCATCAAACAGCGCAAAGCGCAGGTTGAAGCGGCGCAGCATCTCAACCAGCCACTGGTGCTGCAGGGTTTCCGGCACCACGATCAGAATACGCTCGGCGCGGCCGGCCAGCAGCTGCTGGTGGATGATCATCCCGGCTTCAATGGTTTTACCCAGACCCACTTCATCGGCCAGCAGCACGCGCGGCGCGTGGCGGCGGCCAACGTCGTGTGCGATGTGCAGCTGGTGCGGGATCAGGCTGGTGCGCATGCCGCGCAGGCCGCTGATCGGCAGGCGGTACTGCTCGCTCTGGTACTTGCGCGCGCGGAAACGCAGCGCAAAACGGTCCATGCGGTCGAGCTGGCCGGCGAACAGGCGATCCTGCGGCTTGCCAAACACCAGCTTGCTGTCGAGCATCACTTCCCGCAGGCGTACCCCGGTCTCGCCGGTGTCGGTGCGGGTGCCGAAATAGCTGACCACGCCGTTGTCGGTTTGTACTTCGTCAACGATGAGCTGCCAGCCTTCGTGGCTGGTGACGGTATCGCCCGGGTTAAACACCACGCGGGTGATCGGCGAATCATTTCTGGAGTAGAGACGGTTTTCACCGGTGGCAGGGAACATCACCGTGACCATGCGGGTATCCACCGCAACCACGGTTCCTAATCCCAGCTCGCTTTCCGTATCGCTTATCCAGCGTTGACCAAGTGTAAAAGGCATATAATATTCGGCTCGATTGTCGTCAGTTTATTGCAGGCAATAGTGTTACGACCCGGCAGAGGCTGCCCGGTAGTCGTTTCAGAACGTTTATTTTAAGGAAGGGCGCTATGGTACTGGAAGGCGGCCCTTTCGTCACCTGTCAAAACAGGCCCAGCTGTCCGGTTATCAGTCTGGCAAAGTCATCCTGCACAAAGGGCAGGATGCCATCCGCCACCGGCTGCAGCTGGCGGGAGACATAGTGATCGTAGTCCAGCGGCGTGCTGCGCACCTCCAGCGGTTCGGGGCCGGAGGTGGCCATCACGTAGCGGATTTTGCCGCCGTTCTGGTAGAGCAGCGGCCTTTCGAGCTTCTGATGATACTCATCGGCGATGCGCGCGGCGCGCACGTGCGGTGGTACGTTACGCTGGTAGTCGCCGAGCGGGCGACGCAGCCGCTTGCTGTACACCAGCTGGTCGTCCAGTTCGCCGTTCAGCAGCCGTGCCACGGTGTCGCGGATATAGTCCTGCCAGGGCTGGCCGGTAAAAATTTTCAGGTACAGCGCCTGCTGGAACTGTTGCGCCAGCGGGGTCCAGTCGGTGCGGACCGTCTCCAGCCCTTTAAACACCATACGTTCACCGCCGTCGGTGCGGATCAGTCCGGCGTAGCGTTTCTTGCTGCCCTGTTCGGCACCGCGGATGGTTGGCATCAGAAAGCGGCTGAAATGAGTTTCATATTCCAGCTCCAGCGCGCTCTCAAGAGCGAATTCGGCTTTCAGATGCTGCCGCCACCAGTCGTTAACCTTCGCCACCAGCCGCTGGCCGATCGCCGCCGCCGTCGCCTCGTCGTGGGGCGACTTCAGCCAGACAAAGGTGGAGTCGGTATCGCCGTAAATCACGTCATAGCCTTCCGCCTCGATCAGTTCGCGGGTCTGCAGCATGATCTCGTGGCCGCGCAGGGTGATCGACGAGGCGAGGCGCGGATCGAAGAAGCGGCAGGCGCTGGTGCCGAGCACGCCGTAGAAGGCGTTCATAATGATCTTCAGCGCCTGCGACAGCGGTTTGTTGCCGGCGCGCTTGGCCGCGTCGCGCCCCAGCCAGATCTGGCTGACGATCTCCGGCAGGCAGTGGCGGCTGCGCGAGAAGCGCGCGTGGCGGAAACCGGCCACCGAATCGGCGTCGTCCGGGTGCGCCAGCCCCTCCACCAGGCCGACCGGGTCGATCAGGAAGGTGCGAATAATCGCCGGATACAGGCTCTTGTAGTCGAGCACCAGCACCGAGTCGTACAGGCCGGGGCGCGAGTCCATCACGTAGCCGCCGGGGCTGGCTTCCGACGCCAGCTCGCCCATATTCGGCGCGACGTAGCCGGCGCGGTGCATGCGCGGCAAATAAAGGTGGCTGAACGCCGCCACCGAACCGCCGTGGCGATCCACCGCCAGGCCGTTGACCGAGGCGCGCTCCAGCAGAAACGGCATCAGCTCGGTGTGCTGAAAAATGCGCGTCACCAGCTCGCAGTCTTTCAGGTTGTAGTGCGCGAGCGCCGGTTTATCTTCGGCGAAGCGCTGGTTGATCTCCTCCATGCGCTGCCACGGGTTGCCGATCGCCTTGCCTTCCCCCAGCAGCTCGCGGGACACCGCTTCCAGGCTGAAGGAGTCAAAGTTCCAGAACGCCGACTTTAGCGCTTCAATGCCGTCGATAATCAGCCGACCGCTGGCCTGAGCGAAGAACACGCCGGGCTTAAAGCCGTGCTCGCGCCACTCCAGCGCCGGATGATGGCCGCGCCCCAGCCGCAGCGGGATGCCGTAGCGGTCGGCGTGCTTCTGCAGCACCCTTAAGTCGAACTGCACTACGTTCCAGCCGATCAGCACGTCCGGATCGTGTTCGGCAAACCAGGCGTTGAGGCGCTCCAGCAGGGCGGGGCGGCTGCTCTGGTACTCAAGATTAAAGTCCAGCCGGCTGGCATCGCCGTTCGGCGGCCCGAGCATAAAGACATCGCGCCGCCCGCAGCCCTCCAGGCCAATGCAGTAAAGTTCGCCGTGACGGGTGGTTTCAATATCCAGCGACACCCACTTCAGCGGCGGGCGGTAGTCGGGGTGGGGTTTCAGGCGTGCGTTGGTAAGGCGGTTGCCGTCCGGCGTGCCGCTGAACCACACCGGCGCGGTGATAAAGCGCTCCATCAGGTAGCGCTCCGGCGGGCGGATATCGGCCTCATACACGCTGATATCATTTTCGCGCAGCAGCTTCTCCAGCTTCTGCAGCTGGCGTTGCTGGCGGCAGTAGAGGCCAGCCACCGGCCGCTGGCGGAAGTCTTTCAAGGTTAGCGGGGCAAAACGCCAGTCGCGCTCGCTGGCCAGCAGGCGTTCGGCAGCGGCCTGCTGTTCCACCGGCACAAAGGCCACCGACTCCTGCGGCGGCAGCACCACCTGCTGCGGACCGGCGTCGGTAGCCAGCCACAGCGTCACTTCGCTGCCGGCCGGCGTGTCCCGCCAGTGGCGGGTTAACAGAAATCCTGCGCGTGGGTCGTTCACACTGCCTCCGGGACGCATAATGCTGTAATAATAGCATGTTTATATATACAGTGGTTATTTCCCTGTATCACCTGGCTAATGCGGTCATACGTTCCCATACAAATATCGTCTTGACGCCCGCCGGGCGGGCCGGGAAAATCGCCGGTTCTGTCAACTCTGTTGGATACTTATGGAAGCCTGGCTGGAACACTTAATTACGCAATCGCTGGCGTATGCGCTGCTGGCCGTGGGGCTGGTGGCTTTTCTGGAGTCGCTGGCGCTGGTTGGGCTGCTGCTGCCCGGCACGGTGATGATGGCCTCGCTGGGGGCGTTAATCGGCAGCGGCCAGATGGGGCTCTATCCGGCGTGGCTGGTGGGCACCATTGGCTGCCTGCTGGGCGACTGGATCTCCTACCTGCTGGGCTGGAAATTTAAAGGGCCGCTGCACCGCTGGTCGTTTATTAAAAAGCACCACTCGCTGATGAGCAAAACCGAGCATGCGCTGCACCAGCACAGCATGCTGACCATTATGGTAGGCCGCTTTGTCGGGCCGACCCGCCCGCTGATCCCGCTGGTGGCGGGGATGCTGGAGCTGCCGGTACGCAAGTTTATTCCGCCGAATATCATCGGCTGCATCCTCTGGCCGCCGCTCTACTTCCTGCCGGGCATTCTGGCCGGGGTGGCGATCGACGTGCCGAAGGACGCCAGCAGCGGCCTGTTTAAATGGCTGCTGTTAGCGGTGGCGATCCTGGTCTGGCTGGGCGTCTGGCTCGGCTGGCGCTGGCTGCGCAGCGGTAAGCAGCAGGACTGGGCGACGGCGTACCTGCCGGCGGCGCGGCTGCGCTGGCTGGGGCCGCTCGGGCTGCTGGTCGCCGTTGGCAGCTTTACCGCCATTCAGTTCCACCCGATGATGCCGATGTTCCGGCACCTGCTGTGGCAGGTCTTTTTCTGATCATGCAGCGAGGTGGCGCGAGTTCCTGCCGGTTAAACCCGGCGGCCTGCTCGCGCCGTTTATCGACTGCCTCCACAATCCGCTGCTGCGGGCGCGTCTGATATCGTTTACTGATGGAACCTGGGCTACACCGTTCCCTGTGCGCCGCCGGATAAGCGAGACGGTTTATCCGGGCCGGTAAGCGATGCCCAGCACCGCCGCGGCACTCACCTCACCGCGCTGCAGCTGTGCGGTGCTGCCGTCCCAGTAAACCCGCCCGTCTACGATGAGCAGGCTGCGTGGCGCGATCTGTGCGGCATCCTCGACGCTGTGCGATACCATCAGCAGGGTGATATTGCGCTCGCGGCACACCTTATCGACCAGTGCCAGCATCTCCTTACGCAGTGCCGGGTCCAGCGCTGAGAACGGCTCGTCCAGCAGCAGGATCGGCTGCTGCCGCACCAGGCAGCGGGCGAGCGCGGCGCGCTGACGCTGGCCGCCGGAGAGCTGATGCGGCAGCCGGGGCAGATGCTCTGCCAGCCCGACGCGGCGGGCGATCTCCTGCATCTGCTGCTTCTGCTGCGGGTTCAGCTTCAGCCCCGGATGCAGGCCGAGGCCGATATTCTCCGCCACCGTCAGGTGGGGAAACAGGTTATTTTCCTGGAACAGCATCGACACCGGGCGCTGCGCGGGCGGCGTGTGGCGGTGCTCAGCGCCGTTCAGCTGCAGGCTGCCGCTTTCGACGTTGAGAAAGCCGGCGATCAGGCTGAGCAGGGTGCTTTTACCCGCGCCGCTGGGGCCGAGGATCGCCAGCCTTTCGCCGGCCTGCGCGCTGAAGGTAAAGCGCATCGGCAGGTGCTGATAGAGCCAGGTGAGGTTAGTCAGGTTTAGCATGGCGTCCCGGAAGCTTTTCAATCAGGGTGAACAGCAGGAAGCAGAGCAGCAGCAGCAGCAGGGCGGTGACCGCGCCGTCGCTGCTGCGGTAAGAGCCGATCTGCTGGTAGAGATAGAAAGGCAGGGTGCGGAAATCCTCATTGCCGAACAGCGCCACCGCGCCAAAATCACCGATCGACAGCACGCAGGCAAAGGCCAGCGCCTGCGCCAGCGGCCGCCGCAGCGCGCGCAGCTCAATCAGCCGCAGGCGGTTCCAGCCGCGAATATCCAGCGACAGGCACAGGCGGTTGTAACGCTCGGCGATATCACGCAGCGGGTTTTCCAGCACCTTGATCGCATAGGGTATGGCCATCAGCGCATTGGTGAAAATCACCACGCCGTCCGCCGATGCGGGCAGGCCGGTGGTGGCATTCAGCAGCAGGAAAAAGCCGGTGGCCAGCACGATACCCGGCATCGCCAGGATCAGCATGCCGCTCAGCTCCAGCAGCTGCCCGCTTTTCGGTCGCTGGCGCAGGCGCAGCTCGCGGCTGCTCCACAACAGCATCACGGTCAGTATCACGCTGAGCAGCCCGGCGGCCAGCGCAATGCGCAGCGAGGTAAAGGTGGCCTGCCACAGGGCGGGTTGCTGCAAAACGCCGCTGACCCCCTGGTTAATGCCGCTGACGCCAACCGCCAGCAGTGGCGGCAGGATCAGCAGCAGCGCGGCGGCGATAAGCACCGCATCCAGCAGGCGGGCGCGCAGGCTGTCCTGCGGATTACGCCAGCCGCCGATCTGCCTGCTGCCTGCGGGCAGCGCCCTGTTCAGCCGCTGGCTGAGCAGTACCAGCCCGAGGCAGCAGACCATCTGCAGCAGCGCCAGCAGCGCGGCACGGCCGGGATCGTAGTCAAAGCTCAATGCCTGGAAGATCGCCAGCTCAATAGTGGTGGCCTGCGGGCCGCCGCCCAGCGAAAGCACGGTGGCAAAGCTGGCAAAGCACAGCATGAAGATTAGCGCGGCAGCCGGCAGCAGCTGCCGCTTCAGCCACGGCCACTCGACGATGCGAAAGTGTGCCCAGCCGCGCAGGCCGAGCTGCGCCGCCAGCTGGCGCTGTTCGCCGGGGATCTGCTCGAGCGCCTGCAGCAGCAGCCGGGTGGCCAGCGGCAGGTTGAAAAAGACGTGCGCGAGCAGGATGCCCTGCAGTCCGTAGGGGGTGAAGGTCCACGGAATGCCGAGCAGCGCACAGAGCTGCGCCAGCCAGCCGCTGCGGCCGTAAACGGTAAGGATGCCGAACACCGCCACCAGCACCGGCAGCACCAGGGTCATGGCGCACAGCCGCAGCAGGCTGCTGCGCCCGGGGAAACGGCGGCGGTAGAGGGCGCGGGCCAGCGGAACGGCGGGCAGCGCCGACAGCAGGGCCGATAGCAGCGCCTGCCAGAAGGAGAAACCGAGCACGTGCCACAGATAGCGGTCCTGCAGCATGCCCCGCCAGTCGGTGGCCGGAGCGCTGAACCACAGCGCGCCAAAGGCCAGCAGCGCCACGGCAACCAGCAGCGTGGCCGCCAGGCCGCCGGGCAGCAGCCAGCCGGGGATCAGCGGCTGACGGCGCGTTGCCATGCGCTAATCCAGCCGCTGCGCTGGCTGGCAACGTCCTGCGGGCTGTACTGCAGTGAGGTTTCCGGTACCGGCAACGTTTTGAAGGCGTCCGGCAGTGCGGTCTGCGCCGCCGGGTACATCCAGTTGCCGGTGGCGATGGTCTGCTGGAAGCCCGGCGTCAGGATAAACTGCATAAACTGCTGCGCCAGCTTCGGCTGCGGGCTGGCCTTCAGCTGACCGGCCACTTCAACCTGCAGATAGTGCCCTTCACTGAAGTTCGCCGCCGCATACTGGGTTTTCTTCTCTTCGATCAGGTGGTAAGCCGGAGAGGTGGTGTAGCTGAGCACCATATCGGCTTCCCCTTTCAGGAACAGGCCGTAGGCTTCGTTCCAGCCCTTGGTGACGGTGACGGTTTTCTGCGCCAGCTTCTGCCAGGCGGCGGGGGCGTCGTTGCCATATACCTTTTGCATCCACAGCAGCAGGCCAAGGCCTGGCGTGCTGGTGCGCGGATCTTCGTAGATCACCTTCAGCGGCCGATCGCTCTCCACCAGCTCTTTCAGGCTCTTCGGCGGATTTTGCAGTCTGGTTTTGTCATAGACAAAAGCGAACCAGCCGTAGTCGAATGGTACAAAGGTGTCGTCGTGCCAGCCGCCGGGCACGGTACTGGCGGCGGTATCCACGTTGCTGGCGGTAAACAGGCCGGTCTTTTGCGCCGCTTCCAGCAGGTTGTTATCCAGCCCCAGCACCACGTCGGCCCTGCTGTTCTTTCCTTCCATGCGCAGGCGGTTAAGCAGCGAGACGCCATCCTCCAGCGCAACAAATTTCAGCTCGCAGCCGCACTCCGCTTCAAAATTTTTCTTCACCGCGGGTCCCGGGCCCCACTCTGCGGCAAACGAGTCGTAGGTGTAAACCGTCAGGGTCGGTTTTGCCGCAAGGGCGGGCAGGGAGAACAGCGCCAGCAGAGGTAAGATTTTTTTCAGCACCAGAGGTTCCTTTATGTGTGGCGGTCTGCCCGCAGACCGCAGAGTGTAGTGACTTCAGCCAGGTAACGAAAGCGCGATTATGCGTCAGGTGGCGCAAACCAGGCGGACTTAAAGTCAAACCAGCCGAGGGTGTTCATCCGCACCCCGCGCATGCTGCGCTGACCGTGCAGCAGCAGCCAGTGGTGGAACAGCGGATGAATATAGTTATCGGCGACCAGCTGTCGGCTCCAGTCGGCCAGATCGAGTTGCTTATCGCGCCACTGCCGTGCGTCCTGCTGCCAGTCGCGGGGCACGCAGTGCTGCAGCAGCGGGATCTCATACAGCAGGGAGAAGACCGAAAATTCCAGCGGCAGGGTGAAGTTGGCGCTGCCCAGCCACAGATCGCTCTCCGCCTCGCCGTTATGCCACGCCTCGTAACCGATCTCCCGCGTGATCAGATCCACGCCGTGGGATGCCAGGATCGGTCGCAGCGCGCTGGCGATCCCCAGATGTTCGATATGATCGCTGTACCAGGTGATAGTCAGCGAGGTCAGCCCTTCGGGTTTTTCCGCCGTGGCCATGTCAAGGCGGTGGTGCCAGCGCGGCAGCAGACCATAGGCCGGGAACCAGTAGCGCTGATAGCCGATGCTGTTCTGACTGAGCAGCGCGATCGGGTTGAAGATGGTGCCGATCCAGCGGCGCAGCTGTTCGTTCTGCCCCCACGCTGAACGCTGGTCAAACAGCAGAAAATAGCAGCCCTCTTCCAGCCGGCTCTCTTCCGCCGATTTCTGATCCTCGCCGTCGCTCTGCAGCTTGACGCCGGAGTAGACCAGCTCGTCGCTGATCTCCGGCAGCACCCAGATGTTGACCTCGTCAATCAGCGCCCGGTAGCCAAAGTAGTCGTCAAAGGCGGCAATGCGCAGCTGGCTGTGCTGGTTGCGTTCCACCGCGTAGGCACCGGTACCCACCGGCTGGCGGGCGAAGTTGCGCATAAACGGCCACTCTTTCGGCAGGATCATCGCGCTGACGCTGCCCAGCAGCCAGGGCAGCCAGCGGTCCGGCTGATGCAGATGGATATCCAGCGTCCATGGCGTGCCGGACTCAATGCGTGCCAGATGGCTGAAGAGCGGCTGGTTCAGCAGCCGTTCCAGCGTGCTGGTGACGTCCTCCATCTGCAGTTCGCGGCCGTGGTGGAAGTGGATCGCCGGGCGCAGGTAGAAACGCCAGTGCAGCGGTGCCAGCTGCTGCCAGTGGTGCGCCACGTCCGGCTCGATTTCCCCGTTTTCCTCGTTTATTTTGGTCAGCCCGCTGAAGATCTGCCGGGCGAGGTGGGTTTCCGAGCGCCTGAGCGGCGTGCCGGGCAGCAGATTGAGCAGCGGGCGATAGTAAAGGACGCGCAGGATATGTTTCCCCTGGCGGAAGCTGCGGCCGAGATGCGACAGCAGCATCTGGCGCACACGGTTTTTATCCCCCACCAGCTGTACCAGCTGGTCGATGCGATCCTGTTCCAGCAGATCTTCCGCCCGCTGCTGCTGCAGCGCCAGCCCGGTATAGAGGAAGTTCAGCCTGGAGCGCTTGCCGCGCCCGGCCTCCGCCTGCCACTCCAGCCAGCCGGCCGCCTGCATGGCGTTGAGCAGGTTACGCATATGGCGGCGGGAACAGCTGAGCTGCACGGCCAGATCGCTGAGGGTGGTCTCCTGCGACTGGCCGTCGCAGCTCTGCCACAGGCGAATAAACTGCTGCTGCAAACGCGGTGAGGACATAAAAGGGGAACTCCGGGTTGAAAGCCGTCTGTTTTTTGTTCCCTGTATTATGGCGATAATGGCGACAGATGGAAGAGCGGGAGGCATTCTGATGAATGGCGCTCTGACATCCGCTAGATCGCCCGGTACCGGCCTGCAGCAGGAATCGGGTTTTTTCTGAGTATGGTGCTTTTCACCAGCCAGCGGGCCTGACGGCCCGCTGGCTTTTTTATGGCGCAATCTGCTGCCCGGGGCGGGCGGCAGAGCAACGGGCGGACTTAACGCAGAAACGCCGGCTGGTTTTGCTCGTAGCGGGCGATGGCATCATCGTGCTGCAGCGTCAGGCCAATTGCATCCAGCCCGTGCAGCAGGCAGTGGCGGCGGAAGCTGTCGATTTCAAAGCGATAAGCCCTGTCACCGGCCAGCACCTGCTGGTTTTCCAGGTCGACGGTAAACTGTACGCCCGGCTGCGCGGCAACCATCTGAAACAGTTCGTCGACCTCGGCTTCGCTCAGCGTCACCAGCAGCAGCTGGTTATTGAACGAGTTGTTGGCAAAGATATCGGCAAAGCCAGAACCGACGATCGCCTGAATGCCGTAGTCGGTCAGCGCCCAGGGCGCGTGTTCGCGTGACGATCCGCAGCCAAAGTTTTCGCGGGTCAGCATGATGCTGGCACCGCTGAACGCCGGCTGGTTCAGAATGAAGTCCGGGTTGGGCACCTGGCCTTCGGCATCGCTGTAGCGCCAGTCAAAGAACAGGTTGCGGCCAAAGCCGGTGCGGGTCACCATCTGCAGAAACTGCTTGGGGATAATCGCGTCGGTATCAACGTTGGCCAGGTCCATCGGCAGCACCACGCCGGTGTGCTGAGTAAATTTTTTCGCCATGTTTTGTCCTTACGCCAGTTCGCGAATATCAGCAAAGTGGCCGGCCACCGCTGCTGCCGCGGCCATCGCCGGGCTGACCAGATGAGTACGGCCGCCGCGCCCCTGGCGTCCTTCAAAGTTGCGGTTGCTGGTGGAGGCGCAACGCTCGCCCGGATTGAGGCGATCGTTGTTCATCGCCAGGCACATTGAGCAGCCCGGCAGACGCCACTCAAAGCCGGCGTCGATAAAGATCTTATCCAGCCCTTCGGCTTCCGCCTGCGCTTTTACCGGGCCGGAACCCGGCACCACGTAACCCTGAACGCCGCCGGCGATCTTATGTCCTTTGACCACCGCCGCCGCGGCGCGCAGATCTTCAATGCGTGAGTTAGTGCAGGATCCGATAAAGACCTTATCGATCTTCACTTCGGTCAGGCGCACGCCGGGCTGCAGATCCATATAGGCCAGCGCCTTCTCAGCGGAAGCGCGTTCCACCGGATCGCTGAACGAGGCCGGATCGGGGATCGGATCGCTGACGGCGATCACCTGGCCTGGATTAGTACCCCAGGTAACCTGCGGCGCGATGCCGGCGGCATCCAGCGTGACCACCTTATCAAACGTTGCACCCTCGTCGGTCCTGAGCGTACGCCAGTACGCCACCGCCTGCTCCCACTCCGTCTCTTTCGGCGCAAAACGACGTCCTTTAACATAGTTAAAGGTGGTGTCATCCGGCGCCACCAGGCCCGCCTTCGCGCCCAGCTCAATCGCCATATTGCACAGCGTCATGCGGCCTTCCATGCTCAGGGCGGCCACCGCCTCACCGCAGAATTCGACCACGTGGCCGTTGCCGCCGCCGCTGCCGGTTTTGCCGATAATCGCCAGCGCGATATCTTTCGCGGTGATGCCGGGCGCCGTTTGTCCGCGCACTTCCACCTTCATGGTTTTCGCCCGCGCCTGTTTCAGCGTCTGGGTGGCCAGCACGTGCTCCACTTCCGAGGTGCCGATGCCGAACGCCAGCGCGCCCAGCGCGCCGTGGGTCGAGGTGTGGGAATCGCCGCAGACGATGGTCATGCCGGGCAGTGACAGCCCCTGTTCGGGGCCCATTACGTGGACGATGCCCTGAAACTGATGGCTGAGGTCAAACAGCTGTACGCCAAAGGCCTCGCAGTTTTTGATCAGCATCGACATCTGGATCCGCGCCATCTCGCCGCTGGCGTTGATATCCCGCGACTGGGTGGAGACGTTGTGATCCATGGTGGCAAAGGTTTTAGACGGCTGACGCACCGGGCGTCCGTGCGCGCGCAGGCCGTCAAACGCCTGTGCTGAAGTCACCTCATGAACGAGGTGACGATCGATATAAATCAGCGGCGTTTCACTGGGTGCTTCGTGCACGACATGCGCGTCAAACAGCTTCTCGTACAGTGTTTTCATAATTATGCTTCGCGAATAAACCGGGCAATCACATCGCCCATTTCATCGGTGCCGATCGCCGTGCCACCGCCGGCCAGATCGCCGGTACGGTAGCCCTCTGCCAGCGCGCGGTTAATCGCCTGCTCAATGGCGTCCGCGGCGTCGGCAGCATTCAGGCTGTAGCGCAGCAGCAGTGCCAGCGACAGGATCTGGGCAATCGGGTTAGCGATATTTTTACCGGCGATATCTGGCGCGGAGCCACCTGCCGGTTCGAACAGGCCAAAGCCCTGCTCGTTCAGGCTTGCAGACGGCAGCATGCCCATCGAGCCGGTGATCATCGCACACTCGTCAGACAGAATGTCACCAAACAGGTTCGAGCACAGCACCACGTCAAACTGCGACGGTGCCTTGATCATCTGCATGGTGGCGTTGTCGATATACATATGCTCCAGCGCCACGTCCGGGTAATCCTTCGCGATTTCGGTGACGATCTGACGCCAGAGGATCGAGGATTGCAGCACGTTGGCTTTATCGATCGAGGTCACTTTATTGCGGCGCTTGCGTGCCGACTCAAAGGCGATACGCGCAATCCGCTCGATCTCAAAACGGTGATAGACCTCGGTGTCGAAGGCGCGCTCGTGCATGCCGCTGCCTTCACGGCCCTTCGGCTGGCCGAAGTAGATGCCGCCGGTCAGTTCACGCACCACCAGGATATCGAAGCCCTTATCGGCGATATCGCGGCGCAGCGGGCAGAAATCTTCCAGCCCTTTATACAGGCTGGCCGGGCGCAGGTTGCTGAACAGCTGGAAGTGCTTACGCAGCGGCAGCAGCGCGCCGCGCTCCGGCTGCTCTGCCGGCGGCAGGTGTTCCCACTTCGGGCCACCGACGGAACCAAACAGAATTGCATCTGCCTGCTCACAGCCCTTAACGGTGGCTGCCGGCAGCGGCTCGCCGTGACGGTCGATGGCGATGCCGCCAACGTCATATTCGCTGGTGGAGATGCGCATACCGAAGCGCTGGCGAACCGCGTCCAGTACTTTACTGGCCTGCGCCATCACTTCCGGGCCGATGCCGTCACCGGGTAATACTGCGAGATGATAAGTCCTGGACATTATTCCACCGCTTCCTTCTGATCCTGTTGAGTCGATTTACGCTGCAGTTCCTGCTCGACCTGACGTGCGCGCCAGATATTGTTCAGTGCGTGAACCATGGCTTTAGCCGAGGATTCGACGATATCGGTCGCCAGACCTACGCCGTGGAACTTACGGTCGTTGTACTGCACCACGATATCGACCTGGCCCAGCGCGTCTTTACCGTGGCCTTTGGCCGTCAGCTGATAGCTGACCAGCTCGGCGTCAAAGTCGGTGATGCGGTTGATCGCCTGGTAGACGGCGTCGACCGGGCCGTTACCGGTGGCGGCTTCGGTTTTCTGCTCATCGCCGCAGCCCAGCTGAACGGTGGCGGTGGCGATGACGCTGGAGCCGGACTGCACGTTAAAGGTGTCCAGCTTGAAGTATTCCGGCTCTTCCGACTGTTTGTTGATAAAGGCCAGCGCTTCCAGGTCATAATCAAACACCTGGCCTTTCTTGTCGGCCAGCGCTTTGAACGCCTCATACAGCGCGTCCATATTGTATTCAGACTCGTCGTAGCCCATCTCTTCCATACGGTGTTTTACCGCCGCACGGCCGGAGCGGGAGGTCAGGTTCAGCTGCACCTGCTTCAGGCCGATCGATTCCGGGGTCAGGATTTCGTAGTTTTCACGGTTCTTCAGCACGCCGTCCTGGTGGATACCGGAAGAGTGTGCGAAAGCGTTGGAGCCGATAATCGCCTTGTGCGCCGGGATAGGCATATTGCAGATCTGGCTGACGGTCTGGCAGGTGCGGTAGATCTCCTGATGGTTAATGCGGGTGTGCACGTTCATCAGCTGACCACGGGTTTTAATCGCCATGATGGTCTCTTCCAGCGCACAGTTACCGGCGCGCTCGCCCAGACCGTTCATTGCCCCTTCAATCTGGCGGGCACCGGCGTTGACCGCGGCCAGCGCGTTACCAACCGCCATGCCCAGGTCATCATGGGTATGCACGGACAGAATCGCTTTATCGATGTTCGGCACGCGGTCGCGCAGGGCGCTGAAGATGTTGGCGTACTCGTAAGGCAGGGTATAACCGACGGTATCAGGGATATTGATGGTGGTGGCACCGGCGTTGATCGCCGCTTCCACGACGCGGCACAGATCGTCAATCGGGGTACGGCCGCCGTCTTCGCAGGAGAACTCCACATCGTCAGTGTAGTTACGCGCGCGTTTTACCATCTTCACGGCACGCTCGATTACCTCGGGCAGGGTGCTGCGCAGTTTGGTGGCGATATGCATCGGCGAGGTCGCCAGGAAAGTGTGGATGCGGTAAGCCTCCGCCACGCGCAGCGCTTCATAGGCGGCGTCGATATCTTTTTCCACACAGCGTGCCAGGCCACACACCCGGCTGTTTTTAATCTGGCGGGCGATGGTCTGCACCGATTCGAAGTCGCCCGGCGAAGAGACCGGGAAGCCGACTTCCATCACGTCCACACCCATGCGTTCCAGTGCCAGGGCAATCTGCAGCTTTTCTTTCACACTCAGGCTGGCCTGTAACGCCTGCTCGCCGTCGCGCAGAGTGGTATCGAAAATAATGACTTGTTGGCTCATTGGATAGTTCCTTGTCTTGTCTGCTTCGCCGGTTGCCGCGAGCATAAAAAAACCCGCGCATTGGCGCGGGTTTCTTAGGTTTTGCAAGTCTGAATCAGTGATTGATTCCGCCCACAAGTCTACCGCGCAAAGAGGATGCGTTTAGTAGTAGACCGAGTAGGCGGGTGGAACGAATCATTGGCTCAGACCTCGTAAATTCACAGTGGCTTTATTGATACCTGATAAGGGCGGGGGCTGTCAACTTTCATCACCCTACAATGAGTGCGTGGTGCCGGGCGGGTAAAGAAAATTATTCTGGAGATAGCGCAGGCATCAGAAGAATAGCGAAAGTCGCCAGCGGTTGGGGAAAAATCAGCGGCGGTTTCCTGGCGTGATGGCGGTCTTTTTGTTGATTTATGTTTATGATTTTTAATGCTATTGTTTATTTTCAACCTGAGGGTTGAGAGCCTGATAGTTTACTCTCATTTGGAGATTTATCTCACTGTCTGGTTGAATGCCAGCAGATTAAACTAAAAAAAACCGTCAGTCAGAATGGCCCACCGTGGTTTTACCAGTGCACGGATTTAATAACAAAACGATCGCGCTGAAAAATAACCGCCTTACAGTACTTTTCGCTTTTATTACGCCGCAATCTCAGTGTTATTGTCGATGACAGGGGTAACGCGGCAGAGCCTTACTCACACTATTCCGCACGGTGGGCAGGGTTTGACGTTTGCCTGCCAACTTTTCTACGGTTATGGTATTTGCCATAACCTCAAATCTGAGGCGTCACCCTGTACCTGGATTATGGAAATGAGTTCCATTTTTTCAAGCAGATAAAAAAACAGGTTTTGACCTTATCTGCAGGCCAGACAGTGCCGAACCCAGATAAATCAGTACCTTGAAAGCCTGGAGGCAAAAATGGAGATGTTGTCAGGAGCCGAGATGGTGGTCCGATCGTTGATCGATCAGGGCGTAAAACATGTATTCGGCTATCCCGGCGGAGCGGTCCTTGATATTTATGACGCTCTGCAAACCGTTGGCGGCGTGGATCACATCCTGGTTCGCCATGAACAGGGTGCCGTACATATGGCGGACGGCTATGCCCGCGCCACCGGCGATGTCGGCGTGGTGCTGGTCACCTCTGGCCCGGGTGCGACCAATGCGATTACCGGCATTGCCACCGCCTATATGGACTCCATTCCGATGGTGGTGCTGTCTGGCCAGGTGATGTCCAGCCTGATTGGCTACGACGCCTTCCAGGAGTGCGACATGGTCGGCATTTCCCGTCCGGTGGTTAAGCACAGCTTTATGGTGAAAAGCGTCGAAGAGATCCCGACCATCATGAAGAAGGCCTTCTGGCTGGCGGCCAGCGGCCGTCCTGGCCCGGTGGTGGTGGATCTGCCAAAAGATATGATGAACCCGGCCAACAAGCTGCCTTACGTCTGGCCGGATGCGGTGAGCATGCGCTCTTACAACCCGACCACTCAGGGCCATAAAGGGCAAATCAAACGCGCCCTGCAAACGCTGCTGAACGCGAAGCATCCGGTGATTTACGCCGGCGGCGGCGTGATCAACGCGGCCTGCCATGATGAGCTGCGCGAGCTGGCCGAGAAGCTTAACGTGCCGGTGACTACCTCACTGATGGGGCTGGGCGCGTTCCCTGGCACCCACCGTCAGTGCGTGGGCATGCTCGGTATGCACGGCACCTATGAGGCCAATATGACCATGCACAACTCCGACGTGATCTTCGCCGTCGGCGTGCGCTTTGATGACCGTACCACCAACAATCTGGCGAAATACTGCCCGAATGCCACGGTACTGCATATCGACATCGACCCGACGTCGATCTCGAAAACCGTGGCCGCGGACGTGCCGATCGTCGGCGATGCGAAACAGGTGCTGCAGCAGATGCTGGAGCTGCTGGCGCAGAGCGATGTTAAGCAGAACTACGACAGCCTGCGCGACTGGTGGCAGAGCATTGAGCAGTGGCGCGCCCGTCAGTGCCTGGAATTCGATCGTACCAGCGATAAAATCAAGCCGCAGGCGGTGATTGAAACGATCTGTCGCCTGACCAACGGCGAGGCTTACGTCACCTCTGACGTTGGCCAGCACCAGATGTTTGCCGCGCTCTACTATCAGTTTGATAAACCGCGTCGCTGGATCAACTCCGGTGGCCTCGGCACCATGGGCTTTGGCCTGCCAGCTGCGCTGGGTGTGAAGCTGGCGCTGCCGCAGGAAACCGTGGTCTGCGTGACCGGTGACGGCAGTATCCAGATGAATATCCAGGAGCTCTCCACCGCGCTGCAGTACGGCATTCCGGTGCTGGTGCTGAACCTCAACAACCGTTTCCTCGGCATGGTGAAACAGTGGCAGGACATGATCTACTCCGGCCGCCATTCGCAGTCCTACATGGAGTCGCTGCCTGACTTCGTGCGGCTGGCAGAAGCCTATGGTCACGTCGGCATCTCGATCACCCGCCCGGACGAGCTGGAAGCGAAGCTGACCGAGGCGCTGGAGCAGCTGGGCCGCGAGCGGCTGGTATTTGTTGATGTCAACGTCGACGGGACGGAACACGTCTACCCGATGCATATTCGCGGTGGCGGTATGGACGAAATGTGGCTGAGTAAAACGGAGAGGACATAAGTATGCGTCGTGTATTATCGGTTCTGCTGGAAAACGAATCCGGCGCATTGTCCCGCGTGGTGGGTCTGTTCTCCCAGCGCGGCTACAACATTGAAAGCCTGACCGTCGCCCCGACCGACGATCCAACCCTGTCACGCATGACCATTCAGACCGTCGGCGATGAGAAGGTGATCGAGCAGATCGAAAAGCAGCTGCACAAGCTGGTGGACGTGCTGCGCGTCAGCGAGCTGGGCCAGGGCGCGTTCGTGGAACGTGAAATCATGCTGGTGAAAATCCAGGCCAGCGGCTACGGCCGGGAAGAGGTCAAGCGCAGCGCCGAGATCTTCCGCGGTCAGATCGTTGACGTCACGCCGTCGCTTTATACGGTTCAGCTGGCCGGCACCAGCGACAAGCTGGACGCCTTCCTCAGCACCGTGCGTGAAGTGGCCGAAATCGTTGAGGTGGCCCGCTCCGGTATCGTTGGCGTTTCACGCGGCGAGCGCATTATGCGCTGAAGCGCGGTTTCCTCTGCGTTAAAGCGAACTAACCCGGCGAAATGCCGGGTTTTTTTTATTTTTTTACTTAAAGCACTCGTCGCCGGTGAAAAGCGGTTGCCCGCCAAACTTTTCTGCGGTTAGATGTATTAATGTGTTATCCATAGCCGTAATGTGGCTATTTGCCGCCGTTACCGCGTCTGAAGTGTGGGGTTAGAGTGAAACTGGATGAAATTGCGCGCCTCGCGGGTGTTTCGCGCACGACGGCCAGCTACGTCATAAATGGCAAGGCGAAGCAGTATCGTGTCAGCGATAAAACCGTTGAAAAAGTGATGGCGGTGGTGCGGGAGCACAATTACCACCCCAACGCGGTGGCTGCAGGCCTGCGTGCCGGGCGTACCCGCTCGATCGGTCTGGTGATCCCCGATCTGGAAAATACCAGCTATACCCGCATCGCCAACTATCTTGAGCGCCAGGCGCGCCAGCGCGGCTATCAGCTGCTGATCGCCTGCTCAGAAGACCAGCCCGACAACGAAATGCGCTGCGTGGAGCATCTGTTACAGCGCCAGGTGGATGCGATTATTGTCTCCACGTCGCTGCCGCCGGAGCATCCGTTTTATCAGCGCTGGATCAACGATCCGCTGCCGATTATTGCGCTGGATCGCGCGCTGGATCGTGAGCATTTTACCAGCGTGGTCGGTGCCGATCAGGACGATGCGCAGGCGCTGGCCGCCGAGTTACGTAACCAGCCGGTGAAGTCGGTGCTGTTCGTGGGCGCGCTACCGGAGCTGTCGGTCAGTTTCTTACGCGAAATGGGCTTCCGCGACGCGTGGCAGGGCGATGAACGCCCGATCGATTTTATCTACGCCAACAGCTTCGAACGCCACGCGGCGGCGGCGCTGTTTGAGAACTACCTGCAGGATCACCCGATGCCGGAGGCGCTGTTCACCACCTCGTTTGGCCTGCTGCAGGGCGTGATGGACGTGACGCTGAAGCGGGAAGGGCGGCTGCCGCAGGATCTGGCGATCGCTACCTTTGGCGACCATGAGCTGCTCGACTTCCTTGAGTGCCCGGTGCTGGCGGTAGGCCAGCGCCACCGCGACGTGGCTGAACGGGTACTGGAACTGGTGCTGGCCAGTCTGGATGAGCCGCGCAAGCCGAAACCCGGCCTGACGCGAATTCGCCGTAATCTTTATCGCCGCGGCCGTTTAAACCGCAAGTCCCCGTCCGGGCAATAGTTCCCCTCCTCTCAGGGCAGCTGCGGCTGCCTTTGTTTTCGCTCACTATTACTTTTTGTTACCTATTTTATCGGCAACCCGTTCCTATTAACTCTGCTGCAACCGGTTACGTGCATTTTTAGTAAATATAGGTATAAACAGGTAAAAGAAAGTCATTTCCGGCGCGGCTGAATGGACACAAAATATATCCGCTGCCCGCCTCCGCCCTTGCCGCTGAGGCCTGCTGCCATAAGGCTGGGCAAATTTTAAGAAAACACCTAAAATGCCGCCTGGGTCGCAAAGCCGGAGATCTCATTTTTATCCGATTAAACTGGCATAAATTTGAGCAATCGTCCGCTGCAGACGAATTTCCTGCCACTATTCATTAGTTTATTTTTATGTGTTGAGCCGGTTAAGGCTTTTTTTAACTAATTCGGCATTTTCTGTTTTGCAGAAATAATGAAAATGAGCCAGGCCTGCGGCTTGACAATGTTTTCCTCCCCTTCGTAAACTCTTTTGGTGGGAATTTGTGGTGTAAAGTGGAGTTCCGGGGCGATGGGGGACTAAAACGGGCATGTTCCGTGGGGCAACGCTAGTCAATCTCGACAGTAAAGGGCGGCTTGCCGTGCCAACGCGCTATCGCGAAACGCTGATCGGGGAATCTGAAGGGCAAATGGTCTGTACCATTGACCTCCATCAGCCATGTCTGCTGCTTTACACCCTGCCCGAATGGGAAATTATTGAACAAAAGCTCTCTCGCTTATCCAGCATGATCCCGGCTGAACGGCGCGTTCAGCGTCTGTTACTCGGGCATGCAAGCGAATGCCAGATGGATAATGCAGGTCGCTTACTGCTGGCGAACACCCTTCGTCAGCACGCGAACCTGACCAAAGAAGTGATGCTGGTTGGACAGTTCAACAAATTTGAACTGTGGGATGAACAGACCTGGTATCAACAAGTCAGGGAAGATATTGACGCAGAGCACACCTCTCAGCAGGCGCTGTCTGAGCGGTTACAGGATTTGTCACTATAGTCATGCAGGATAATTTTAAACACACCACCGTGCTGTTAGACGAGGCGGTAAACGGCCTCAACCTGAAGTCTGACGGGATCTACATTGACGGCACCTTCGGGCGTGGCGGTCACTCACGCCTGATCCTCTCCCAGCTGGGCGAGCAGGGCAAACTGTTCGCTATCGACCGCGATCCGCAGGCGATTGCCGCCGCGGCTGAGATTACCGATCCGCGCTTCAGCATTATCCACGGCCCGTTTTCTGCGCTGGCGGAGTACATGGAAGAGCGCGGTTTGTCCGGCAAGATCGACGGTATCCTGCTGGATTTAGGCGTCTCTTCGCCGCAGCTGGATGACGCCGAGCGCGGCTTCTCGTTTATGCGCGACGGCCCGCTGGATATGCGTATGGACCCGACCCGCGGCCAGTCTGCCGCCGAATGGCTGCTGCAGGCTGACGAAAGCGATATCGCATTTGTGCTGAAAACCTTCGGCGAGGAGCGCTTTGCCAAACGTATTGCCCGCGCCATCGTTGAACGCAATCGCGAGCAGCCGATGACGCGCACCAAAGAGCTGGCCGATGTGATTTACGTTGCCACGCCGGTGAAAGACAAATTTAAGCACCCTGCCACCCGCAGCTTCCAGGCCATTCGAATCTGGGTCAACAGCGAGCTGGAAGAGATCGAGCGGGCGCTGAAGGGCGCATTAACCGCGCTGGCACCCGAGGGACGCCTGTCGGTGATCAGCTTCCACTCGCTGGAAGACCGCATTGTGAAGCGCTTTATGCGTGAACAGAGCCGCGGGCCGCAGGTGCCACACGGCCTGCCGATGACTGAAGAGCAGCTAAGCAAGCTGGGCGGGCGTTACCTTAAGGCGCTGGGCAAAATGATGCCGGGTGAAGCGGAAGTCGCTGAGAACCCACGCGCGCGAAGTTCCGTGCTGCGCATTGCGGAGAGGACCTCAGCATGATCGGTAATGAGCGGCACAGCCTGCCCGGCGTGATCGGCGGCGATATCCTTCGCCACGCTAAGATCCCGCTGATCCTGCTGATCGCGGTGCTGGTTTCCTCAGTGCTGGTGGTGACCACCGCTCATAAAACGCGCCTGCTGACCGCGCAGCGCGAACAGCTGGTGCTGGAACGGGATGCGCTGGATATCGAATGGCGCAACCTGATCCTGGAAGAGAACGCCCTGGGCGATCACAGCCGGGTGGAACGCACATCAACGGAGAAACTTCAAATGCAGCATGTTGATCCTTCGCAGGAACACATTGTGGTTGAACAATAAGGAAATCCGGACTCAATGAGAGCCGCAACCAAGACGCAGAAGTCGAAACGCACGGAAGATCAGGCCAGCTTTGTTAGCTGGCGTTTTGCGTTGCTGTGTGGCTGTATTTTACTGGCGCTGGTCGGGCTGTTGGCCCGCGCGGCGTATCTGCAGGTGATTAATCCTGAACGGCTGGTGCGTGAAGGTGACATGCGTTCGCTGCGCGTGCAGGCCGTACCGACCTCACGCGGCATGATCAGCGATCGTGCCGGCCGCCCGCTGGCGGTCAGCGTGCCGGTTAACGCCATCTGGGCCGATCCGAAGGAGCTGCACCAGAAGGGCGGCGTGACGCTCGACAGCCGCTGGAAAGCGCTGTCGGACGCGCTCTCCATTCCTCTCGACCAGCTGGCCGCCCGCGTCAATGCCAACCCTGACGGGCGCTTTGTCTATCTGGCCCGTCAGGTCAACCCGGCGATTGGCGACTACATCAAGAAGCTCAAGCTGCCGGGCATCTATCTGCGTGAAGAGTCCCGTCGCTACTACCCGGCCGGTCAGGTGACCTCTCACCTGATCGGCTTTACCAATATTGATGGCCAGGGCATTGAAGGCGTTGAGAAGAGCTTCGATAAGTGGCTGACCGGCCAGCCTGGTGAACGTACCGTGCGTAAAGACCGCTACGGCCGCGTAATCGAGGATATCTCCTCCGTTGACAGCCAGGCGGCACACAACCTGGCGCTGAGCATTGACGAACGCCTGCAGGCGCAGGTGTACCGTGAACTGAACAACGCGGTGGCCTTTAACAAGGCTGAATCGGGTACCGCGGTGCTGGTTGATGTCAATACCGGCGAAGTGCTGGCGATGGCCAACAGCCCGGCCTACAACCCGAATAATCTCACCGGCACCACCAAAGACGTGATGCGTAACCGCGCGATCACCGACATCTTCGAACCGGGTTCGACGGTTAAGCCGATGGTGGTGATGACCGCGCTGGAGCGCGGCGTGGTGCGTGAAAACAGCGTACTGAACACCGTACCTTACCGAATTAATGGCCACGAGATCAAAGACGTGGCGCGTTACAGTGAACTCACCCTGACCGGGGTGCTACAGAAGTCGTCTAACGTCGGGGTTTCTCGGCTGGCGTTAGCGATGCCCTCCAGTGCGTTAGTAGAAACTTACTCTCACTTTGGCCTGGGCAAAGCGACCAATTTGGGGTTGGTCGGAGAAAGCAGTGGCTTATATCCTCAAAAACAACGGTGGTCTGACATAGAGAGGGCCACCTTCTCTTTCGGCTACGGGCTAATGGTAACGCCGTTACAGCTAGCGCGAGTCTATGCAACCATTGGCAGCTATGGCATCTATCGCCCGCTGTCGATTACCAAAGTTGACCCGCCGGTGGCGGGTCAACGCGCCTTCCCGGAAGCCACGGTGCGCACCGTCATGCACATGATGGAGAGCGTGGCGCTGCCGGGCGGCGGCGGCGTAAAAGCGGCGATTAAGGGCTATCGCATCGCGATTAAAACCGGTACCGCGAAGAAGGTCGGGCCGGACGGCAAGTACGTGAACAAATACATTGCTTACACCGCCGGCGTAGCGCCGGCCAGCAATCCTCGTTTTGCGCTGGTGGTGGTGATTAATGATCCCCAGGCGGGTAAATATTACGGTGGTGCGGTTTCTGCACCGGTATTTGGCGCGATTATGGGCGGCGTGCTGCGCACCATGAACGTCGAGCCGGATGCTCTCACCACCCCGGAAAAGAACGAGATTGTAACTAACAAGAAAGAGGGATCGAGTGACCGATCGTAACCTGCGCGACTTACTGGCTCCATGGGTGCCTGGTCTGCCAGCGCACCCGCTGCGTGACATGATTCTGGACAGCCGCGCGGCGGCTGCCGGCGATCTGTTTGTGGCGATTAAAGGGCACGCGGCAGACGGCCGCCGTTTTATCCCGCAGGCCATTGCTCAGGGCGTGGCGGCGGTGCTGGCCGAAGCGGAAGGCGCGGCCAGCGATGGCGATGTGGTTGAGATGCACGGCGTGCCGGTGATTTATCTGGCCCAGCTCTCCCAGCGCCTGTCTGCCCTCGCCGGGCGCTTTTATGACCAGCCGGGCGATAAACTGAAGCTGGTGGGCGTTACCGGGACCAACGGGAAAACCACCACCACCCAGCTGCTGGCACAGTGGGCGCAGCTGCTGGGAGAAACCGGCGCGGTGATGGGCACCGTCGGCAACGGCCTGTACGGCCAGCTGACGCCGGCGGAGAACACCACCGGCTCTGCGGTCGACGTGCAGCATCTGCTGGCGTCGCTGGCAGAACAGGGGGCGACTCTGGCCGCGATGGAGGTCTCCTCTCACGGCCTGGTGCAGCACCGCGTGGCGGCGCTGCCGTTTGCCGCCGCTGCCTTTACCAACCTCAGCCGCGATCACCTCGACTATCACGGCGATATGGCCGGCTATGAAGCCGCCAAATGGCTGCTGTTTGCCGAACACCAGGTCGGCCAGGCGATTATCAACGCCGACGATGAAGTGGGGCGCCGCTGGCTGAGCAAGCTGCCGGATGCGGTAGCCGTCACTATGGAAGATAACCTGCAGCCGGGCTGTCATGGCCGCTGGCTGAAGGCCACCGCCGTGGACTATCACGACGGCGGCGCGACCGTCGCCTTCAGCTCAAGCTGGGGCGACGCCACCATTGAGAGCCGCCTGATGGGCGCCTTCAACGTCAGCAACCTGCTGGTGGCGCTGGGCACCCTGCTGGCGCTGGATTACCCGCTGGCAGCGCTGGTGGCGACCGCCGGCCAGCTGCAGCCGGTGACCGGGCGGATGGAAGTCTTCAGCGCCCCCGGCAAACCGACGGTGGTGGTTGACTACGCCCATACGCCGGACGCGCTGGAAAAAGCGCTGGCGGCGGCACGCCTGCACTGCACCGGTAAACTCTGGTGCCTGTTTGGCTGCGGCGGCGACCGTGATAAAGGCAAGCGTCCGCTGATGGGGGCGATTGCCGAACAGTTTGCTGACGTGGTGGTGGTCACCGACGATAACCCGAGAAGCGAAGATCCGGCGGCGATTATCGCCGACGTGCTGAGCGGCCTGCTCGACCCCGGCCGCGCGCTGGCGATGCCGGGGCGCGCGCAGGCGGTCACCCACGCGGTGATGCAGGCGCAGGAGGGCGATATCGTGCTGGTGGCCGGTAAAGGCCATGAGGATTATCAGATCGTCGGCAGCCAGCGCTTTGACTACTCCGACCGCGCTACCGTAGCGCGGCTGCTGGGGGTGCTGGCATGATCGCCATTACCCTGCAACAGCTGGCAGAGATCGCCGGTGGTACGCTGCACGGCGGCGACCTGAGCGTCAACGCGTTGACCACCGACACGCGTAAAGTGACCGCCGGCTGCCTGTTTATCGCCCTGAAGGGCGAACGCTTCGACGCCCATGACTTCGCCGCTGATGCGGTGAACGCCGGTTCGGCGGCGCTGCTGGTGAGTAAGCGCTTACCCGTTTCCGCCTCACAGGTAGTGGTGGCCGACACCCGCATTGCCCTCGGGCAACTGGCGGGCTGGGTTCGCCAGCAGTCCGCTGCCCGCGTGGTGGCGCTGACCGGCTCTTCCGGCAAAACCTCGGTAAAAGAGATGACCGCGGCGATCCTGCGCCAGTGTGGTGAAACCCTCTATACCGCGGGCAACCTGAATAACGACATCGGCGTGCCGCTGACCCTGCTGCGCCTGACCGCCGAACATCAGTACGCGGTGATCGAACTGGGTGCCAACCACCAGGGTGAAATCGCCTACACCACCGAACTGACCCGCCCGGAAACGGCGCTGGTCAACAACCTCGCCGCCGCGCATCTGGAAGGGTTTGGCTCGCTGGCCGGCGTGGCGAAAGCGAAGGGCGAAATCTTTAACGGCCTGCCGCTGCACGGCACCGCCATTCTCAACGCCGACAGCAACGACTGGCCACACTGGCAGGCCGGCCTGCAGGGTAAAACGGTATGGCGCTTCTCGCCGGACGCGCAGGTCGACAGCGATTTTTACGCCAGCGAGGTGCGTTTCTCGCCGCGCGGCACCCACTTTACGCTGCACAGCCCGCAGGGCGAGGTGGCGATTACGCTGCCGCTGCCGGGCCGCCATAACATTGCCAACGCGCTGGCCGCTACCGCACTGGCGCTCTCTGTCGGTGCTCCGCTCAGCGCGGTGCAAAGCGGGCTCAGCCAGCTGCAGGCGGTGCCGGGGCGGCTGTTCCCGATTGTTCTCAATGAACAGCAGCTGCTGCTGGATGACAGCTACAACGCCAACGTCGGCTCGATGACCGCCGCCGCGCAGGTGCTGGGTGAGATGCCCGGCTACCGCCTGCTGGTGGTCGGCGATATGGGTGAACTGGGCGCGGAAGCCGCCGAATGCCACCGTCAGGTGGGCGAAGCGGCACGGCTGGCCGGGATCGACAAAGTATTGAGCGTGGGCACGCTCAGCCGTGGCATCAGCGATGCCAGCGGCGTGGGTGAACATTTCAGTGACAAAGCCGCGCTCTCAGCCCGTGTCAGCGAGCTGCTGGCACAACATAAAACGATGACCGTATTAGTGAAAGGTTCCCGCAGTGCCGCGATGGAACAGGTAGTACACAGCTTACAGGAGAAAGGCACATGTTAGTCTGGCTGGCCGAGCATCTGGTCTCTTTATATTCCGGCTTTAACGTCTTTTCCTATCTGACGTTTCGCGCCATTGTCAGCCTGCTGACCGCGCTGTTTATCTCACTGTGGATGGGGCCGCGGATGATTGCCCGCCTGCAGCAGATGTCCTTTGGCCAGGTGGTGCGCAACGATGGCCCGGAGTCGCATTTCAGCAAGCGCGGCACGCCGACCATGGGCGGCATTATGATCCTCTTCTCGATTACCGTCTCGGTGCTGCTGTGGGCCTATCCCTCTAATCCGTACGTCTGGTGCGTGCTGTTTGTGCTGGTTGGCTACGGCATCGTCGGCTTCGTCGACGACTACCGCAAGGTGGTGCGCAAGGATACCAAGGGGCTGATTGCCCGCTGGAAATACTTCTGGCAGTCGGTGATCGCGCTGGCGGTGGCGTTTGCCATGTATGCCATCGGCAAAGATACCCCGGCTACCCAGCTGGTGGTGCCGTTCTTTAAGGACGTGATGCCGCAGCTTGGCCTGCTCTACCTGCTGCTGACCTACTTTGTGATCGTCGGCACCAGTAACGCGGTCAACCTGACCGACGGGCTGGACGGTCTGGCGATTATGCCGACGGTATTCGTTGCCGCCGGCTTTGCGCTGGTGGCCTGGGCGACCGGTAACGTGAAGTTCGCCGAATACCTGCACATCCCTTACCTGCGCCATGCCGGCGAGCTGGTGATCGTCTGTACCGCCATCGTCGGGGCCGGGCTGGGCTTCCTGTGGTTTAACACTTATCCGGCGCAGGTGTTTATGGGTGACGTCGGTTCACTGGCGCTGGGCGGCGCGCTGGGCACCATCGCCGTGCTGCTGCGCCAGGAGTTCCTGCTGGTGATCATGGGCGGGGTGTTTGTGGTGGAAACGCTGTCGGTGATCCTGCAGGTCGGCTCGTTCAAACTGCGCGGCCAGCGTATTTTCCGCATGGCGCCGATCCATCACCACTATGAGCTGAAAGGCTGGCCGGAACCACGAGTCATCGTGCGCTTCTGGATTATTTCACTGATGCTGGTGCTGATTGGCCTGGCAACGCTGAAGGTGCGCTAATCATGGCTGACTATCAGGGTAAAAAAGTGGTCATCATCGGGCTGGGGCTGACCGGCCTCTCCTGCGTTGATTTCTTTTTAGCGCGGGGAGTCACTCCCCGCGTGATGGATACCCGTGTCGTGCCGCCGGGGCTGGAGAAGCTGCCGAAAGGAGTGGAGCGCTGGCTCGGATCGTTAAATGACGACTGGCTGCAGAACGCTGACCTGATCGTCGCCAGCCCTGGCATGGCGCTGGCGCACCCGTCGCTGGCGGCGGCACAGGATGCCGGCGTGGAGATCGTCGGTGATATCGAGCTGTTCTGCCGCGAAGCGCAGGTGCCGATCGTGGCGATCACCGGCTCTAACGGCAAAAGCACCGTTACTACCATGGTGGGCGAGATGGCGAAGGCGGCGGGCTGGCAGGTCGGCGTGGGCGGCAATATCGGCCTGCCGGCGCTGACCCTGCTGACCCAGCCGGCACAACTCTACGTGCTGGAACTCTCCAGCTTCCAGCTGGAGACCACCTCCAGCCTGCAGGCGGCCGCGGCGACCATCCTCAACGTCACCGAGGATCATATGGATCGCTACCCGCTGGGGATGCAGCAGTATCGCGCCGCCAAGTTACGTATTTATGACGGTGCCGCGGTCTGCGTGGTCAACGCGGACGACGCGATGAGCATGCCGGTACGCGGTGCCGATCCGCGCTGCGTCAGCTTCGGCGTCGACGTCGGTGACTACCACCTCAACCGCCAGCAGGGCAGCGTCTGGCTGCGCGCGCGCGGGGAAAAAGTGCTGGATACCGCCGAGATGCACCTGGTCGGCCAGCACAACTACACCAACGCGCTGGCCGCGCTGGCGCTGGCCGACGCCGTCGGCCTGCCGCGCGCCAGCAGCCTGAAGGCGCTGACCACCTTTGGCGGGCTGCCGCACCGCTTCCAGCTGGTGCATGAACACAACGGCGTGCGCTGGATTAACGACTCGAAAGCCACCAACGTCGGCAGCACCGAAGCCGCGCTGAATGGTTTACAGATTAAGGGCACCCTGTGGCTACTGCTGGGCGGGGACGGCAAAGCTGCCGACTTCAGCGCGCTGACCCGCTATCTGCAGGGGGATCGCGTGCGCACCTTCTGCTTTGGCCGCGACGGTGCTGAACTGGCCGCGCTGCGCCCGGAGATTGCCACCCGGACCGACACGCTGGCTGAAGCGGTGCAGCAGATTGCCTCTCAGGTTCAGCCTGGCGATATGGTACTGCTGTCGCCGGCCTGTGCCAGCCTCGATCAGTTTAAGAACTTTGAACAGCGTGGCGACCTGTTCGCTCAGCTGGCGCGGGAGGCAGGCTGATGCGCGTACCGGGTCTGAGCTTCGCAGGATACCTGGCCGGTGGCCTTACCAGCCGCATAAAAGGCTGGGTGATGGGCACGCGGGAGAGCGACACCAACTCGATGGTGTTGTATGACCGCACGCTGCTGTGGCTGACCTTTGGCCTGGCGATCGTCGGCTTTGTAATGGTGACGTCGGCGTCGATGCCGGTCGGGCAGCGCCTGAACGACGACCCGTTCTACTTTGCCAAGCGCGATGCGTTCTACATCCTGCTGGCATTCGGCATGGCGCTGGTCACCCTGCGCATCCCGATGGATTTCTGGCAACGCTACAGCAACGTGATGCTGCTGGTGACGGTGGCGATGCTGCTGGTGGTGCTGCTGGTCGGTAGCTCGGTTAACGGCGCATCGCGCTGGATCGCACTTGGCCCGCTGCGTATTCAGCCCGCCGAGCTGTCGAAACTGTCGCTGTTCTGTTACCTCGCCAGCTATCTGGTGCGCAAGGTGGAAGAGGTGCGTCAGAACTTTTGGGGCTTCTGTAAACCGATGGGCGTGATGGTGGTGCTGGCGGTACTGCTGCTGGCGCAGCCCGATCTGGGTACGGTGGTGGTGCTGTTCGTCACCACGCTGGCGATGCTGTTCCTGGCCGGAGCGAAACTGTGGCAGTTCCTGGCGATTATCGGCTCGGGAATTTTTGCGGTTTGCCTGCTGATCGTGGCCGAACCTTACCGTATGCGCCGCGTCACCTCATTCCTCGATCCCTGGGAAGATCCGTTCGGCAGCGGCTACCAGTTAACCCAGTCGCTGATGGCCTTTGGCCGCGGCGAATTCTGGGGGCAGGGGCTGGGAAATTCGGTGCAAAAACTGGAATATTTACCGGAAGCGCACACCGATTTTATCTTCTCCATTCTCGGTGAGGAACTGGGTTATATCGGTGTGGTTTTGGCGTTGTTAATGGTATTCTTCGTCGCTTTTCGCGCGATGTCCATCGGACGCCGCGCTTTAGAGATCGATCAGCGTTTTGCCGGCTTTCTCGCCTGCTCAATTGGCGTGTGGTTCAGCTTCCAGGCGCTGGTTAACGTCGGTGCCGCGGCCGGGATGTTGCCGACCAAAGGCCTGACGTTGCCGCTGATCAGTTACGGTGGTTCGAGTCTGATTATTATGTCGACCGCCATCGTGTTTTTGTTACGTATTGATTATGAGACGCGTCTGGCCAAGGCCCAGGCGTTTACGCGAGGGTAGTCGATGAGTGCAAAGCGACTGATGGTGATGGCTGGCGGAACCGGCGGGCACGTGTTCCCCGGGCTGGCGGTAGCACACCATCTGATGGCGCAGGGCTGGCAGGTACGCTGGCTTGGAACCGCTGACCGGATGGAAGCGGATTTAGTGCCAAAACACGGAATCGACATTGATTTTATTCGCATCAGCGGCCTGCGCGGCAAAGGGCTGAAGGCCCAGCTGATGGCGCCGCTGCGCATCTTTAACGCGTGGCGGCAGGCGCGGGCGATCATTAAGGCCTGGCAGCCGGACGTGGTACTGGGCATGGGTGGCTACGTTTCCGGCCCCGGCGGGCTGGCGGCGTGGAGCTGCGGTGTGCCGGTAGTGCTGCATGAGCAGAACGGCATCGCCGGGCTGACTAACAAGTGGCTGGCAAAGATTGCCACCAAAGTGATGCAGGCGTTTCCCGGAGCCTTCCCGCATGCCGACGTGGTTGGCAACCCGGTGCGCACCGACGTGCTGGCGCTGCCGCTGCCGGCCGAACGGCTGGCCGGGCGCAGCGGCCCGACCCGTGTGCTGGTGATCGGCGGCAGCCAGGGGGCACGGGTGCTCAACCAGACGCTGCCGCAGGTCGCCGCGCTGCTGGGTGAGCAGATTACCCTGTGGCACCAGGTCGGCAAAGGATCGCTGGACAGCGTCAACGCCGAGTACCAGCGGCTGGGCCAGAACGGCCATCGGGTGGCCGAGTTTATTGACGATATGGCCAGCGCCTATGCCTGGGCTGACGTGATCGTCTGCCGCTCCGGCGCGCTGACCGTCAGTGAGGTGGCCGCCGCCGGCCTGCCGGCGATCTTCGTGCCGTTCCAGCACAAAGACCGTCAGCAGTACTGGAACGCGCTGCCGCTGGAGCAGGCCGGCGCCGCCAGAATTTATGAACAGCCGCAGTTCACCGCGGCAGCCGTGGCGGATACGCTGGCGGGCTGGGATCGGGTCACGCTGCTGCAGATGGCTGAAAAAGCCCGCGCGGTGGCGATCCCCGACGCAACAGAGCGCGTGGCGGCTGAAGTCAGTAAGGCCGCGCGCTAAACAGATTATGCAGGGGTCAGGCAGGCCTGGCCCGTAATACAGGTGCGGTGACGCACCAGCAGGCGAAGAGATGAATACACAACAACTGGCAAAACTGCGTTCTATCGTGCCCGAGATGCGTCGCGTCCGGCACATTCACTTTGTTGGCATCGGTGGTGCCGGCATGGGCGGTATTGCCGAAGTGTTGGCTAACGAAGGCTATGAAATCAGCGGTTCCGACCTGGCGCCGAACGCGGTAACCCAGCATCTGGCCGGCCTTGGGGCGACCATCTATTTTAACCATCGCCCGGAGAACGTCAGCGACGCCAGCGTGGTGGTGGTTTCGACCGCGGTGTCTCAGGACAACCCGGAAGTGGTGGCGGCGCGTGAAGCGCGTATCCCGGTAATCCGCCGCGCCGAGATGCTGGCCGAACTGATGCGCTTTCGTCACGGTATTGCCATTGCCGGCACCCACGGTAAGACCACCACCACCGCACTGGTCTCCGGCATTTATGCCGAGGGCGGCCTGGACCCGACCTTTGTCAACGGCGGGCTGGTGAAGGCGGCCGGCACCCACGCGCGTCTGGGCAGCAGCCGCTACCTGATTGCGGAAGCCGATGAGAGCGACGCGTCGTTCCTCCATCTGCAGCCGATGGTGGCGATCGTCACCAATATCGAAGCCGACCATATGGATACCTACCAGGGCGACTTCGAGGTGTTAAAAACGACGTTTATCAACTTCCTGCACAACCTGCCGTTTTATGGCCGTGCGGTGCTCTGCGTTGATGACGAGGTGATCCGTGAACTGATCCCGCGCGTTGGCCGGCAGATCACCACCTACGGCTTTAGCGATGACGCCGACGTGCGGGTCGAGAACTACGAGCAGCGTGGGGCACAGGGCCACTTTACCCTGGTACGTCATGACAAGCCGCTGATGCACGTGACGCTGAACGCGCCGGGGCGTCATAACGCGCTGAACGCGGCGGCGGCGGTGGCGGTGGCCACCGAAGAGGGCATTGAGGACGAAGATATCCTCAGCGCGCTGCTGAGCTTCCAGGGCACCGGACGTCGCTTTGACTTCCTCGGCGAGTATCCGGTTGAGAACGGTAAGGCGATGCTGGTTGATGACTACGGCCATCACCCGACCGAAGTGGACGTGACGATCAAAGCGGCACGCGCCGGCTGGCCGGATAAGAATCTGGTGATGATTTTCCAGCCGCACCGCTACACGCGTACCCGCGACCTGTATGACGACTTCGCTAACGTGCTGTCGCAGGTCGACGTGCTGCTGATGCTGGACGTCTATGCCGCCGGTGAAGCGCCGATCCCGGGCGCCGACAGCCGCTCGCTGTGCCGCACCATTCGCGGCCGCGGCAAAGTTGACCCGATTCTGGTCTCTGACCACGATGCGGTGCTGGAGATGCTGTTGCCGAAGCTGACCGGCAACGATTTGATTCTGGTGCAGGGGGCGGGCAACGTTGGCCGCATCGCCCGCACGCTGTCTGAACTAAAATTAACGTTGCAGAACAACGGTGAGGAACATCATGGCGGATAAAATAGCGGTATTGCTGGGCGGCACCTCGGCCGAGCGTGATGTGTCACTGTTATCCGGTGCGGCGGTAACCGCCGGTCTGCAGGAGGCGGGCGTTAACGCCCATCCGGTGGACATCCGTGATTTCCCGGTGACGCGTCTGAAGGAAGAGGGCTTTACCAGAGCCTTTATCGCGCTGCACGGTCGCGGCGGAGAAGATGGCACCCTGCAGGGGCTGCTGGAGTACCTGGCGATCCCCTATACCGGCAGCGGCGTGATGGCTTCGGCGATCACCATGGACAAGCTGCGCACCAAATATCTGTGGGCCGGCTGTGGCCTGCCGATCGCCCCCTACGTGGCGCTGACCCGTCAGCAGATGGACGCGGGCATCAGCGGCGAGCTGGAAACGCGCATCGCCGCGCTGGGCCTGCCGCTGTTTGTTAAGCCGAGCCGTGAAGGCTCCAGCGTCGGCATCTCACGGGTCAATCAGGCCACGGAGCTGCCGGCGGCGCTGGCGGAAGCCTTCCGCCACGATGACGAAGTGCTGGTCGAAGCCTTCCTCAGCGGCCCGGAGTACACCGTAGGCGTGATCGGCGACGAAATTCTGCCGTCGATCCGCATCCAGGCCGCCAGCGAGTTTTACGACTATCAGGCGAAATATATCTCTGACGAAACCCAGTACTTCTGCCCGTCAGGGTTGAATGCGGAGCAGGAAGCGGAGCTGAACAGCCTGGTGCTGGCCGCCTGGCGTGCGCTGGGCTGCAGCGGCTGGGGCCGCGTAGATGTGATGATGGGCGGCGACGGACGCTTCTACCTGCTGGAGGTCAACACCTCTCCGGGCATGACCAGCCACAGCCTGGTGCCGATGGCGGCGAAACAGGCCGGGCTGAGCTTCTCGCAGCTGGTAGCGCGCATTCTGGAGCTGGCCGACTGATATGTCTCAGGCGGCTCTGAACGTTCGTAACCGGGAAGCGCAGGAAAAAAAGGCGCGTACCGGGCGCAGTAACGGCACGCGGCTGGCGGGGATCCTGTTCCTGCTGATGGTGGTTGGCGTGATGGCGGCGGGGGGCGTAGTGGTGCTGAAGTGGATGAACGATGCGTCCCGGCAGCCGCTGTCAAAGCTGGTGGTCACCGGCAAGACGCACTACACCACCAACGATGATATTCGCCAGGCTATTTTGTCGCTGGGCGAGCCCGGCACCTTTATGTCGCAGGATGTCGACATCATCCAGCAGCAGATCGAACGTCTGCCGTGGATCCAGCAGGTGAGCGTGCGCAAGCAGTGGCCGGACGAATTAAAGATTCATCTGGTTGAATATGTCGCCGTTGCACGGTGGAATGATGTGCATATGGTTGATGCTGAAGGCAAATCGTTCAGCGTGCCGGCCAGCCACCTCGGCAAAGAGAGTCTGCCGATGCTGTACGGCCCGGAGGGCAGCGAGTCCGAGGTGTTAGCCGGCTATCACGAGATGCGCGACGTGCTGGCGGCCAGCAAATTTACGCTTAAGGCGGCCTCAATGACCGCCCGGCGATCCTGGCAGCTGGTGTTGAGTGATGACACCCGCCTGGAGTTAGGGCGCAACGAGGATATGAAGCGCCTGAAGCGCTTTATTACCCTGTACCCGACGCTGCAGCAGCAGGGGCAGGCAGAAAATACGCGTATCAACTACGTTGACCTGCGTTACGACTCTGGCGCGGCAGTAGGATGGACACCGATAATTACTACGAGTGCTGACGGCGAACAGCAGCAGACTCAGGCACAGGCTAAACAACAATGATCAAGTCGACGGACAGAAAACTGGTAGTTGGACTCGAGATTGGCACCGCGAAGGTTGCCGCCCTGGTAGGGGAAGTTCTGCCCGATGGCATGGTCAATATTATCGGGGTGGGCAGCTGCCCGTCTCGTGGCATGGATAAAGGTGGCGTGAACGACCTTGAGTCGGTGGTGAAGTGCGTGCAGCGCGCCATCGATCAGGCGGAGCTGATGGCGGATTGCCAGATTTCCTCGGTCTACCTCGCATTATCGGGTAAACACATCAGCTGCCAGAACGAAATAGGGATGGTTCCTATTTCCGAAGAGGAAGTAACCCAGGAAGATGTCGAGAACGTAGTGCACACTGCCAAATCGGTACGCGTGCGCGACGAGCACCGCATTCTCCATGTGATCCCGCAAGAGTACGCCATCGACTATCAGGAAGGGATCAAAAATCCGGTGGGTCTGTCCGGCGTGCGCATGCAGGCTAAGGTGCACCTGATTACCTGCCACAATGATATGGCGAAGAACATCGTGAAAGCGGTGGAGCGCTGTGGCCTGAAGGTCGATCAACTGATCTTTGCCGGGCTGGCGTCCAGCTTTGCGGTGCTGACCGAAGACGAACGTGAGCTGGGCGTCTGCGTGGTCGACGTCGGCGGTGGCACCATGGATATCGCCGTCTACACCGGCGGCGCACTGCGTCATACCAAAGTGATCCCTTATGCGGGCAACGTGGTGACCAGCGACATCGCCTACGCTTTTGGTACGCCGCCGACGGATGCTGAAGCGATTAAAGTGCGCCACGGCTGTGCGCTCGGGGCTATCGTCGGTAAAGATGAGAATGTTGAGGTGCCGAGCGTCGGTGGCCGGCCTCCACGCAGCCTGCAGCGTCAGACGCTGGCGGAAGTGATCGAGCCACGCTACACCGAACTGCTTAACCTGGTGAACGACGAGATCCTGCAACTGCAGGAGCAGCTTCGCCAGCAGGGCGTTAAACACCACCTCGCGGCCGGCATCGTACTGACCGGCGGCGCGGCACAGATTGAAGGATTAGCGGCTTGCGCGCAGCGGGTGTTCCACACCCAGGTGCGTATCGGACAGCCGCTGAATATCACAGGATTAACGGATTACGCGCAGGAGCCTTACTACTCGACGGCGGTAGGCCTGCTGCATTACGGAAAAGAATCTCACCTCAGCGGTGAGGCGGAAGTTGAAAAAAGAGCCTCAGTGGGTAACTGGTTCAAAAAAATCAACAGCTGGCTGAGAAAAGAGTTTTAATTATTACTAAAGGCGATCATGCTAGAGCAATGCGTGATCTCCAGGCGTACAGGCACATAAACGGAGAGAAATTATGTTTGAACCAATGGAATTAACCAATGACGCGGTGATTAAAGTCATCGGCGTCGGCGGCGGCGGCGGTAATGCCGTAGAGCATATGGTGCGTGAACGTATTGAAGGCGTAGAGTTCTTCGCCGTAAACACCGACGCTCAGGCACTGCGTAAAACGGCCGTTGGCCAGACCATTCAGATCGGTAACGGGATTACCAAAGGTCTGGGTGCCGGTGCCAACCCGGAAGTGGGCCGTAACTCGGCTGAAGAAGATCGTGAAGCACTGCGTCAGGCACTGGATGGCGCGGACATGGTGTTTATCGCCGCAGGTATGGGTGGCGGCACCGGTACTGGTGCAGCTCCGGTCGTGGCTGAGGTGGCTAAAGAGCTCGGTATTCTGACCGTGGCGGTAGTGACCAAGCCGTTCAACTTCGAAGGCAAAAAGCGCATGGCGTTTGCTGAACAGGGGATCGCCGAGCTGTCCAAGCACGTTGACTCACTGATCACCATCCCCAATGACAAGCTGCTGAAGGTGCTGGGCCGTGGTATTTCACTGCTGGACGCTTTTGGCGCGGCCAACGACGTGCTGAAGGGCGCGGTGCAGGGTATCGCCGAGCTGATTACCCGTCCGGGTCTGATGAACGTCGACTTTGCTGACGTGCGCACCGTGATGTCCGAAATGGGCTACGCGATGATGGGCTCCGGCGTCGCCTGCGGTGAAGACCGTGCGGAAGAAGCCGCTGAAATGGCGATCTCCAGCCCGCTGCTGGAAGATATCGACCTTTCCGGCGCGCGTGGCGTACTGGTCAACATCACCGCCGGCTTCGACCTGCGTCTGGATGAGTTCGAAACCGTGGGTAACACCATCCGTGCCTTTGCATCGGATAACGCGACCGTGGTGATTGGTACTTCACTGGATCCGGAAATGAATGATGAACTGCGCGTCACCGTGGTGGCAACCGGCATCGGCATGGACAAACGTCCAGAAATTACCCTGGTCACCAACAAGCAGTCTGCACAGCCGACCATGGATCGCCGTTACCAGCAGCACGGTATGGCACCGCTGCCGCAGGAACAGAACCCGGCGGCCAAAGTGGTCAACGACTCTGCTACCCAGACTAACAAAGAGCCTGATTATCTGGATATTCCGGCCTTCCTGCGCAAGCAGGCGGACTAAGAATTTCCTGATAGTAGGGAATTTGCACTCTTTGTGCTAAACTGTTCGCCCGCCAGTAAGCTAAACTGGTGGTCGGATGGTAATTTTTTTGCGAGATAATGCGATGATCAAACAACGGACATTAAAACGTATTGTTCAGACGACCGGCGTCGGTTTACACACCGGCAAAAAAGTCACGCTGACGTTACGCCCTGCGCCGGCTAACACCGGGGTCATCTATCGTCGCACTGACTTGAATCCACCGGTTGATTTCCCGGCTGATGCCAAATCCGTGCGTGATACCATGCTCTGTACTTGCCTGGTCAATGAGCATGACGTGCGTATTTCGACAGTCGAACACCTGAACGCCGCTCTGGCAGCACTCGGCATCGATAATATTGTGGTGGAAGTTAACGCGCCTGAAATCCCGATTATGGATGGCAGCGCCGCGCCCTTTATCTATCTGCTGATGGATGCCGGCATCGAAGAGCTGAACAGCGCGAAGAAATTTGTGCGCATCAAACAACCTGTCCGGGTTGAAGATGGCGACAAATGGGCTGAACTGACCCCGCATAATGGTTTCTCACTGGATTTCACCATTGATTTTAACCATCCTGCGATCGACGCCAGCACCCAGCGCTACCGTATGGACTTCTCTGCCGAAGCCTTTACGCGCCAGCTCAGCCGTGCTCGTACTTTCGGTTTTATGCGCGATATTGAAGCGCTGCAGTCGCGTGGTCTGTGCCTGGGTGGCAGCTTTGACTGTGCCATCGTGGTCGATGACTACCGCGTGCTGAACGAAGACGGCTTACGCTTTGAAGATGAGTTCGTGCGCCACAAAATGCTCGACGCCGTCGGCGACCTGTATATGTGCGGCCACAACATTATCGGTGCACTGACGGCGTTTAAGTCTGGCCATGCGCTTAACAATAAACTGCTGCAGGCGGTTCTGGCGAAGCAGGAAGCCTGGGAATGGGCAACGTTCGAAGACGAAGCTGAACTTCCGGTGACGTTCAAGGCACCTAACCTGGTTCTGGCCTAAGCCAGAACCGGTAGTATCTGGTGACTGACACAGGCTGTGTGGTCAACGGGTAAATTAACGACTGGTTGAGCGGGTACTCTCTCCGGCCAGCGAGGCCAGTCGTTCTAAAATTTTCTTCAGTTTTTCCGGGCTGTTACTGGCCACCGCTCGCAAACTTTCCGCACTCTGTTCCGTCATCTTTCTCAGTACCGGTTTTTCCTCGGTCGCTGCCTGAGCGCTGTTTTCTTGTACGGTTTTAAGCCCTTTTGAGGCCAGCGACGGATTAATCCTGATGTCGATCGCCGTCAATGATGGTAATATTTGCGCACGTAAAGCTGACAGCAGGCTGGATTGTTCATAGCGTAGACGCATCAACCAGCTGGCGTTAGCCGTTTCGATAACCAGAATTCCCTGGCGGAAGTTAGCCACGCGGCACCAGGGATGCAGTTGAGCAGGCAGGACCCCCTGAACGGCGCGATTCAGCTTATTAAGCACAATGGCGCGCTGCTGCACCTGCTGCAGGGTGCTTCGCTCGGAAGCCTGGTCGAAAAAATTTTCAATTGATTGTGGGCGACTATCACGCATAGTTAGCTCCGGCGGAACACAGTGATCGGTATTCTGAGTCGTTGGCGACAATTTGGCAGACGCTACTTCTGGCCACATCTCCTGTTGGGGATGGTCGCGGCCAGTCTCGGCCTGCCGCAGGCGTCCGCACACGACCACACTACTTTATCAGAAACCTCATCGCGCAGCCTGAATATCAGCAGCGTGGCGCGCAGCCACCATCTGGCGCTGCTGCAGGAGAGCGTACGTCGCCCGTCGTTTAGCGTCGATTACTGGCATCAGCACGCGATCCGCACGGTTATCCGCCACCTCTCGTTTACCCTGACACCCTCTGTTTCCCCGGTAGCCACCGCTGAACAGCCGCTGGAAGCCCACAAGCTGGCGCTGCTGGATACCTTAAATGCCTTACTGACCCACGAAGCGCGGCCGCCGGTGATTATCCGTCGTACCGCCGAGCGCGAGGTCTCTGTTTCCCCTCAGCATCAGCCCGGCCTGTGGCTGGCGCAGGTGCGCGGCATTCGTGCCGGACCTTCTTCTCTGGCTTAACTCACCCGAACGATCGTTAACCCCTTTTGAGTGACCGTCGCATATCGCGATGGCAGAGAGAATGTATCTATTATGATTAGCAAATTATTGACCAAAGTTTTTGGCAGCAGCAATGACCGTACCCTGCGCCGTATGCGCAAAGTGGTTGAGCAGATTGGCAAGATGGAGCCGGATTTCGTCAGGCTGACGGATGAAGAGCTGCAGGCAAAAACCAACGAATTCCGTGCCCGCCTGGAGAAAGGCGAATCGCTGGAGAGCCTGATCCCGGAAGCCTTCGCCACCGTGCGCGAAGCCAGTAAACGCGTCTTCGGCATGCGCCACTTCGACGTGCAGCTGTTGGGCGGTATGGTACTGAATGACCGTTGCATCGCCGAAATGCGCACCGGTGAAGGTAAAACCCTGACCGCCACCCTGCCTGCCTACCTGAATGCCCTGAGCGGCAAAGGCGTGCACGTGGTGACGGTCAACGACTATCTGGCCCAGCGTGACGCCGAAAACAACCGTCCGCTGTTCGAGTTCCTTGGCCTGAGCGTCGGCATCAACCTGCCGGGCATGCCGGCACCGGCCAAACGTGCCGCCTACGCTGCCGATATTACCTATGGTACTAACAACGAATACGGCTTCGACTACCTGCGCGATAACATGGCGTTCAGCCCGGAAGAGCGCGTACAGCGCAAGCTGAACTATGCGCTGGTGGATGAGGTTGACTCCATTCTGATCGATGAAGCGCGTACCCCGCTGATCATCTCCGGCCCGGCGGAAGACAGCTCCGAGCTGTATATCAAGGTTAACAAGATTATCCCTAACCTGATCCGTCAGGAAAAAGAAGACTCCGACAGCTTCCAGGGCGAAGGCCACTTCTCGGTGGATGAGAAATCACGCCAGGTGCACCTGACCGAGCGCGGTCTGGTGGCGATTGAAGGGCTGATGGTCAGCGAAGGCATCATGGAAGAGGGCGAGTCGCTCTACTCGCCGGGCAACATTATGATGATGCATCACGTGACCGCCGCGCTGCGCGCCCACGTGCTGTTCACCCGCGACGTAGACTACATCGTCAAAGACGGCGAAGTGATCATCGTTGATGAACACACCGGCCGTACCATGCAGGGCCGCCGCTGGTCTGACGGCCTGCACCAGGCGGTGGAAGCCAAAGAGGGCGTGGATATTCAGAACGAGAACCAGACGCTGGCCTCGATCACCTTCCAGAACTACTTCCGCCTGTATAACAAACTGGCCGGGATGACCGGTACCGCCGACACCGAAGCCTTTGAATTCAGCTCAATCTACAAGCTGGATACCATTGTGGTGCCGACCAACCGCCCGATGCAGCGTAAAGATTTGCCGGACCTGGTCTATATGACCGAGCTGGAGAAGATCGGAGCGATTATCGAAGACATCCGTGAACGTTCCGCCAACGGTCAGCCGATCCTGGTCGGTACCATCTCGATTGAAAAATCGGAAGTGGTGTCCAACGAACTGACCCGCGCCGGCATCAAACATGAAGTGCTGAACGCCAAGTTCCACGCCCGCGAAGCGGATATCGTGGCGCAGGCCGGTCAGCCGGGTGCGGTCACCATCGCCACCAACATGGCCGGTCGTGGTACCGATATCGTGCTGGGCGGCAGCTGGCAGGCAGAGATTGCCGACCTGACCGACCCCACCGCCGAGCAGATTGAAGCGATCAAGAGCGCGTGGAAAGTACGCCATGAAGCGGTACTGGCCTCCGGCGGCCTGCACATTATCGGTACCGAGCGCCATGAGTCGCGCCGCATCGATAACCAGCTGCGCGGCCGCTCCGGCCGTCAGGGTGACCAGGGTTCATCCCGCTTCTACCTGTCGATGGAAGATGCGCTGATGCGTATCTTTGCCTCGGACCGCGTCTCCAACATGATGCGTAAGCTGGGCATGAAGCCGGGCGAAGCGATTGAGCACCCGTGGGTGACCAAGGCGATTGCCAACGCGCAGCGCAAGGTGGAGAGCCGCAACTTCGATATTCGTAAGCAGCTGCTGGAGTATGATGACGTGGCTAACGACCAGCGCCGCGCTATCTACACCCAGCGTAACGAGCTGCTGGACGTGTCGGACGTCTCTGAAACCATCAGCAGCATTCGCGAAGATGTCTTCAAAGCCACCATCGACGGTTCGATTCCACCAGAGTCGCTGGAAGAGATGTGGGATGTGCCGGGCCTGCAGGAGCGCCTGAAAAACGATTTCGATCTCGACCTGCCGATCGGTGAATGGCTGGAGAAAGAGCCGGAATTGCATGAAGAGACGCTGCGCGAGCGCATCATGGATGAAGCCAAGGCGCAGTACTTGCGCAAAGAAGAGGTTGTCGGCACCGAGATGATGCGCAACTTCGAAAAAGGCGTGATGCTGCAGACGCTGGATTCGCTGTGGAAAGAGCACCTGGCGGCGATGGACTACTTGCGCCAGGGTATCCACCTGCGCGGCTATGCGCAGAAGGATCCGAAGCAGGAGTACAAGCGTGAATCCTTCGCCATGTTCGCCGCGATGCTGGAATCACTGAAGTATGAAGTGGTCAGCACCCTGAGCAAGGTACAGGTGCGTATGCCGGAAGAGGTGGAGCAGATGGAAGAGCAGCGCCGCCAGGAAGCCGAGCGTCTGGCGCAGCAGCAGCACCTGAGCCACGTTGACGATGCAACCGAGGAAGCGCAGGCGTTGGCCGCGCAGACCGGTGAACGCAAGGTCGGCCGTAACGACCTGTGCCCGTGTGGTTCCGGTAAGAAATATAAGCAGTGCCACGGCCGTCTGAGCTAATCTCCTCAGCGTGTGCTAAAGCAGGGCCGGATGAAAATCCGGCCCTTTTTTATTGGTGCTGCGTCTGGCGACAACCCAACCTGACCTGGCCAATGGGTTTTTTCATGGATGCACTCTCCAGCGGTGGTCTGAGTTTACCTGCCGCGTCCTGGGCAAGTGGGCCTTTGAACATGGTATGAGCTGGGGATTATTCAGCCGGGAAAACCAACACAGAACGGGGTTATTGAGAGCCTTGATCGAGGCTCTCATGATGAATGTCTGAATGAGTGCTGGTTCATCGATATCATTCACGCCAGGAAAATCATTAATGACTGGCGGCAGGACTGTAATGAACGCAGTCACCTTTCAGCCCTGAAATATCATACGCCATCAGAATTTGCAGCAGCCCGGCGAAACGGAAAATCTTAAGGTAAACAAACCGATACCACTAACTGATGGTTGTATCTGTTACTGTGCGCAGGTCGAGGAAGTGATATCGAGCGCTTAAAAGTAGTCATTATCTCAAACCAGCGCGTCAGGAAATAAAAAAAGGCAGCCGGTGAGGGCTGCCATATAGATTAACTTAATCTGGTGAGGGGGAGGTTACTTCTTCACCGGACCGACTTCATTCCAGGCGTCCTGCCAGTTTGAACCGATACCCGGCTCGTAGTGGTTTGCACTGGCGGAATAGATGTTACACCAGCCGCCAACGGCACCAGGCTTACATTCGTACACGGTATTATTTTTCGGCTGCAGCACTTTGGTACCGGATTTGTATTTACCCAGGCCATCAGGGAACTCAAAATCAACGTCACCGGAGACAGGTGCTTTGAGCATGATATCCTGCTCTTTCTGAATAACGGTTGATTTACCTTCTTCCGTCGCCAGTACTACCAGCTTGTGCATGCCTGCCGAAGCGTTAAGCACTTTAGCAGTCACACTTGCAGTACCGTCGGTGATAATGGCAGAACCCAGCCCAACCTGGTTACCGTCCTTATCGAACACCTGAGCGTTGACCGCCAGTTTTCCTGTCGCAGTGACATCAAGTGTCACGTTTGCTGCGCCATCATCAAGCTGGTAGCTGTCCTTGATATTGCTCAGCTCAATTGAAGCAGGATCCTTATGCTCAGAATGTGGAGAGACCTGAGCGCTGGTGACCTTGCTGCCTTTCTTCACGAAGATATGGTTAACGCCAGCGATCGGATTAACTTCACCTTTGCTGTTTTTAACGCCTGCACGAATCTCATCCGGATACGTTGCGTTAATTAACTCTGCCAGTGCTTTTGCCCACACCTCTTTTTTGCCTTCGGCATCGGTGTTAATTTTCAGTCTGATGGTTTGATCGTTTAACCCCAGGCTTTTACCAAAGAAGCGTGCATCGACGTAGTCGCCAGCGTACAGATCTTTATTCGCCTGGATTTTCCCGATGTCATTTTCCCAGATGGACGGCACTTCATTACCAAAGTCTGCGTCGATGGTTTTGTAGAAGCTCATGGCGGTGTTATCAACTTCCCAGCTGGCGTAAATAACCTGGTAGCCGCTACGCTCGGGAACGTCACACTCATGTGTGACCTCTGTACCATTCGGGCCTGGCTTGCCATTAGGCAGCTGACCGCCCATCGGAACTACGCAGAATGGCGTCAGTTCAAAGGAGTCACGGGTTAACGGGCTGGACTGATCCCAGTCTTGTTTCGTGATGAAATATTTAAAGTCTGTCGTGTTATGTTCAGCGGTAAAAGTCCAGGTGAAGTTATTTTTACCCGCGTGCATGCTGTTTTTTTCCCAGCGAACAGGCGTCTGCACATCGAGTGGTTGCCCCAGGTATTTTCCACCGCTTGGCAGCTGACCGTCTGGTGGCGTGCCTGGCTTAGGGAAGCCTTTTTCAGACTCGCCCACGCTCTGTGGCTCATTGATTACGCCACCACAGGACTGATCGTTGTTCAGCTTACACATATAGTCACGGGAAGGTGGATTGCTGATGTAACCGTGTGCCAGCGCACTGCCACTGATCAGAAGAGCGGAGACCGCCAGAGCAACTTTACTGAGTTTCATAATAAAAAACATTCTCTGTAAGATAATGAAAATAAAAAGCATCTTCGCTTTTACGAGATGCATCGCTAATTTGCCGGACCAGAATAATCAGTACCTTGCTAAAAGGGATACTTAACAAAACTTAGAGTCTTTATTCAGGGTGATTTCTAAATTAGTTGTTTTTTATCAGTGTCTTAATTATTCCCATGGTGAGGTTTTTAATGCTTTTTTCCAGGTGGGAGAGGCTTAATCAATGGCTGTCGTCAAACGTTATTGGCTCGACAGGGGTATTAATGCCTGCTTAAAGCAGGATAAGGGATATTATCTGGAATCATGCAATGGAAGACGTTTGGGCGAGAAGAGCGAAAGTACTGTTCAGACGTCACGGAAGCAGGGTTCGATTACACCGCCTGCCATATCCACCCGCTTTTTGTCACGCAGCTACCGGGATAACTTCAGCCAGCCAGTGGCCTGGCCACAGCAGTGGATGCACGCCGGCAGAGTGACAGGGTTAACGGCATAACGGGTCTGGTACAGCAGGCTGAACTCAACGCCCCTGGCGGGCGTTGTGTCAGCGGAAGGTATGGTTTCAGAGGGAGAAGGGCAGCAGATCGCTATTTTCTGCAATAAACAGCAACCCGCCCGCCGCCGCGAGGCAGGGGCCAAAGGGCAGCGGTGCATTGAACGAGCGACGGCTCAGCAGGTGTGAACAAGCCAGCCAGACAATACCGCTGGCAGAAGCCAGCAGCAGCAGCAGCGGCAACGGCTGCCAGCCCAGCCAGGCACCCAGCGCGGCCAGCAGCTTGGCATCGCCCATTCCCAGCGCTTCCTTACCTCGCAGCAGCCGGTAGCTGGTTGCCAGCAGCCAAAGCGAGAGATAACCGGCCATCGCTCCCGTCACGCTTTGTTCAAGCGTGATATCAGGCAGCCAGCCCGCCAGCTGGCAGACTATCCCCAGCCACAGCAGCGGCAGCGTCAGCGCATCCGGCAGCATCTGGTGATCGCGGTCAATCAGCGACAGCGCGAGTAAAAACCAGCCCAGTAACAGTGCGGCGGCCAGCCGTCCATCTGCGGGAAAAACCCAGGCCATCAGCAGGCTCAGCAGCACGCAGGCCAGTTCGATCAGCAGATAGCGCAGGCCAATCTGCTGCCCGCAGCAGCGGCTGCGACCGCGCAGCCACAGCCAGCTGAGCAGCGGCAGATTGTCGTACCAGGCGAGGGCTACGCGGCAGCGTGGGCAGTGTGATGCTGGCAGCCACAGGCTAAATTCCGGCCCCTCCTGTTGCAGCACCATGCGCGGCAGCCGCCACACCACCATATTCATCAGGCTGCCCGCACAGGCACCCAGCAGGGCGATCGGCAGGAAGATCTCATTCATGGCGCTGCAGTACCAGCTGAACCAGGGTGATGCCTTCTGGTCCGTTTTCCAGCTGCAGCCGCACGGCGCGTACGTAATACTCCTGCTCCAGCTGCTGCAGCCAGCGGCTCAGGCGCGGCAGGTCAGTGGTGCCCGGGCTGAACAGCAGCTGGCGGGCATCGCGTCCGGCCACCGTCAGGGGCAGCTCCTGTTCTGCTGCCAGCGCCAGTACCTCATCCTGCCAGCCCGGGCTGCGCTGGCGCTGCTGGCGTGCCAGCAGCGGCTCCAGCGCCGCGACCTGCTGTTGCATTCCGGCCAGCTCAGTCTGCGCACGCCGGGCCTGCTGCCGGGCGTCAAGCTGATAGTGCCGGGCAGCCTGTAAGCTGAGCCACAGCAGGGCCAGTAAGGCAACAGCGGCGAGCAGAAGCAACAACCCGCGTTCACGCGGCGGGCGGGACAAAATCTTTTGCAGGCTTTTGCTCATGGTTTCCTGCCAATGGTCATGATGTTCTCCTGAATCTGTATCATTAGCGCATCGTCGCTTAACGCAGCGGGCAGCGTTCTGGCAAAGCTTAAATGAAGCTGCTGCTGCTTTTCATCCCAGCGCAGCGTTTGCAGCGGATTATCTTGCAGCGTTGCGAGCGTGGTCGCAGCGTCGGCCAGCAGCCGCAGCGGTCCGTCTGCAGCGGGTGCCGCGCTGAGGGCATTCAGCCGTTCCGTCATGCGTGCCGCCGGTCGTGCCGGCTTTTCGTCCGGGAAATAGCGTTGGTACAGCGCCAGGCTTTGCCGCCCGGCCTGTTTCAGCTGGGTGCCGGCCTGCCAGCCGGACCACAGCGGCGGGATCAGCAGCAGCAGGACGCTGCACAGTGCGCAGGCCAGCGCGAAGGTACCGGCAGGGCGCAGCGGCAGCCGGACGGCAAATTCACCCTGCAGCAGATTGATCCGCTGCTGGCACGCCAGCTGATACAGCTGCCCGGCCGACGCCGGCCCGTCAGCTGCCTGCTGCCCGCTGTCGGCCACCAGGGTGGCCAGCAGCGGTGCGTGCAGCTGTAACGGGGCCAGCTGTTGTTCATTCAGGCTGATGCCCTGCCAGCGATGATGGCGGATCAGCCAGCGATCGCCCAGCCTCAGCGCCTGGTGTTCACCCGGCACCAGCGCATCGGGCAGGGCACGGGTCACTGCAATTCCCCGGCTGCGCAGGTGAGCCAGCAGCTGATGCAGCCACTGGCGGTCAACGGCAGCCAGATGAACCTGCTCACCTTCCTGCTGCAGCACCACGGTGTGCAGCATCTCCGGTTCGCTCAGCGCCTGGTTTTCCAGCTGCCAGCTCAGCGTCTGCGGCGTGATATGGCGTAACGTGGCCTGGTGAAAAATAATCTGACTGGCGGGCAGCAGCAGCACCGTGCCGGAAACGGCGACGGGTAGCGGGGTGTGCTGATCGCCGCTGTGCAGGCGGCCATCCACCTCCCGGTAATACCAGGTGAAGCACCTGGGATCGTGGCTGGTACAGTGAATAACCAGCGGCCGCGGGTCTTTAGAGCGGGACTTATCCATTTTTTTAATCGCTTAGTCCATAAAGTCGGTCAGAAACATGAAGACGCTTGTCGCGCAGGAGTAACCGGCTACGCAGACTGTTGCTGTATTGCGCTTCTCCGGTCCACATCAGCAGCTCCCAGGCCGTGCTTTTGGTGTCCACGGTGCTCAGCAGCAGGGCCGGATTATCTGCTGCATTGTTCTGCCCGGAGGCAGCCAGCATGGCGGTCAGCGTCTTCCAGCCCGCCGGGGGGCGCCGGCTCAGCAACTCGCCAGCCTGGGCCGCAGACAGTGCACCGTCAAACAGGGCGGTAAACAGCGGCAGTTGCTCTTCGGTCAGTCCGTTAATATTGATCCGCAGTCTGTCAGAGGGCAGGGTACAGACCAGCGGAGCCAGCCTGGCCCAAAGCGCGGCGTCGATGCTGCTGGCCGGGTCGCGCAGCTGGCTGGGTTCAATAAACGCCCCCTTGTGCAGTTGCGCGCTCAGCGCCAGCGTCAGTTGCCGTGCTTTGTCGGGCAGTACGTCAAGTTCCCGGAGCAGGCGGATAAACAGGCGCTGTGCTGCCGTCAGCGGCGAATCAACGGAGGAGTGCGCCGTGCTGTTCAGCTCGTTGCCCGGCACCGCAGGCGTGACAGGATTACCTGAACCCGCCGTGGACTTGTCCTCTCTCTGTGCGCCGCCTGCATGCTGCAATACGGTAGCGGCTGCGCTGTTGTTCAGGCCGTTTGCCGGAGCGGCGTTGCTTTTACGGCCCAGCGCGTTGAGGTTGAAGCAGGCCTGACGATCGCGCCACTGGTAGTGGATCACACTATCCTCAAGCTGTAGTTGCTGCGGCTGCTGCGCGCTGGGCGGCGGGGGTTGCAGCAACAGCCACTCTTCCGCCCCGCGCAGCGACCAGGCGGATTGCAGCATAAAGCGTCCGCTGTATGCCCCGTGCAGCGCCTGCTGAAAGCGATCCTGCGCGGTCACCGCCAGCAGCGTCATCAGTGCAATCAGCAGCAGCACGGTGAGTACGGCCATTCCCCGCTGGCGTTTGTTCATCCGTGGTTTTCCTGTAGCAGCGCGATATGTTTGAACTCACCCCAGGGCTGCATCGTCAGCGTCACTTCGATCGCCTCCGGCAGGCTGTGGGTGGCGGGCCAGTCGGTATGCCAGCTGCCGCCGGCCCAGAAGCGCAGCTGCAGCGAGCTGATCCCGCTGAACTGTGCGCCTGTCTGCCCGTCGCTGAGACTGACCCGCGTCAGCGTCCCGGCAGAAAAACGCCAGGCAACACGCTGCAGTGAGGAACGCTGCGTCTGCAGCGGATTCAGCCAGTTGCGGCGGGTCAGACGCAGCCGTTCTTCATCGTGATTACTGGTGAAAAAGGGGACGTCACCGGCAGGCACCTGCGCCGGATGTGCCGGGATCGCTGCCTGTGCCAGATCGCGGCTGAGCAGGGCAATAATCCGCTCCTCATCGTTCAGGCGCGAGCTGTGCTCCTTCAGCTGTTCACCGTTGCGCAGCATCCCCTGCAACAGCTGATAGCCGACCAGACCGACCACCGAGAAGATGGCCAGGGCTACCATCATCTCCAGCAGGGTAAAGCCTTGCTGAATGCGCCTCATGGCCGGCTTCGCCAGCCGTGCAGCCGGGCCAGTGCCTGGGGAGCCTGACGGTTAAGTCGTACTTCCACCTCCAGAGCGCGGATCTGCGGATCGGCGGTACTGACCCCGCGCCAGCGCCAGAACCACTGCTCGCCGGCCATGGTCATATCGCCGTTATGCCAGTTTTCTGCGGGCCACTGCGCATCCAGCTGCAGGCGTTTCAACTGATAATCGGCCACCTGATACGCCAGCTGCTGGTGCTCCAGATGTCCCAGGTGGTGCAGTTGCCCGCTGCTGGTTCGCAGCAGCGCCAGCCCGGCAATTGCCAGCAGCGCCATCGCGACCAGTACCTCCAGTAGCGTCATGCCACGACAGTTCATTCATTCAGCTCCTCTGATGCCCGGCCGTTATGCCAAGTGATAAATCGTGACGCAGCATCCTGCGCCTGCAGTTCAAACGTCAGCGCGGGCGTATCGCCATCGGGTGAAAACAGCAGTGTGGCAGGCAGCTTCAGCGGGCGGCCTTGATGCAGCAGCCGCAGACGGATGGTCTGCGGCAGCCTGAAATGGCTCAGCCTGTGGCTGAGCGGCTGCCAGTGATAGCCGGGCAGAAAGGCGGCATGCTGACCCGCTCCCTGCGCCAGCCGCTGCAGCTGCCAGCCGTCGCTTCTGACTTCAAGGCGTAAAAACTGGCCTTCTGTGGCCGCCTGTCCGGCGGCATGATTCAGGGTAAGGGCCAGCCTGCCGGCCTGCTGACGGGCGTCCTGCGAGGGCAGCGTGGCGACAATCAGCCCGGCAACCACCCCCAGCAACAGCATCACCAGCATGATCTCCAGCAGGGTAAAGCCTGCTGCGCGCTGCGCCATTAGCCCTCCTCTTGCCCTTCCGGCTGCCAGTTGGTCACGTCATCGTCGGTGCCGGGTTCGCCGTCCGGCCCGGCGGAGAACACGTCAACGGCACCATGCTCGCCGGGGCTGAGCAGCTGATAGGGGTTGCCCCACGGATCTTCAGGCAGGCGGCGGATATAGCCATCGCTGCGATAGTTGCGCGGCTGTGGGGCCAGCTGAGGCTCGCGGACCAGCGCCTGCAGTCCCTGTGCGCTGGTGGGGTAGCGGCCGTTATCCAGCTTGTACATATCCAGCGCGTTCTCCAGCGTGACGATATCGCTGACCGCTTTCTGCCGGTCGGCGCGGTCTTTATTGCCCATCAGGCTGGGGATCACCAGGCTGGCGAGAATACCGAGGATCACGATCACCACCATGATCTCCAGCAGGGTAAAACCCCGCTGTTGCCGGGAAAGTGAAGAGGGGTGTGTCTGTTTTGGGTTTTTCATCACGTATTAACCTACCAGGTTGTTAAGTTGTAAAATCGGCTGCAGGATGGCAAGGACGATAAACAGCACCACGCCAGCCATCACCACCACCAGCAGGGGTTCAAACAGGCTGACCGCCAGCGTCATCTGGCCGATAAACGCCCGATCCTGCATCTCTGCGGCGCGGGTCAGCATGCTGTCCAGCTCACCGCTCTGCTCGCCGCTGGCGATCATATGGCGCATCATCGGCGACAGCAGGTGGGTCTGTTCCAGCGCCTGGGTAAAGGCGCTGCCTTCACGCACCCGCTGACCTGCCTCCTGCAACTGCTGACGGATATAGTCGTTGTTCAGCACCGTGGCAGCGATCTGCATACTTTCCAGCAGCGGCACCGCGCTGTTGGTCAGAATGCTCAGCGTGCGGGCGTAACGCGCCATATTCAGATCCAGCATGATGCGGCCCAGCAGCGGCAGCCGAAGCTGCAGGCGGTGCCAGCGCAGGCGGCGCAGCGGGTGGCGCACTGCCAGCCGGAGCAGCAGCATCAGCAGCAAACCGCCCGCCAGCAGCGGCAGCCCGACTGCGCGGGTCACGTCGCTGAGGGTCATCAGCAGGCGCGTAGAGAGCGGCAGCGCCTGCTGCATATGAGAAAACTGCTCCACCACTTTGGGCACCACGGCGGTGAGCAGAATCGCCACCACGCCGATCGCTACCGTGGTCAGCAGCAGCGGATAGATCATCGCCTGGGTCAGCTTGCTCTTCAGCTGATGGGCTTTTTCGCAGTAGTCGGCCAGCTGCTCCAGCACCCGGGGCAGATTGCCGGAGGCTTCGCCCGCAGCAATCATCGCCCGGTACAGCGGGGTGAAAATTCGTGGGTAAAGCGCCACCGCCTCGGCCAGTGACGCCCCTTCCAGCAGCGCCTGTCGCAGATGGTTGAGCAGTGCCCGCTGCGCCGGTTTTTCGCTCTGGGTTGCCAGCGCCTGCAGCGCCTGCGGCAGCGGCAGCCGGGCAGCGGTCAGGGTGGCCAGCTGGCGTACCAGCAATACCAGTTCGTTGCCGGAGAACGGCTTACGCTGGCGGGAAAAGCGTGACGACAGCGCAGAATCGGTGGGTTTCAGCACCAGCGGCGTCAGCTGTTTATCTCGCAGCTGCTGGCGCGCATCGCGCGGGCTGTCCGCGTCGATTTCGCCGCGCTGGCGCACGCCCTGTGCGTTGACGGCGCGGTAGTGAAAACGCATCTCAGCTACCTTCCTGGCTGACGCGCAGCACTTCTTCCAGCGTGGTGATGCCGTCCAGCGCCTTGCGCAGGCCATCCTGCTTTAGCGTGGTGTAGTGCGGCAGCGGCAGCGTTTTCTGCCCGCAGCTCAGGGCCTGGCGCAGCGCGTCGTCCAGCACCAGCAGTTCATGAATGCCGGTGCGCCCGCGGTAGCCGGTGTGGTGGCACTGCTCGCAGCCGCTGGCGGCATACAGCCCGCTGTCGGTGGCGTTCATTACCTGGCTCAGCAGCGGATACTCGGCCGCATTGATGGCCCGTGGCTGGCGGCAGTGGCGGCAGAGCTTGCGCACCAGCCGCTGTGCCAGCACGCCCTGCAGCGAACTGGCCAGCAGAAAGGGCTCCACGCCCATATCCTGCAGGCGCTCGATGGCGCCGGGCGCGCTGTTGGTGTGCAGCGTTGAGAGCACCAGGTGGCCGGTCAGCGAGGCCTGCACGGCGATCTGTGCCGTCTCGCTGTCACGGATTTCACCGATCATCACCACGTCGGGGTCCTGACGCAGAATGGCCCGCAGGCCGCGCGAGAAGGTCATATCGACCTTGCTGTTGACCTGTGTCTGACCGATGCCGTCCAGTTCGTACTCCACCGGATCTTCAATGGTCATAATGTTTTTCTCTTCGCTCCACACCTGGCGCAGCGCGGCGTATAAGGTGGTGCTTTTTCCCGAGCCGGTTGGCCCGGTGACCAGCAGAATGCCGTGCGGCGAACTGAGCAGCTTACTCAGCGCCGTACAGATCTCACCGGTCATGCCGATATCCGCCAGCGTCAGCTTGACGCTCTGCTTGTCCAGCACGCGCAGCACGATGCGTTCGCCGTAGTTTGAAGGCAGGGTGGAGACGCGCACGTCGACGCTTCTGCCGCCGAGACGCAGCGAAATACGGCCATCCTGTGGAATGCGTTTCTCGGCGATATCCAGCCGGGCCATCACCTTAATGCGCGACAGCAAAAAGCGGCTGAGCTGCGGCGGCGGTGACAGGACCGGGCGCAGCATGCCGTCGATGCGGAAGCGGATATTCAGTCGTTTCTCAAACGGCTCAATATGCACATCGGAGGCCCCCTCCTTAATCGCCTCGCTGAGGATGGCGTTAATCAGGCGGATCACCGGTGCACCGTCGTCGCTGTCGAGCAGATCGTTATCCTGCGGCAGCGTATCGACCAGCTGGTGCAGGTCGAATTCGTCGCTCAGCGTGTCGGCAATCTCACGAGACTGCGTATTCTGCTGGTAGATCTGCAGCACCTGCTGCGCGAAGGCTTCTGCGGTTAACAGCTGCAGGCTGGCTTCCGGCAGCACGCGCAGGGCTTCCAGCACGGCGGTGAGTGCGCTCTCCTGGCGATAACCAATCTGCGCTGGCGTGGCGGCAGTATCGGCCACCACCTGATGCTGCTGTACCCAGCTGTACGGAAACGGCTGCGGCATCATGGCTGCTCCGCGGCATAAAAATCAGCGATGCTGGCACGTATCTCTTTCAACGCCTGGTTGTTAAGGCTCGCCGATAGCCGATCGTTCAGCGCGCTGTCTGCCAGACTGTCCGGGCGGACTTTCGCTTCTTCATGACGGAATTTCGCCAGCTGCTGGTCGCTGGTGCGGTCGAAGTTCTCCTGCTGGCGAATAATGGTCGGACGAATAAACAGCATCAGGTTGCGCTTGCTGCGCTTGTCGCTGTCAGAGCTGAATAATTTGCCCAGCAGCGGGATACGGCCAAGGAAGGGCACGCTGCTTTGGCTGTTGCTGTTGCTGCTGTCCAGCAGCCCGCCAACCACCACCGTATGGCCGCTGCCGACCAGCACCGCATTTTTCACCAGACGGGTATTGAAGGTTGCGCCTAATTTATCGTCGCCGCTGCCTTCGCTTACGCTGGAGACCTCCTGTTCAATCTCCATCATCACCGATTCACCCTGATTAATTTGCGGCTTAACCTTCAGCTTGATGCCGACGTCCTTGCGTTCGACGCTGTTGAAAATATGATCGCCGGAGGTGGTCTGGCTGCCGCTGAGCACGGGGACGTTCTGGCCTACGGTGAATTCGGCTTCCATATTGTCGAGGGTAACGATACTCGGCGTGGCGAGGATATTGTTCTGGCTGTTGGTTTGCAGCGCGGTAAACAGCCCGGCCCAGTTACCGCGGTAGAAGCCGGCGGCCAGGCCGTTCACGCCTTTCATTGCCTTAGCGAACCCCCCCGGATTCAGGCCGCCAATCGGTACGTGTGTATTGGTAAACTGCGTGCCACCGCCAAATTTATTAAACCACTGCACGCCCAGCGCCATGCCATCGGCATCCTGCATCTCCACGATAATGGCTTCCACCAGCACCTGAGAACGGCTGATATCCAGCCGGGTGATGATCTCCTGCAGTTCGCTCATCACATCGGGTGGTGCATTGACGATCAGTGAGTTGGTGTGCGCATCGGCTTTCACCACAATGTCCTGAATCATGCTGACCGTCGGTGATTTACCGTCCGTCTTGTTCTGCAGGTTGGTGCTGACCCCGGTCAGCACTTCCACCAGGTTTTCGGCTTTAGCATGCTGCAGGTAAAATACCCTGGAGTTGCTGCGGTGCTGTTCTTCAGCATCCAGTGACAGCGCGGTATCACGCAGCGACTGGCGTGCCTGCTCGCTACCGCTAATTAACAGCGTGTTGGTGCGCGGATCCGCGACGGCTCTGGCAGCGTGTTTATCCTGCTGCTGGCCGTTCGGCCGGGAAATGCCGTTGAGGATCTCCGCCACCTGGCTGGCAGAGGCATGTTTCAGCGGCACGTTTTCCAGGCTGTTATCGGCGGGCAGATCGACGCTCTCTACAATCGCCATCAGCTGCCTGACCACCGCAGCACGTCCGGTCATCAGCAGCGCATTGCTCGGATCAAAATGCACCACGCCGCCCGCGCTGCTGTCGTTTAGCTGGCGCAGCAGCGGGGCCAGTTCTTTGGCGGTGACGTACTGCAGCTGTACTACCCGGGTCACCAGTTCATCACCGGCATCGCCCTGCTGTCCGGCAATAAAGGGGACGGCGGAACCTTTGGCATTTTTAGACGGGATCACTTTCGTGACGCCATTTTTCATCTCAATGGCGGCAAAACCATAAACTTCCAGCACGCTGAGGAAAAACTGATAATACTGCTCGTTGTCCAGCTCATCGTAGCTGCGCACGCTGATCTGCCCGCGTACGGCGGGATCGATAATGATGGTTTTACTGAGGTTTTTGCTGACCGTATTGATAAACTCATTAATGTCGGTGTGCTGAAAACTGGCTTTCAGTCCTTCGGCCTGTGCATTAGCCGCCAGCAGCAGCGCCAGAGTAACGGCCGCAACGCGCGGCGCTCGGCGGGCATGTCGCCAGCCGGGCAAAGAGAATAGTTGCATGATGTACACTCATAACGTCCTGGTTAGTCCGCCATCTTTAGCGAGGCGTATTTTCCCTGGTAGTGGATGATGGCCCGGTCAGGGAAAATGCGGATAAGCTCTGCGCCGCTTTCCGGCAGCGGGTCGCCCGGGCTCAGGCTGTATTGCCTGCTGTTGCTTTGTACAATCAGTAGCGAGCGCTGTGGCAGACTTGAACTGATAATGCCGGTAACCTGCACTGGCAGGTTGCTGGCGGGGGCATTGAACAGACGGGCATCGTCGCTGCTCATCAGCGCATCGTCGCGGCGGAGCCACCTGTCGTCACCGCCGCCCGGCGTCGGGTCATCGGGTTGAAATAAATGCTGTATTTTTTCTACATCACCTGAATAATCCTGGTTCTGTTCCGGCAGGTGGAATGCTTCCGGGGTGGCGAAGGGCGTATTAAAATGCAGGTGCACCGATCGCTCAGCCAGAAACAGTGCGCAGCACAACATAATGATGCCCAAGGCAACCAGCATGAAAAGCTGCCAGTTAGCCGAAAGCACAGAGAGCGATAAATGCCTTTTGCTTAACATCATTTAAACCAGTAAACGGCCAGAGACAGCATGAAGAAAGAAAACATGAAAATGTAAGGTGGCGTATCACCGGGACGCGTTTTTTTCTCTACAGGCTGTTCTTTATTTTCTTCCTGCTGGGGCGTTTCTTTGCCAGCGTAATTTTTTTTTTCATCTTTCGCGACATCAGAATGACTATCCCTCACCACCGTTCGCCACAGGTTTTCATTAAGCTTAAGACCGTAATAGGGTATGGTAACCAGCAGGTTTGCCGGTAGCCCATTACGCTGAAATAGCGAGCGCAACTGGAAGGTCAGCTGGTGATAATTGTTATCACTGATCCGCTGATGGTTTTCATACCAGACGATATTAATGATTTCGCGCTTGGCATTCACTTTCTTGATCAGGCATATTAACAGCCTTTTCTGTGACTCATTCAGATCGAGGGTGATTCCCATTGAAGGGATCGCCATGGTGTTCATGTTGCAATCAATAACCATAAATTCTTCAAAGCACAGAGTTTCTACATCGAGTAATTCCATGCACTCTTCGACGCTCAGCATCTTTTATCCTTTTTCCGTGTGTCTTTTCGGGCTGTAGATGCTAATTTGGTGTCAGTCAGTCTGCAAGGTAATGGCCAGCATGTGAAATGCCTTAAAATATCTATCATGATGTTTTTGAAGGGTTTTATTTTTGGTTTTGCTGTCATTTTTAATGAATTAAAAAGGAGTTAAACATCGGGGATCCCTTTTTCCCAGCATTAACACCTGTCATACACTCTGTCGTGCCCTGTCAGTGTATTGGCGGTTGATGGTCAGGGCAGCATTCTGCGCATGATGCCATGGCCTGCCAGCTGGTGTTTGATCACCGCAAGAATATGCATGATGACCAGCAGTGCCAGCGAGGTGCAGGAAGCCATATGCACGCTGTGGAAGAAATGCGTCAACTGCGGGTCGGTTAAGGGTGCCGGAATACTGAAAAGATTGAATACATTAATACTGCGCTCCATCATCAGAACGCCGGTGACCAGCACTACGCTGATGTTGGTGTAGAGAATAAGATGTACGGCTTTGGCTATTTTATGCGTTTTGCGCTGTGCCGGGGCGACCGCCGGGTCCTTATGCTTCAGGCAGAAGATAATACGCAGGATAAAGAAGGGAATAAAACAGGTGGTGAGCGAGACGTTGATAAACCCGATCAGTTCTGCGGTGGCGGCCGACGGCCTGCCCAGAGGAATGTAAAAACCGCTGATAGTTGCCCAGACGATCACAATGGCTGACAGCCAGTGTAGGTAAATTCGCGGCAGACTATATTTCTTATCCATGATCTGTTCCTGATATAAAAATTGAGTGTGATTAATTATTCGAGCTCACTCTATTTTTTTATCTGCCGCTTGCCAAATATGATTGACTTATTTTCTCTTATTTTAATAGTGATAAGTGAATTGGCTACTGGCACAGGGATTAATCCGTTGTCTGCACGCGCGGCCCGGCGGCCTGTTGCATCGCCAGAGGAGAGAATGGTAGATTCGCCTACTGGTCTTAATCGAGTGAAAATAATGAAACAGTTACAGGTCGCGGTGGGGATTATCCGCGATGCACAACAGCGTATTTTTTTGACCCAACGTGCTGCTGATTCACATATGGCAAACAAATGGGAGTTCGCCGGCGGTAAGCTGGAGCCGGGTGAAAGCGCCGGCGAGGCGCTGAAGCGTGAGCTGAATGAAGAAGTCGGTATTGAGGTCACGGGCTATCAGCCCTACACCACCGTCGAACACAGTTTTAATGACCGGCACGTGACGCTGCACTTCTTCCTGGTGGAGCAGTGGCAGGGCGAGCCGTACGGCCGGGAAGGGCAGCCGCAGCGCTGGGTAGCACAGAGTGAGCTGGACGCCGCCGAGTTTTCACCGGCCAACGCTGAGGTCATTGCGCGCCTGCAGCGCGGTATGTAGCCGAAAACAGGCCGCGCCAGGCGGCCTGCAGAGTCAGTCTCGGAACCCTTCCTGCTCGCTCCAGTCTTCGCTTTCGTTAAGATCGCCGCTGCTGACAATGCGCTTCTCTTCCGCCGCCCATTCGCCGAGGTCGATCAGCTGGCAGCGCTTGCTGCAAAACGGACGCCAGCGGCTTTGTTCATTCCAGATTACCGGCTTCTGGCAGGTCGGGCAGTTTACCGTCGTAACATTACTCATTCTTTGCTCCTTAACAGCAGGCCAGGTCAAAATCGAGCCGCGCGGGCACTTCGCCGCGCTCGCTGTCCAGCGGCATAAAGCGGATCGCGTAGCGGCTCTTATGGCCGGAAACCTGCGGGTACAGTGAATCTTCCAGCTGCAGCTGCAGGCGCAGCAGATCGGCACCTTCGGCGTTATCCTGGAAAAAACCGTTCAGACTGGTGTGGTTGCGGAAGCTGCCGGACTGACGGATCAGATCCAGAATCAGCGTCAGCGCCTCACGGATTGGCGCCAGAGAGGTCATCCAGCGCGCCACCTGTTCATCGCGAACCTGCTGGTCGACGTGCAGCCAGATGTGCAGCGTCGGCAGATCGAAGCTGCAGCAACCGCCCGGAATGCTTAAGCGCTGGCGCACCAGGCTAATCAGCCGGTCTTCGCGCAGCTGCTGGCCAATGCGCGGTGCCGCCATCAGCGCGGTGGCCCGGCTTTTCAGATCCTGGCGCAGCCCGTCAATCCGGCTGAGATCGACGCCGGGAACGTCCGTCCACTGCTGCAGTTTCTGCTGCTGACGGTCCAGCTCTTTCACAATATCGGTACGCAGCTCGCCGCGCTCAAACACGTCCAGCAGCTCGGCCGCGTTGCGGAAGAAGGTCAGCGCGCTCAGATGGTCGGTAACCTGCTGGCTGGCGACCAGCTGGGCGAGTAAAAACTCAATGCGCAGCCAGGTGCGCATTTTTTCGTTTAAAGGGTACTCAAAAAGAACCGTTGTGCTCATGCTGTTAATCCCGATCGCTTGCCGCCGCCAGCGCCAGATAGCGCTGGTTTAGTTCGGCAACGTGCTCTTTCACCGCATCCGGTGAGGCACCGTTATCAATAATGTCGTCGGCCACCGCCAGGCGCGCTTCGCGCGTTGCCTGGGCAGCCAGAATATTTTCGGCCTGTTGCCGGCCAATGCCGTCGCGCGCCATAGTGCGGGATAGCTGAGTTTCTCTGTCCACGTCAACCACCAGGACCCGGCTGGCCAGATGCTGCAGATGGTTCTCAACCAGCAGCGGCACCACCCACAGGCACCAGGCTGAACGCGCTAATGCTAACTGGCGCTGCGTCTCCGCGTGAATCAGTGGATGTAAAAGATTGTTAATCCAGCGTTTATCCTCTGGCGAACTGAAGATTTTCTGTCGCAGAACGGCGCGGTTTAGTCCGCCGTCGGCCAGCAGGATCGCATCGCCGAAGCGCGCATGGATAGCGGCCAGCGCCGGCTGGCCGGGCTCAACGACCTGGCGTGCAATGATGTCGGCATCGACAATATCAATGCCCAGCGCCGCAAAGGCGTTGGCGACGGTACTTTTTCCGCTGCCGATGCCGCCGGTCAGCGCCACGATATAGCGCACAGGTTACCTCCCGTCGTCCTGCGAAGGGCTGCGTGCGGCGTTAACAGGGGATTTCCGTGCGGACGTCAGCAAAATCGGGGCACACATCACAGGACAGGGTTACAGAAAGATTTAGCCGATTGTAGCGTAATTCGTTAAATTTTCGCAGTCCTGGCGGCGCGTTTTTGACGGCATTTGTAACATTCTGACAGGCAGCCTTTTACCCCAGTGCGTCCCCCAGGTTGAACACCGGCAGATACATTGCCACCACCAGGGTACCAACGATACCGCCGGTTACCAGCATCATCAGCGGCTCCAGCGCCGCCGCCAGCGCATCGGCCAGCTGGTGGGAACGGGTTTCATGCCAGCTGGCCAGCCGCGCGAGCAGCGCATCCAGCGAACCGGACTCTTCGCCCACCTTAATCAGCTGGCAGCAGAGCGGCGTAAACAGCGTATGCCCCCGCAACGCCTGATGCAGGGGGTGACCTTCGGCAATATGCTGTTGCAGTTGCTGAACCGCCTCACGCCACAGGCCGGCGCGCAGCGTTTTTTCCACCGCCTGCAGGCTGTCGAGCAGCGTCAGCCCGGCGTGCTGGGTGAGCGCCAGGGTAGTGAAGATCTGGCTGAGCTGGCTGCCGCGCCACAGCGGTGAAACCAGCGGCAGCCGCAGCAGCAGCCGCTGCTCGCCCCTGCGCCACGCGGGCGATCGCCGCCGCTGCCAGCGCCAGGCCAGCCCGCAGGCCAGCGTCAGGCCCGCCAGCAGCGGGGCCTGGCGGCTGAGCAGGCCGGAGAGGGCGATCACCGCAGCGGTAAACGGCGGCAGCGGCGCGTTAAAGGTGCGGTAGATCGCCACAAACTCCGGCAGTACAAACAGCAGCATACCGCCGGTAACCAGCAGCGCCACGGCCAGCACCAGCAGCGGGTAGCGCAGCGCTTTCTTAACCTTCTGCTGCAGCTGCTGCTGGCGTTCCTGCTGTTCTGCCAGCTGCAGGCAGCAGGCATCCAGCTCCCCGGTCAGTTCACCGATGCGGATCAGCGCCGGGTAGAGCGGCGGGAACACGTCCGGCCAGGCTTCCAGCGCCTCAGAGAAGGGGGCACCGCTGCTGATGCGCTGTTGCAACTGCATCAGCAACGCCTGCCAGCCCGCTTCCGGGTGCCCCTCCGCCAGCAGCAGCAGCCCGCCCGCCAGCGGCATACCGGCCTTCAGCAGCGTCGCCAGCTGGCGGATAAACGCCGTTTTCTGCTGCCAGCGCCAGCTGACGCTGCGGTAACGGCGGCCACGCGAAATATGCAGCGGCAGCTGCCCGGCAGCGGCCAGCCGTTCGGTCACCTCAACCGCGCTGGCGGCAAAAACAGCCCCCTGGTGCAGGGCACCTGCCGCATCCAGCGCCTGCCAGCGGAACAGCATGCGCGGGATCATCGCAACAGCCCTGCAGACCAGGCCGACGCGGCCTGTTTTGCGCCGCTTACCGATACGGGCAGGGCTGGCCAGGTGCAGCCGGTGTATGCAGTAAAGGTAGGTTTAACAGGATGCCCGCAGGTTTTTAGCCGCATGAAAGCCATCTATTCTCCTCCGTTTCCCGCCACCCGGTTCAGCTCCTCCAGCGTGGTGTCGCCGCGGTTGACGCAGTGCAGCCCTTCGGTAAACAGCGTGTTCATACCCTGCTGGCGGGCAATTTCCGCCAGCGTCTCCGGGCTGGCGTTTTGCGCCAGCGCGTTCTGCAGCCGCCCGCTGACCGGCAGCAGCTCAAACAGCGCCAGCCGGCCGTAGTAGCCGGAAAAACAGCGCTCGCAGCCCACCGCCCGCCAGTTCTGCACCGTCCCCGGCCAGATATGCGCGGGGAAATGCCCGGTGGCCTCCGCCGGCTGGCGGCAGTGCGGGCAGAGCCGCCGCAGTAACCGCTGGGCAATCACCAGCTTCAGCGCCGAGGCCAACAGGTAGCCGGGCACCCCCATCTGCCCCAGACGCACCAGCGTTTCGGTGGTGGAGTTGGTGTGCAGGGTGGAGAGCACCAGGTGGCCGGTCTGCGCGGCCTTCACCGCGATCTCGGCGGTTTCGCCGTCGCGGATCTCGCCGATCATGATCACGTCCGGATCCTGGCGCAGCAGCGATCGCAGCACCCGGTGAAAATCCAGCCCGGCTTTGGGGTGGATCTGGGTCTGGTTGACGCCGGCCAGTGGGATCTCAATCGGATCTTCCACGCTGCACAGGTTGCGCGAGGCGATATTGAGCCAGCTCAGCCCGCTGTAAAGGGTAAAGGTCTTGCCGCTGCCGGTGGGGCCGGTGACCAGAATCAGCCCCTGCGGCCGTGACAGAGCCTCGCGGTAGCGCTTCAGCAACGGCGCAGGCATCCCCAGCTTGTCCAGCGAGATCGCCTGCGCGTCGCTCTGCAGCAGCCGCACCACCGCTTTCTCACCGAAGCGGGTGGGCAGCGTCGACAGCCGAAACGACGCGGTGGACTCATTCATCGGCAGCGAGAACTGCCCGTCCTGCGGCACCCGGCGTTCGGCAATATCGAGGCTGGCGAGGATCTTCAGCCGGGCGATCAGCGGCGCGCTGCCGGCGTTGCCGCTGCCCTGCAACGGCTGCAGCACGCCGTCCACCCGCAGGCGGATGCGCACGCCGCTCTCCTGCGGTTCAATATGCACGTCGGAAGCTCGCTTCTGTAACGCCATCTGCAGCAGCGCGTTGACCTTATCCACGGTACTGCCGTCGTGCTCCTGATGCTGCTCTTTTGCCACGTGGCGGGCGGCGGGAGCTTCCCGCTGGATGAACTGCTCCAGTCGGGCCTGCGGCCAGCACTCCACTTCAATCGCGCAGTTAGTGGCGAAGCGCAGCGCGGTCATCATCTCGTTCGAGGGCGTTTCGGCCAGCGCGATATGCAGCCGCTGCGGGGTACACTCGACGATTACCGCCTGATAGCGCTGGCAGATCGATTCAACGGCGCGACGGGTAGCGGGGCTCATGGTTTCTCCTCCACGTCATCGAAGCGGAACAGCGCCTGGCAGGCCTCTTTCAGGCTGCCGTTGTCGCTGGCGCAGCTGCGCTGCCAGCTGAGCATGCCGTCTTCGCTGTGCCACTGCGGTTTCAGCGTGACGCTCAGGCCCTGCAGGTTCTCCTGGCCGGTCAGCAGCAGGGTACCTGCCACCACGGTCAGCTGTGACACGTAGCGGGAAGTGCGCGCGGCCGGAACACCGTTGGTCCCGGCGCTGCAGCTGCCGGCACCGCCGTGCTCAATGGCGCACAGCTCAACGGCGGTTTTATACGGCATCGCGGTTTGCAGCATATCGGTCAGCGCCGCCTTCTGCAGATAGCCCTGATAAGCGGGCAGCCCGATGGCGCTGAGAATGGCGACGATCGCGATGACGATCATCAGTTCAATCAGGGTAAAGCCCTGTTGCAGACGCATGGTAAACCTCCTTGTGGTTAACAGAAGGGCACCATAGCGCCGGGAAAAGGGGGCAGCCAGCGGCCGGTTGCGGGGTTCAGAGGCGCTGCGCAAACAGAATTTGTAGCTTGCAGCTTTCACTCTCATAGCGGAACAGGGCGCACAAAAACAGAACCGCAGGCGCAAAAAAACCGCCGGTCGCCGGAGCGGGGCGGTTCTGTTTTACAGCAACGCAGGTGGGCAGATCTGTCAGCGCTGCCGGGAAAAAGCCGGCGGCGTCAGCGGGTCACAGCAGCAGCTGCTCCGGGCGGCAGGCGTAGAGCCGTGCCAGACGCTCGCGGGTTTTTCTCTGCGGTTTACTGTCGGCACGCTCCCACTGAGAAACCGCGGACTGGGTAGTGCCGAGTTTTTCCGCCACCTCGTACTGTGACAGCCCGCGGTGGATGCGCCAGGCGGCCTGCAGGCTGACGTCCTGATCGACCATAATGCTCACCACCTCCTGCGGTACGGTTTCATTATCGTCGGCAGCCGCCGCGTAATCGAGGTTGGCCCAGCCTGGCCCGGCGGCGGCAAGCAGCTGTTCGTAGTCGGTAACGGGCAGCACCACAAACTGGATGTTGCCCAGGCCGTCATAGATATATTGTTTGGACATTGCGCCTCCTTTCTCAACCGGTAATACCGGCGTTTCAGTAAGTCCGGCTGGTTCGGCGTTTCACCTGCTGGATCAGCAGCACCAGTGGCTTACCCTGTACCAGTTCAAAAATCACTCTGTAGTCGCCCACCCGCAGCCGGTGGTAGTTCTCTTCCCCCTCCAGCTTTTTCACATCGAGGATCACCGGCGGGAAGGCCACCAGCTGGGCGGTCTTATCCTTGATGGCCTGTCGATAGCGACGATCGATCGTCAGCAGCTGCTTTAAGGCCCGCTTGGACCAGAGTACGTTTCCCATTCTTCCCCCATTGGCGTCAGGTCGCCAGACGGGGTAATTAGATAGTAGGCCTTAAATCTGATTATTTCAAATTTAAAATCTAATTATCTAATGTCATTTGTGCTCCCCGCTGGCGTTCGGTGTGGGACAGGGTCAGCGCAAACCCGGGGAGAGGCCAGCGGGACGGCATCGGGTTCAGAGGCAGGGCACAGGCTATTTTACCGGTTGCAGCGGGGTACAGCGAGGAAAGGAGGCGCGCCGCAGAATCAGACAAAAAAGGCCAGCCGGCGTGAGGTGAGCATCACGCCGGCTGGCCAGCAGAGGGGGGAGCGTAAACCGCGGCGGTTAGCGGAAGCGCATCGATAGATCCAGCGCCCGCACGTGCTTGGTCAGCGCGCCGACCGAGATATAGTCCACGCCGGTTTCGGCAAAGGTGCGCAGCGTCTGGTCGGTGACGTTACCGGAGACTTCCAGCAGCGCCCGGTTATCGCTCAGCTTCACCGCTTCACGCATCTGCTCCACGCTGAAGTTGTCCAGCATCACGATATCGGCCCCGGCCTGCAGCGCCTGCTCCAGCTCCTCCAGCGACTCCACTTCTACCTCTACCGGCACGTCCGGGTGCAGCCAGAAGGCTTTCTCCACCGCTTTGCTAATCGAGCCGCAGGCGATGATGTGGTTCTCTTTGATCAGAAAGGCGTCCGACAGCCCCAGCCGGTGGTTGGCACCGCCGCCGCACAGCACGGCGTACTTCAGCGCGGTACGCAGCCCCGGCAGGGTTTTGCGCGTATCCAGCAGCTGAGTGCGGGTGCCTTCCAGTAGTGCGACATAGCGGCTGACTTCGGTGGCCACGCCGGAGAGCGTCTGCACAAAGTTCAGCGCGGTGCGCTCGGCGGTGAGCAGCAGCGGTGCCGGGCCGGTGATTTCAAACAGCGGCTGGTCGGCAACCAGCTTATCGCCATCCTCCACGTGCCAGACCAGCTTCGCTTTATTGCCCAGCTGGATAAAGACCTCTTCCACCCAGCGCTTGCCGCAGAAAATGCCGGGTTCACGGGTAATCACCACCGCGTGGGCTGGGGTATCGGCGCTGAGCAGGCTGGCAGTGATGTCGTTATCGGCATCGACATCCCCGCCCAGGTCTTCCCGCAGCGCCTGGGCCACGGCGGGGGGGATATCGTCCTCAATGCGCTCCATCAGTTCCGTGCGGCGGTGGTCCGGATCGTAACGGCGGGATGTCATGGCTTAACTCCGAAAGGTCGGCTAACAGTGGCGACATGCTAGCCTGGTTGCCGCCCCGTTGTCAGCAGTCGCCTGAGCCGGACTGAACATCTCGCCGTTGGCAAATGCCCACTCCTCCGGTCGGGTGAAACTCAGCGTCACCTTTACATCCCTGGCACTCATCCTGCCTGCTGCAGTGGCTACAACCGGGTCACCGGCCCGCTGAACAGCACCGGGCCGGTCGGCAGCCCGGTCGGGGAGCCGCCCTGCGGTTCGAGGCTGATGGCCAGCAGCGGCTGCCCGGCCAGCTCAGGCGCGGTAAGAGTTTGCTGTCGCCGGATATCGGCGGCCAGCAGACCCAGCGACTGCGGTTTTTCCCCTGGTGGGATCAGCCACAGCTGCAGGCTGTGCTGCGGCGGTATCGCCGCGGTGCCCAGCGCCTGCACGGTCAGCTGACGACGGTCGGCGCTCAGGCTGACCACCCAGCTGCCCGCCTGCTGGCTACCGTTAAGTACCGCCACCGCCTGCGGTGCCGGCGCAGGGGAGGGGCTGAGCTGCACCCAGACCAGCGCGCCGGCAAACGAGGCCGCCAGCGCCCAGCCGAGCCACGGCCAGCTGACGCGCCGCCGTACTGCGGGGTCAGCGGGCAGCGAACGAACGATGCGCTGCCACACCGCCTCCGGGGGCTGCACCGGGGTGAGATTACGGTCGAGTTCGGCAAGCGCGTTCTGCCAGCGGCTGACTTCGGCCGCCAGCGCCGGCTCCTGAGGCAGGCGGCGGGCAAAACGGCGGCGTGCCGCGCCGCGCAGGGTGCCGAGGGCATATTCCGCGGCCAGCGCTGAATCATAATCCTGTCTGCTTTTCATAGGCCCACACACGCTTTCAGTTGCATTAATGCGCGCCGGATCCAGCTTTTCACCGTGCCGGCGGGTTGCTGCAGATGCAGCGCAATTTCACCGTGCGACAGCCCCTGATAATACGCCAGCGTCACGCTCTGCCGCTGCTCCGCTGACAGCTGCGCCAGGCAATTCGTCAGCCTGAGCGACTCCGAGCTGAAGGCCTCGCGCTCCGCCCCGGATTCAGTTTCCACCATAACGGTTTCCTCCTCTTCCAGCTCAAGGGCGCGGTTATCCTGCAGCCGCAGATAGTCGATGGCGCGGTTACGGACGATATGGGTCAGCCAGGTTTGCGGAGCGCTGAGCGCCGGGTCATAGCTGGCGGCACGCTGCAGGACGATCAGGAAGCTGTCGTGGAGCACTTCTTCGGCCCAGCCGCGTCGTCGAACCATACGCAGGGCGATAGCAAACAGCCAGGGTGAGTAGCGGCGGTAAACGGCCTCAAATGCGCGTTTATCCCCGGCAGCAACGGCCTGCAGCAGCAGAACCTGGCTGTCTATGGTCTCGTCCGTCATCAGGCGTCCTGAAAAAAAGTGCAGAGGGAGGGGAAATCCAGAATTCCCCCTGCACAAAGTGTATACCCATTATTTTGACTTCAGCGGGTATATTTATTCTTTCCCTTAAGGTGCTGGCGCAATAACGTTTTACGGCATCAGTACGGTATCGATGACGTCGATCACGCCATTTTTCTGCTGTACGTCATAGGTGCTGATACTGGCGACGTTGCCTTTTTCATCTTTCAGCTGAATATTGTGCGGGCCGTTCTGCATGATCCACAGCGGCGCGCCGTTCACCGTTTTCAGCTCGGCGTGGCCGTTGCCCTGCTTAATCTTTTTCATCAGCGCTTTCATATCGTATTTACCCGCCACCACGTGGTAGGTCAGCACGCTGGTCAGCATGGCTTTATTTTCCGGTTTCAGCAGATTGTCCACGGTGCCGGCCGGCAGTTTGCTGAAGGCGGCATTCGTGGGGGCAAACACGGTGAAGGGGCCGGCACCCTGCAGGGTATCCACCAGACCCGCGGCCTTCACGGCGGCTACCAGCGTGGTGTGGTCTTTGGAATTCAGGGCATTCTCGACGATGTTGCGCGACGGATACATTGACGCTCCGCCGACCATCACGGTGTTAGCGGTCATTTCTGCCATTGATGCGGTGCTGAACAGTAATGTGGCACAAACGGCTGAGCAGATAAGCGTTTTCATAAGCAGTTCCTCTGGGGAAAGAAGGCACGGCGTGCCCTGTACTGCTATCTACGGTTGAGGAGGCAAAACGGATGCAGAAAAAAAGAAATTTTTTTCTGTGGTGCCAGACGCGGCGGAGAAGTTTACTTAGCCCGAAAAAAATCATGCTAATCTGAGGGCAATCTGACCACAGAGGAGCAGGGCATGCAGTTGCAACAGGGCTGGATCACGGGCATCAGGCACGTACCTTCGCCGCATTTTAACCCGCGTCCGGACAATGAAACGCCGTCGTTACTGGTTATTCACAATATCAGCCTGCCGCCGGGCCAGTTTGGCGGCCCGTGGATTGACCAGCTGTTCAGCGGTACGCTCGATCCCACCGCCGATCCCTATTTTGCCACCATCGCCCACCTGCAGGTGGCCGCCCACTGTCTGATCCGCCGTGACGGCGAGATCGTCCAGTACGTCCCTTTCGATCTGCGCGCGTGGCACGCGGGCGTCTCCTGCTATCAGGGGCGCGAGGCGTGTAACGACTTCTCGATTGGCATCGAACTGGAGGGGACCGATACGCTGCCCTATACCGACGCGCAGTATCAGGCGCTGCTGGCGGTGACCCAACTGCTGATCGGCCACTATCCTGCGCTGGCGCAACATATTACCGGCCACAGCGATATCGCCCCCGAACGTAAAACCGATCCCGGCCCGGCCTTTGACTGGGGTCGTTTCCGCGCGGCGCTGGCGCAGCCTGTGGCACATTTACCGGAGGTTCAGCCATGACGCTGTTTAGTTTATTACTGGTATTAGGCTGGGAACGGCTGTTTAAGCTGGGGGAACACTGGCAGCTGGACCACCTGCTGGAGCCGCTGTTCCGCCCGCGCCAGCGTTTTTCGCTGCTGCGCACGCTGCTGATGGTGCTGCTGGCGATGGCGCTGACCGCGCTCTGCCTGCTGGCGCTACGTGGGCTGTTCTTCGGCCTGCCGCAGCTGCTGTTCTGGATCGTCGTCGGGCTGCTGTGCATCGGTGCCGGGTCGGTACGGCTGCACTATCACGCCTACCTGAAGGCCGCAGGCCGCAACGATACCGATGCGCACAATGCGATGGCCGAAGAGCTGGCGCTGATCCACGGGCTGCCGGGCGAGTGCAGCGAGCGTGAATACCTGTGCGAGCTGCAGAACGCGCTGCTGTGGATCAACTTCCGTTTCTACCTCGCGCCGCTGTTCTGGTTTGTGGTGGGCGGCCCGTGGGGGCCGGTACTGCTGGTGGGTTATGCCTTCCTGCGCGCCTGGCAGAGCTGGCTGGCGAAGCGGCAGACGCCGCTGGCGCGCGCGCAGTCCGGGATTGATGCGCTGCTGCACTGGCTGGACTGGATCCCGGTGCGCCTCGCCGGCGTGGCCTACGCGCTGCTCGGCCACGGTGAACGGGCGCTGCCGGCGTGGTTTGCCTCGCTGGGCGATCGTCACACCCCGCAGTATCAGGTGCTGACCCGGCTGGCACAGTTTTCGCTGGCGCGCGATCCCCACCAGGACAAGGTGGAGACTCCGCGCGTGGCGGTTGCGCTGGCGAAGAAGGTTTCACTGGTGCTGGTGGTGGTGGTGGCGCTGCTAACCATTTACGGCACGCTGGTCTGACGCCGTATCCGCGGGCGGGGTGCCAAATACCGGCATGCCGTCCGCGTCCCAGGTGAATGCTTTCACCCGCGTATGGCGGTTTGGATCGTACAGCGGGTCCCCCTCGATTTCGGTGTAGTTGCGTGCGTGATACACCAGCAGGTCCTCACCGTTCTCCCCCTGCGTAAAGCTGTTGTGCCCCGGTCCGTACTGACGATTCTGCCAGCTGGTGCTGAACACCGGCGCGGCCGATTTTTGCCAGTTCTCTGCGATCAGCGGATCGGCATCCGCATCAATCCACAGCAGCCCCATGCAGTAGTTTTCATCGGTGGCGCTGGCCGAATAGCTGATGAACAGGCGCTGACCGTGGCGGATCGCCGCCGGCCCCTCGTTGACGCTGAAACCTGCGCACTCCCACTCATACTGTGGACGGCTGAGCATTACCGGCTGTCCTGCGATCTGCCACGGGGTGGCCAGCCCGGCAAGATAGAGGTTCGAGTTGCCGGGAATCGCCGGGTCTTTCTGCGCCCACAGATACCAGTTGCGTCCCTGATGGACAAAGTGGGTGGCATCCAGCGAGAAGCTGTCGATCGGCGTCGCCATGCGCCCGCGATCGACCCAGCGGCCGCTGAGCGGATCGGCATCGTCGCAGGTCAGGGTGTACATACGGTGCTGGAACAGGCCGTCTTTGATCTCCTGCGACGGTGCGGCGGCGTAGTAAATCACCCACCGTCCGTCGATGCGGTGCAGCTCCGGTGCCCAGATCAGCGCGCTCTGCGGGCCGCTGGTGGGCTTGCGCCACACCACGCTGGCCGCGGCCGTCGCCAGCCCGGCCAGCGTCGCAGCGCGGCGGATCTCCAGCCGGTCGTACTCGGGCACCGAGGCGATAAAATAGTAGTGGTTATCGTGGCGCAGGATAAACGGGTCGGCGCGCTGTTCGATCAACGGGTTTGGCCAGTGGCTCATCGGGAGGCTCCTTGCGGGTCAGTACCCTGTGGTTGTAGGGCGGCAGCGGGGGCCGCGTGCGGGGCATCGGCACGGCGTTGTGCCAGGTCACGCTGGATCTGCAGCATCAGCGTGCGGTCAACTTTCAGCAGGCGTACCACACCGGCGGTTACCAGATAGCCAATGCCGGGAATGACGGTAAACAGCAGCACGATGCCGTTAACGGCGCTGGCGCTCTGCTGTTTCGCGCCGGCATCGTAGCCGTACCACGACAGCAGAAAACCGACCATCGCCCCGGCCACCGCCAGCCCGACCTTAAGGAAGAACAGGTTGCCGGAGAAGCTGATGCCGGTGATGCGTTTGCCGGTTTTCCATTCGCCGTAATCGTCGACGTCCGCCATCAGCGACCAGTGCAGCGGGGAGGGGATCTGGTGCAGGATATTGAGCAGGAAGTAGAGCACCAGCACCATCATCGTCGCCTGCGGATTGACGAAGTAAAACGCGCAGGAGAATACCGCCAGCACGATATTGGTCCAGAAGAACACTTTCAGCTTGCACCAGCGGTCGGTCAGCACCTTGGCCAGCGTGCTGCCGATCATCATGCCCACCACGCCAAGGCTGATAAACAGCGTGGCGAAGTGGGTGGACTGCTGCATCACCCAGGTGACGTAGTACATGGTGGCCGCCATACGGATAAAGCCGGGGCAGACGTTGCACAGCGTCAGCAGCAGGATGCGCACCCACTGGTCGTTCTTCCACGCATCGCGCAGGTCATTTTTGATATCGTCGTTGGTCGGGGCGGCGGGGCGGATGCGCTCGCGCACCGTGGCAAAGCAGAACAGGAACATCAGCAGCGCCACCAGCGCCATTACCCCCATCGCCATCTGATAGCCGCGCGCCTTATTGTCGCCGCCGAACCAGTCGGCCAGCGGCAGCAGGGTCAGCGACAGGATCAGCGTGGCCACGCCAACCATCACAAAGCGGTACGACTGGCAGGAGACGCGCTCGCCCGGATCGCTGGTGATGACGCCACCCAGCGAGCAGTAGGGAATGTTGATGGCGGTATAGGTGAGCGACATCAGGAAGTAGGTGGCAAACGCCCAGATCACCTTGCTGTTATAGCTCCACTCCGGGGTGGTGAACATCAGCACGCTGAACAGCACGTAGGGCACGCAGACCCACAGCAGCCAGGGGCGGAAACGTCCCCAGCGGCTCTGCGTGCGATCGGCAATCGCGCCCATAATCGGATCGGTCACCGCATCCAGCACCCGCACCGACAGCAGCAGTATGCCGACCAGCGCCGGGGCCAGGCCAAACACATCGGTGTAGAAATAGTTAAGGAACAGCATGATTGCGCCGCCGATCATATTGCATCCCGCGTCGCCCATGCCGTAACCGATTTTCTCTCTGACGGACAGCTTTTCGCCCTGCATGGCCGTATCTCCTGCTCTGTTAAGGTTCAGAACAGTATTTACGCTTTACGTCGAGGTATCGCTGGGGGAAAGCGTCGCAGAAATGGACAAAACCGCTGCCGGGGGGAAAGTGTGAAGCAGTTAACAGTTCGGCCAGCGGGCGCTGGCCGAAACAGAAGCAAAGGTAATGATTAAGCGCGCTGGCTGCGGTTCTTAATCACGTAACCCACCGCCAGAATCGCGATCCACACCGGGATCAGCCACACCGAGATCGCCATCCCCGGGGTCATCGCCATCAGCACCAGGATACCGGCGAGGAACAGCAGGCAGATCCAGTTACCCAGCGGGTAGAACAGCGCCGGGAAGCGGGTTTTCACGCCCTGCTGGTCTTTCTTACGACGGAATTTGATGTGTGCCAAGCTGATCATCGCCCAGTTAATCACCAGCGCCGAGACCACCAGCGCCATCAGCAGGCCAAAGGCCTCACCCGGCATCAGGTAGTTGAGCAGCACGCAGAGCCCGGTAGCCACCGCTGAGAAGGCGATTGACAGCACCGGCACGCCGCGGCCATCAACTTTCAGCAGCGCTTTCGGGGCGTTGCCCTGCTGCGCCAGGCCGAACAGCATACGGCTGTTGCAGTACACGCAGCTGTTGTACACCGACAGCGCGGCGGTGAGGATCACCACGTTCAGCGCGTTGGCTACCAGCGCATCGCCCAGCTCATGGAAGATCAGCACGAACGGGCTGGTATCGGCGGTGACGCGGGTCCACGGCAGCAGCGACAGCAGCACCGCCAGCGAGCCGATATAGAAGATCAGGATGCGCCAGATCACCTGGTTAGTGGCTTTCGGGATACTGGTTTCCGGGTTATCGGCTTCGGCGGCGGTAATACCGACCAGCTCCAGGCCACCAAAGGAGAACATGATGATCGCCATCATCATCACCAGCCCGGTAAAGCCGTGAGGCAGGAAGCCGCCCTGTTCCCACAGGTTGCGCACGGTGGCCTGCGGGCCGGCGTTGCCGCTGAACAGCAGCCAGCCGCCGAACAGGATCATACCGATTACCGCTGCTACTTTGATAATGGCGAACCAGAACTCCATCTCACCGAACACTTTGACGTTGGTCAGGTTGATGGCGTTGATCAGCACAAAGAAGGCGGCGGCAGAGGCCCAGGTGGGGATCTCCGGGTACCAGAACTGAATATATTTGCCGACCGCGGTCAGCTCGGCCATCGCCACCAGCACGTAGAGCACCCAGTAGTTCCAGCCGGAGGCAAAACCGGCAAAGTTACCCCAGTACTTATAGGCAAAATGGCTGAATGAACCGGCAACCGGCTCCTCCACGACCATCTCACCCAGCTGGCGCATAATTAAGAAGGCAATAAAACCGGCAATGGCGTAGCCAAGAATAACCCCTGGCCCGGCCGACTGAATAACCGATGCACTGCCCAGAAACAGGCCGGTACCGACGGCCCCACCCAATGCGATCAGCTGGATGTGGCGGTTCTTCAGGCCACGGTGCAGCGTTTCGCCCTGCTGTTGTCCCATGTGTAACCTCGTGATGTTTTCTTATTGTGTGTTCAGCAGGCCCTGTTATCCCGCTGTATCGTAAACTTTACGCTGTCATGTAAGCAAATGTGAGTCTTAACATAGCCTCAGCATGAGAATAGTGCTATGCCCAGTGCTTTGCACTCGCTTTCTGTTCATACCACGCATAATCGACTAAAAAATCAGCGCGCCATCCCACTTTTTACCGCCTTTGTTTTGTCACAAATTGTATTAAATGACGAATAACATTCTCTTATGGCTGGCGGGCAAGATGAACGTGGTTCAGGAACAGCGGCAGCTGACCCCGCCGTCAGCGGGATGGCAAAGGTCTGAAGATAAAGAGGACCGAAAGGGAAGGATAAAGATAAGGAGAAAAGCGATGAGGGCGCCGTAAGACGGTGGTTCGGGAAATTGCGCAGCAGGATAAGGTGAAGACAGTGGAGACAGTGGAGACAGTGGAGGCAGTGAACACAGTGAACACAGTGAACACCGTGAGGATAATGCCGGGGTCAGCGAAGACCGGCAGTGGTCACTGGCATCGCAGGGCCGTTCCGGGGCAGCCTCTCCCCGCAACGGCCTGCGACTTTGGCTGAATTAGCTCTGAACGCCGCGACCTTTAACGGCAAAGCCTGCCGCCAGCACGCCAATCCACACCGGAATCAGCCATACCGAGATCGCCATGCCCGGCGTCATCGCCATAATCACCAGCACGCCGGCCATAAAGGCCAGGCACAGCCAGTTGCCAAACGGGTAGAACAGCGCCTTAAAGCGCGGCTGCAGCCCCTGCTGGTTAGCGCGCTTGCGAAAGCGCAGGTGCGCCAGGCTGATCATCGCCCAGTTGATGATAAGCGTCGAGACGACCAGCGACATCAGCAGGTTAAAGGCTTCGCCCGGCATCAGGTAGTTGATCAGCACGCCGATCGCGGCGGCCGCCGCTGAGATCAGAATGGCGTTTACCGGCACGCCGCGACGGTCGACCTTCATCAGCGCTTTTGGTGCGTTGCCCTGCTGCGCCAGGCCAAACAGCATCCGGCTGTTGCTGTAGACGCAGCTGTTATAGACCGACAGCGCGGCGGTGAGGATCACCACGTTCAGCGCGTTGGCCACCAGGCCGTCGCCCAGCTCGTGGAAGATCAGCACAAACGGGCTGGTATCTTCGCTGATGCGCATCCACGGCATCAGCGACAGCAGCACGGTCAGCGAGCCAATGTAGAAGATCAGGATGCGCCACAGCACCTGGTTAATCGCTTTCGGGATGCTCTGCTGCGGGTTCTCGGCTTCCGCCGCGGTGAGGCCGATCATCTCCAGCCCGCCGAACGAAAACATAATGATGGCGATCATCATCACCAGCCCGTGCCAGCCGTTGGGCATAAAGCCACCGTGGCTCCACAGGTTGCTTACACTGGCCTGCGGGCCGCCGTTGCCGCTGAACAGCAGCCAGCCGCCGAAGGCGATCATCGCGACGACCGCCACCACCTTAATAATGGCAAACCAGAACTCCACCTCACCAAACATCTTCACGTTGGTCAGGTTGATGGCGTTGATCAGCACAAAGAACACCGCCGCAGACGCCCACGTCGGGATCTCCGGGTACCAGAACTGGATGTATTTCCCCACGGCGGTCAGCTCGGCCATCGCCACCAGCACGTACAGCGCCCAGTTATTCCAGCCGGACGCAAAACCGGCGAACGGGCCCCAGTATTTGTGGGCAAAGTGGCTGAAGCTGCCCGCCACCGGCTCTTCCACAATCATCTCGCCCATCTGGCGCATGATCAGAAAGGCGATAAAGCCGGCAATGGCGTAACCCAGAATGACCGCGGGGCCGGCCGATTTGATCACCGATGCGCTGCCCAGAAACAGGCCGGTGCCGACGGCGCCGCCCAATGCGATCAGCTGAATGTGGCGGTTCTTTAAGCCGCGATGCAGCGTGTCGCCCTGCTGTTGTTCCATACTCTTCCTCGTGATGCGGTTTTTATTTTTAGCTACCAGAGTGGTGCAAGGTAATAACGTACTGAAATGTTTACGCTTATCCCGTAACGAAAACGTCTGCGAATCTTGCGTCGCGCAGAGAATAGTGCCGCGCGCGGCGTAATGCACTTTCTTTATGCTGTCTGCTGACCGGGGTGGTTGAAAATGCATCGAACGTGCTGTGTAAGGTAATGAAAATTTTATGTCGCAGAAGAAGTGCATTAAGCCATTTTCTACGGAGGCCTCAGGCGGAGGGAGCGTCGACTAAACTGCTGCCATGTTTCAAAAAAGTTTGATTTTTTAACATTAACAGTACATTCAACCCGCTGCCCGGCGGGGTTTAACAACCCCTGTCAGGAACGAGACCCCGGTCTGGTTTCGCCAGGTTGCCATATGGACATCAGGTGAATACTTTGTTACTTTACGGGCGTCTTTTTTGAATTGGTATGACCAATTTACTCTGCAAATCGGTGAAGAAGGGATAATGGCATACAGCAAAATTCGCCAACCAAAGCTCTCTGATGCTATCGAGCAGCAGCTTGAATCCCTGATTATGGAGGGGACGCTGCGTCCCGGAGAGAAACTGCTGCCCGAGCGCGAGCTGGCGGTGCAGTTTGACGTTTCCCGCCCTTCTTTACGCGAGGCTATCCAGCGCCTGGAAGCCAAAGGTCTGCTGCTGCGCCGTCAGGGCGGTGGCACCTTCGTGCAGAAAAACCTGTGGGCCAGCATGAGCGACCCGCTGATTGAACTCCTTGCCGAACACCCGGAATCCCAGTTTGACCTGTTAGAAACGCGTCATGCGCTGGAAGGGATTGCCGCCTATTACGCCGCCCTGCGCGGCACTGACGATGATATTGCCCGCATCCGCGACTGCCACCTGCAGATCCAAACCGCGCAGGACAGCGGCGATCTTGACGCCGAAGCCGGTGCCGTTATGCAGTATCAGATTGCTGTCACAGAAGCAGCGCATAATGTGGTGCTGCTGCATTTGCTCCGCAGTATGGGGCCGATGCTGGAACAGAACGTCAGACAGAACTTCGAGATGCTCTACTTACGCCGGGAGATGCTGGCGAAGGTGAGTGAACACCGCGCCAGTATTTTTCAGGCGATTGTGGCACGCGAGCCGGAGCAGGCCCGTGAAGCTTCACACCGTCACCTGGCGTTTATCGAGGAAGTATTGCTGGACAGAAGTCGGGAGCAGAGTCGTAGAGAGCGCTCCTTGCGACGTTTACAGCAACGTAAGGACTAAGCGTGGACGGAGGGCCCAGGCCCCGGATATCGCGCAGCACGTAAAACGACGGGCCTGTCTCACTGTGTTCTGGTGGCAAGAGCACAGCGAGACAGGCTCCAGACAATTCAACGAAGTAGACACAGATAAGGAATACCCCCATGTCAGAACGTTTAAATAATGACGTGGATCCGATCGAAACTCGCGACTGGCTACAGGCGATCGAATCGGTCATCCGTGAAGAAGGTGTTGAGCGCGCACAGTATCTGATCGATCAGGTTCTGAGCGAAGCACGTAAAGGCGGCGTTAAAGTGGCTGCAGGCGCAGGTGCCAGCAACTACATCAACTCAATCGCCGTTGAAGACGAGCCGGAGTACCCGGGCAACAGCTCTTTAGAGCGTCGTATTCGTTCCGCCATCCGCTGGAACGCGATCATGACCGTTCTGCGTGCGTCCAAGAAAGATCTGGAGCTGGGTGGCCATATGTCCTCCTTCCAGTCTTCTGCTACCGTATATGAAGTGTGCTTTAACCACTTCTTCCGCGCGCGTACTGAAAAAGACGGCGGCGACCTGGTGTACTTCCAGGGCCACATCTCTCCGGGCGTGTATGCCCGTGCGTTCCTCGAAGGGCGTCTGACCGAAGAGCAGATGAACAACTTCCGTCAGGAAGTTCACGGTAAAGGCCTGTCCTCTTACCCGCACCCGAAACTGATGCCTGACTTCTGGCAGTTCCCGACCGTATCTATGGGCCTGGGGCCGTTGGGTGCAATTTACCAGGCGAAGTTCCTGAAGTACCTGGAACACCGTGGCCTGAAAGACACCTCTCAGCAGACCGTTTACGCCTTCCTCGGCGACGGTGAGATGGATGAGCCGGAATCCAAAGGTGCGATCACTATCGCCACCCGCGAGAAGCTGGACAACCTGGTGTTCATCATCAACTGCAACCTGCAGCGCCTGGACGGCCCGGTCACCGGTAACGGTAAGATCATCAACGAACTGGAAGGCATCTTTAACGGCGCCGGCTGGGAAGTGATCAAAGTGATCTGGGGCGGTCGTTGGGACGAGCTGCTGCGTAACGACACCAGCGGTAAGCTGATCCAGCTGATGAACGAAACCGTTGACGGTGACTACCAGACCTTCAAATCGAAAAACGGTGCCTACGTGCGCGAGCACTTCTTCGGCAAATACCCGGAAACCGCCGCGCTGGTGAAAGACTGGTCTGACGACGAGATCTTCTCTCTGAACCGCGGTGGCCACGATCCGAAGAAAGTCTACGCGGCGCTGAAAAAAGCTCAGGACACCAAAGGCAAGCCGGTACTGATTCTGGCACATACCATCAAAGGTTATGGTATGGGCGACACCGCGGAAGGCAAAAACATTGCCCACCAGGTGAAGAAGATGAACATGGATGGCGTGCGCCATATCCGTGACCGCTTCAACGTGCCGGTTGCCGATGCTGACATCGAAAAACTGCCGTACGTGACCTTCGCAGAAGGCTCTGAAGAGCATACTTACCTGCACGCACAGCGTCAGAAGCTGGGTGGCTATGTGCCAACCCGCGAAGCCACCTTCAGCGAGAAGCTGGAGATGCCTGCGCTGGAAGATTTCCGTCAGCTGCTGGATGAGCAGAACAAAGAGATCTCCACCACCATCGCCTTCGTGCGTGCCCTGAACGTGATGCTGAAGAACCCGTCGATCAAAGATCGCCTGGTGCCAATCATCGCCGATGAAGCGCGTACCTTCGGTATGGAAGGCCTGTTCCGTCAGATCGGTATCTACAGCCCGAACGGCCAGCAGTACACCCCGCAGGACCGTGAGCAGGTTGCTTACTACAAAGAAGACGAGAAAGGTCAGATCCTGCAGGAAGGCATCAACGAACTGGGCGCAGGCGCATCCTGGCTGGCGGCGGCAACGTCTTACAGCACCAACAACCTGCCGATGATCCCGTTCTACATCTACTACTCCATGTTCGGTTTCCAGCGTATCGGCGATCTGTGCTGGGCAGCAGGTGACCAGCAGGCACGCGGCTTCCTGGTAGGCGGCACCTCCGGTCGTACCACCCTGAACGGTGAAGGTCTGCAGCACGAAGATGGTCACAGCCACATTCAGTCGCTGACTATCCCGAACTGTATCTCTTACGACCCGGCTTACGCCTATGAAGTGGCCGTGATTATGCACGACGGCCTGGTACGTATGTACGGTGAAGCGCAGGAGAATGTGTACTACTACATCACCACGCTGAACGAAAACTACCACATGCCAGCCATGCCGCAGGGCGCGGAAGAGGGTATCCGTAAGGGTATCTACAAGCTGGACAGCATCGAAGGTAGCAAAGGCAAAGTGCAGCTGCTGGGTTCAGGTTCTATCCTGCGCCACGTGCGTGATGCGGCAGAGATCCTGGCGAAAGACTACGGCGTCGGTTCTGACGTGTACAGCGTGACCTCCTTCACCGAACTGGCCCGCGACGGTCAGGACTGTGAGCGCTGGAACATGCTGCACCCAACCGACGAACCACGCGTACCGTACATCGCTCAGGTGATGAACGATGCACCGGCGGTGGCGTCTACCGACTATATGAAACTGTTTGCAGAACAGGTTCGCAGCTACGTGCCTGCCAGCGACTACCGTGTGCTGGGTACTGACGGCTTCGGTCGTTCAGACAGCCGTGAAAACCTGCGTCACCACTTCGAAGTGGATGCATCCTACGTGGTGGTTGCTGCCCTGGGTGAACTGGCTAAACGCGGCGAAATCGATAAGAAAGTGGTAGCGGAAGCGATCGCTAAGTTCAATATCGATGCTGATAAAGTTAACCCGCGTCTGGCGTAAGAGGTAAAGAGTTATGTCTATTGAAATTAACGTACCGGATATCGGCGCGGACGAAGTTGAAGTCACCGAGATCCTGGTCAAGGTTGGCGACAAAGTAGAAGTTGAGCAGTCGCTGCTGGTGGTTGAAGGCGATAAGGCTTCCATGGAAGTGCCTTCACCGCAGGCCGGTGTGGTTAAAGAGATCAAAGTCGCCACCGGCGACCGTGTCGAAACCGGCAAACTGATCATGATCTTCGAAGCGGAGGGCGGTGCTGCGGCACCGGCTCCGGCCGCTGAGAAGAAAGAAGAGGCGGCTCCGGCTGCCCCGGCTGCGGCCCCTGCGGCTGCGGCCTCTGGCCCGAAAGAAGTTCACGTACCGGACATCGGCGGCGACGAAGTTGAAGTTACCGAGATTATGGTCAAAGTGGGCGATACCGTTGAGGCCGAGCAGTCGATTCTGACCGTTGAAGGCGACAAAGCCTCAATGGAAGTACCGGCTCCGTTCGCGGGTACCGTGAAAGAGATCAAAGTCAACGCGGGCGACAAAGTCAGCACCGGTTCCCTGGTGATGGTGTTTGAAGTGGCCGGCGCTGCGCCTGCTGCTGCGGCACCGGCGGCGGCTGCTCCGGCAGCGGCGGCTCCGGCTAAGCAGGAAGAGAAAGCGGCCCCGGCTGCAGCACCTGCTAAAGCGGACGCTAAATCTGACTTCGCTGAAAACGATGCCTACGTGCATGCCACCCCGGTGATCCGCCGTCTGGCGCGCGAATTCGGTGTTAACCTGGCGAAGGTCAAAGGCACCGGTCGTAAAGGCCGTATTCTGAAAGAAGACGTGCAGACCTACGTGAAAGACGCGGTGAAACGCGCTGAAGCGCCAGCTGCCGGCGGCGGTCTGCCTGGCATGCTGCCATGGCCGAAAGTGGACTTCAGCAAGTTCGGTGAGATCGAAGAAGTCGAGATGGGCCGCATCCAGAAAATCTCGGGTGCTAACCTGAGCCGCAACTGGGTGATGATCCCACACGTGACTCACTTCGACAAAACCGATATCACCGATCTGGAAGCGTTCCGCAAGCAGCAGAACGCCGAAGCCGAGAAGCGCAAGCTGGACGTGAAGTTCACCCCGGTGGTGTTCATCATGAAAGCCGTTGCCGCTGCGCTTGAGCAGATGCCACGCTTCAACAGCTCACTGTCTGAAGACGGCCAGAAGCTGACGCTGAAGAAATACATCAACATCGGTGTGGCGGTGGATACGCCAAACGGTCTGGTGGTTCCGGTGTTCAAGGACGTCAACAACAAGGGCATTACCGAACTGTCCCGTGAGCTGATGGCCATCTCCAAAAAAGCGCGCGACGGCAAGCTGACCGCCGGCGAGATGCAGGGCGGCTGCTTCACCATCTCCAGCCTCGGTGGCATCGGGACGACTCACTTCGCGCCGATCGTTAACGCGCCGGAAGTGGCGATCCTCGGCGTCTCCAAGTCGGCGATGGAGCCGGTGTGGAACGGTAAAGAGTTCGTTCCGCGTCTGATGATGCCGATGTCGCTCTCCTTCGACCACCGGGTGATCGACGGTGCTGATGGTGCGCGCTTCATCACCATCATCAACCAGGCACTGGCCGATATTCGCCGTCTGGTGATGTAAAAGATAACAAGGCCGGCAATTGCCGGCCTTGCTTTAGAGATTCGTAGCAACGCGGTTTGCAGTTTATTAACAATTCTGTAAACTCTTGCGGTGCATACGTCCCGGTGGAAGAAGGACGTCGAGACACAAGCAGTCTGACCCGCCGGTACATCAATATAAGAGGTCATGATGAGTACAGAAATTAAAACTCAGGTCGTGGTACTTGGGGCAGGTCCTGCAGGCTACTCTGCAGCCTTCCGTGCAGCGGATTTAGGTCTGGAGACCGTAATCGTTGAGCGCTACAGCACCCTCGGTGGTGTCTGTCTGAACGTTGGCTGTATCCCTTCTAAAGCCCTGCTGCACGTGGCGAAGGTGATTGAAGAAGCGAAAGCGCTGGAAGCCCACGGCGTAGTGTTCGGTAAACCTCAGACCGACGTGGACAAAATCCGCGGCTGGAAAGAGAAAGTGATCAACCAGCTGACCGGCGGCCTGGCGGGTATGGCCAAAGGCCGTAAAGTTAAAGTAGTTAACGGCCTGGGTAAATTCACCGGCGCTAACACCCTGGTAGTGGAAGGCGAAAATGGCCCAACCACCATCACCTTCGACAACGCGATCATCGCGGCGGGTTCCCGTCCGATTCAGCTGCCGTTTATTCCTCATGAAGACCCACGCGTCTGGGACTCTACCGATGCGCTGGAGCTGAAATCTGTCCCTGAGCGCCTGCTGGTGATGGGCGGCGGTATTATCGGTCTGGAAATGGGTACCGTGTACCACGCGCTGGGCTCGCAGATCGACGTGGTTGAGATGTTTGACCAGGTGATCCCGGCTGCCGATAAAGACGTGGTGAAAGTCTTCACCAAACGTATCGAGAAGCAGTTCAACCTGATGCTCGAAACCAAAGTCACCGCCGTTGAAGCCAAAGAAGACGGTATCTACGTGACCATGGAAGGCAAGAAAGCCCCGGCTGAACCACAGCGTTACGACGCGGTGCTGGTGGCGATCGGCCGCGTACCGAACGGTAAAGGTCTGGACGCCGGTAAAGCGGGCGTGGAAGTCGACGATCGTGGCTTTATCCGCGTCGACAAGCAGATGCGTACCAACGTGCCGCACATCTTCGCCATCGGCGATATCGTCGGTCAGCCAATGCTGGCGCACAAAGGCGTGCATGAAGGCCACGTGGCGGCAGAAGTGATCTCCGGTAAGAAACACTACTTCGACCCGAAAGTGATCCCATCGATCGCCTACACCGAGCCGGAAGTTGCCTGGGTCGGTCTGACCGAGAAAGAAGCGAAAGAGAAAGGCATCAGCTACGAAACCGCCACCTTCCCGTGGGCGGCATCCGGCCGTGCTATCGCCTCTGACTGCGCTGAAGGTATGACCAAACTGATCTTCGACAAAGAGACTCACCGCGTGATTGGTGGTGCGATTGTCGGCACCAACGGCGGCGAGCTGCTGGGTGAGATTGGCCTGGCGATCGAGATGGGCTGCGATGCAGAAGATATCGCGCTGACCATCCACGCGCACCCGACTCTGCACGAGTCCGTGGGCCTGGCGGCAGAGATCTTCGAAGGCAGCATCACCGACCTGCCAAACGCGAAAGCGAAGAAGAAGTAATTCGCCTCACGTAACAGAAAACGGCCCTTTGCAGGGCCGTTTTTTTTTGCACTGCACTCGCGCAACGGGGGTTATGCTTTTCTGCCGGAGGCCGAGGCGGAGAATGCCTCAGTCACTTTGTTCTGCAGTGCCTCCGGGTAGGAGGTCCTGAAGCCGGAAGGCACAATCGGATCGTTTACCGCGTTCGGGTTGGAACCTAACAGGCCGACATGAATCGCCAGCCGTGCCTGGTGCATTTTACGCTCTTCGGGGGTAAATACCGGCGGCATATCGGTAATGTAGCGCTGTTTGGTCATCCGCGTGCCGTTCTGCGGATGCACGCGGGAGGCCCAGGCCCACAGCACGTCGCCGGGATGGGTGGAGTCAATATCACTGTCGATAATCAGCGCATGGGCGATCACGTAACTCATCGGCGAGCCCAGGATCGCCGCCTCCAGCTTGTCGATGAACGCATGCACGCTGGCGTACTGTTGCTGCCATTCAGGCGCCACCCGCACCACCAACAGGTGCAGCGCGGTTTCCGGTGCCATCCAGGCGTCCAGTACCGGCAATCCGGCTTCTTTCAGCGCTAATGTGAAGGTACTTGAGCCGCCAATGCCGATAATGACGTGGTCGTCGTCAATCGGCTTCCCGGCAGGGATGGTGCCGAGTATGGGCTGATTCACGTGGGCGATGGTTAACACTTCACCAACCAGCTCATGGCACTTATCCGCCAGCAGGTAACCGTGGTATTCGCCAAAAGGTCCCTCTTCATGCAGTGTGTCGATCGACATTTCACCTTCTATCACCATCTCACAGGTGGCCGGAACGTCCAGCTTACCGCTCGGGGTGGCAGCAATCTCAATACCTTCGCCAAACCAGCCGCCCAGTACGTCGGCTTCATCCACTTCAGCCGGTACGCGGATGCCTGATATCGCCGTCACCGCCGGTTCCGGTGCCAGCGCAATGGCAAACGGCATTTTTTTATTCAGCTTTTTCCACTCTTCATGGATCATGGCGAAGTGCTGATGCGGGCGCGTCCACACCGTCAGATGATTTTTGTCCACGCGCATAACGCGACAGATATGCCAGTTGGTCCAGCGACCGTCCGGGGTGCGAACCACCATGGTGCCAATAGTATTCAGGTAATCCCCGCCATCACCATCATGCAGAAACGGGCAGGGAACCTTAAACAGATCGACGTTATTCCCTTTAATGACGTTCTGCATAAATGCAGGGGAGTCTACCTGAACCGGCTTAATCCGCTTTTCAGGGGAGAATCCTTCCACCTGTTTAATCATCTCTAAAGGATGAATAAAGGGATCGAATCCTAAAGCGGTGGCTATTCTTGAGTAAGGATGTGTGAAAAATGAACTGCAGGATAATACGCCGGTGGTCATTGAAAAATCGGGATAACCTTTAATGTTTTCCATGACCGTCATCGGCTGGCGCTGTTCAATTACGTAGCGTGAGATGGCACCGATCTCCAGATGCGGATCGACCGGGCTGCTGTATTTCTGCAGGTCGCCCTGTTTGTTAAGAATTTCCAGGTATTCCCGAAAACTTTTGATATGTCTTCTCAATGTAGATGTCCTTTTTATGGCGTGTAATGAAGTTATTTAATTCGCATTCGCTGATGTTTTAGCGTGCTGCGCGCGGTAGGTTATTTACCTGATTCATTAAAAAATACAGGTGAAGAGGGGAGGGTGGGTGTCATTGAGTGCGGTTTTTTTTTAATATATTTTAAAATGGAAAAATACATCATCGATATGCCCCGCTGTTTACGGCGGATGTGACTGAAATAAGATATAGAGAGGAGCAAACAATACGCTCTGGCAGAGCAATTTATTTCGAGTCATTTAATCAGGACGCGATAATTATTTTATCGTGCTCATTCGATACCGGTCTTACATATCAGGCGACGACCGCTATTCTTCACAATATCAACATTCACCGAATGAATCGCCTGTTTTGTGTTCAGTTGTAAATCATGATGTTCATTTTATTTTTACCTAAAATAGCGTATCGTTGCTGCTCGCATTTTCCCGTTACAGGTTGACCGTGTTGAACAACGTTGCCCTGATCACCGGTGCCAGCCGGGGGATCGGCCACCATCTTGCCCGCCATTTTTATGATCTGGGCTACACGCTGATTCTGATTGCCCGCCACGCCCCGGCGCTGGAGGCCTTTGCCGCCACGCGGGATCCTGCCCGCATCACCACGCTGGCGGTGGATCTCAGCAACACGGCCACCGCTGAACCGCTGCTGCGGCAGGCGTTAAGCGACCATGCCCGCATCGACGTGCTGGTTAACGCCGCCGGCATCTTCCGCCCCGGCTCCACGCAGACGCCGGTGGACGATTTCAGCGCGCTGCTGGCGACCAACGTCACCGCTATTCACCTGCTGTGCCAGCTGTGCACGCCGTGGCTGCTGAAATCAGCGCAGGGGCGCATCTTTAACCTTGCCTCGATCAGCGGCGTGCAGCCGTTTGGCAGCGTCGCCAGCTATGCCGCCAGCAAACATGCGCTGGTCGGCTACAGCCGTTCCATTGCCCGCGAGCTTGGCGCACAGGGGATTAAGGTCACCACCCTTTGCCCGGACGTGGTGAATACCGATATGGCCGAAGGGTCCGGGCTGACGGCGGAAGAGATGCTGAGCACGGAAGATATCTGCCGCGCGGTTGATTTTGTTATGTCGCTGTCACCGGCAGCGGTGGTGGAGCAGCTGACCATCGGGCGGCAGCCGCGCCCGCGTCAACCACGTTAAGAGTAAGCGATGATTGAACTGAACGGAGTTTCTCACGCCTTCGGTGCCCGCGAAGTGCTGAAAGAGATCACCCTGCGGCTCACCGAAAAACGCATCGGCATCGTTGGCAGTAACGGCTGCGGCAAAAGCACCTTCGCGCGCCTGCTGAATGGCCTGCTGCTGCCGCAGCAAGGCGAGGTGGTGGTCGACGGACTGAACACCCGCAAAGAGGGCAAGGCGGTGCGGCGCAAGGTTGGCTTTGTGTTTCAGAATCCGGATAACCAGATCGTCTTCCCGGTAGTGGAGGAAGATCTGGCCTTCGGCATGAAGAACCTGGGATTACCGAAAGCCGTTATCCGTGAACGAACCGATGCCGCGCTGGCGCGCTACGATCTGCAGGATCTGCGCCAGCACCCGGCGCACCTGCTGAGCGGCGGCCAGAAGCAGCTGCTGGCGATCTCCGGCGTGCTGGTGATGGAGCCGGACTATATCGTCTTCGATGAGCCGACCACGCTGCTGGACCTGCGTAACAAGCGCCGCATTGCCGAAGCGATCGCCGCGCTGGACCAGACCGCAATTGTGGTTTCCCACGATCTGGAATTTTTACAGGATTTTGACCGCGTGCTGGTCTTTGACCACGGGCGGGTAGTGATTGACGAGGTGCCCGCCGTGGCGCTGAAGGAGTATGTCAGGATGATGTCATGACCTTAAGTGATTACGTACCGGGCGACTCGCTGATTCACCGCCTGCCGCCGGGCATTAAGATCCTTGCGCTGGCGCTGACCGGGACGCTGCTGTTTGCCGTTCCACGCCTCGAGCTGGCTGCTGCCGCGCTGCTGCTGGTTGGGCTGTTCTATCCGCTGGCGGGTATCCCGCTGCGGATGATGGTGTTGCAGCTGAAGCCGCTGCTGTGGATCCTGCTGCTGCTGTTTGCCGTGCAGTGGTGGCTGGTCAGCTGGCAGTCCGCCACCGTGGTGGCGCTGCGGCTGATGGCGCTGATGCTGGCCGCGTCGCTGGTCACGCTGACCACCCGGGTCAGTGAGATGGTGGATGCGCTGGAAAAGGGGCTGTTCTGGCTGCGTTTTCTACGCATCAACCCGGCGAAGGTCAGCATGGCGCTGTCGCTGGCGCTGCGCTTTATCCCGGTACTGGCGGCGATTACCGCTGAAGTCCGCGAGGCGCAGCGCGCGCGCGGGCTGGAGCGCAGCATTATCGCCGTAGCGATCCCGGTGCTGGTGCGCACGCTGAAAATGGCCGACGATATCGCCGCCGCGCTGGACGCCCGCGCATACGATCCCCACGCTTCCCGCCCGCAGGCGGCGGATAAACCTTTGAGAGAATCTGAATGACCACCCGCGATATTGTGTACATTGCGCTGTTTGCCGCGCTGACCGCCGCGCTCGGCCTGTTTCCGGCCTTTACCCTGCCGGTGATTGGCGTGCCGATCACCGCGCAGACCATGGGCTGCATGCTGGCCGGTGCCATTGCCGGGGCAAAGCGTGGCGCGCTGGCGCTGCTGCTGTTTGTGGTGCTGGTGGCGATGGGGCTGCCGCTGCTGGCCGGTGGTCGCGGCGGGCTGGGGATCTTTATCGGGCCGAGCGGCGGCTTTATCCTGTCATGGCCGCTGGCGGCGCTGGCGATCGGTGCGCTGTATCAGCGTAACCTGTTACGTCTGAATGCGGTGAAAGAGGCGCTGTTTATGGTGGCGGGCGGTATTGTGCTGATTTACGGCTGTGGCATTCCCTGGGTGTCGCTGGTGGCCGGCGTCAGCCTGAAGCAGGCCGCGCTGGGCAGCCTTGGTTTTATCCCCGGTGACCTGGTGAAGGTGGCGCTGGCGGTGGTGATTGCCCGCGCGGTGCGCCGGGCTTACCCGACGCTGGGCTAAGCCGGGCAGCACGTTAACCTGCAGATGCAGATGCAGATGCAGATGCTGGCGCGCTGGCCACCATCGCATCAAAACGTCCGGGGAGAGCTGAGGCCGGACTAAGCCTGGCATCTGGCGAACCCGTTATGCCGATTGTGGGTGCACTGGCCGCTATCGCATCAAGGCGGCCGGCGAGCCCGGCGCGACAGGTCGAGAGTGCCGCGCCGGGACAAAAATGCAGTAAGGTGCTTACAGCCTCAGCAGGATTTTCCCTTTCAGCTCACCGGAGAGCACCGCCGCTGCCGCCAGCTGGATCTGTTCCAGCGGAAATTCGGCGGCGATCTCAGTGGCGATAATGCCGTCGCTGATCATTGCCATCACCTCGTCAATGCGCTGCTGCACCCGCGCTTTCTCATGCGAATGTACCCACATGCGCAGGTGAAAGTTGCTGAAGCGGATATCCGGGCGGCTGCGCCAGAAGGTGGCCGGGATCGGTCGGCCGGAGAGCAGGCCGTAGTGGATAAACTGCCCGCCCGGCGTCAGCACCTCCGCCAGCTGCAGCGATTCCTCACCGCCGATGCAGTCGAGGATCGCCGCCACGCCGCCGCTGGCTTTCAGCTCTGCCAGCGCCTGCGGGTAGCCGCCGTCGCTGCTGTTCAGCACCCGTTCGGTGCGGTCGGCGGCGAACAGGCCGGTGTTTTCCGCCCGGCGCACGATGGCGATCGGTGCCAGCCCCATCTGACTGGCCATGCGGATTAACGTGCGGCCAATCGCCGAGTTGGCCGCGTTGATAATAATGCGCATGCCCGGCGCGAAGTCGAGCTCTTCCTTCAGCATCAGCAGCGCGGTCATCGGGTTAACGTAGCTGGTGGCCGCCTGGCGATCGCTGACGAAGTCCGGGACGGTAAAGCACCACTGTGGCTCGCTCTCTTTGACGTTCTGCCACGCGCCCATACTGCCCACCGGCAGCACGCGGGTGCCGACCGGCAGCTGCGGGTCGCGGCTTTCACTCACGCTGCCCACGCCTTCAAAACCTGGCACGAAGGGCAGGGCGATGCGTGAGCGATAGGCACCGGAGAGGGTGATAATGTCGGAGGGATTGATGGTAGCGAAGGCCATCTTTACCCGCACCTTACCTGCAGGTAACTCGGGCAACGGGCACGATTCAAGCCGCAGAATATCGCGGATATCACCGAACTCGCGTACCATCGCCCTGGTGAATAATTGCTCTTTCATGATATCTTTTTCTTCGTGACGACCCGGTTAAAAGCCTATCCCATTAGGCTGTTTTATGAGTCAGTATGCCTAATGGGATAGGCTTTACAGGTAAACAGCAGTATGCAGCAGCAGTATAATAGCGAAACATTTCGGGTATCAATGCGCGATATCGACCTCAACGGTCACGTGCATAATTCGGTCTATCTGGATTATTTCGAAGATGCGGTGGTTAACGCCTTCCGGCGGGCGGCGATACTGCCGCTGTTCCGTCCGGCGACGGCGGGGGTGGCCTATCACGTGAAGAAATGCGAGGCGACCTTTCTGCAGCCGCTGTCGGTGGATGATGTGGTAACGCCGCAGGTGAAGATTGAGAAGCTCGGCAACAGCAGCCTGATTTTCGCTATCGATCTTTACGGCGAAAACAGCCCGCAGCCCTGTGCACAGGGTAAGCTGGTGTGGGTGTGCGTGGGGTTAAGCGATAATAGACCCTGCCCGATCCCGCTGCCCGCGCGCGAGGCGCTGACCCGCCACTTCGCCTTCAGCGAGGCGCAGGGCTGATGCCGGTTCATGACCGGGTACAGCAACATGCGCAAACCCGCCCTGATGCCATCGCGGTGGACATCGACGGCCAGCGGCTTAGCTGGCGGCAGCTGTCGCTGCGTTCGCTGGCGCTTTACCAGTATATTCACAGCCAGCCAGCCGCCAGCGGCATTGTGGCGATCGCCACCGGCAATGATATCGGCTTTCCGGTGTGCTGGCTGGCGGCCACCGCGCAGCCGGGCGTGGCGGCAATTCTCGATCCGCAGCTGCCACAGGCGCAGCTGCAGGATATCCTCACGCGGCTGGCGCCGGATCTGCTGCTGCTGAAATCGCATGACCGCCCGCTGATCGCACTGGCCGATCGGCTGGCGATCCGCTGGCTGGCGGTCGATGACTGGCAGCCGTCGTCAGCGCCTGCATCGGATGACGTCCCCCCGATCGCCGCAACGCCCCGGCTCTTCAAAGCCTTCACCGCCGGGATGCAGGACGCCACGCCATTCCTGATCAACTTCACCTCCGGCACCACCAGCCTGCCGAAGGCGTTCAGCCGCTCGCGTCGCTCGTGGCGCAGCAGTTTTGAAAACGGCGAAGCCATTTTCGGCCTGGATGCTGCCCCCTCCACGCTGTTTCCCGGCCCGCTGGCGCACGGCATCGGCCTCTACTGCCTGAATGAAACCCTTTACGCCGGCGGCACCTTCTACAGCATGGGCCGCTGGCAGCCTGCCGCCGCGCTGGACCTGATGGCGCAGCTGAACATTGCGCGGCTGGTGGTGGTGCCGACGATGATTAACGGTCTGGCCCGAGCAGCCAGCGGAGCCAGCAATGTCAGCCTGCCCACGCTGAAACAGCTGCTCAGCGCCGGGGCCAAGCTGGAGCTGAACCATTACCGGCAGGCGCGCGCGCTGTTCCCGCTGGCGACGATGCAGGAGTATTACGGCGCGTCCGAGCTGGGGTTTATCGCCTTCAATACGCTGGATGACGACAACATCAGCGCCTCGCTGGCCACCGTCGGTCTGGCCTTCCCCGGCACCACGCTCTCCATCCGTGACGATAACGGCGGGTTGCTGCCGCCGGGCCAGCCGGGCACCATCTGGCTGCAGAGTGAGCAGATCATCAATGGCTATCTGTGGGGCGACGACGGCCAGGCGTTTGTACGGCGGCCCTGGGGCGCGACGGTGGCCGATATCGGCTGGCTGGACGCGCAGCAGCGGCTGCACGTGATCGGCCGGCGGGGCAATATGATCCTCAGCGGCGGCAATAATATCTACCTGGCTGAAATCGAATCGCTGATCAAATCATTGCCCGGCGTGATCGAGGCGGTGGTGATCGCGGTTGCCGACGGCGATGCCGGGCAGAAGGCGGTGGCGATCGTTGAAGGATCAGAGACCTGCCTGCAAACACTGCCGCAGCAGTGCCGCCAGCGGCTGGCAAAATATAAACTTCCCCGCCACTATTTCCGTACGGAAAGCTGGCCACTGACCGCCAGCGGCAAAATTAAACGCGCCGACCTGGCTGAGAGGATCGCACACCGTGACCGCCACCCTGAACTCACTGAAATTCCAGCCCGCGGATGACCAGCAGCCGGTGATCGTTGCCGCCTGCCGCACCCCGGTGGGGCGGGCATACGGCGCGCTGGCCGGGCTGCCGATGGAGGCGCTGCTGGCTCCGCTGTTTACCCGGTTACGGGCGGCGCTGCCTGACGGCTATAGCGCCATCGATGAGGTGATTATCGGTAACGCCACCGGCGGGGGCGGCAATATCGCCCGGCTGGCGGCGCTGGCCGCCGGACTGCCGCTGGCGGTGCCGGCGGTCACGGTCGACCGCCAGTGCGGCTCGGGGCTGGAGGCGGTAATTAACGCCTGCCGTCTGGTGCAGGCCGGTGCCGGCGAGTGCTACCTGGCGGGCGGCGTTGAAAGCGTCAGCACCGCGCCGTGGCGGGTGGAGAAACCGGCCAGCCTGAAGCAGCTGCCGCGCTTTTACGCCCGCGCCCGCTTCTCGCCGGATGAGGTCGGCGACCCGGAGATGGGCATCGCCGCCGAAAACGTCGCCCGCCAGTGCGGCATCAGCCGCGAGCGTCAGGATGCCTTTGCGCTGCGCAGCCATCAGCGGGCCGTGGCGGCGCAGCAGCAGGGGGCTTTTGCAGGCGAGATCGTGCCGCTGGCGGTTAACGGTAAGCCGGTCGCGGTGGATGAGTGCCCGCGTCCGGCCACTTCGCTGGAGCGGCTGGCCGCCCTGCCGCCGGTGTTTACGGAAAACGGCACGGTGACCGCCGGTAACTGCTGCCCGCTGAACGACGGCGCGGCGCTGCTGCTGGTGATGAGCCGCCGCCGGGCACGGGAGTGCGGGTTCAGCGACGGGCTGCTGTTTGCCGATGCCTGCAGCGCGGGCGTCGACCCGAACCTGCTGGGCCTTGGCCCGGTGCCCGCCACCCAGAAGCTGCTGGCACGCCAGCCCGCGTTACGTCTCGATGACGTGGCGGCGATTGAGTTTAACGAAGCCTTTGCCGCCCAGGTGCTCGGCTCGCTGGATGCGCTGGGCATCGACGAGCAGCGGGTTAACCTGCAGGGTGGGGCGATCGCGCTCGGCCACCCTTACGGCGCCTCCGGCGCGATGATGGTCACCCGGCTGTTCAGCCAGCTGGTCAGCACACAGCGTTACGATGAGCAGGGGCTGGCGATGCTCGGCATTGCCGGCGGGCTGGGACTGAGTGCGCTGTTTCAGGCGATCCGGCTTCAGGGCAGTTAGCGCCCCTGCCAGTTCGGCTGACGGTGCTCCGACCGCGCCAGCAAACTCTCCTGATAATCCTCGCTGGCCTGCAGCTGCCGCAGCTCGGCGTCGCTGCGATCCGGCAGTCCGTCAATCGCCGCCTGCAGCAGCGCATTGCAGGCCTGCACCGCCAGCGGCGCGTTGCGGTTCAGGCGCGCGGCCAGCGCCAGCGCCGCCTCTGGCAGCTGTTCCGGCGGCACCACCTGGCTAAACAGCCCGGCGGCCAGCGCCCGTGCGGCGCTCAGCGGCTCAGCGGCCAGCAGCAGCTGGCGGGCCAGCGCGACGGGCAGCCGCTTTGCCAGCTGCTCTATTGCCCCACCCAGCGGCAGCAGCCCGTGCTGCACCTCCGGCAGCGCAATCTTTGCCTCCTCTGCGGCGAGAATAAAGTCACAGCTCAGCGCCAGCTCCAGCCCGCCGCCGTAAGCGTGGCCGTTCAGCGCCGCAATCCAGATCTTACGCCGCGGCAGGTGCTGCAGCGGACTCCAGCCGCCCGCGCTATTGCGCAGCCCTTTACCGCCCCCGGTAAACGCCTCCTGCAGGTCGGCGCCGCTGCAGAATACCGTGCCGCTGCCGGTGAGGATCACCGTGCGGATCGCGCTCTCCTGCTCTGACCACGCCAGCCACTGCGCCAGCTCATTGACCATCTGCGCGTTATAAGCGTGGCGCGCGTCGGGGCGGTGCAGGGTCAGGCGCAGAACATGCTGTTGCGGGAAGTCGGCCAGCAGCATCCGGCTGGCGGGGGAAGGTAAAGGCATCGCAGCTCCTGTGGGTAGGGGACACGGTCGCTGGCTCGCCCCTGCATTAAATACATCAATTGTTGATTTAATCCGGGGTGAGTATAACGGTTTCATCGACAACCGGCGGGAAGAGAATGATGAAACAGAGAACCGCCGGCACGCCGGGCTTCCTGCTCTGTTCAGCGTGCGCATTCTGTTAGGCGGATTCAGTTGCACTTTGATGTTAATGAAATGAGAATAAGTCGTATTTCTTAGCGGGCAGGAAGAGTCACGGATGAAGGGACTGAAGCGCATTATGTATCAGCTGCTGGCGGTGGTCAGCCTGGCGCTAGCGGTTGCCGGGTTTATCCTGCCCGGCCTGCCCTGCACCGAATTCGTCCTGCTGGCCACCTGGGCGGCGGCGCGCAGCTCGCCGCGCCTGCATGCGTGGATCTTACGCCACCGCTGGTTTGGCCCGCTGCTGACCCACTGGCAGCGCGGTATTCTGCCGCGAAAAGCCAAGTGGCTGGCCACCGCCTCAATGACGGTAACCGCCGTGATTATGGCGCTGACCGTGCCGCATCTGCCCAGCGTGGCGATCTCGGTGGGCTGTATGTGCCTGGTGCTGCTGTGGCTGTGGCGACGGCCGGAAGCCTGAGCAGCCGCTATTTTGTAACCTGTTTTTATAACGTTTTCTGATAGAAGGCGGCGGCAGATAACTATTTTTAACCAGTAATACGCATAAAATAGCGTAATGTAGGGTTGTAACCGCCCATAACCCTTTAGATATAAGGGATTCTGCGGTAATGTTGCTTTTTTGTAAACAGATTAACAAGCGAGCGGAATCCTGCTATGCTGCCCCACGCACAACCGGGCACCTTACCCTACACATGGAACGTCTCACACTGCGGTGATGCAGGTGGCCCGGGATGCTAAATACAATGAGAGCGAGGAGAACGTCGTGCTAGAAGAATACCGTAAGCACGTTGCCGAGCGTGCTGCCCAGGGGATCGTTCCTAAACCGTTAGATGCTTCCCAAATGGCCGCGCTGGTTGAACTGCTAAAAGCCCCTCCAGCGGGTGAAGAAGAATTCCTGTCCGATCTGTTAATCAATCGAGTGCCGCCGGGCGTAGATGAAGCGGCGTACGTCAAAGCCGGTTTCCTTGCCGCCGTCGCAAAAGGCGAAGCGACTTCTCCTCTGGTTACTCCTGAAAAAGCCGTTGAGCTGCTGGGCACCATGCAGGGCGGATACAACATCCATGCGCTGATTGACGCGCTGGATGATGACAAGCTGGCCGCGATTGCCGCCGAAGCGCTGTCCCACACCCTGCTGATGTTCGACAACTTCTACGATGTGGAAGAGAAAGCCAAAGCCGGTAACCCACACGCGAAAAAAATTATCCAGTCGTGGGCAGACGCCGAGTGGTTCCTGAAACGCCCTAAACTGGCTGAAAAAATCACCGTCACCGTGTTTAAAGTGACCGGCGAAACCAATACCGACGACCTCTCTCCGGCGCCGGATGCCTGGTCACGCCCGGATATTCCACTGCACGCGCTGGCAATGCTGAAAAACGCCCGTGACGGCATCGAACCCGACGATGCCGGCAACGTTGGCCCGATCAAACAGATCGAAGCGCTGCAGCAGAAAGGTTTCCCGCTAACCTACGTCGGTGACGTGGTCGGTACCGGTTCATCACGTAAATCCGCCACCAACTCGGTGTTGTGGTTTATGGGCGATGACATCCCTTACGTGCCGAACAAGAAAGGCGGCGGCGTCTGCCTCGGCGGTAAAATCGCGCCAATCTTCTTTAACACCATGGAAGATGCCGGTGCGCTGCCGATCGAAGTCGACGTCGACAGGCTGAATATGGGCGATGTGATCGACATCTACCCGTATAAAGGCGAAGTGCGTAACCACGACACCGATGAAGTGCTGGCAACCTTCGAACTGAAAACCAACGTGCTGCTGGATGAAGTGCGCGCCGGTGGCCGTATCCCGCTGATTATCGGCCGTGGTCTGACCACCAAGGCGCGTGAAGCGCTGGGCCTGCCGCACAGCGACGTGTTCGAGCAGGCGAAAGACGTGGCGGAAAGCAGCCGCGGCTACTCGCTGGCGCAGAAGATGGTGGGCCGCGCCTGTGGCGTGGAAGGCATCCGTCCTGGCGCCTACTGCGAACCGAAAATGACCTCGGTAGGCTCGCAGGACACCACCGGCCCGATGACCCGTGATGAGCTGAAAGACCTCGCCTGCCTCGGCTTCTCGGCTGACCTGGTGATGCAGTCCTTCTGCCACACTGCGGCCTATCCGAAACCGGTGGACGTGACCACTCACCATACGCTGCCGGACTTCATTATGAACCGCGGTGGCGTGTCGCTGCGTCCGGGTGACGGGGTGATCCACAGCTGGCTGAACCGTATGCTGCTGCCGGATACCGTCGGTACCGGCGGTGACTCGCACACCCGCTTCCCGATCGGAATCTCCTTCCCGGCAGGCTCCGGCCTGGTGGCCTTTGCCGCCGCTACCGGCGTGATGCCGCTGGATATGCCGGAGTCGGTGCTGGTGCGCTTTAAAGGCGAAATGCAGCCGGGTATCACCCTGCGTGACCTGGTGCACGCCATTCCGCTGTACGCAATCAAAGCCGGCCTACTGACCGTGGAGAAGAAAGGTAAGAAAAACATCTTCTCCGGCCGCGTGCTGGAAATTGAAGGTCTGCCGCAGCTGAAAGTGGAGCAGGCGTTTGAACTGACCGACGCCTCCGCCGAACGTTCTGCCGCCGGTTGTACCATCAAGCTGGATAAAGAGCCGATTATCGAGTATCTCAGCTCCAATATCGTGCTGCTGAAGTGGATGATCTCCGAAGGCTACGGCGATCGCCGTACGCTGGAGCGCCGTATTCAGGGTATGGAGAAGTGGCTGGCCAATCCTGAACTGCTGGAAGGCGACGCCGATGCCGAATACGCCGCGGTGATCGAAATCGACCTGGCAGAGATCAAAGAGCCGATCCTCTGCGCACCAAACGACCCGGACGACGCCCGTCTGCTGTCTGACGTGCAGGGTGAGAAGATCGACGAAGTGTTTATTGGTTCGTGCATGACCAACATCGGCCACTTCCGTGCCGCCGGTAAACTGCTGGATGCGCACAAAGGCCAGCTGCCAACCCGCCTGTGGGTGGCTCCGCCAACCAAGATGGATGCGGCGCAGCTGACCGAAGAGGGCTACTACAGCGTGTTCGGTAAGAGCGGCGCGCGCATTGAGATCCCGGGCTGTTCACTGTGTATGGGTAACCAGGCACGTGTTAAGGATGGCGCGACGGTGGTCTCCACCTCCACGCGTAACTTCCCGAACCGTCTGGGTACCGGCGCGAACGTGTTCCTCGCCTCGGCAGAGCTGGCGGCGGTGGCATCCCTGCTGGGCAAACTGCCAACGCCGGATGAGTATCAGCAGTTTATGGTTCAGGTGGATAAAACCGCGGCGGATACCTACCGTTATCTGAACTTTGATCGGCTGAGCCAGTACACCGACAAAGCTGACGGCGTGATTTTCCAGACCGCGGTCTGATTAATCAGCGTAATAAAAAAGAGCCGACTATCGGCTCTTTTTTTTGGTGCAAGTTAATGTCTTATTTTTAATTAAACTCGCATCTTGTTTAATTTCCGTCTTGTTTTTTCTCATTTCCTGTCATTTATCTCCTTAATTATTCATTAATACTGCCTGTTAAGCCGTTATTGAATTGCCTGGCTGAGGCCACCGTTGCAGAATTCCGGGCTGAAAAGGTCGCTGTTAATGCCACAGGAAATGATGTCATGTTTACGCCTCAACAAAATGGAAAAAGAACATTCCGCCGCCAGATATTGTCAGTACTGATACCCTGTCTGATGGGCTCAGTGCCCCTGTCTACGCTGGCCGGTGCGCCGACTGCGCCACAGTTGCAGTATGACTCTCGCAGTGAAGTGCCCCTGACGCCGCTGCCGGCACCGATCAGTCTGCTTGATCGCATGGCGGAAAATCATTCTGCACTGGCAGATATTACGGCAGAAAAAAATACCCGGTCGCTGACGGTAGTATTTGGTGAAATTAAATTATCACCCGGATCCTGGCTTCAGGTATTTTCAGAAGATAATCGCCAGAGTTATATTTATAACGATGCGGATTTTTATTCTGAGCAGGGCGTGACGGGTTTCGAAAGCGACACGCTTCTCGGCGGTAAGGTCACTGTGCGGGTGGTTTACCCCGACGGTAAACCGGCAGCAGAGGATGGTGTGCAGATCCTTGGCTACCGCGCTCAGGATATGGCAAAAGCGCGTGTCATCATTGGCAGCAGCCAGATAAAGCAGGCGGCCTGTTATAAACTGAATGAGGAGATCTATGGTCACAGCCGGGCGGTGGTTAAGGCCAATGGTGCCTCCGGCTGGAACATTGCGGGCGGGCCCTGGGTAATGACCAACCATCACGTAGCCGGCGATATTGGCGAAAAGAAACACTCGCTGATTTATCACTATCGTTCGTCCGACTGTGACAGTGAGAATGCCGACGTGGACAATTTCCTGACCATTAAAAGCCAGCGTGTGGTGGCATCAGGCCAGGGCCCCGGCGCACCGGCACCGGGTAATCATGACTGGTCGCTGTACCAGGCGGATGAACTGGCCTGGCAGGAAGCCGGCATCGTACCGTTCTTTGGTGCGCTGTGGCTGGATACGGAAAGCGAGCCAGGACAGCTGAGCGGGCATCCGCTCTACGTTCCGCAGCATCCTGGCGGCAGGCCACGCCAGATCAGCTCATTAGCAGATAATGGTCAGGCGTGTGGCGTCATCAGCGCCAGCGCTGACAAAGTGAAGTACAACTGCGATACCTACGGTGGTTCATCCGGTTCCCCGGTTCTCTCACAGCGCAGCAACGGTGTGCTGGCCCTGCATTATGGTGGCAGCAGCAACCACAATACCGGGGTTAACAGCCGCGTCGTGTATAACGGTATTAAGCATCTTCTGCCCGCCGCTAATCTCCCGGTTTCGGCCAGCCAGGGTAAAGGTAAGGTTAAGGTGGTCCCGGTCAGCTTTGCTCCCGGCCTGCCGGCGACGGTGGACAGCGGCGTTACTGATGCGGTTGATATTGCGGCGCTGGATGCCAGCCGGATGAAGCGCGACGGTAACGACTATCTGTTTACTGCCAAAGGGCGATCGGCTGCAGGTAAGGTGAGCGATATCACGGTGCGTCTGCATCCACTGGCGGGACCCGACGGCACGCTGTCCGGAAAGCTGAACCTGTCGGCCAGCTCACGGGACAATCCGGGAATGGATGACGGACTCCTGACCGGCTGGATGGCCTTTTCACTGAATCGCCAGGCTGACGGCAGGAACGTTAAAAACCTGATCCTGCCGTTCAGCTCGGAGTATTACGACCCGTTCAGCTCACCGTTCTCGCCGGATGCGCAGGTGATGAAAATGCGCCTGACCGAAAGCCAGCCTGCGCTGAGTGAACCGGTGAAGCATACCACCAACATTGGATTCCTGGCGGTCAGGTCCGGACAGGGACCGATGACCCTGCTGAGTGGTGGCACCGGCTATTCACCGCTGACTGTGCAGGTAAAAAATGAAGCAGGCCAGCTGCAGGTGGTGAAGCTGCGCGGTCAGCGCAAAACCCGCTGCAGCCCGGCCCTGCGCCCGATGAACAGCATGACCGGCTGCGGTGTGGGCGCTGCGCCTGCCAGCCTGCAGCTTTCCTATGTCGCGGAGGATAATGCAGATTTACCAGGGGGCCACTACCAGGGGATGGTTCCGGTCATCGCCAGCCGTGATGCGTTTACCCAGCCGCTGCTGGTTGAGGTTGATCTCACTGTGCCGCCAAAAGAGTGGGAAAAACCAGAGCCGGAACCAGAGCCGGAACCAGAGCCGGAGGATTACGATCACATCTTCCCAGCCGGATTAAAGGGGTATCAGGCCGGCACCACGGTGTTGCAGCCTGCCACGGGCAAAGTCTATCAGTGCAAGCCCTGGCCTTACAGCGGCTACTGCTCGCAGTGGACCTCCGCCAGCAATCATTTTGAGCCGGGTATCGGTAGCGCCTGGCAGCAGGCCTGGACTCTGATCCACTAACCTCTGCATCACCACGCCGCCCGTCGGGCGGCGTGGTCATCTCCCCCGTATTTTCTGCAATCCGCTCCCCTCGCGTGGTTTTAAGCTGTTTTTCCTGTCCATTACGGTAATATTGCGCGCCATAGCGCATTAATCTTTTGCTGAAGTGCCAGAATGCAGCAACAATCCCGAGGAACATACGATGGAATATGAATTTTTACGCGATATCACCGGGGGGGTGAAGGTGCGCATGTCGATGGGCCATGAAGCCATCGGCCACTGGTTCAACGATGAGGCGAATGAAAACCTGACGCTGCTTGACGAGGTGGAAGCCGCCGTGGCGGAAGTGAAAGGCAGCATTCGCCAGTGGCAGCACGTCGGCCGCGAATATACGCTGCTGCTCGATGAAGAAGAGGTGATGATCCGCGCAAATCAGCTGAGCATTGAAGGCGATGAGATGGAAGAGGGCATGAGCTACTACGATGAAGAGAGCCTGTCGTTCTGCGGCGTGGAGGATTTTCTCGCTGTGATCGCGGCTTACCGCCGGTTTTTGCAGGGGCGCTGAGGCTGGTCGCCAGCAGGATCCAGGCAGCAGCGGAGTCGCGGGCGGCAAGGGCGTCGCATAAGACCTGTCAGGCTGCACCACTCTGCTCAGCCTGCTTGCTGCGGTTAGCGCCGCTCAGTTGGCATCGTTAGCGACAGGAAACGCGTGCCGTCCGCCGTCACGGTCTCTTTCAGCGTGCCGTCTTTTCTCGCCTGTTCCACGGCTTCCCTGGCACGCGTCATCCATGCAATCATGCGGGTGCGTGAACGGGCGTAATGTTCCTCTGAGGCTAACAGCGGTTCAGAGGCTGACTGGCGTTCTGATAACATAATCTCTATCTCCCAATGCGCGTTGTACCGAGAAACCCGAATGTTTCCTGACCAGTATACTCAAAAGTCTCTGGTAAATAATCTCCAGCTTTTTGTCTGTAGCCGAAAAACAGTATATCCCGGGATGATGTTCTTCAAAATGATGAAATATTAAGTCGGTTACCTGACGAAAAACGGTGATGGCTTTAAATCCGACATTTTCTCTGGAGAAGTGGGTACCGTTACGCTGGTTGTCGAGCGTATCAAAAGCCACCTCACAGATAAAATGACTTTTTGGCGTAATGTCTTCCGGTAATACAATGCTGGTGTTACTGATATCACTAATTTCAAAAAAGTAGATTTCATACATTTTTTTTCCTGCGGAAAATTGACCAATGTGTAACGTATTATCAAAACAGAGTGTTTTAAACGTATTCATTGCACGCATCCTTATGCTGGTCCGATAAGCATGCGCCGGGGCTGACAGCCAGGCAATCTCTGCGCGAACGATTAATTGCGTAACGCTACGCAAAACTGAAAAGAGAGTGTTTTTTTATTTGAGGGAAATAAAAAGGCGACCCGAGGATCGCCTGAAGGTAAATAAACTGTTGTCGTTACGTTATTTTTAATCCCACCGCCGGGATATTGCGGCCGTAATGGATTTCACGCATCTCTTTCCACAGCAGATCGGTAATGCGTTTATGTTCCTGCGGGCTGAGATCTTCCGGCCGGGTGTTAAACAGATAGTGCTTCAGGTCAAACTCCTTCAGCAGCATCTTGGTGTGGAAAATATTTTCCTGATAAACATTAACATCCACCATGTCATACATCGACAGCATATCGTCTGACATAAAATTCTGAATCGAATTAATTTCGTGATCGATAAAGTGCTTCAGGCCGTTCACATCGCGGGTGAAGCCGCGCACGCGATAGTCGATGGTGACGATATCTGACTCCAGCTGGTGGATCAGGTAGTTCAGCGCCTTGAGCGGCGAGATCACTCCGCAGGTGGACACTTCAATATCGGCGCGGAAGGTACAAAGCCCGCCCTCCGGGTGGCTCTCCGGGTAGGTGTGCACGCAGATATGGCTCTTATCCAGGTGCGCCACCACCGAACTGGGCAGCGGGCCGGGGTGTTCAGAGTTATCGATGCTCTTAGGATCGACAGGCTCTTCGCTGACCAGAATGGTGACGCTGGCCCCCTGTGGCTCATAGTCCTGGCGGGCGATATTCAGCACGTTAGCACCGATAATTGAGCAGGTCTCGGTGAGGATCTCCGTCAGGCGGTTGGCGTTGTACTGTTCGTCGATATAGGCGATATAACCATCGCGCTCTGCGTCGCTGCTGGCGTAGCAAATGTCGTAGATACAAAAGCTCAGGCTCTTGGTCAGGTTATTAAAGCCGTGCAGTTTCAGCTTTTGCAATTATTCCCCCTCCCGGTCGGTGAGTGCGTCCAGCAGATACTGGGGCAGGGCAAAGCTGCCGCTGTGGATCGCCGGGTTGTAGTAGCGGCAGCCCAGCCCTGAGGCTGCATAGCGGGCGGCCAGGGTGGCGGGATCCAACTGGCGTAGCGCCGGATTGTCGCTGGCCCAGGCAAAGGTCATGATGCCGCCGTAGTAGGTTGGCACCGCGGCCTGATAGAAGCTGACGTCTTTGAAATAGTGGCTCAGCTTGCGGTGGCTGCCGACCGCTTCATCCTGCTGCAGGAAGCAGACGCCGTTCTGTGCCACGAAGATGCCGTTTTCATTGAGACAGCGGTGGCAGCCGGCGTAAAAGTCGGAGGTAAACAGGCTCTCGCCGGGCCCGATCGGATCGGTGCAGTCGGAGATGATCACGTCGAATTTTTCCGCGCTCTGGCGGACAAAATTCACACCATCGTCAATCACCAGCGTAAAGCGCGGATCGTCATAGGCACCGGCGCTGTGGTTGGGCAGATACTGGCGGCAGAAACTGACCACGCCGGCGTCGATCTCGACCATGGTTATCTGCTCAACGTTGCGGTGGCGGCTGACTTCGCGCAGCATCGCGCCGTCGCCGCCACCGATAATCAGCACGCGCTTCGCCGCGCCGTGCGCCAGCAGCGGCACGTGGGTCATCATTTCGTGGTAAATAAATTCGTCGCGCTCGGTGGTTTGCACCACGCCGTCCAGCGCCATCACGCGGCCCAGTTCGGCGTTCTCGAAGATCACCAGATCCTGATGTTCGGTTTTTTCGCGGTACAACACCTGATCAACGGTGAAATACTGCCCAAAACCGGCGTGCAGAGTTTCATGCCATCTCTCTTGATCGGCCATGGTGGGGGTTGCTCCTCATCGCAGCGTGGAAATCAGGCGAAACAGCATAGCGATTTATGACCGTGGTTGCACGGTCAGGATTCGGCAGGCAGGAGAGGGAGTTACTTGACGTAGGCCAGCAGGCTCAGGGAGTCGCGCGCCAGCGATTTGCATTTTTTGTCGTTGGCGACCGCAATGCCGCTGAGGTCGCGGTAGCTCTCTTCACCCAGTGCTTTCATATTGAAGCTGTCGTAATTGGTTAAATCCCAACGATTTTGCTGTGCAAAGAACACCAGCGCACGGCGGATCTGCCCGTCGGGTAAATCCTGGTAGCCACAGTCATTTTTCAGGTAAACAAACACGGCGGTTAAATCGGCCAAATCTTCTGCTTCCGATTCGCTCAGGGCGAAGCTGGTAGAGGAGAAGCCAAACAGCCCCAGCAACAACAGAGCCTTGATGCTTTTCTTCATGGTTAGTCTCTAACGTGTGCAATAACCAGACGTTAGCACAGTTCTGGCCGGGTGCCAGCCCCTTTTGCGGTAGAAATATCCTGGAGACGCGCTGCCATCCCGGCTTTCTGCGCTTGACCTTACCGCTGGGGCAGGGTTTATGCTGATTTCAGCTATGAACATCCGGTACAGGAATGAATGATGCAACGTCGAGAGTTTATCAAGTTAAGTGCCGCGCTGGGTGCGGCCAGCGCGCTGCCGCTGTGGAGCCGTTCGCTGCTGGCGGCTGAGTCCCGCCCGCTGTTGCCGATCCCGGCGCTGCTCGGCGCCGATGCCCGCGGCGACATCAGCCTGGTTGCGCAGGCCGGCAGCACGCAGTGGCGCGGTCAATCGGTGCCGACCTGGGGTTACAACGGTGACCTGCTCGGCCCGGCGCTGCGGCTGGATCGCGGTAAAACGGTCAACATTACCCTGCATAACCGGCTGCCGGAGGCGACCACCGTCCACTGGCACGGGCTGGAACTGCCGGGTGAGGTGGACGGCGGGCCGCAGGCGCGGATTGAACCCGGCCAGAGCCGGCAAGTCAGTTTTACCCCCGATCAGCCTGCGGCCACCTGCTGGTTTCACCCGCACCAGCATGGCCGTACCGGGTATCAGGTGGCGCAGGGGCTGGCCGGCCTGGTGCTGCTTAACGATGCGGAAAGTGACGCGCTGCTGTTGCCAAAGCAGTGGGGCGTCGATGACATTCCGCTGGTGCTGCAGGATAAGCGCCTGAGCGCCGACGGCCGCATTGACTATCAGCTGGACGTTATGAGCGCGGCGGTCGGCTGGTTTGGTGACACCATGCTGACCAATGGTGCGATCTACCCGCAGCACGGCGTGCCGCGCGGCTGGCTGCGACTGAGGCTGCTGAACGGCTGCAACGCCCGCTCGCTGAACCTGAGTATCGATGACCAGCGGCCGATGTACGTTATCGCCAGCGACGGTGGCCTGCTGGCGGAGCCGGTGAAAGTCAGCGAGCTGCCGATGCTGCCGGGCGAGCGTTACGAGGTGCTGGTGGATACCGCTGACGGTAAACCCTTTAATCTGCAGACCCTGCCGGTGCGCCAGATGGGCATGACGCTTAAGCCGTTTGACCAGCCGCTGCCGCTGCTGGCCATCACCCCGCTGCGCATCATCGCCAGCGGCACGCTGCCGGATAAGCTGGCCAACCTGCCCGCCGTGCCGTCAGCGCAGGGGCTGACCAGCCGCTGGCTGCAGCTGATGATGGACCCGGAACTGGATCGGCTGGGGATGACCGCGCTGATGCAGAAGTATGGTCATGCAGCGATGGCCGGCATGGCGATGGACGGCCACGGCGGCCATGCTTCGGCGGCAGCGCCCGTTGCGCAGGCTGCGACGACATCCGGCGGGATGAGCGGCATGGACCACGGCGGGATGACAACCGGGCAGCCGGGTGTCTACGATTTCCATCAGGGTAATCAGATCAACGGCGTGGCCTTTGATATGGCGAAACCGGCGTTTGCGGTGAAGCGCGGCGAGCTGGAGAAGTGGACGATTTCGGGCGAAGGCGACATGATGCTGCATCCGTTCCATATCCACGGCGCCCAGTTCCGAATTCTGAGCGAAAACGGCAAGCCGGTGGCCGCCCACCGCAGCGGCTGGAAGGACACGGTGCGGGTGGAGGGCGCACGCAGCGAGGTGCTGGTGCGCTTTAATCACCTGGCCGATGCACAGCATGCTTACATGGCGCACTGCCATCTGCTGGAGCATGAAGATACCGGCATGATGCTCGGTTTTACCGTGGCGTAGTACGCAGCGTGGATGCCTCCGCCTTCACAGGCGACGCTGCTGGCCCGGATGATGAAGGGGCAGCACGCCTGACCTGTGACCGCTGCCTCACCGGTCTGTGGCCGCAGGCGGATGCACGCCCACTTGCAGGCCGCAGGCCCGCGACAGTTATGACGCGTCCAGCGCCAGCCGCAGGTCCTCGATCAGATCGTCTTTATTCTCAATGCCAATCGACAGCCGGACCGTGGCGGCCTGAATGCCGATACGTTCGCGCACGGCCAGCGGCACGCCGGAGTGGGTGGTGCTGGCCGGGTGGCTGGCCAGCGATTCGGTGCCACCGAGGCTGACCGCCAGCTTAAACAGCTGCAGCTGATTGAGGAAACGGAAGGCGGCATCCTCGCCGCCGACAATATCAAAGGAGAAGGTGGAACCGGCGCCGCTGCACTGAGCGCGGTACACTTTTCCGGCCGCCGACCCGGCATCAAGGAACGGCAGATAGTGCAGGTGCTCCACCTTCGGGTGGCTCTGCAGGAAGGCGGCTACCGCGGCCGCATTGTCGTTGGCCCGCTCCATGCGCAGCGCCAGCGTCTCCAGCGAGCGGCCAATCATCCAGCTGGAGTGCGGATCGAGCTGGGTGCCGATCGCGCTACGCAGCGCCTTCACCTGACGGATCAGCGCTTTGCTGCCGATCGCCGCACCGGCGATCAGGTCCGAGTGGCCGCCGACGTATTTGGTCAGCGAGTAGAGCGACAGGTCGGCACCGTGCTCAATCGGCCGCGAGAACACCGGGCCGAGCAGGGTGTTATCGCAGGCGATCACCGGGCGGTACTGCTGCTGCTGTTCAATGCGATCCGCCACCCGGCGGATCAGCGCAATATCCACCAGGCTGTTGGTCGGGTTGGCCGGGGATTCAATCAGGATCACCGAGACGCGCCCCTGCAGCAGCGCCGCGTCCGCTGCCGCCTGCACCACCGCTTCATCGACGCCGTCGCTGAAGCCCACGCTGGTCACGCCCAGGTTATGGAAGGTTTTGCTCAGCAGCGTCTCAGTGCCGCCGTACAGCGGCTGCGAGTGCAGCACCACGTCACCCGGGCGGACAAACGCCAGCAGCGTGGTAGAGATCGCCGACATGCCGGAGGAGAACAGCGCCGCGCTCTCGCTGCGTTCATACACCGCCAGCCGGTCTTCAACGATTTCACTGTTGGGGTGATTAAAGCGTGAGTAGACCAGTCCGTTGCCGCCGCCCGGCGGTGGTTCGCGGCGGCCGGAAACGTAGTCAAAGAAGTCGCGACCCTCTTCCGCGCTGTTGAACACGAAAGTGGAGGTCAGAAACACCGGGGGTTTTACCGCCCCTTCAGACAGCGACGGGTCGTAGCCGTAGTTCAGCATCTGGGTTTCAGGCTGCAGCTCACGGCTGCCGATATGGGTTTTTTTGGAATGTGAGGACGTCATGTGTTCTCCAGCCTGCGGCAGGGGGCGTTATTAACATTGCACATAAGCATACCTGCGTGGGAAGGAGAGGATAAATACATAAAGGTTCTATGCTTAATCTTTTATGCGATATTATATATGGCTATCTTTACGTATAGCAGTCTGAATGTCTGTTGCGCGGTCGCGGAAACGGCGGTTGCGCAACGGCAGGTAAGGGGCGGGGAAGTGTGATAAACTGCGCTGCTTTCCTGAAACCACCGTTGAAGAGCTATGAAACATACCGTTGAAGTGATGATCTCCGAAGCCGAGATCAAATCCCGCATTGCCGAACTGGGTAAACAGATCAGCGACCACTACCGCGACAGCGGCAGCGAAATGGTGCTGGTGGGGCTGCTGCGCGGCTCCTTTATGTTTATGGCCGACCTGTGCCGCGCCATTGACGTGCCGCACGAGGTCGATTTTATGACCGCCTCCAGCTACGGTAATGGCACCACCAGCACCCGCGACGTGAAGATCCTGAAAGATCTCGACGAAGATATTCGCGGCAAAGACGTGCTGATCGTGGAAGACATCATTGATTCAGGCAATACCCTGAGCAAGGTGCGTGAGATCTTCAGCCTGCGCGGGCCGAAGTCGCTGGCGATCTGTACCCTGCTGGATAAGCCGGAACGCCGCGAGGTTGAGGTGCCGGTGGAGTACGTTGGTTTCAGCATCGCCGACAAGTTTGTGGTCGGTTACGGTATTGACTACGCCCAGCGCTACCGCCACCTGCCGTACGTCGGCCATGTGGTGATGCTGGACGAGTAACCCCGCCTGCGGCCTGCCACCGCACAATCTGCAGGCCACCGCACAATCGACCAAGGCCGGATTTTCCGGCCTGTTATAAAATGCGCCCCCTGAACTTACGGGTTCAGGTCGGGGCCGTTCAGCAGGTTAGCGATGCAGTGGCGGTAGCGCTGCTCCAGAATGGCGCGGCTGGTGGCGGTGACTTCCAGATCGCGCAGATAGCCATCCTGAATCCCGTAGACCCAGCCGTGCAGCGAGACTTTTTGTCCGCGCTTCCACGCTGACTGCATGATGGTGGAGTGGCCGAGGTTATAAACCTGTTCAACAACGTTGATTTCGCAAAGTTTATCAAAGCGTTTTTCCGGTGCCAGGTGGCCGAGAAACGAACTATGCTTGTACCACAGATCGCGGATGTGCAGCAGCCAGTTGTTGATTAAGCCCAGCTCCGGGTTCTCTACCGCCGCCTGTACGCCGCCGCATCCGTAGTGACCGCAGATAATCACGTGCTCCACTTCCAGCACATCCACCGCGTACTGTACCACCGACAGGCAGTTTAAATCGGTGTGGATCACCTGGTTGGCGACGTTACGGTGCACAAACAGTTCGCCCGGTTCCAGCCCGGTCAGCCGTTCGGCCGGTACCCGGCTGTCAGAGCAGCCGATCCACAGAAAACGGGGCTTTTGTGACTGAGCAAGGTGTTCAAAAAAACCGGGATCTTCCTCTTTCATCAGCTTTGACCATTCACGGTTATTGCTGATAAGGGTTTCAATATCTTTCATAATGGGCTCGGCCAGTGGCGTAATTGCGTGGCGGTAATATAGGGCAAGGCTACCGGCTTGAACATCACAAACGAGATACCTCAACAAAACAGGGTGCTTTTTTACCTATGACTTATGCACTGGAACTTGAAAAGCTGACCAAAACCTATGCGGGCGGCGTTCAGGCACTAAAGGGCATCGACCTGGCGGTTGAAGCCGGCGACTTCTATGCGCTGCTCGGGCCGAACGGGGCCGGCAAATCCACCACCATCGGCATTATCAGCTCGCTGGTCAACAAAACCAGCGGTAAGGTGCGGGTGTTTGGCTACGACCTGCAGCAGGACGTGGTCAACGCCAAGCGCCAGCTCGGGCTGGTGCCGCAGGAGTTTAACTTCAACCAGTTTGAAACCGTGCTGCAGATCGTGGTCAGCCAGGCCGGCCTGTACGGCGTGGTGAAGGCCGAGGCGCTGCAGCGCGCGGAAAAATATTTAAAACAGCTCGACCTGTGGGAGAAGCGTAACGATCGGGCGCGGATGCTCTCCGGCGGTATGAAACGCCGTCTGATGATCGCCCGCGCGCTGATGCACGAGCCGAAGCTGCTGATCCTCGACGAGCCTACCGCCGGGGTGGATATCGAGCTGCGCCGCTCGATGTGGACCTTCCTGCAGGATCTCAACGCCCGTGGTACCACCATTATCCTCACCACCCACTATCTGGAAGAGGCGGAGATGCTGTGCCGCAATATCGGCATTATCCAGCGCGGTGAGCTGGTGGAAAACACCTCGATGAAGGGGCTGCTGTCCAAGCTGAAGTCGGAAACCTTTATCCTCGATCTCGCGCCGAAAAGCCCGCTGCCGCAGCTGCAGGGGTTCCAGTACCGACTGGTGGATACCTCGACGCTGGAAGTTGAGGTGCTGCGTGAGCAGGGGCTGAACAGCGTGTTCAGCCAGCTCTCCAGCCAGGGCGTGCAGGTACTGAGTATGCGTAATAAGGCCAACCGTCTGGAGGAGCTGTTTGTCGACCTGGTGAACGGGCGCAGAGGAGAAAAAGCATGACACATCTTTACTGGGTGGCCCTGAAGAGTATCTGGGCGAAAGAGGTTAACCGTTTTGCGCGCATCTGGATCCAGACCCTGGTGCCGCCGGTGATCACCATGACGCTCTATTTCATCATCTTCGGCAACCTGATCGGTTCGCGCATCGGTGAGATGCACGGCTTCAGCTATATGCAGTTTATCGTGCCGGGGCTGATTATGATGGCGGTGATCACCAACGCCTATGCCAACGTGGCGTCATCATTTTTCAGCGCCAAGTTCCAGCGCAATATTGAAGAGCTGCTGGTGGCACCGGTGCCGACGCACGTGATTATTGCCGGATACGTCGGCGGTGGCGTGGCGCGTGGCATCTGCGTGGGCGTGCTGGTGACCGCGATTTCACTGTTCTTCGTGCCGTTCCACGTGCATTCCTGGCTGATGGTGGCGGTGACGCTGGTGCTGACGGCGGTGCTGTTCTCGCTGGCCGGGCTGCTGAATGCGGTGTTTGCCCGTACCTTTGACGATATCAGCCTGATCCCGACCTTTGTGCTGACGCCGCTGACCTACCTCGGCGGGGTATTCTACTCGCTGACCCTGTTGCCACCGTTCTGGCAGATGGTGTCGAAGCTGAACCCGATCGTCTATATGATCAGCGGCTTCCGCTACGGCTTCCTCGGCATCAACGACGTGCCGCTGGTGTTCACCTTAGGCGTGCTGGTGGCGTTTATCCTGGTGTTTTACGCGCTGGTGTGGACGCTGATTCAGCGCGGGCGCGGACTGCGCACCTGACAAGGACTCTCGCCAGACGGCTCCGCCATTAAAGCGATGGCAGCCTGTACACGGAGCAGAGCATCACGGGCCATGGATGGCCCGCACAAAGCAGAAGTCGCTGCGGGTTCCGGTGCCCGGCGTATCGGGTATATCCGGAACGCGGACACGCCACGAGTCCGTCCATGGAGGCTCGGCGCCGGCCATCCCTGGCCGTCGACGGTCCGCTAACCCGGATATACCCGATTGCCCGAACGTTCTGATATTGCTGCCACAGTCCATCGATCGCCGAACCCACAGATGATGTCACCTGCAAACAATGCAAACGCAGGGATGGAAGTCGGGCACGGAGTTAACGGTTTTCTCCCACAGGCAACGCAGAACGCAAAGCGATGGGAGCCTGTACACGGAGCAGAGCATCACGGGACAAGGATGTCCCGTGCTGAGCTGTCAGGGATGACGTTTTTTGCGTCTTTGCGGAGTGTACAGGCTCCCTGAGCAAGACACCGTGCTAGCAGGCGACCTGAACCAGGCTCCGTCTAACCACAAAAAGCCTTTGCGCAGGGGCAGCAATGCTCATGCTTTCACCGGTCAGGCAACCTGCACCGGCACGGCTTTCGCCAGCCGTTTCATCTGGTTGTCACCCTCAAAGTAGGCCACTTTCGGCTGCCACTCGCGCGCCTCGGCGTCGCTCATCTGCACGTATGAACAGATAATCAGCAGGTCGCCGGCGCAGGCACAGCGTGCCGCCGCGCCGTTGACCGAGATAATCTTCGATCCGCGTTCCGCCGCGATTGCGTAGGTGGAAAAACGCTGGCCGTTGTTAACGTTATAAATGTCGATGGCTTCGTATTGCAGAATGCCGGAAGCGTCGAGAAAATCCTGATCGATGGCGCAGGAACCTTCGTAATTCAGATCTGCCTGGGTCACCTTCACCCGGTGCAGCTTGCCCTGCAGCATAGTGCGTACCATAAACTCACCCTGGTTATTCCTCCGGTCAGCAGGCAGACCTGCGGTCTGGCCTGGCGCGGAGCGTGCTAAAAAACGGCTCACGGTGTGCCGGAGCCGCGCAAATGATTTACTGCGTCAGATCAACCTGCTGGTTGTCGATCAGCCGCGCCTTGCCGAGCCAGGCGGCCATCAGGATCACCCCCCGGCGGCTGTCGACGGTCAGTGGCAGCAGCGTGTCGGCATCGACAATCGCCAGGCCGTCGGCCTGCAGGCCCTGCTCAGCAAGGCGGGTTTCTGCCCCGGAAATCAGCTCGTCCACGTGGCGTTCGCCGCTGGCCAGCTGTTCTGCCACCTGATTCATCACCTGGCTCAGCAGGGGAGCGATCTTGCGCTCCTCTGCGGTCAGGTAGCCGTTGCGCGAGCTGAGCGCCAGGCCATCTTTCGCGCGCACGGTCGGCACGCCAACAATCTCAATGTCAAAGCCCATATCCGCTACCATTTTGCGGATCAGCGCCAGCTGCTGGTAATCCTTCTCGCCGAAGCAGGCCACGTCCGGCTGCACCAGATTAAACAGCTTGCTGACGATGGTGGAGACGCCGCGGAAGTGCCCCGGACGGCTGGCACCCTCCAGCAGCGTGGAAAGTCCGGGCACCTCGACAAAGGTCTGCTCGCCCAGCCCCTGCGGGTAGATATCGGCGGGGGCCGGGGCAAACACCAGGTCTGCGCCGCGCTGGTTGAGCTTTTCGCAGTCCTGCTGCAGCGTGCGCGGGTAGCGGGCCAGGTCGTCGGCACGTTCGAACTGCATCGGATTGACGAAAATCGAGGCCACGACGATATCCGCGCGGGCGCGGGCTTCATCGACCAGCGTCATATGGCCGTCGTGCAGGTTGCCCATGGTCGGCACCAGCGCAATGCGCTGCCCGTCCTGCCGCCAGCGACGGATTTCGCGACGCAGCAGCGGCAGAGTTTCAATAATCAGCACGGTATTCTCCCTTGTTACTGGAAACTGTGTTGGGCCGCCGGGTAGGTCCCGGCCTCCACTTCTGCCGCATACTGACGAACGGCGGCACGGATCTCCCCGGCTTCGGCGAGGAAGTTTTTCGAAAATTTCGGAATATGGCCGCCGGTGACGCCGAAGGCGTCATGCATCACCAGGATCTGGCCGTCGGTGGTGTTACCGGCACCGATGCCGATCACCGGAATTGCCAGCGCCTCGGTCACGCGCTGCGCCAGCGCCACCGGCACGCACTCCAGCACCAGCAGCTGCATGCCGGCCGCTTCCAGCGCCAGCGCGTCTTCCAGCAGGCGGTCGGCGTCGGCCTGCTCGCGCCCCTGCACCTTGTAGCCGCCGAATACGTTTACCGACTGCGGCGTCAGGCCAAGGTGACCACAGACCGGGACCGCGCGCTCGGTCAGCTGTTGCACCGTTTCCGCCAGCCATTTACCGCCCTCCAGCTTGACCATATTAGCCCCGGCGCGCATCAGTACGGCGGCGCTGTCAAAAGTCTGCTGAGGAGTGGCATAGCTCATAAACGGCAGGTCGGCGAGCAGCAGCGCGGCCGGTGCGCCACGGCGCACCGCGGCGGTGTGGTAGGCGATGTCGCTGACGGAGACCGGCAGCGTGGAGTCGTGCCCCTGCACCACCATGCCCAGCGAGTCTCCCACCAGCAGTACCGGAATGCCTTCGTCGGCAAACAGGCGGGCGAAACTGAAGTCATAGGCGGTGAGTGAGGCAAATTTGCGCCCCTGCTGCTTCCACTGGCGAAGCGTGGCGACGGTTGTTGGTTTCATGGTGTCCTCAAAATACCGGGGTTGTGCTGCATCCGGTCACTGGAAAACGATGGGCGTATCTTAATGGAAGGGGCAGGGCGTGCAAAGCGGCATCCATCGCGGAGGCAGCCGTCTGGCCAATTACCAGCGGCGGATGCTGCTGCTGTCGAGTGTTGCCAGTAAAGCGGCCAGCGCGGTGCCATCGGGCAGGCGCAGGTCCGGTGCGATCTCCAGCAACGGCAGCAGCATAAAGGCGCGGTTGTGCATGTCGTAATGCGGCACGGTCAGCCGCTCGCTGGCCAGGGTCAGCGAGCCGAACAGCATAATATCGAGATCCAGCGTGCGCGGGCCCCAGCGGTGATCCTTACGCACCCGCCCCTGCTCCAGCTCAATACGCTGGGTATGATCGAGCAGCGCTTCCGGGCTTAACGTCGTCTCCAGCGCCACAGCGGCGTTGAGATAGTCAGGCTGGTTCGGCGGGCCGTAAGGCGGGGTGCGGTACAGCGACGAGGTGGCAACCCGCGTGGTGGCGGGAATGGCCGCCAGCGCGTCCAGCGCGGACTGCACCTGATGCAGCGGGTCGGCCAGGTTGCTGCCCAGCGCCAGATAAACGCGGGTCATTCGTTGCTGCTGTAGTCACGGCGCGGCGCGCGCTTGCGCGGGCGGCGGGTACGGCGGCGCGGATCCGGATCGTCACCGAGGGTGTTGAGCATGGTTTTCTGCTGCGGCGGCGCGGAGACCTGGAACTCGCCCCACCAGGTGGTCAGGCGGTGCAGCTCTGAATTGTTCTCCACTTCGGCGCGCAGCGCCAGCAGGTCATAGGCGGCGCGGAACTTAGGATGCTCCATCAGCTTCCACGCGCGCTTGCCGTGGCGGCGCGACAGGCGCAGCTGTAGCTGCCAGATATCGCGCACCAGGGTGGTAATGCGTTTCGGGATCGCCAGAGAACGGCAGGCTTCATCCAGCACGTCGTTCATCGCCAGCGCAAAGGCGTCGTAATAAGCCAGCCCGCTCTCCTGGGCAATTTTCTGCGCCGCTTCCAGCTGCGGATACCAGAACATGGCGGCAAACAGGAACGCCGGATTGACACGCATCTGGTTACTGATGCGGGTATCGGTATTTTTCAGCACCTGCAGGATCATCCGCTCCATATTACTGTCACCCTGTTCGGTGAAGTTACGGGTGATCATCGGGAACAGCGGCTGGAACAGCTGATACTCGCGCAGGCGCAGATAGGTCTGGTAGCCGTGGCCGGCCTGCAGCAGCTTCAGCGCTTCTTCAAACAGACGTGCCGCAGGGATATCACGCAGCAGCGTCGCCAGGCGCGGAATCGGCTCAGCGGTTTCCGCCGCCACGCGCATATCCAGTTTGGCGGCAAAGCGTACCACGCGCAGCATGCGTACCGGATCTTCGCGGTAGCGCGTCTCCGGATCGCCGATCATGCGGATAATGCCCTGCTGCAGGTCGTTCAGCCCGCCAACGTAGTCGCGCACGCTAAAGTCGGCGACGCTGTAGTACAGGCTGTTGATGGTCAGATCGCGGCGCTGGGCGTCATCTTCGATCGAACCGAAAATATTGTCGCGCAGCAGCATGCCGTTCTGGCCGCGCTGCGAGCTGTTGCGGTCATCTTCTGGCTGTGCTTCGGCTTCGTGATGGCCACGGAAGGTCGCGACCTCAATGATTTCCGGGCCGAACATGACGTGGGCCAGGCGGAAACGGCGGCCGACCAGCCGGCAGTTGCGGAACAGCTTACGCATCTGCTCCGGGGTGGCGTTGGTGGTCACATCGAAATCTTTCGGTTTCTTACCCAGCAGCAGATCGCGCACGCCGCCGCCGACCAGATAGGCCTCAAAACCGGCTTTGTTCAGGCGGTACAGCACCTTGAGGGCGTTTTCGCTGATGTCCTTGCGCGAGATAGTATGGCGATCGCGAGGGATAACGGTCATCTGACGCACTTCCTCTACCTCGGCTACCGGCAACACGCTATCGCGACTGAGAACCTTTCGGCAAAAATTAGCAACTCGGGTAAAAATGGGACACCTCGATAGTGACAAATAAATCTGGTCGGTAAAAACAGCGGCTAATCATAGCTCAGAGTAATCCATTTGAGAATGATGAAGTCGCCTTATCCTGTAGTGGCGCATCCTTTACGGGAATCTGTAAGGGATTCCAGTCAGCGATCGCCTGCTGTAACAGCCCCTGTAGCTTCAAATCCTGCCAGCCGGCAGCCAGCGGCTGGCCGAGAAACGCCAGCGCCTGTACCAGCGCCGGGCGCGGGTCACCGGGCGGCAGCGGCGGGGCGTGGTTCTGCTTCGACAGCTTGTTACCGTCGTGATTGAGCACCAGCGGCAGGTGCAGATGTGCAGGCACGGGCCAGCCCAGCTGCTGATAAAGCGTTATCTGGCGCACCGTCGGCTCAATCAGATCCGCGCCGCGCACCACTTCGGTAATGCCCTGGAAGTGGTCATCAACCACCACCGCCAGATTATAGGCAAACAGGCCATCGCGACGGTGGATGATAAAGTCCTCAGCCGCCAGCCGCGCATCGGCCTGCACCGTGCCGCGCAGACGGTCGCTGAACTGGCCCACCGGCTGGCTGACGTGCAGACGCACGGCGGCGTTTTGCGGGCCGTGCTGACGCGTGCGGCAGTGGCCGTCGTATAGCCCACCGGCCTGCTGAATACGGCTGCGGGTGCAGGTGCAGAAATAGCTCTGCCCCTGCTGGTGCAGCTGCGCCAGCACCGCGCGGTAAGCCTCATGGCGCTGCGACTGCCACAGCACCTCTCCGTCCCAGTGCAGGCCGTAATGCTCAAGCTGCTGAAGAATGCGGCTGGCGGCACCCGGCACTTCACGCGGCGGATCGATATCTTCAATTCGCACCCGCCAGGTTCCCTGTTGCGCACGCGCCTGCAGATAACTGCCAAGGGCGGCTATCAGAGAGCCAAAATGCAGATCGCCGGAGGGTGAGGGGGCAAAACGCCCGATATAGCGTGATGACATAATACGGGGGGAGCAGGGCAATGAAGCGGGAGACAGCATTCCCGGCTTCATTGCGCCTTCCATCTACCTTAGCCGGCCATCTGCTTTTCGCGGATTTCTGCCAGCGTTTTGCAGTCGATGCACAGATCGGCGGTCGGACGTGCTTCAAGGCGACGGATACCGATTTCAACGCCACAGGACTCGCAGTAGCCAAAATCGTCATCCAGCACTTTCTTCAGCGTCTTCTCGATCTTTTTGATCAGCTTACGCTCACGGTCGCGGTTACGCAGTTCAAGGCTGAACTCCTCTTCCTGCGTGGCGCGGTCAGCCGGATCGGGGAAGTTGGCCGCTTCGTCCTGCATATGCGAAACAGTGCGGTCCACTTCATCCCGAAGCTGGTTACGCCAGGCTTCAAGGATCTTCCTGAAGTGCTCCAGCTGGGCTTCGTTCATATACTCTTCGCCCGCTTTCACCTGGTAAGGCTCTACTCCAGCGATGGCGAGAATACTCAGAGACGAGGTTTTACGGTTTTGCCCTTCTTGCATGTTGTTTCTCCTGGATAACACGCACATACCCGTCACTTTTCTGCCGGCCTGAACGGCCCGGGCGAGAAACTTCGGGGATATCGCTCCCCTTGCGGGGAAAAAACAGGCCGCTATAAATAACAGAAGCGATTCGGGTTGGCAATTATTCCTGATCGCATCTTGACAAGCCTGTGAGGAAAAGCGTAATCGGGCGTATCACAGCAAACTGTGAGCGCTTTTACAACTCTGCCTTAATCGCATTATCAAGGGCGATCCCCTCGGGTGATAACCGCGCCTTATAGCACAGGACTTCCACCCCGCTCTGCCGTGCCTGAGCCAGTAGTTCTGCGTAACGCGCGTCAATATGACGTGCGGGGGCTACGTCCTCAATCCCCGAGTGCAGAACCGCAAAAAACAGAACCGCCCGCTGGCCGGATTGCGCAATCTGAGTCAGCTCGCGCAGATGCTTCTGGCCCCTGGTGGTCACCGCGTCCGGAAAATACCCTTTACCCTGCTGTAACAGCGTCACGGATTTCACTTCAATATAGCAGTCCCGGCGACCCTCTGCCTGTAACCTGAAGTCAATACGGCTGTTTTCGCTGCCATATTTTACTTCCGGCTGCCGGAGCGGGTAACCGGCCAGCTCGGGGATGCGTTCCGCTTCCAGCGCTTCACGCACCAGGGTATTGGCGCGCAGGGTGTTGACGCAGATCCAGTGCCCCTGAGCGGTTTCGGTCAGCTCCCAGCTGTGCGGGTATTTGCGCGTCAGGCTGTCTGACGTCGAATACCACACCGTATCCCCCGGGGTGGCGCAGCCGGTCATCGCGCCGGTATTGGCGCAGTGAATCGTTAACGCCTCGCCCTGTGGGGTTACCACATCGGCCAGGAAGCGTTTATAGCGCTGGACCAGCCGCGCGGGCCGCAGTGCCGGGTAAAATTCCATAGGAAATCCTTATCGTAGTGCCCACTCTGCCAGCGCCTGATAGCGGGTTCGGCCGCGGGAAAATTGCGACTGAAACAGCACGAAGCGCTCAACCGGAAATGACCAGCAAAAATTCCGCGGCGGCAGTGACACCGGCTGCAGAGCCTGCCTGAGTAATGTGACATGCGGATGAAAGGGCAGCGGCGTTTGATAACAGCCGCTGCGCGCCGCCTGGGAACGCAGCAGCGCTGCCAGCTGCAGCAGTCCACGCGGTGCCTGGCGCGGCCCCAGCCAGACAACGCCGGAGCGCGGCCAGTGGCCGGCATCATCCAGCGTCAGAGTAAAACCCGGCTGCGCGATACGCCCGGCCTGCTGCATCAGCGCGCGGGTTTTCTCCTCGCTCACCTCGCCTAAAAACGCCAGCGTCAGGTGCAGGCTGTCGGCGGCCATCGGCTGGCCGGCTTCCGCCGGGAAGGTAGCGGCCCGCCAGGCGATCAGCTCCTGCCGGCACTGCTGCGGCAGTTCAAGGCCGAAAAACAACCGTTTTTGTTCACGCATCGCGCCCTCCGGTAAATCTGTGCCGGGAATGCTACAATGGCGGGCAGATTAAGACCATGACGTTCTGGAGCAGATCGTGAGTTTATTACCCGTCAGTGCCGTGTTGCCTGAATTGTTAACGGCGCTGCAGACCTCCCCGCAGGTGCTGCTGGCCGCCCCGACCGGCGCGGGTAAATCCACCTGGCTGCCGCTGCAGATCCTTAAGCAGGCCGATTTTGCAGGCAAAATTTTGCTGCTGGAGCCGCGGCGGCTGGCGGCGCGTAACGTGGCGCAGCGGCTGGCCGAACAGCTGGGTGAGCAGCCGGGCGGCACCGTGGGCTACCGCATGCGCGGTGAAAGCTGCAGCGGCCAGCAGACCCGCCTGGAGGTGGTGACCGAAGGGATCCTCACCCGCATGCTGCAGCAGGATCCAATGCTGGAAGGCGTGTCGCTGGTGATCCTCGATGAGTTTCACGAGCGCAGCCTGCAGGCGGATCTGGCGCTGGCGCTGCTGCTGGACGTGCAGCAGGGGCTGCGTGACGACCTGAGCGTGCTGATTATGTCGGCCACGCTGGATAACAGCCGCCTGCGCGAGTATTTACCGCAGGCACCGCTGATTGTCTCCGAAGGGCGCTCGTTTCCGGTCGAACGTCGCTATCAGCCGCTGGCGGCAAACCTGCGCTTTGAACAGGCGGTGGCCCGCCAGGTCAGCCAGTTGCTGCGCGAGGAGCACGGCTCGCTGCTGCTGTTCCTGCCCGGCGTAGCGGAGATCCAGCGGGTGCAGCGCGAGCTGGCGGAGACGGTGGCCGCAGACGTCGACCTCTGCCCGCTGTACGGCGCGCTGTCGCTGGCCGAACAGCGTCGGGCGATCCTGCCCGCCGCCGCCGGTCGGCGCAAGGTGGTGCTGGCGACCAATATTGCCGAGACCAGCCTGACCATCGAAGGGATCCGCCTGGTGGTGGACAGCGCGCTGGAGCGCAGCGCGCAGTTCGATCCGCGCAGCGGCATCAGCCGCCTGCTGACCCAGCGCGTCAGCCAGGCCTCAATGATCCAGCGCGCCGGCCGTGCCGGGCGTCTGGAGCCGGGGATCTGCCTGCACCTGCTGCCCGCCGAACAGGCGGAGCGCGCGGCGGCGTATTCTGAACCGGAGATCCTCAACAGCGATCTGGCGCCGCTGTGGCTCGACGTGCTGCAGTGGGGGTGCCACGACGTGGGGCAGCTGCGCTGGCTGGATACGCCACCGCAGGCCGGCATTCACGCGGCGCGTCAGCTGTTACTGCAGCTCGGAGCCTGTGAGGCCGCGGGCCCGTTGACGGCGAAAGGCCGCCGCATGGCGGTGCTGGGCAGCGAACCCCGGCTGGCGGCGCTGCTGCTGGCCGCGGACGGCGAGCCGGATGCGGTGGCCAGCGCCTGTCAGCTGGTGGCAATCCTTGAGGAGCCACAGCGCGGCAGCAGCGATCTGCGTGACAGCTTCTCTCGCCGCCTGCCGCAGTGGCAGCGCCGCGCGCGCCAGCTGCAGCAGCGGCTGGGCGTCAGCGGGGGGCAGGCCGACCCGGCGCGGCTGCCGCGGCTGCTGGCGGCAGCCTTCCCGGACCGCATTGCCCGACGGCGCGGCGACGATGGTCGCTATCAGCTGGCTAACGGCAGCGGGGCGTCGCTGGGCCATGATGACGCGCTGACCCATTATGAATGGCTGATCGCGCCACAGCTGCTGCAGAGCGGCAGCCAGAGCGAAGCGCGCATCCTGCAGGCGCTGCCGATTTCGCTGGAGCCGCTGCTGCGCGAGCTGCCCGCGCTGGTGCAAAAGCAGACGGAAGTGGAGTGGGACGACGAGAAGGCGACGCTGCGCGCCTGGCGCCGCGAGCAAATTGGCCAGCTGGTGCTAAAATCACAGCCGCTGGCGAAACCGGACGCGCCCGATCTGCACGCCGCCATGCTGCGCTGGGTACGGCAGAAGGGGCTGGCGGTGCTGAACTGGAGCGTACAGGCGCAGCAGCTGCGCCTGCGGCTGATCTGCGCCGCACGCTGGCTGCCGGAGCACGACTGGCCGGCGGTGGATGACGCGGCGCTGCTGGCGACGCTGGAACAGTGGCTGCTGCCGGCCATGAGTGGGGTCGGCGATGGCAGGGCGCTGAAGCAGGTGGATATTTACGCCGCGCTCTTACAATTGCTCACATGGTCACAACGTCAGCAGCTGGATAGTGCTCTGCCAACTCATTACACTGTGCCCACCGGAAGCCGCCTGCCCATCGGCTATCATGAAGATAAGCCGCCGGTGCTGGCGGTGCGCCTGCAGGAGATGTACGGCGAGGCGCAAAACCCCACCGTTGCCGCCGGTCGCGTGCCGCTGGTGCTGGAACTGCTCTCCCCCGCGCAACGCCCGCTGCAGATCACCCGCGATCTGGCGGCGTTCTGGGCCGGTGCCTGGCGTGAGGTGCAGAAAGAGATGAAAGGTCGCTACCCGAAACATCTGTGGCCTGACGACCCGGCAAACGCGCAGCCGACCCGGCGGGTCAAAAAATTTAGTACACCGAATTAATCCCTCCATTTCAGAAGGTTCCCCTTCCGCAATGGTCTGAGTAAGAACAGAGTAGTCGGCCTGGCCGACGCCCGTTTCCGGAGAAAGAAAACGCATGTCTGACGATCGCGAACCTATCGGACGTAAAGGAAAGCAGCCAAAACCCCCGCGAAGTACGGCGGGACGGGGCCGCCGCAGGGAGGATGAGGATGACTACGATCGGGATGATGAACAGGAAGAGGAGGTAACACCGGTGCCACGCAAAGGAAAAGGCAAGGGATCGACGCCGCGCAAACGGCGCGGCTGGTTCTGGCTGTTAGTCAAGCTGCTGGTGATTTTTGCGGTGCTGATGGCGATCTACGGCGTTTACCTGGATTCGCAGATCCGCAGCCGTATTGACGGCAAAGTCTGGCAGCTGCCGGCGACGGTGTATGGCCGCATGGTCAGCCTTGAGCCGGGCATGTCGTACAACAAGAAAGAGATGATTGCGCTGCTGGAAGGCACGCAGTATCGCGAAGTGACGCGCATGACCCGGCCCGGGGAGTTCACCGTGCAGGGCAACAGCATTGAGATGATCCGCCGCCCGTTTGATTTCCCCGACAGCAAAGAGGGGCAGATCCGCGCGCGGCTGACCTTCAGCGGTGACCAGCTCAGCGATATCAAGAACCTCGACAGCGGCCGCAGCTTCGGCTTCTTCCGCCTTGACCCGCGGCTGATCACCATGCTGCAGTCGCCGAACGGCGAGCAGCGCCTGTTTGTGCCGCGTGCCGGTTTCCCGGACCTGCTGGTCGATACCCTAGTGGCCACCGAAGATCGCCACTTCTACCAGCATGACGGTATCAGCTTCTACTCGATTGGCCGTGCATTCCTTGCCAATATCACCGCCGGTCGTGCGGTGCAGGGCGGCAGTACGCTGACTCAGCAGCTGGTGAAGAACCTGTTCCTGACCAACGAGCGTTCGCTGTGGCGTAAGGCCAATGAAGCCTATATGGCGCTGATTATGGACGCGCGCTACAGCAAAGACCGTATTCTGGAGCTCTACCTGAACGAGGTGTATCTCGGCCAGGCCGGTAACGATCAGATCCGTGGCTTCCCGCTGGCCAGCCTCTACTACTTTGGCCGCCCGGTGGATGAGCTGAGCCTCGATCAGCAGGCGCTGCTGGTCGGCATGGTGAAAGGTGCGTCGCTGTATAACCCGTGGCGTAATCCGAAACTGGCGCTGGAACGCCGTAACCTGGTGCTGCGCCTGCTGCAGCAGCAGAAGGTGATCGACCAGGAGCTGTACGACATGCTCAGCGCGCGTCCGCTGGGCGTGCAGCCGAAAGGCGGCGTGATCACGCCGCAGCCGGCCTTTATGCAGATGGTGCGTAACGAACTGCAGGCGAAGCTGGGCGATAAGGTGAAAGATCTCTCCGGGGTGAAAATCTTCACCACGCTGGATTCCGTGTCGCAGGATGCGGCGGAAAAAGCGGTGGAAGAGGGGATCCCAGCCCTGCGTAAGCAGCGCGGCCTGAACGATCTGGAAACCGCGATGGTGGTGGTCGATCGCTTTAGCGGCGAGGTGCGGGCAATGGTCGGCGGGGCCGATCCGCAGTTTGCCGGCTACAACCGTGCGCTGCAGGCGCGCCGTTCAATCGGCTCGCTGGCGAAACCGGCCACCTATCTGACCGCGCTCAGCCAGCCTGATGCCTATCGCCTGAACAGCTGGATTGCCGATAACCCGATCGCCCTGAAGCAGCCGAATGGCCAGGTGTGGAAACCGCAGAACGATGACCGCCGCTTTAGCGGCCAGGTGATGCTGGTGGATGCGCTGACCAACTCAATGAACGTGCCGACCGTAAACCTCGGTATGACGCTGGGGCTGCCGCAGGTGGTGGACACCTGGACCAAACTCGGCGTGCCTGCCGATCAGCTGAAGCCGGTACCGGCGATGCTGCTCGGTGCGCTGAACCTGACGCCGATTGAAGTGGCGCAGGCGTTCCAGACCATCGCCAGCGGCGGCAGCCGTGCGCCGCTGTCGGCGGTGCGTTCGGTGATTGCCGAAGATGGTAGCGTGCTGTTCCAGAGCTTCCCGCAGGCGGAACGTGCGGTGCCGGCGCAGGCCGCCTACCTGACGCTGTACACGCTGCAGCAGGTGGCCGATCACGGTACCGCGCGGGCGCTGGGGGCAAAATTCCCGAAAGCCACGCTTGCCGGTAAGACCGGTACCACCAATGACCTGATTGACAGCTGGTTCGCCGGTATTGACGGTAAAGAGGTGGCGATCACCTGGATCGGCCGTGATAACAACCAGCCGACCAAGCTGTACGGGGCCAGCGGTGCGATGCAGCTCTACCGTCGCTATCTGGAGAACCAGGCGCCGCTGCCGCTGCAGCTGACGCCGCCGGAGGATATCGCGCCGATGAGCGTTGACTCGGCCGGCAGCTTCGTCTGCGACAGCGCCAGCAGCAGCTGGCGCAGGCTGCCGGTGTGGACCACGGATGCCCAGGCGCTGTGCCAGCAGCAGCAGCAGGTTCAGCAGCAGCAGATGCTGCAGCAGCAAAATCAGCAGCAGACGCAGCAGCAGACGCAGCAGGGCCAGCCGCAGCAGAATCAGCAGCCAAATGAACAGAAAGACAGCGACGGCGTAGCGGGCTGGATTAAGGATATGTTCGGCCAGTAATCCGGTGCGACCCTGTTATCTGCGGTACCCGAAAGCCTGCCTTGCGCAGGCTTTTTTTATGGTTTTAACAGGGGTTTATTAGAGCTTTTTGTTATTAAGGCCTTTAACTGTCTTTGATTTCAAATGCTTTTTTACTGGAGTTCTTTCCTGAAAGATCCTGTAAATTGATCCGGCTCGCATTTTATCCACGTCATCTGGGTAAGGATGGGCACGCAAACAATCACACATGGATCTTTTTATGAAACTTCAGTACAGGATGAGTGCGTTATTACTGAGCAGTATTCTGCTTTCCCCGCTGGCCGCTCAGGCCGATCAAATGACCGAACTGTTGGGGCAGCCGCCCGACGTGCCGTTGCATGCCCCGGAAGGATCGGTGAACAGCGAGTACTATCTGCCGTCACCGCCGGATAAAGGAAGCGCGGATTATAAAGAGGATGAGGCTGCCTACCTGAAGGGCTATGCCATGAAAGGTTCGCCGCGCTGGCAACAGGCCACCTCCGATGCCGATCTGCACATTGCTAACGTCGCGCAGATCTTCTCGCAGGTGCTGGGCACGCCGATTGACCAGAAAAAGACCCCGGCGACCTGGACGCTGCTGGGCGATCTGCTGGTCGCGGGCGCGGTGGATGCCCCGGCCGCGGCCAAGGAGCACTATATGCGCGTTCGGCCCTTTGTGGTGTTTGGTCATCACACCTGTCAGCCGGTGAGCGATGAAGAAGGGCTGCGTAAAAACGGCTCCTATCCCTCCGGGCACACCACCTTTGGTACGCTGACCGCGCTGGTGCTGGCACAGGTTCGCCCCGATCGTGCCCAGGAGCTGGCAAAGCGCGCCTGGGATTATGGCCAGAGCCGGGTGATCTGCGGTGCGCACTGGCAGAGTGACGTTAACGCCGGCCGTTACGTGGGCGCGGTGGAATTTGCCCGTCTGCAAACCCTACCGGCCTTTCAGCAGGCGCTGAAGCAGGCGAGTGCTGAACTGAAACCGACGGCCACACAGTAACAAATCCTTAACAGGGGAGCGCCTGCTCCCCTGTACCCGCTGTGCTGAATTCCGCGCCAGCGCTCTTTTGATCCCCTTGCCGCTGCAATCACATTGCTACTTTGCTAACCCGAAACAGAAGGGCATTTATTAAGGGACAAACTGCTATGTCGATGACCAGAGAAGCACCCGTAGATTACCGAACAGCCCCCCCTCATCCCGCCGCCGTATCATGCTGTCCGCCCCGAACGCGATCGCTGCCGCGTTGTCTGCAGGCTCTGCTGCAGGGGCTGATCCCGCTGTCACTGCTGCTGGCGGGCGGTGCTGTACGGGCAGACGATGCCACGATGACCGTTACCGCACCTGAGCCGGTAAAAGAGGATGCCTGGGGTTCAGCGGCCACCATCGCCGCGAAGCGCAGCGTGTCCGGCAGTAAAACCGCAACTGAGATCAAAAAAATCCCCCAGTCGCTGTCGGTGGTGACCCGCCAGGAGCTGGATACCCGCCAGCCTCAGTCGGTGAAGGAGGCGCTGGGCTATACGGCGGGGGTGATGGTGGATTCCACCGGGCCTTCCGCCTTTTACGACAATCTTAAGGTGCGCGGATTCGGCGAGTGGAACCTTGACGAGTATATGGATGGCCTGCGGCTGCAGGGCAACAACTATGCGCAGCCCTCCGTTGACCCTTATCTGCTGGAGCGCATTGAAGTGCTGCGCGGCCCCTCATCGGTGCTGTACGGCAGAAGCAACCCGGGCGGGGTGGTGTCACTGTTCAGCAAGCAGCCGACGGGGAAGCGCCTGCGTGAAATCCAGTTTAAGGCGGGAACGCGCAACCTGTGGCAGACCGGCTTTGATTTCGGCGATGTGCTGAATGACGATGCCCGCTACAGCTGGCGGCTGACCGGCGTGGCGCGAAGCGGCGACACCCAGGCGCAGGGGCCGAAAGAGAAGCGCTATAGCATCGCGCCATCGTTCCGCTGGCAGCCGGATGAACATACCTCGCTGACGCTGCTGACCAGCTTCCAGCACGATCCCGACGTCGGTTTCTGGGGCTGGCTGCCGCGTCAGGGTACGGTGGTGCCCTTTACCGGCAGGGACGGCAAACAGCACAAGCTGCCGACCGATTTTATGGACGGGGAAAAGAGTACCCGCCTGAAACGCAGCCAGAATCTGGTCGGCTACCGCTTCAGCCACGATCTGAACGATAACTGGCAGGTACGGCAGAACCTGCGCTATATGCACCTGGACTCCCATTACTTTGGCATTAACGGCAACGGGTACCAGGCTCCGCAGACGCTGATGCGTGCTTCGGCGAAGGATGACGAACGGCTGTCGAATATGGATGTGGACACCCAGCTGGAAGGCAGCCTGTCATCCGGCCCGGTGGGTCACCGCCTGCTGTTTGGCGTTGACTATGTGCATATGCGCGATGATATGAGCGGGTGGTACGGTGGGGCAGAGCCGATTGATATGCTGGATCCGCATTACGGTAATGACAAGGTCACCGCCGCGCTTTACGGCTGGCAGAATCAGCTGATAAAGCAGCAGCAGACCGGCCTCTACACTCAGGATCAGGCGCAGTGGAAACGGTGGCTGTTAACGCTGGGCGGGCGTTACGACTGGGCGATGACCTCCTCTTATGACAAGGACGCCAGAAAAACCACCCGCAAAAACGATGCGCAGTTTACCTGGCGCGGCGGGTTAAACTATCTGTTTGATAACGGCATCACGCCTTATTTTGGCTACAGTGAATCCTTTGAGCCGACCAGCGGTACCGATTTCGACAAGCGTGCCTTTGTGCCCACGCGCGGCAGGCAGTATGAGGTCGGGGTGAAATATCTGCCGTCCGATCGACCGGTGTCGGTGACCGCGGCGCTGTTTCAGCTGACGCGCAGCCACAATCTGATGTCAGATCCGAACCATTTCAGGTACCAAATCCAGACCGGCAAACTGCGCTCACGCGGCGTTGAGCTGGAAGCGAAGGGCGCGCTCAGTGCCAGTATCAATGCCACGGCTGCCTATACCTATACGGATATGCGCTATTCCCGCGACCTCGGCAGCAATGCCGATAAGCGGCCGACGCAGGTGCCCAAAAATATGGCATCAGCGTGGCTGGATTACACATTCCATGAAACGGCACTGAGCGGCCTGAAGCTGGGCAGCGGGGTGCGTTACGTCGGCAGCGCCTGGGGCAACAGCCGCAACGATTTTAAAACCACCGGCTTCACGGTGGTGGATGCTCTGATGAGCTACGATCTTGCGCGGTTTAACCTGCCCGGTTCATCGCTGGCGCTGAACGTGCAGAACCTGTTTGACCGCCACTATGTTGCCAGCTGCGGCTCAGACAACATGTGCTTCTGGGGTAACGATCGCCGTATTATTGCTACTGCCACCTTCCAGTTCTAATCGAATCATTTAGTTAGCGCCAGACCCCCGGGAACCCCTTATCTGACAAGGCTTAGCGCCGTGTTGGTAAGGGGTTTTTTCTTGCAGAAATGAACCCCTTTCGCATATTATCCAATCGTTATAATAATTATTATCGTTTCGTTTTACATTCACCCGGTTGACTTTATCCTTGTCAGAGAACATCAGATGGCGACTATGCGCAGCAAACTTTCCAGTACCCGAACCGTTAACACCCGCAAGCGTCAGCTGGCGGTCTTTGTTGCCCTTTCCCTGAGCGGAATCGGCAGCAGCGTGGCGGCAGAAGAACAGACTCTGACCGTTAGCGCACAGGCGAACGGCGAAGCGCAGGAAAGCGCATGGGGCCCGGCCGCGACCATCGCTGCCAGACAGAGCGCCACCGGTACCAAAACCGATACCGCGATTGAAAAGACCCCGCAGTCGGTGTCGATCGTCACCCGCCAGGAGATCGAACTGCGCCAGCCGCAGTCGGTGAAAGAGGCGCTGGGCTATACGCCAGGCGTGATGGTCGGCAACCGCGGTTCATCCAACGTGATTGACGCGCTGGCGATCCGTGGCTTTAGTGAGACGAATACGAATCAGTATCTTGACGGCTTACGTTTGTCATCCGACTACTATTCAGAATTCGCCATAGATCCTTACTTCCTCGAGCGTGTGGAGCTTCTGCGTGGCCCGGCCTCTGTGCTGTACGGCAAAAGCAGCCCGGGCGGCGTGGTGGCGATGGTCAGCAAGCGTCCGACCACCGAAACGCTGCGTGAAGTGCAGTTCCAGATGGGCACGCACAATCTCTACTCCACCGGATTTGACTTTGGCGGTGCGCTGGATGACAGCAACGAATTTTCTTATCGCCTGACCGGGCTGGCGCGCAGTGCCGATACGCAGCAGGTCAAAAGTAAAGAGAAGCGCTACACCATCGCACCATCGTTCAGCTGGCAGCCCAATGCCGATACTCACTTCACCTTCCTGAGCTACTTCCAGAACGAACCGGAAACCGGCTATTACGGCTGGCTGCCGCGTGAAGGAACGGTCGTTCCGCTGACAGACGCAGCAGGCAGTCAGCATAAGTTGCCAACTAACTTTGATGATGGTGAAGCCAACTATAACGGTATCGCCCGCAAGCAGCAGATGGTCGGCTACAGCCTCGATCATAAGTTTGATGAGACCTGGTCGTTCCATCAGAACCTGCGCCTGGCGAAGGTCAACACTGATTACCGTAGTATCTATGGTGTAGGGCTGATAGCGGGCACCACAACACTTAACCGCTCGATTGCGCTGTCTCAGGAAGAGATGACCAATTTTGCAGTGGATACGCAGGCACAGGCAAAATTCGCCACTGGCGATGTTGACCATACGTTGCTGCTCGGTGTGGATTTCCAGCGTAACCGCAATGATGTAAACGCTAAATTCGGTTACGGCCTGGCCGCGCCGCTGGATCTGCTGAACCCGCAGTATGGCAATGAAAGCTACACCACCAACTACCCCAATAATGCGGTGAATAAACAGCAGCAGACCGGTTTGTACGCGCAGGATCAGCTGGAGTGGAACCGCTGGGTGCTGACGCTGGGCGGCCGTTACGACTACGCGATGACCTCAGTCTATAATCGCATCGCCGCCAGCGGGGTTGATCCGCTGGATAAACGTAACGATCAGGCATTCACCTGGCGCGGTGGTATTAACTACGTCTTTGATAACGGTATCGCACCTTACTTCAGCTACAGCGAATCCTTTATCCCGACGGCGGGTAAATCCGGTGACGGCAAGGCGTTTGCACCTTCACGCGCGAAACAGTATGAGGGTGGGATTAAGTTTGTGCCTAAAGACCGCCCGGTTGTGCTGACGGCGGCGGTGTATGAACTGACCAAAAGTAAGAACCTGACTACCGATCCGAACAATATTTTCGCCAGTATTCAGACCGGTGAGATTCGCTCGCGCGGCGTGGAGCTGGAAGCCAAAGCAGCGGTTAATCTGAACATCAATCTGATGGCGTCTTACACCTATACCGATGCGAAATATACCGATGATACCAACCTGCAGGGGCAACATCCGGTGCAGGTACCGCGTCAGATGGCTTCGTTGTGGGCTGACTATACCTTCACTGAAACGGCACTCAGTGGCCTCACCGTGGGTGCAGGTGCCCGGTATGTTGGGGAAAGTGTTGGTCGTTACACCACGGGTAGCCAGTACAACCGTGAGTTCACCGTTGCACCGTACACCACGGTAGATGCAACGGTGAAATACGATCTGGCTCGCTTTGGCCTGCCAGGCTCGTCTGTCGGTGTTAACGTCAGCAATCTGCTTGACCGCGAATACGTTGCCAGCTGCTACCAGGACTATGCCTGCTACTGGGGCGCGGAGCGCAGCATCACCGGTACCGCCACCTTCCGTTTTTAATCGTTAACCGGGCGCGGCATCAGGCCGCGCCCGCCAAATCAGAAGAACGCTATGTCATCTCAGCCTGCTACAGACAGTACCTTCACGCTTGATAACGTCTCTTTTACCGTCCCTGGCAGAACGCTGCTGCATCCGCTGTCGCTGACCTTTCCGGCGGGCAAGGTGTGTGGCCTGATCGGTCATAACGGCTCGGGCAAATCCACCCTGCTGAAAATGCTCGGTCGCCACCATGCGGCCAGCGCAGGGCGGGTGCTGCTCAATGACCAGCCGGTTGACGGCTGGCAGAGCAAGGCGTTTGCCCGCCAGGTGGCCTATCTGCCGCAGCAGCTGCCGGCCGCCGAGGGGATGACGGTACGCGAGCTGGTGGCGATCGGCCGCTACCCGTGGCACGGCGCGCTGGGGCGTTACGGCGTGGAAGACCGCGAGCGGGTGGACGAGGCGATTGCGCTGGTGGGCCTGAAACCCTTTGCCCAGCGGCTGGTGGACAGCCTCTCCGGCGGCGAGCGGCAGCGCGCCTGGATCGCGATGCTGGTGGCGCAGAACAGCCGCTGCCTGCTGCTGGATGAGCCGACCTCGGCGCTGGATATCGCCCACCAGGTGGACGTGCTGGCGCTGATCCAGCGGCTCAGCCACCAGCGCGGCCTGACGGTAATTGCGGTGCTGCACGATATCAATATGGCGGCACGCTACTGCGATCATCTGGTAGCGCTGCGCGGCGGTGAGATGATTGCCCAGGGCGCGCCGGAAGCCATTATGCACGGCGACGTGCTGGAGAAAATTTACGGCATTCCGATGGGGATTTTACCGCACCCGCAGGGCGGTGCCCCGGTGAGTTTTGTCTACTGAGGATGAGTGCTGTGAACCCGCAATTAACCCGACGCCGCCTGCTGGCGGCACTGGCCTGTTCGCCGCTGCTGATGAAATTTGCACTTGCGGCGGAACCTCAGGTGGATGCTCACCGCGTGATTGCCATTGAGTGGCTGCCGCTGGAGCTGTTGCTTGCGCTGGGCGTGATGCCGATCGGTGCCGCCGAGCTGCACGGTTACCGGGACTGGGTCGGTGAACCCAAACTGCCGCCGGACGTGGTGGACGTGGGCCTGCGTACCGAACCCAACCTTGAACTGATCACCCAAATGAAACCTTCGCTGATTATCTATTCGGAAGGCTACGGCCCGGCACCGACCGGTTTCCAGCGCATCGCGCCGTGGATGGGCTTCAGCTTTAACGACGGAAAGGGCAAACCGCTCAGCAACGCCCGCCGCTCGCTGGTGACGCTGGCGCAACGCATCGGCCGCGAGGCGCAGGCGCAGGCTCATCTCAGCGAGCTGGCGGCGCTGCTGGCGGCCGCGAAGGTGCGGCTGCACGCGCGCGCGCGCCGGCCATTGCTGCTGATGTCGATCCTCGATACCCGTCACGCTATCGTGTTTACCGCCAACGGCCTGTTCCAGGAGGTGCTGGACGAGCTGGGGCTGCAGAACGCCTGGCAGGGCGAGAGCTCCTTCTGGGGCAGCGCGGTGATTGGCATTGAACGGCTGGCGGCGTTCCGCGACGTTGACGTGATCTGCTACGGCCACGGCAATACCACCATCGAGCAGCAGGTGTTTGCCACGCCGCTGTGGCAGTCGTTCGCGTTTGTCCGCGAAGGGCGGTTCAAAACGATGCCGCGCGTCTGGTTCTACGGCGCGACGCTGTCGGCCATGCAGCTGGTGTACAGCCTTGAACACGCGCTGGAGGCAGCATGATCGAACGGAGTCGTTTAGCGGTGCTGCTACCGGTGGCGCTGTTGCTGATGGCGCTGACGCTGACGTGGGTCAACCTCGGTCATCAGCTGCCCGCCGCGCAGTGGCTGACCGCGCTGGCCGCGCCGGACAGCGGCAGCATTGCGCAGATGGTGTTTCACTACAGCCTGCTGCCGCGGCTGTCGCTGTCGCTGCTGGTCGGGGCCGGGCTGGGCCTGGTCGGCCTGCTGTTCCAGCAGGTGCTGCGTAACCCGCTGGCCGAACCGGCCACGCTGGGGGTGGCCAGCGGCGCACAGCTGGGCATCACCATCGTCACGCTGTGGAGCCTGCCGGGCGGCCTGCTGACCCAGCAGCTGGCGGCGCTGATCGGCGCGGTGGTGGTGGGGATGGTGGTGTTTGGCGTGGCGTGGGGTAAACGCATGTCGCCGGTGACGCTGATCCTTGCCGGGCTGGTGGTGTCGCTGTACTGCGGTGCCGCCAACCAGATCTTCGCCATCTTCAACCATGACCAGCTGCAGAATATGTTCCTGTGGAGCACCGGTTCGCTGAACCAGATGGACTGGAGCAACGTTGAGTTTATCTGGCCGCGCCTGCTGGCGGGCGCGCTGCTGGTGCTGCTGTTGCTGCGGCCGATGACGCTGATGGGGCTGGATGACGGCGTGGCGAAAAACCTCGGGCTGGCGATCTCGCTTGCCAGGATCGGCGTGCTGACGCTGGCGATCCTGCTCAGCGCCTCGCTGGTTAACGCCGCCGGGATTATCGGCTTTATCGGCCTGTTTGCACCGCTGCTGGCGAAGATGATTGGCGTGCGCCGCCTCGGCAGCCGTCTGCTGGTGGCACCGCTGCTCGGCGCGCTGCTGCTGTGGCTGGCCGACCAGGGCGTGCTGTGGCTGGCCAGCCTGCTCGGTGAGATCTCCACCGGCACGGTGACGGCGGTGATTGGCGCGCCGCTGCTGCTGTGGCTGCTGCCGCGCCTGCGCACCGGCCCGGTGCCGCCGGCCCTGAACGCCGGTGACGTGGTGCCGGCAGAACGCCAGCGCATCTGGCTGTGGGCGCTGCTCGGCGGCGGCGTGCTGCTGCTGATGATTGCGGTGGCGCTGAGCTTTGGGCGCAACGCCGGGGGCTGGGTGTGGGCCAGCGGCGAACTGTGGCAGCAGCTGCAGCCGTGGCGCATGCCGCGCACCGTGGCCGCGCTGGCTACCGGGATGATGCTCGGGGTGGCGGGCTGCGTGATGCAGCGCCTGACCGGCAACCCGATGGCCAGCCCGGAAGTGCTGGGCATCAGCTCCGGTGCGGCGTTCGGCGTGGTGATTATGCTGTTTATCGTGCCCGGTGACGCTTACGGCTGGCTGCTGCCTGCGGCCAGCCTCGGTGCGCTGTTAACGCTGCTGATTATTATGTTTGCGGCCGGGCGGGGCGGGTTTTCGCCGGAGCGGATGCTGCTGGCCGGGGTGGGGCTGAGTACCGCTTTTGCCACGGTGACTATGCTGCTGCTGGCCAGCGGCGATCCGCGTATGGGCAGCCTGCTGAGCTGGATGTCCGGTTCGACCTACAACGTGGATGCCCTGCAGGCCAGACGTACGCTGGTTATTGCGCTGGTACTGCTGGCGCTGGTGCCGCTGTGCCGCCGCTGGCTGACCATTCTGCCGCTGGGCGGGGCCACCTCGCGGGCGGTGGGCATGGCGCTGACGCCCACGCGGCTGGCGCTGCTGCTGCTGGCGGCGACGCTGACCGCCGCCGCGACGCTGACCATCGGCCCGCTGAGCTTTGTCGGCCTGATGGCACCGCATATTGCGCGCATGCTTGGCTTCCGCAGGACGCTGCCGCAGCAGGTGATGGCGGGGCTGTTGGGCGGCGGGTTGATGCTGGCGGCGGACTGGTGCGGACGGATGCTGGCCTTCCCGGATCAGATCCCGGCCGGTCTGCTGGCGACCTTTATCGGTGCGCCGTACTTTGTTTATCTGCTGCGAAGAAGCTGAGGTGTCATCTGCAGGTCGCCTGTTGGCTTGGGGGGCCGGCTCAGGGAGCCTGTACATTCCGCAAAGACGCAAAAAGCGTCATCCATGACAGCTCAGCACGGGCCATCCGTGGCCCGTGATGCTTTGCTCCGTGTACAGGCTCCCATCGCTTCACGTTCTGAGTCGCCTGCAGGAAGAACACCGCGCCCGGCTCCCGTCGCTTATCGTTATCTGCAGGTGTCATCATCTGTGTTTCGGTGATCGACRGGCTCAGGCAGCGACGCCAGAAAKTTCGGGCAATCGGGTCTGTCCGGATAAGCGGACCGTCAGCGCCCAGGGATGGGCGCTGCCGAGCGCACACGGACGTGTTCATAGCGTGTCCGCGTTCCGGACAGACCCGATACGCCGGGCATCGGAGTCCACAGCGACTTCAGCAGGCGACACAGACCCGATACCTCGGGCACCCGGGCCTTCTGCGATTTTATTACAGCTGCGCGAAGCTGCGGCGGGCGGCGTCTATCGTGCGCTGGATGTCGTCGTGGCTGTGCGCCAGCGACATAAAGCCGGCCTCATAGGCGGACGGTGCAAGGTAGATACCTTCTTCCAGCATCAGGTGGAAGAAACGCTTAAAGCGTTCCACGTCGCACTTTGTCACGTCGGCGTAGCTGGTGACCGTCTCCGCGTCGGTGAAGAACAGGCCAAACATGCCGCCGACGTGGTTAACCACCAGCGGGATGTTTTCTTCCTGTGCCGCCGCCAGCAGGCCCTCTGCCAGCAGGGTGGTTAGTTCGGTCAGGGTCTGGTGGCTGCCGGGTTTGGCGATTTCGCTCAGGCAGGCGAAGCCGGCCGCCATGGCGATCGGGTTACCGGACAGCGTACCGGCCTGGTAGACCGGTCCGGTCGGTGCCAGCGCGTTCATCACCTCGCGGCGGCCGCCGAAGGCTCCCACCGGCATGCCGCCGCCGATGATTTTACCTAGGCAGGTCAGGTCCGGCTTCACGCCGTAGTGTGCCTGAGCACCGGCCAGCGCCACGCGGAAGCCGGTCATCACTTCGTCGATGATCAGCAGCGCGCCAAACTCGTCGCACAGCGCGCGCAGGCCCGGCAGGAAGTCCGGCAGCGGCGGGATGCAGTTCATATTACCGGCCACCGGCTCAACGATGATGCAGGCGATCTCCTGCGGGTACTGTTCAAAGGCCGCACGGACGCTGGTCAGATCGTTATAGGTGCAGGTCAGAGTGTGCTTAGCGAAATCCGCCGGTACGCCCGGAGAGTTGGGCTGGCCGAGGGTCAGCGCGCCGGAGCCGGCTTTCACCAGCAGACAGTCGGCGTGGCCGTGGTAGCAGCCTTCGAATTTGATAATTTTGTCGCGACCGGTAAAGCCGCGCGCCAGGCGAATGGCGCTCATGGTGGCTTCGGTGCCGGAGTTGACCATCCGCACCATGTCCATTGTCGGCACCAGTTCGGTGACCAGAGCGGCCATTTTTACTTCCATCTCGGTCGGCGCGCCGAAGCTCAGGCCGCGTTCGGCCGCTTCAATCACCGCGTTGCGGATCGCCGGGTGGTTGTGGCCCAGCACCATCGGCCCCCAGGAACCGACGTAGTCAACGTAGGCTTTGCCGTCCGCATCATACAGGTAAGCGCCGTTGGCACGCTCGATAAACAGCGGCACGCCGCCAACGCCGGTAAAGGCTCGCACCGGCGAATTTACGCCACCGGGAATTAACTGCTGCGCCTGAGCGTACAGGTTTTCAGACTTACTCATGTGACGGCTCCTGATCATTCATAAAAAAACCCGGCTATTCTAAGGGAACATGGCAGCGATTCCAAAGGCCGTGGCTTACGCATCGCCTTAACTGCCCGGGATTGCGTGCGTTTACAGCGCCAAAGCGCCTGGTCGTGGTGGCATTGATCGCTACCACCGCACAGGCGGGTACAGCCTGCGCTTGCTTGCGATACCTGGGTATAAGATAATAGCGCAAACAATGGTCGAATAATGACCTGGCAGGCATCTGGCCTGCATGCACAGTGGAGTATTTCTGATGAGCGATGAAGTAGCACTGCCTCTGCAATTTACCGAAGCAGCGGCCAGCAAGGTCAAAAACCTGATTTCGGATGAAGACAATCCGGATCTGAAACTGCGCGTTTATATCACCGGTGGCGGTTGCAGCGGTTTCCAGTACGGGTTTACCTTTGACGACAAAATTAACGATGGCGACATGACCATTGAGAAAGCGGGCGTGGCGCTGGTGGTGGATCCGATGAGCCTGCAGTATCTGGTGGGCGGTTCGGTGGACTACACCGAGGGGCTGGAAGGGTCACGTTTTGTGGTCACTAACCCGAATGCTAAAACCACCTGCGGCTGTGGTTCTTCCTTCAGTATCTGATGTGACATAACCCGGCAGCTCCGCTGCCGGGTCTGTTCACTACCATTCGACGGTCACTAATCTCTGTTCATCCTGCGACGCCGTAGCCGGCTCCGTCACCGTCTGGGTGACTTTCGGCTGCGCGTCACTCTGCTGACCACAGGCGATATCCGGGTTTACGGCGCTGTTGAGCCTCTTCCCGTCCACGCTGCAACGCGTGGTAATTGTTAGCGTTACGCTGACGCTGCCTTCCGTGGTGGCGGCACCGGCATATCCCGTCATTATCAGCCCGAGGGCCAGATAAACGGCTTTCATAGTGTTTTCCTGGTGGAACAAAAACGGGCAATTTCCCGAAATGACCGCGCGGTAATTCGCACGGCCATGGACTCTCTTTATCGGCTTTTATGTCTGGATCTTGAATCGTCGTGGCGGCGATATCAGCGATCCGGCTGCAGCTGACTGCACAATTGTTGTGCTGCTAAGATAATACGCGGTCCGGCGCGGCTGAGCCAGTCATCAGTGATGGCAATCACCGGCACGCTGAGCTGCGGCTGCCAGAAGGCGGCCAGCTGCTGCGCGTGTGCGGCATCGCCGGGTGTCACGATGGCCTGCGGCTGGCGCGCCAGCACCTGTTCCCGGCTGACCTGCGGCCAGGGGACGCGGCTGTCGGCAAAGATGTTTTCGCCGCCGCACAGCTGCAGTACCTCATTCTGCAGGGTACTCGCCGAGGCGGTGAACAGCGGTTTGCTGCCAAACTGCAGAAATACCCGCTGTGGCACGTTCGCCCCATAGCGCTGTTTCAGCGCGCTGAACTGCTGCTGTAACCGTTGTGCCGCCTGCTCAGCCTGCTCAGGGTGCGGGCTGTACGGGGCCAGCTGGCGCAGGCTGGCGGTCAGCTGGCTTACCGAATCCGGGGCCAGCCACAGTACCTTAATGCCCAGCGCCTGCAGCTGGTCCATCTGGCGCTGCGGGGTGCCGCCGCGCCAGGCCACCACCACGTCCGGCTTCAGCCGCAGCAGGCGTTCACTGTTAATCCCCTGCCAGTTCGCTACCCGGACTACCTGCATGGCGGCAGGTGGGAAGTCGGAGTAGTCGCTGACGCCGACCGGCGTGATGCCGGCAGCAAAGGCCAGCTCGGTCAGGTTGGGTGCCAGCGTCACCACCCGTGGCGCGGCGGCCGTGCTGAGGCTGAAAAGGGTCAGCCACAGCAGCAGCGCGGTGCGGTAGTTACGCACGCAGCCGGTTCAGCAGGGCTTCCACCATCAGCGACGACTGCCCGGCGGCCACGCTGAGGAACTCGTCAAAGCTGAGGTGAGATTCCTGGTCGGCAACGTCGGAGATCGCCCGCACCACCACAAAAGGCGTGCCAAACTGATGGCAAACGTGGCCGATCGCGGTGGCTTCCATCTCCACCGCCACCGCCTGTGGGAAGGTATTGCGGATGCGTGCCAGCGGTTCAGCGCCGTTGATAAAGGCGTCACCGCTGACCACCAGGCCACGCACGGCGTTGAGGTTAAGCTCGCTGATGCAGGCTTCAGCGGCGGCGATCAGCGCGTCGTCGGCGATAAAGGCCGGCGGGCAGGCGGCCATCTGGCCCGGCTCATAGCCAAACGCGGTGACGTCGGCATCGTGATAGCGGACCTCGGTCGATACCACGATATCGCCCACCTTCAGCGTAGGCGCCAGGCCACCGGCGGAACCGGTGTTGATCACCACGTCCGGCTTGCACAGCTGCAGCAGCAGGGTGGTGCCCAGCGCGGCCGAGACTTTACCAATGCCGGATTTCAGCAGTGCTACTTCCACGCCATTCAGCGTGCCGGTATAGATTTCACACCCGGCCAGGCTCAGCGTCTGACGGTTTTCGATCCTGTCACGCAGCAGTGTGACTTCCTGTTCCATTGCACCAATAATGCCTGCTTTCATAGGGATACTCGCTATATCTGTGGAATTTGCCGTTGATTTCGGCGCACAGTCTACCACGGTGACGGCGCGGAGATAATCCGTAAGCCCGCGTTGCCCTGTGCTGACGGGGTGATAGACTGAATTGCGTCACTGGCCGCCGTTTATCTGAGGGAGCAAGGCATGCACGGGATCGACTTTCGCAAAAAAATCAACTGGCAGCGCTGCTATCGCCCGCTGACGGGCACGCCTGACCGGCATACCATTCTGAGCATCTTTGAAAGCGATCGCGGGCGTATCGTTAACTCTGCCGCCATTCGCCGCCTGCAGCAGAAAACCCAGGTGTTTCCGCTGGAGCGTAATGCGGCGGTGCGTACCCGGCTGACCCACTCGCTGGAGGTGCAACAGGTGGGGCGCTATATTGCCCGTGAGGTGTTGTCGCGGCTGGAGCAGCAGGGCCAGCTGGAAGCGCTGGGGCTGGCAGAACTGACCGGGCCGTTTGAGAGCATTGTCGAAATGGCCTGCCTGATGCATGACATCGGCAACCCGCCGTTCGGTCACTTTGGCGAGTCGGCGATTAACGACTGGTTCCGCCAGACGCTGGATGCCAGCTGGCAGCCCGAGTCGGGGCGTGAGGACCGCTGTGAACCTGCGGTGCTGCGCTACCGTGAGGACGGTCTGAACGCGCTGCGTGGCCGCGTGCGGCAGGACTTGTGCCATTTTGAAGGTAATGCGCAGGCGATACGCATGGTGCACACGCTGATGAAAATGAATCTTACCTGGGCACAGGTCGGCTGTATTCTGAAATATACCCGGCCGGCGTGGCAGACCAGCGATATTCCGGCCAGCCACGCCTACCTGATGAAAAAGCCGGGTTACTATTTATCTGAACAGCACTACGTTGAATCTCTGCGCCAGCAGCTGGATTTACAGCCGTACTGCCGTTTCCCGCTGACCTATATCATGGAAGCCGCGGATGATATCTCCTACTGCGTGGCGGATTTAGAAGATGCGGTCGAGAAAAATATCTTCAGCGTTGAGCAACTGTACGACTATTTATATCGGCTGTGGCCCGACCACCAGCCGGACGATCTGTTTGCCAGCGTGGTGACCAGCGCCCGGGAAAAGTCGCGGATATCGGCCAGCGCCCCCTGTAACGACGATCAGTTCTTTATGTATTTACGCGTTAATACCGTTGCCCGACTGGTACCACATGCGGCGGATCGCTTTATCGATCATCTGCCGGCGGTCTATCAGGGGGCATTTAATGAAGCGTTGCTGGAAGACGGCAGTCCGCACAGCCAGCTGCTGGACATTTTCAAAAAAGTGGCCTTTAGTCATGTATTTAACCACCCCGAAGTGGAACAGCTGGAGCTGCAGGGTTATCGGGTAATTGGCGGTTTGCTGACCATCTATCAGCCGCTGTTGCGCTTAAGCCGTGCTGAATTTAGCGAGTTGCTGGCGAAGGACTATTTAAAAGGTTATCCGATTGAAACACGCCTGTTTCATAAACTCTCCAGCCGTTTCAGGCAGGCGTATGGCGAAGCGGTTCTGGCGCTGGATAACGGCGACGGTGCCAGTGATATCCTCGAGTATTATTACCGTGCCCGCCTGTTGCAGGATTATATCAGCGGCATGACCGACCTCTATGCGTGGGATGAGTACCGGCGGCTGATGGCGGTAGAGTGATTCAGTATTGCGTGCAGTTTTGTAAAGGAAATCAATAAATTTTTACCTTTACCCGATACCGCGTACATGAACTTACCGCTAAAAAATTAATCTCACTTTCACAACCACAGCAATGGTTATCTTTCGCGAATTATTTGAGAGCCTGAAACATGAAAAAAACCACATTAGTTTTGAGCGCACTTGCGCTGAGCCTGGGTCTGGCGCTGAATCCGTTAGCCGCCAGCGCTGCTGAAACCGCATCTTCCTCTTCCACCCAGCAGCTGCCAAGCCTGGCTCCGATGCTGGAAAAAGTGATGCCGTCGGTGGTCAGCATCAACGTTGAAGGCAGCACCACGGTGCGTACGCCGCGGATGCCGCAGCAGTTCCAGCAGTTCTTTGGCGATAATTCTCCGTTCTGCCAGGAGGGCTCACCGTTCCAGTCCTCACCGATGTGTCAGGGCGGCAGCGGCCCGGCGGGCGATGATGCCCAGCAGCAGAAATTCCGTGCGCTGGGCTCCGGCGTGGTGATCAACGCCGATAAGGGCTACGTGGTGACCAATAATCACGTGGTGGATAACGCTACCAAAATTCAGGTGCAGCTGAGCGACGGCCGCAAATATGACGCCAAGGTGATCGGTAAAGATCCGCGTTCGGATATTGCACTGATCCAGCTGAAGGATGCCAAAAATCTGACGGCGATTAAGATTGCTGATTCCGATGCGCTGCGCGTGGGCGATTACACCGTAGCGATCGGTAACCCGTATGGCCTGGGCGAAACCGTGACCTCCGGTATCGTCTCTGCGCTGGGGCGCAGCGGGCTGAACGTGGAAAACTACGAGAACTTTATCCAGACCGATGCGGCGATTAACCGCGGTAACTCCGGCGGCGCGCTGGTGAACCTGAACGGTGAGCTGATCGGGATTAATACCGCGATTCTGGCACCGGACGGCGGCAATATCGGCATCGGTTTTGCTATCCCGAGTAATATGGTGAGAAACCTGACCGGTCAGATGGTGGAGTACGGCCAGGTCAAACGTGGCGAACTGGGTATCATGGGCACCGAGCTGAACTCAGAGCTGGCCAAGGCGATGAAGGTGGATGCCCAGCGCGGTGCTTTCGTCAGCCAGGTGGTGCCGAAGTCGTCTGCGGCGCAGGCCGGGGTGAAGGCCGGTGATGTGATCGTGTCGATTAACAATAAGCCGATCTCCAGCTTCTCCGCACTGCGTGCTGAGGTCGGATCGCTGCCGGTAGGCACCAAAATGGAACTGGGGCTGATCCGTGACGGTAAGCCGCTGACGGTTAACGTTGAGCTGCAGCAGAGCGCCGGGGCGAAGGTCGATTCCGGGACGATTTATAACGGTATTGAAGGTGCTGACCTGAGCAACGTGGACACTAAAGATGCCAAAGGCGTGAAGGTGGATAACGTGAAGGCCGGTTCAGCGGCGGCGCGTATCGGGCTGAAGAAAGGTGATGTGATCCTCGGTGTGAATCAGCAGCCGATCGCCAATCTGGGCGAGCTGCGTAAGATCCTCGATACCAAGCCATCGGTGCTGGCGCTGAATATTCAGCGTGGTGACAGCAGTATCTATCTGTTGATGCAGTAAGTTTTAACGGGTCGATAAAAAAACGGTGCTCATTATGGGCACCGTTTTTATTTGAGGGCTTGTTAAGGGCAGGCCAGTCGTATTAGCGGCTGTTGCGGGTCAGCTTGTCGAGATCGGATTCGATTTCGGCGATTTTGTTGGAGACCACGCTTTCCAGGTGACGCAGGTCGTCGAGGATTTTGCGTTTCAGGTCAACTTCCACCTGGTCGCGCTGGCAGATCAGGTCCAGCTCGTCGATCACGTAGCGCAGGTTAGGGCTGATTTCCTGGATCTCTTTGTAGCCGAGGCTGGCGTTGTCGGCGACCACGGTTTTACGCTGACGCGGGTATTTGAATTTGACGCTTTTAGCGAAGAATTCACCTTTGTCTTTGCGGAAGTAGATTTTCAGGATGTCATTACTGGCTTCCTGACGCAGGCTGTAGCGGTCGATGTCTTCAGGAGAAGCAATACCCAAACCTTTAAGATTGTCGTACATGGTTTTTGATCCTTATGCGGGAGTTTGTCGTTACGGCTGCGCGTCGCAATTACTGCGTTGTGCAGTGCTCGCTATCCTCATGTACTTATGTACATTCCGGTAGCTGTGCGCTGTACGCCTTGTACTTGCTTAGCTCGCTCGTCCCGTACTACCGTGATCTATGCCTGTAAAATCAGATCGGGGATCGCGAGTGCGCTGAATGGCGCGGATTATACGCCTGAATTGTGAGCAATATCACTATCTGTTGAGAAATTATGCGCAGGGCGGCAATCGGGGAAAGTGTAAAGAATAGATTACGGGCCACCGGGGTGACCCGCAGGGGAATTAGTCGATGGTGCGCAGCAGTTCGTTGATGCCCACTTTGCCGAGGGTTTTGGCGTCGACTTTCTTCACGATAACCGCACAGTACAGGCTGTAGCTGCCGTCTTTTGACGGCAGGTTGCCGGAAACGACCACCGAGCCCGCCGGCACGCGGCCGTAGGTCACTTCGCCGGTTTCGCGGTCGAAGATTTTGGTGCTCTGACCGATGTAAACGCCCATCGAGATTACCGCGCCTTCTTCCACGATGACGCCTTCCACGATCTCAGAACGTGCGCCGATAAAGCAGTTGTCTTCGATGATGGTCGGGTTAGCCTGCAGCGGCTCCAGTACGCCGCCGATGCCAACGCCGCCTGACAGGTGGACGTTTTTACCGATCTGCGCGCAGGAACCCACGGTAGCCCAGGTATCAACCATCGAGCCTTCATCGACGTACGCACCGATGTTAACGTAAGACGGCATCAGCACGGTGTTACGGGCAATGTACGCGCCCTGGCGAACGGCGGCCGGTGGCACCACGCGGAAGCCCTCTTTTTTGAAGCGCGCGTCGTCGTAGTCGGCAAATTTCATCGGAACTTTGTCGTAGTAGCGGCTCTCTGCGCCATCAATTACCTGATTGTCATTGATGCGGAAAGAGAGCAGAACCGCTTTCTTCAGCCACTGGTGGGTGACCCACTGGCCGTCAATCTTCTCTGCCACGCGCAGGGCACCGCTGTCCAGCAGGCCGATCACCTGGTTAACGGCTTCGCGGGTAACGGTATCCGCGTTGGCCGGGGTGATCTCCGCACGGCGCTCGAAGGCCGCTTCAATAACACTCTGTAACTGTTGCATGTTGGTCTCTTCCTGGTTTTGCCATCCGCGATAAACAGGGATCCGCTGGCGGATTCGGCGGGTGGCGCTGTTAAAAGTCGTTCCGGGTCACACTTTATCGTTTGGATTAAGGGCCTCTGTCAACCGTTGTTGCAGTCGTTCGCGCAAATCAGCGTCCAGCGCCCGGCGATCGCTGTTGGCCAGAATAAACAAATCTTCGACCCGTTCACCGATGGTGCTGATGCGTGCGCCGTGCAGCGAAACGTTGAGATCGGCGAAAACTTCCCCGACCCGCGCCAGCAGGCCGGGCTGATCGAGCGCCACCAGTTCCAGATAGGTGCGGCGATCGGTGTGGGTCGGCAGGAAGTTGACCTCGGTATCGACGTTAAAATGTTTCAGCCGCGCCGACTGGCGGCGGATGCGCGGCGGCTGCCAGTGCGTCTGGCCGATGGCCTGCACCAGCGCGATACGGATAAACTCCTGGCGATCCGCCGACAGCGGGCTGCCGTCCGGCTCCAGCACGATAAAGGTGTCCATCGCCATGCCGTCGCGGCTGGTGAAAACCTGCGCGTCGTGCACGCTCAGGTTACGGCGATCCAGCTCCCCGGCCACGGCGGCAAACAGGTAGGGGCGGTCCGGGCTCCAGATAAAGATTTCCGTTCCGCCGCGGGTGGCCTGCGGGCTGACCAGCACCAGCGGCTGGCTGAGGTCGTGCATCAGCAGATGGCGCGCGTGCCACGCCAGCTGGTTGGGCGTGTGGCGCAGGAAGTAGTCAGCGCGGCAGCGGTTCCAGATGTCGTGCAGCGCCCGCTCGTCGATGTTGTCCATCCGCAGCAGCGCCAGCGCCTGCAGCCGGTGGTGGCGCACCCGTTCGCGCAGGTCCGGGCTGTTTTCCATCCCCCGGCGTAGCTGTTTTTCGGTGGCAAAGAACAGCTCGCGCAGCAGGCTCTGTTTCCAGCTGTTCCACAGGGTGCCGTTGGTGGCACAGATATCGGCCACCGTCAGGCAGACCAGGTAGCGCAGGCGGTTCTCATTCTGCATCACTTCGGCAAACTGCTGGATCTCCGTCGGGTCCTGGATGTCGCGCCGCTGGGCGGTCACCGACATCAGCAGGTGGTGGCGCACCAGCCAGGCGACCAGCTGGGCTTCCCGTGAGTTAAGGCCGTGTAATTCGGCAAACTCCAGCGCGTCCTGCGCGCCGAGGATCGAGTGATCGCCGTGGCGACCTTTGGCGATATCGTGGAACAGCGCGGCCATCAGCAACAGTTCTGACTGTGGTAACCGTGGCCACAGCTCAACGCACAGCGGGTGGCGGCTGCGGGTGGCTTCGTCCGCGAAGCTCTCCAGCTTTTGCAGCACGCGTATGGTGTGCTCGTCGACGGTGTAGGCGTGGAACAGGTCAAACTGCATCTGGCCGACGATGTTGCTCCACAGCGGCATGTAGGCCTGTAGCACGCTGTGCCGGTGCATCGGCACCAGCGCCCGGCTGACCGCGCCGGGGTGGCGCAGAATCGACAGGAACATCTCCCGCGCCGCCGGCAGGGTGCAGAGCGGCTGTGCCAGGCTGCGTCGCGCGTGGCGCAGGTGGCGCAGCGTGGAGGAGTAGATGCCGGTGATTTTCGGCGTGCGCACCATGGTGTGGAACAGGCGCATGATAGCGATCGGATCGCGGCTGAACAGATCGTCGTCACGCAGGTCGATCAGCGTGCCGCGCAGCTGGAATTCCGTGTCCAGCGGACGCGGTTTTTCATCGGTCGGCAGCGCGAGGATCGCCTCGTCGAACAGCTGCAGCAGCATCTGGTTGAGTTCGGCGATGCGCCGGGTGACGCGGAAGAAGTCCTTCATCATGCGTTCCACCGGCTCGTTGCCTTCGCCCTGATAGTTAAGGCGGCGGGCGACGTTGAGCTGGCGGTCAAACAGTAGCCGGTTGTCGTAGCGGGTCAGGGCCAGGTGCAGGGCGAAGCGGATGCGCCACAGGAAGCTCTGGCACTCGTTAAGCTCGTTGCGCTCGGTCTCCATCAGGAAGCCGAAGCCGACCATCTCATCCAGCGAGGTGGCCCCGAAGTGGCGGCGCGCCACCCACAGCAGGGTATGGATATCGCGCAGGCCGCCGGGGCTGCTTTTGATATCCGGCTCCAGATTGTAGCTGGTGCCGTGGTAGCGCTGGTGGCGCTCCTGCTGCTCGGCAATTTTGGCGGCGAAAAAGCGGTCGGAGGGCCAGAAGCCGTCGCTGAACACGTTTTTTTGCAGCTCAAGGAACAGGGCCAGGTCGCCGGTCAGCATACGTGACTCAATCAGGTTGGTGGCGACGGTCAGATCTGACAGCCCCTCCAGCAGACACTCCTCCAGCGTACGCACGCTGTGGCCGACTTCCAGCCGCAGGTCCCACATCAGCGTCAGCAGTTCGCTGGTGCGTCGTGCATCTTCGTCTGACAGCGGCTGACGGCTTAAGATCAGCACGTCGATATCCGACAGCGGGTGCAGTTCACCCCGCCCGTAACCCCCGACCGCTACCAGCGCCACGCCCTCCTGCTCCGGGAAGCCAAAGAAGCGCCACAGGCGCCGCAGCAGGCGGTCAATAAACAGGGTGCGGGCGGCGATCAGCGTTTCGGCGTCCTGCCCGGCGTCAAAGGCGTCGGCCAGGTAGCGCTGGAAGTGGTCCAGGTGCTGGCGCAGGCCGTCGCGATTGAGTTCTTCGTCCTGCCAGTAAACCGGCGACTTGGTTAATTTTTTCAGGACGGTTGCGTCTGTCAGCTCTTTTGTCATCTCACCCGCTCCGGGACTACAGCCATTAAAAAAGCCGGCGATTGCCGGCTTAGCGCTATCTTACACGTGACCGGCGTGCCGACTGTAGCGTGCAATCATAGGATTATCTTATTACTTAACCGGCGTTGTTAAGCAGCGCCGGAATGGTGTCATCTTTACGCAGCGTCATAATTTCACAGCCGTTTTCCGTCACCACCAGCGTGTGTTCATACTGGGCTGACAGGCTGCGGTCTTTGGTTTTCACCGTCCAGCCGTCTTTCATGCTGCGAATGCGGTAGTCGCCGGCGTTGACCATCGGTTCGATGGTGAAGGCCATGCCCGCCTGCAGCACCACGCCGCCGTCATCGGCATCATAGTGCAGCACCTGCGGCTCTTCGTGGAAGCCTTTGCCGATGCCGTGGCCGCAGTATTCACGCACCACGGAGAAATCCTGCGCTTCAACAAACTTCTGGATCTCACGGCCGATAGTGCGCAGCCGCACGCCCGGCTTCACCATACGCAGCGCCAGGTAGAGGCTCTCCTGGGTGACGCGGCACAGCCGCTCGCCCTGGATGGTGGGTGTGCCTGCGATAAACATGGTGGAGGTATCGCCGTGATACTCGTCTTTGATCACCGTGACGTCGATATTGACGATATCGCCATCTTTGAGGATCTTCTCCTCGCTCGGAATACCGTGGCACACCACTTCATTCACCGAGATACAGACCGATTTCGGGAAGCCGTGATAGCCGAGGCAGGCGGAGATCGCCTGCTGGTGGTTGACGATATAATCGTGGCACAGGCGGTCGAGCTCAGCGGTGCTGACGCCCGGCTGCACGTGGGGTCCGATCATCTCCAGCACCTCGGCGGCGAGACGCCCGGCGACGCGCATTTTTGCGATTTCTTCTTGGGTTTTAATTGAGATTGCCATTCATTCGATCCGCGGTTGTCGCTATTTTCGACAATACTAAACAAAGTGCAGCAATGGTAGCAGTCCACCCGGACCCTGCCAAATGCAGTTTGTGGCAGGCGTTGCCGGGCCGCAGGTCAGCGTGGCAGTACTGCTCAGTAAGCCAACAAAAGTTGGCGTCACCGGTCGGTTTATGGTATAAAGCGCGCCGACGATTCTCTGTGTGGTGATAGTTGCCGGACAGGGGGACGCAAAATCTCATTTTGTGTAAATAACACACATGTATCGACACCTACGCCGGGGTGCCTGGATGATTTGTAAAAATCGATGGGTCGGTTGTACGGGATACATGGAGGCTTAACCCCAAACACTTTTATTAGAGGTAATCATGGCAACTGTTTCCATGCGCGACATGCTCCAGGCCGGTGTACACTTTGGTCACCAGACCCGTTACTGGAACCCGAAAATGAAGCCTTTCATCTTCGGCGCTCGTAACAAAGTTCACATCATCAACCTGGAAAAAACAGTACCACTGTTCAACGACGCTCTGGCTGAGCTGAGCAAGATCTCTGCCCGTAAAGGTAAGATCCTGTTTGTTGGTACTAAGCGCGCTGCAAGCGAAGCGGTAAAAGAGCAAGCTCTGAGCTGCGACCAGTTCTTCGTTAACCACCGCTGGTTGGGTGGCATGCTGACTAACTGGAAAACCGTTCGTCAGTCTATCAAACGTCTGAAAGATCTGGAGATTCAGTCTCAGGACGGTACTTTCGACAAACTGACCAAGAAAGAAGCGCTGATGCGCGCTCGTGAACTGGCCAAGCTGGAAAACAGCCTGGGTGGTATCAAAGACATGGGCGGCCTGCCAGACGCACTGTTTGTTGTAGATGCAGACCACGAACACATCGCTATCAAAGAAGCAAACAACCTGGGTATCCCGGTATTTGCTATCGTTGATACCAACTCTGATCCAGACGGCGTTGACTTCATTATCCCAGGTAATGACGATGCGATCCGTGCTGTGAACCTGTACCTGACTGCAGTGGCTACCACTGTACGTGAAGGTCGTTCACAGGACCTGGCTCAGCAGGCTGAAGAAAAGTTCGCCGACGCTGAGTAATAAGGCTTGCTCGTTACCGAGCCCTTATCAATCAGATGTGAATCTGTAAGGGGCCTTGTCGGCCCCTTTATTTTTTCGACTTCGCTTTGCCGTTTGTCACATTCGGCGGGGCAGAATGTTTCTCCCGAGAATAGGCATTTGTGGCCGTTGACCGGCACATCTCACAAATGCTGCGCTAACCGAGGATTAGAGAATGGCTGATATTACCGCTGCTCTGGTAAAAGAACTGCGCGAGCGCACTGGCGCTGGCATGATGGATTGTAAGAAAGCACTGACCGAAGCCAACGGCGACATCGAGCTGGCGATCGAGAACATGCGTAAATCTGGCGCGATCAAAGCCGCTAAGAAAGCAGGCAACGTGGCTGCTGATGGCGTGATCAAAACCAAAATCGTTGGCAACTACAGCGTGATTCTGGAAGTTAACTGCCAGACCGACTTCGTTGCTAAAGATGCCGGTTTCCAGGCCTTCGCTGATAAAGTGCTGGAAGCTGCTGCTGCCGGTAAAATCACCGACGTTGAAGTTCTGAAAGCGCAGTTCGAAGAAGAGCGCGTTGCACTGGTTGCTAAAATCGGTGAGAACATCAACATCCGTCGCGTAGCGTCCCTGGAAGGCGACGTGCTGGGCAGCTACCTGCACGGCGCACGTATCGGCGTACTGGTTTCTGCTAAAGGCGCTGACGAAGAGCTGGTTAAGCAGGTTGCTATGCACGTTGCTGCCAGCAAGCCAGAATTCGTTAAGCCAGAAGACGTGTCTGCTGAAGTGGTAGAGAAAGAGTACCAGGTTCAGCTGGACATCGCGATGCAGTCTGGTAAGCCAAAAGAGATCGCAGAGAAAATGGTTGAAGGCCGCATGAAGAAATTCACCGGCGAAGTTTCTCTGACCGGCCAGCCTTTCGTTATCGACCCAAGCAAAACCGTGGGCCAGGTTCTGAAAGAGCACAACGCTGACGTTGTTAACTTCATCCGCTTTGAAGTGGGCGAAGGCATTGAGAAAGTTGAGACCGATTTCGCAGCAGAAGTTGCGGCGATGTCCAAACAGTCTTAATGGTTTGAAGAGAGCCGCCGGAAGGCGGTTCTTTTTTGCCTGCCTGCCGGGCAGCGCATTTTCAGTCTCATCCCAATCGCTTTTTAACGGCGTTTGACGGATGATACCGCACAGTTAACCCCCCTTTTCGACGATAGCTCCAGGAAGAAAACACCATGGCGACCAATGCAAAACCCGTATATCAACGTATCCTGCTGAAACTGAGTGGCGAAGCACTGCAAGGTGCTGAAGGCTTCGGTATTGATGCCAGCGTGCTGGATCGTATGGCTCAGGAAGTGAAAGAGCTGGTAGAACTGGGCATTCAGGTGGGCGTGGTGATCGGCGGGGGGAACCTGTTCCGCGGTGCTGGCCTGGCTCAGGCCGGTATGAACCGCGTAGTCGGCGACCATATGGGCATGCTGGCGACCGTAATGAACGGTCTGGCAATGCGCGATGCACTGCATCGTGCCTATGTGAACGCCCGCCTGATGTCGGCGATCCCGCTCAACGGCGTGTGTGATAACTACAGCTGGGCAGAAGCGATCAGCCTGCTGCGTAACAACCGCGTGGTGATCTTCTCTGCCGGTACCGGTAACCCGTTCTTTACCACCGACTCTGCCGCCTGCCTGCGCGGTATTGAGATTGAAGCCGACGTGGTACTGAAGGCGACTAAAGTGGACGGCGTTTACTCTGCGGACCCGGTGAAGCACCCGGATGCCACGCTGTACGAACAGCTCTCCTATGCGGAAGTGCTGGAGCAGGAGCTGAAAGTGATGGATCTGGCGGCCTTTACGCTGGCCCGTGACCACAAGCTGCCGATTCGCGTATTCAATATGAACAAGCCTGGCGCACTGCGTCGCGTGGTGATGGGTGAAAAAGAAGGCACGTTGATTACGCATTAATATCAGTCAGCGCATAAAATAAGGTATATTCTGCCCGTCAGAATTATCGAAGAGTATTCAGAATCGCTGCAGGCCGTGGCCCGCAGCGGGTCGATCAAACAGAATCCAAGGGTTCCAACGTGATTAACGAAATCAGAAAAGATGCTGAAACGCGCATGGATAAATGCGTTGAAGCGTTCAAAAGCAACATCAGCAAAATCCGCACCGGCCGCGCTTCTCCGGCGATCCTCGATGGCATCATGGTGATGTACTACGGCGCGCCGACCCCGCTGAAGCAGTTAGCCAGCGTGACCGTTGAAGACTCCCGTACCCTGAAAGTGAACGTGTTCGACCGTTCAATCAGCGGCGCGGTAGAAAAAGCGATCATGACCTCTGACCTCGGCCTGAACCCAAGCTCGGCCGGCACCGATATTCGCGTCCCGCTGCCTGCGCTGACCGAAGAGCGTCGTAAAGATCTGATCAAAATCGTCCGTGGTGAAGCCGAGCAGGGCCGTGTCTCTGTGCGTAACGTGCGCCGCGACGCGAACGATAAAGTTAAAGCGTTGCTGAAAGACAAAGAGATCAGTGAAGATGAAGATCGTCGTTCACAGGATGACGTGCAGAAGCTGACGGACGTGTTCATCAAGAAAATTGATGCCTCCCTGGCTGAAAAAGAAGCGGAGCTGATGGACTTCTAAGTCGATCACCCTGTGACGAAACGCCGTGCAGATGGTCCTTTAAATGACAGGGCGGTCTGGCGGCGTTTTGCATTTGTTAACCCTCCTGGCGGGCACGGTTTCCCTTCGCGCCAGGCCACGATACAGAGCAGCCTCATGAAACAATTGACCATTCTCGGTTCCACCGGCTCGATTGGCACCAGCACGCTGGCCGTAGTCCGCGCCAACCCCGAACGCTTTGCCGTGACGGCGCTGGTGGCCGGGCGTAACGTTGAGCTGATGGCCGAGCAGTGTCTGACGTTTCGTCCGCGCTATGCCGCGATGGCTGATGAAGGCTCTGCCGCTGAACTGCGGGCGCGGCTGCATGGCCTGAACGTCACGACAGAAGTGCTCAGCGGCGAACAGGCGGCCTGCGATCTGGCGGCGCTGGACGAGGTGGATCAGGTGATGGCGGCGATCGTTGGCGCGGCGGGATTAACCCCGACCCTGGCCGCTATCCGCGCCGGTAAAACGGTGTTGCTGGCCAATAAAGAGGCGCTGGTCACCTGCGGGCGTCTGTTTATGGAGGCGGTAAGTGCCTCCAGCGCGCAGCTGCTGCCGATCGACAGTGAACACAACGCCATTTTTCAGAGTATGCCTGCTGCCATCCAGCAGCAGTTAGGTTACGCTTCGTTGCAGGATAATGGCATTGACAGCATTATCCTGACCGGATCGGGTGGCCCCTTCCGTGACACGCCGCTGGCTGACCTGCATCATGTGACGCCGGACCAGGCTTGTGCACATCCAAACTGGTCAATGGGGCGTAAAATCTCCGTCGATTCGGCCACCATGATGAATAAAGGCCTGGAATATATTGAAGCCCGCTGGCTGTTTAATGCCACCGATAAGCAGATGGAGGTGATCCTGCATCCGCAATCGGTGATTCATTCAATGGTTCGCTACCGCGATGGCAGCGTGATTGCGCAGCTGGGCTCACCGGATATGCGTACGCCGATTGCCCATGCGATGGCCTGGCCCGAGCGCGTCAGCTCGGGTGCACCCGCGCTTGATTTTACCCGCATGAAGGCGCTGAGCTTCTGCGAGCCGGACTTCGCGCGCTATCCCTGCCTGAAACTGGCGATCGACGCCAGCCTGGCAGGGCAGGCCGCCACCACCACGCTCAACGCCGCCAACGAAGTGGCCGTGGCGGCGTTTCTGGCCGGTGGCATCCGCTTCACCGACATTGCGTCCCTGAACGTGGCGGTGCTGGAGGGGCTGGCAACGGCGGAGCCCGACTCTGTGGAAGCGGTCATTGCCATCGACGGTGAAGCACGGGTGCGTGCCACGGCGCTGCTACCGCGGTTTGCCTTAGATCGTGCATAACGCGATTTAACGCACCGCCATTTGTGAGCCTTGGGAGGAGATGATATAGTCTTCGCCCACTGTTCAGGCAGCTTGCCGGCTCATTGCCGCATGGCTGTCCGGGGTGGCGGGGCGCTGGCAACTGAGCAGACAAGATATTTCAGAAGCCCTGGCCTTTCTGAATAAGGAAATAAATACGCGTTATGTCGTCCGAAAATCAATTAGAAATCGATGACCAGAAAGGGCACGGCCCTCGCCATGTGGCCATCATTATGGATGGCAACGGCCGCTGGGCGAAAAATCAGGGCAAACTGCGCATTTCCGGCCACAAGGCCGGTGTGAAGTCGGTACGGCGCGCGGTCAGTTTTGCGGTCAGCCATAAGCTCGATGCGCTGACGCTGTATGCGTTCAGCAGTGAAAACTGGAACCGTCCGCAGCAGGAAGTGTTGGCGTTGATGGAGTTGTTTGTCTGGGCGCTCGATAGCGAAGTCAAAAGTCTCCATAAGCATAATGTCAGACTACGAATTATCGGTGACGTCAGCCGGTTTAACGCTCGTTTACAGGAGCGTATCCGCCGTGCTGAGGAACTTACTCAACAAAATAATGGACTGACGCTCAACATAGCCGCGAATTATGGCGGTCGTTGGGATATTATCCACGGAGTCAGAAAGATTGCAGAGCAGGTACAGGAAGGCCTTCTTCGTCCCGATCAAATCGAAGAAGAGACGCTGGCCTCTCATCTGTGCATGAATGAACTGGCTCCGGTGGATCTGGTAATAAGGACCGGGGGAGAGCATCGCATCAGTAACTTCCTGCTGTGGCAAGTTGCCTACGCAGAGTTCTGGTTTACCGAAACGCTCTGGCCTGATTTTGATGAACAAGTTTTTGAAGGTGCACTGAATGCGTTTGCACAACGAGAGCGCCGTTTTGGCGGCGCAGCACCCGGCAGCGCATAAGCGCACTGGGGGTAATCCTTGCTGAAGTCTCGCCTGATTACCGCATTAATTTTGATTCCCATCGTGATCGCGGCGCTGTTTTTGCTGCCACCTCTGGGTTTTGCCATCGTCATCTTAGCGATCTGCATGCTGGCCGCATGGGAATGGGGCCAGTTCGCCGGTTTTGCTGCGCGCTCTCAGCGTATCTGGCTGGCAGTGCTGTGTGGCTTGCTGCTCTCCCTGATGCTGTTTACGCTGCCGGCCTGGCAAAGTGCGCTGGACGTGCCGCAGATCGGCGGCGCGCTGTGGATCTCGCTGATATGGTGGCTGGCGGCGCTGCTGCTGGTGCTGCGCTACCCTGGCTCCGCCGCCTTCTGGCGTTCGTCGAAACCGCTGCGCCTGCTGTTTGGCCTGCTGACCATTGTGCCATTCTTCTGCGGCATGCTGGTGCTGCGCCAGTATCACTACGCTACCGATCACTACGCGGGAGCCTGGTGGCTGCTGTACGTGATGGTGCTGGTCTGGGGCGCTGATTCCGGTGCCTACATGTTTGGCAAGCTGTTCGGTAAGCACAAGCTGGCACCGAAAGTGTCACCGGGTAAAACCTGGGAAGGCTTTCTCGGCGGCCTGGTGACCTCGGCGCTGATCTCATGGTTATTCAGCGTGTTCGCGCCGCTGCAGGTGGATCTCTCCACGCTGCTGATCTGCTCGATTGCCGCCGCGCTGGCCTCGGTGCTGGGCGATCTGACGGAAAGTATGTTCAAACGCGAAGCGGGTATTAAGGATAGCGGCAGTCTGATCCCCGGTCACGGTGGCATTCTGGACCGCATTGACAGCCTGACGGCGGCGGTACCGGTGTTTGCCTGCCTGCTGCTGTTAGTTTTTGGCGCGCTGTAGGGAAACACTATGTTAAGCGTACTCTGGAGTCTTGCGGCCTTTATCGTCGCGCTGGGAATTCTGGTCACGGTGCACGAATTTGGTCACTTCTGGGTGGCCCGTCGTTGCGGCGTGAAGGTCGAACGCTTTTCCGTCGGCTTTGGTAAGGCGCTGTGGCGCCGCCGTGACAAGCAGGGCACCGAGTATGTTGTTGCCCTGATCCCTCTCGGCGGCTACGTTAAAATGCTCGACGAACGCGTCGAGAGCGTGCCGCCCGAATTGCGTCACCAGTCCTTCAACAATAAAACGGTCCTGCAGCGGGCGTCGATTATCGCCGCCGGTCCGATCGCTAACTTCATCTTTGCTATCCTTGCCTACTGGCTGGTGTTTATCATCGGCGTGCCCGGCGTACGCCCGGTAGTTGCTGAAATAGTAAGCGGCTCGCCGGCCGCCAGCGCACAAATTACCCCAGGAACGGAACTTAAAGCCGTCGACGGTATCGAAACGCCTGACTGGGATGCTGTGCGCATGGCGCTGGTGGCGAAGATCGGTGATGAAGAAACCACCTTTACCGTCGCGCCGTTTGGCACTACGCAAACCAGCGAAAAGCGGGTCTCGCTGCACAACTGGCACTTTGAGCCGGATAAGCAGGATCCGGTCACTTCACTGGGCATCCTGCCGCGCGGGCCGCAGATTGAATCGGTGCTGGCGCAGGTGCAGAGCGATTCCGCCGCCAGTAAGGCCGGTTTGCAAGCCGGCGACAGGATCGTTAAAGTCGGTGGTAAACCGCTGTCGCAGTGGCTCAGTTTCGTGACCACGGTGCGTGATAACCCCGGCAAGCCGATTGCCATCGAAGTTGAGCGGCAGGGAAGTCTGGTGGATATCACGCTGATCCCCGAAGCCAATCCGCAGAATAAGGCGGAAGGCTTTGCCGGCGTGGTGCCGAGAGTGATACCGCTGGCCGATGAGTACCGCACGGTGCGCCAGTACGGTCCGTTTGCGGCCCTCGGTGAAGCCAGCGTGAAAACCTGGCAGCTGATGAAGCTGACGGTGAGCATGCTGGGCAAGCTGATAGTGGGTGATGTGAAGTTGAACAATCTCAGCGGGCCGATTTCGATCGCGCAGGGGGCTGGGATGTCAGCGGAGTATGGGTTGATTTACTACCTGATGTTCCTGGCGCTGATTAGCGTGAACTTAGGGATTATCAATCTGTTTCCTCTGCCAGTGTTAGATGGTGGGCATTTGCTGTTCCTGGCGATCGAAAAGATTAAGGGGGGGCCGGTGTCCGAACGAGTTCAGGACTTCAGTTATCGTATCGGCTCAATTTTGCTGGTGCTGTTAATGGGGCTTGCACTTTTCAATGATTTCTCGCGCCTCTAGGTGCTCAGGAACGGCGTTGCGGGATGATTAACGCGACGCGGTTACCCCGAAAGCGACGAGAACCAGTTAGGAAGAATGCATAACAACGATGGCGATGAAAAAGTTGCTCATAGCGTCGCTGCTGCTTAGCAGCGCTACCGTATACGGTGCAGACGGATTCGTGGTGAAGGATATTCATTTCGAAGGCCTGCAGCGAGTCGCCGTCGGTGCGGCCCTGCTGAGTATGCCTGTTCGCGTGGGAGATACCGTATCAGATGAAGATCTGGGTAACACCATTCGAGCACTGTTTGCGACCGGAAATTTTGAAGACGTTCAGGTACTGCGCGATGGCAACACGCTGATCGTTCAGGTGAAAGAACGTCCGACGATTGCCAGTATCACCTTCTCCGGTAACAAAGCGGTGAAGGAAGACATGCTGAAGCAGAACCTTGAGGCTTCCGGCGTGCGCGTGGGCGAAGCCCTTGACCGCACCACCATCTCATCGATTGAGAAGGGTCTGGAAGACTTCTACTACAGCGTCGGTAAGTACAGCGCCAGCGTTAAAGCGGTGGTGACACCGCTGCCGCGTAACCGCGTCGATCTGAAACTGGTGTTCACCGAAGGCGTCTCTGCGCAGATTCAGCAGATTAACGTGGTGGGCAACAAAGCGTTCAGCTCTGAAGAGCTGATCTCCCGCTTCCAGCTGCGTGATGATGTGCCGTGGTGGAACGTGGTGGGTGACCGTAAGTACCAGAAACAGAAACTGGCCGGTGACCTCGAGACGCTGCGCAGCTTCTATCTGGACCGCGGTTATGCGCGCTTCAATATCGATTCGACCCAGGTCAGCCTGACGCCGGATAAAAAAGGTATCTACATCACCGTTAACATCACCGAAGGCGAGCAGTACAAGATCGCCGGCGTGGCGGTGAGCGGCAATCTGGCCGGGCACTCTGCTGAGATCGAAGGGCTGACTAAAATCACCCCGGGTGAGCTGTATAACGGCGCGAAAGTGACCCGCATGGAAGACGACATCAAGAAACTGTTGGGTCGTTATGGCTATGCCTATCCACGCGTGCAGACCCAGCCTGAAATTGATGATGCGGCGAAAACCGTTAAGCTGCGCGTGAACGTTGATGCCGGTAACCGTTTCTACGTGCGTAAGGTCCGCTTCGAAGGTAACGATACCTCGAAAGACGTAGTACTGCGCCGTGAAATGCGCCAGATGGAAGGTGCCTGGTTGGGCAGCGATCTGGTTGAGCAGGGCAAAGAACGTCTGAACCGTCTGGGCTATTTCGAAACCGTTGATACCGACACCCAGCGTGTGCCGGGTTCGCCCGATCAGGTGGACGTGGTCTACAAGGTGAAAGAGCGCAACACCGGTACGCTGAACTTTGGCGTCGGCTACGGCACCGAAAGCGGCGTCAGCTTCCAGGTGGGCGTCACCCAGGATAACTGGCTGGGTACCGGTAATACCGTCGGTATCAGCGGCACCAAAAACGACTACCAGACCTATGCCGAGTTCTCTCTGACCGATCCGTACTTTACGGTGGATGGCGTCAGCCTCGGCGGTCGTGTGTTCTATAACGACTTTAAAGCCGATGACGCCGATCTGTCCGACTACACCAACAAGAGTTACGGTGTTGACGGTACGCTGGGCTTCCCGATTAACGAGAACAACAGCCTGCGCGCCGGTCTGGGTTATGTGCATAACAGCCTGTCCAACATGCAGCCGCAGATCGCTATGTGGCGTTACCTGCGCTCGGTCGGACAGAACCCGACGCTTGCCGGTGATGAAGACTTCTCTGCGGATGACTTCACCTTTAACTACGGCTGGACCTACAACACGCTTGACCGTGGGTTCTTCCCAACGGCGGGTAACCGTACCAACCTGAACGGTAAAGTGACCATTCCTGGCTCGACTAACGCCTTCTACAAAGCAACGCTGGATACGCAACAGTATCTGCCGATCGACCAGGATCATACCTGGGTGATGCTGGGCCGTGGTCGCGTTGGTTACGGTGATGGCCTGAACGGCAAAGAGATGCCGTTCTATGAAAACTTCTATGCCGGTGGTTCCAGCACCGTTCGTGGTTTCCGTTCCAATAACATTGGTCCAAAAGCGGCTTACCTGAACAACGGTTCGTCTGACTGCTCCGGCACCGACGTGAACAAAGTCTGTAACTCAGACGATGCGGTCGGCGGTAACGCGATGGCGGTGGCCAGCCTTGAGCTGATAACCCCAACGCCGTTTATCAGTGAGAAGTACTCGAACTCGGTGCGTACCTCGCTGTTCGTTGATGCCGGTACCGTCTGGGATACTAAATGGCAGAACACCGCTGAAACCCGTGCCGCAGGCGTGCCGGATTACAGTGACCCAAGTAATATCCGCATGTCAGCCGGTCTGGCACTGCAGTGGATGTCGCCTCTCGGACCGCTGGTGTTCTCTTACGCCCAGCCGTTCAAAAAGTATGATGGAGACAAGGCCGAACAGTTCCAGTTTAACATTGGTAAAACCTGGTAAGTCGGCCTCGCAGGGAAGCGCTCAGAGTATCGCGTAGCGCCACGGCGGGCCGTATCTGGCCCCGCCGTCACTACGCAACACATGTGTCCGTGACACAAACGTTGATGGTAAGGAGTTTATAGTGAAAAAGTTGTTGTGTGCCGCAGGTCTGGGTATTGCTCTGGCGGTTTCCGCCGGTGCTCAGGCTGCTGATAAAATTGCAGTGGTGAACGTTTCCAGCATTTTCCAACAGTTACCAGCGCGTGCGACCGTTGCGAAGCAGCTTGAGAACGAGTTCAAAGGCCGTGCGACCGAACTGCAAAACATGGAGCGCGACCTGCAGACTAAAATGCAGCGCCTGCAGCGTGATGCGTCAACCATGAAGGCCGCTGACCGCAGCCGCGCGGAAAAAGACGTGATGGCTCAGCGTGAAGCGTTCTCAACCAAAGCGCAGGCTTTTGAGCAGGATAACCGTCGTCGCCAGACCGAAGAACGTAACAAAATCCTGAGCCGTATCCAGGATGCTGTGCAGAAAGTGGCTGACAGCGAAGGCTACGATGTGGTTATCGATCAGAACGCTGTGGCTTACGCCGGTAAATCTAAAGACATCACTGCTGATGTTCTGAAACAGGTTAAATAAAACCATGTCTTCAATTCGACTGGCTGATTTAGCCCAGCAGTTGGATGCAGAATTGCACGGAGATGGCGATCTCGCCATCTCCGGCATTGCTTCTATGCAATCCGCCCAATCGGGACAGATCACTTTTCTTGCCAACAGCCGTTACCGCGAACAGCTGGCCCAGTGCCAGGCCTCTGCCGTAGTGTTAACGGAAGCCGACCGTGAATTTTTCACCGGTGCGGTGCTGGTGGTGAAAAACCCTTACCTGACCTACGCTCGTATGGCACAGCTGCTGGATACCACCCCACAGCCGGCCAGCCATATTGCGCCGAGCGCGGTCATTGATGCCACCGCTACCCTGGGTAACAACGTTGCCATCGGGGCCAATGCGGTGATTGAGTCCGGCGTGGTGCTGGGCGATAACGTGGTTATCGGACCTGGCTGTTTCGTCGGTAAACACACCCGAATCGGCGCCGGTAGCCGTCTGTGGGCCAACGTTTCTGTCTATCATGAGGTGCAGATCGGTACTGACTGCCTGATTCAGTCGGGTACGGTGATCGGCTCAGATGGCTTCGGTTATGCCAACGATCGCGGCAATTGGGTTAAAATTCCGCAGCTGGGCAGCGTGATTATCGGCGATCGCGTCGAAATCGGTGCCTGTACCACTATCGATCGCGGTGCGCTGGATAACACCCAAATCGGGAATGGTGTTATCATAGATAACCAGTGTCAGATTGCCCATAACGTAGTAATCGGCGACAATACCGCAGTTGCAGGCGGTGTGATCATGGCCGGTAGCCTGAAAATCGGCCGCTATTGCATGATTGGCGGTGCCAGCGTGATCAATGGTCATATGGAAATTTGTGACAAAGTTACCGTTACAGGGATGGGAATGGTGATGCGACCGATCACTGAACCTGGAGTATACTCCTCCGGGATCCCGCTGCAGCCCAATAAAACCTGGCGCAAAACTGCGGCGCTGGTGATGAACATCGACGAGTTAAGCAAACGCTTAAAAGCCGTCGAGCGTAAGGTTGCTAACGACTAAGCGCATACACCAGCACGCTAACCGGCTTTCATAATTACAACATGCTAAGCAGGGAAAGCTGCGTACAGACAAGATTTGCGGCCTGCGAACGATGTAACCATCGTTGCAGGCCGTGTTATTGATACCATCAGAATTTTTAGGACAGGAAGAGTATTTTGACTACTGAAACTCATACTCTGAAGATTGAAGAGATTATCGAACTTTTACCGCACCGTTACCCGTTTTTACTGGTCGATCGCGTGATTGAGTTCGAAGAGAACAAATACCTGCGTGCGGTAAAGAATGTCTCGGTCAACGAACCGTTTTTCCAGGGCCATTTCCCTGGTAAACCGATTTTCCCGGGTGTGCTAATCCTGGAAGCGATGGCACAGGCCACCGGTATCCTGGCGTTTAAAAGCGTGGGTAAACTGGAACCGGGCGAGCTGTACTACTTTGCCGGTATCGACGAAGCGCGCTTCAAGCGCCCGGTCGTGCCAGGCGACCAGATGATCATGGAAGTCACCTTCGAGAAAACCCGCCGTGGGTTGACGCGCTTTAAAGGCGTGGCGACCGTAGACGGTAAAATTGTCTGCGAAGCAACCATGATGTGTGCGCGCAGCCGGGAGGCTTAATTCGTGATTGACAGCACCGCCGTAATTCATCCAGGGGCGATCGTTGAAGAGGGCGCCATTATTGGTGCCGGTGTTCAGATTGGCCCGTTCTGCTGGGTGGGTGCCAACGTCGAAATTGGCGACGGTACCGTTCTTAAATCGCATGTGGTGGTCAACGGCCATACCCGCATCGGTAAAGACAACACCATCTATCAGTTCGCCTCGATTGGTGAAGCGAATCAGGATCTGAAATACGCCGGCGAACCAACCCGCGTTGAAATTGGCGATCGTAACCGCATTCGTGAAAGCGTGACCATCCACCGTGGCACCGTGCAGGCTGACGGCGTGACGAAAGTGGGTAGTGATAACCTGCTGATGGTCAATACCCACGTGGCGCACGACTGTGTGGTGGGTAACCACTGCATCCTGGCCAACAATGCGACGCTGGCCGGCCATGTTGTCGTCGACGATCATGCGATTATCGGCGGCATGACGGCGGTGCATCAGTTCTGCATTATCGGTGCGCACGTGATGGTCGGCGGCTGCTCCGGCGTGGCGCAGGACGTTCCGCCTTACGTGATTGCGCAGGGTAACCATGCGACGCCGTTCGGCATCAATCTGGTGGGCCTGCAGCGTCGTGGCTTCAGTAAAGAGGCGCTACACGCCATTCGTGCTGCCTACAAGCTACTTTACCGCAGCGGTAAAACGCTGGATGAAGTGAAGCCTGAGATTGCCGAGATTGCGAAAGTGCATCCTGAAGTCCAGCCGTTCTATGACTTCTTTGCGCGATCCACCCGGGGCCTGATTCGTTAACTCATGCCTAAGCGTCCCTTAACGATTGCCCTCGTCGCCGGAGAAACCTCCGGCGATATTCTTGGTGCCGGCCTGATTCGCGCGCTGAAACAGCAGCATCCTGACGCGCGCTTTGTCGGCGTGGCCGGGCCGCTGATGCAGGCCGAGGGCTGTGAAGCCTGGTATGAGATGGAAGAGCTGGCGGTAATGGGCATCGTTGAGGTGCTCGGCCGCCTGCGTCGCCTGCTGCAGATCCGCCGTGACCTGACCCGCCGTTTCAGCGCGCTGAAGCCGGACGTGTTTGTCGGCATCGACGCCCCGGATTTCAATATCACCCTGGAAGGCCGCCTGAAGCAGCGGGGCATCCGCACCATCCACTACGTCAGCCCGTCGGTGTGGGCGTGGCGGCAGAAGCGGGTGTTCAAAATTGGTCGCAACACCGATCTGGTGCTGGCGTTCCTGCCGTTTGAGAAAGCCTTCTACGATCGCTTCAACGTGCCGTGCCGTTTTATCGGCCACACGATGGCTGATGCGATGCCGATCGTGGCCGACAAGCAGGCCGCGCGCCGCGAACTGGGCATCGCCCCGGACGCGCTGTGCCTGGCGCTGCTGCCTGGCAGCCGCGGTGCGGAAGTCGAGATGCTCAGCGCCGACTTCCTGAAAACCGCGATGCTGCTGCGTGACAAGCATCCGGCGCTGGAGATCGTGGTGCCGCTGGTTAATCCGAAACGCCGCGAACAGTTTGAGCTGATCAAAGCGCAGGTGGCACCGGACCTGCCGATGCACCTGCTGGATGGCCAGGGCCGTGCGGCGATGGTTGCCAGCGATGCGGCACTGCTGGCCTCCGGCACCGCCGCGCTGGAGTGCATGCTGGCGAAATGTCCGATGGTGGTGGGGTATCGTATGAAGCCCTTCACCTTCTGGCTGGCGAAGCGGCTGGTAAAAACCGACTACGTTTCGCTGCCTAACCTGCTGGCCGGGCGAGAGCTGGTGCCAGAGCTGCTGCAGGATGAGTGCCAGCCCGATCGGCTGGCGGCGGCGCTGGAGCCGCTGCTCAGCGGCGGTGATACCCGTGATGCCCTGCTGGCCACCTTCGCAGAGCTGCATCAGCAGATCCGCTGGGATGCAGACCAGCAGGCGGCTGCGGCAGTACTGGAGCTGTGCCCATGAGTGACTTTATCTACCCTGACGCGCGGCTGATTGCCGGCGTTGACGAGGTGGGCCGCGGCCCGCTGGTCGGTGCGGTGGTCACCGCTGCGGTGATCCTCGACCCGGCCCGGCCGATCGCAGGCCTCGCCGACTCAAAAAAATTGTCGGAAAAACGCCGCCTGGCGTTATACGATGAGATTAAAGAGAAGGCGTTAAGCTGGAGCCTCGGGCGCGCTGAGCCGGATGAGATCGACCGGCTCAATATCCTGCATGCCACCATGCTGGCGATGCAGCGGGCGGTGGCAGGCCTGCACCTGACGCCTGATTTTGTGCTGATCGACGGTAACCGTTGCCCGGCGCTGGCGATGCCGGCGCAGGCGATCGTTAAGGGCGACAGTCTGGTGCGTGAAATCAGCGCCGCGTCGATTATCGCTAAGGTCACGCGCGACCGTGAGATGGCCGGGCTGGATCTGCAGTACCCGGAGTACGGATTTGCCCAGCATAAAGGCTACCCGACGGCGCTGCACCTGGAAAAGCTCGCCCGCTTTGGCGCCACGCCGTACCATCGCCGCAGCTTCGCCCCGGTACGTAACGTGCTGATCGACGCTGACGTCGCTGCTGCTGCGACGCGCGCGCTGTAATTCTTCTCTTCTGCGTTAACAGGATCACCGATGGCCGAACCCCGTTTTATTCATTTACGCGTGCACAGCGACTACTCCATGATCGATGGACTGGCGAAGACGAACCCGTTGGTGAAACACGCGGCGAAGATGAATATGCCGGCCATCGGCATCACCGATTTCACCAACCTGTGCGGGCTGGTGAAATTTTACGGCACCGCGCACGGTCAGGGGATGAAACCGATTATCGGCGCTGACTTTAACGTGGCCAGCGTGGCAATGGGCGATGAACTGTCGCAGATCACCGTGCTGGCGGCCGATAATGATGGCTATCAGAATCTGACGCTGCTGATCTCCCGTGCCTATCAGCGCGGCTATGGCCCGGCAGGGCCGACCATCGATCGCGACTGGCTGGCCGAACATCAGCAGGGGATTATCCTGCTCTCCGGCGGCCGCCGTGGCGACGTCGGTAAAATGCTGTTGCGCGGCAACGCCGCGATGGTCGCCGAGTGTCTCGGCTTCTATCAGCAGCATTTTCCCGATCGCTACTACCTTGAGCTGATCCGCACCGGGCGGCCGGATGAAGAGAGTTACCTGCACGCGGCAGTGGAACTGGCGATTGCCGAGGGCATTCCGGTGGTGGCCACCAACGAGGTCTGTTTCCTGCAAGAAACCGACTTTGACGCCCATGAAATTCGCGTGGCCATTCACGACGGTTTTACCCTCGACGATCCGAAACGTCCCCGTAACTACAGCCCGCAGCAGTATATGCGCAGCGAAGAGGAGATGTGTGAGCTGTTTTCGGACATCCCGGAAGCGCTGGAAAACAGCGTAGAGATCGCCCGCCGCTGCAACGTCACCATCCGCCTGGGCGAGTACTTCCTGCCGCAGTTTCCAACCGGTGAGATGACCACCGAAGATTTCCTGGTGCTGAAGTCGCAGGAGGGGCTGGAAGAGCGGCTTGAGTTCCTGTTCCCCGATCCTGAGGTGCGCGCCGCCCGCCGCCCGGAGTATGACGAGCGTCTGGATATTGAGCTCAACGTGATTAACCAGATGGGCTTCCCGGGCTACTTCCTGATCGTTATGGAATTTATCCAGTGGTCGAAGGATAACGACGTACCGGTCGGACCGGGGCGCGGCTCCGGTGCCGGGTCGCTGGTCGCCTACGCATTGAAAATCACCGACCTCGATCCGCTGGAATTCGACCTGCTGTTCGAACGTTTCCTTAACCCGGAACGTGTTTCCATGCCCGACTTCGACATCGACTTCTGTATGGAGAAGCGCGACAGCGTGATTGAGCACGTGGCGGAAATGTACGGCCGTGAAGCGGTTTCGCAGATCATCACTTTCGGTACCATGGCCGCCAAAGCGGTGATCCGCGACGTTGGCCGCGTGCTGGGCCACCCGTACGGCTTCGTTGACCGCATCTCCAAGCTGGTGCCGCCTGACCCGGGCATGACGCTGGAAAAAGCCTTTGCCGCCGAACCGCAGCTGCCGGAAATCTACGAGGCGGATGAAGAGGTCAAGGCGCTGATCGATATGGCGCGCAAACTGGAAGGCGTGACGCGTAACGCCGGTAAACACGCCGGTGGCGTGGTGATCGCGCCGACTAAAATCACCGATTTTGCGCCGCTATACTGCGATGAGAACGGCCAGTTCCCGGTCACCCAGTTCGATAAGAACGACGTGGAGTACGCAGGCCTGGTGAAGTTCGACTTCCTTGGCCTGCGCACGCTGACCATCATCGACTGGGCGCTGGCGATGATCAACGCCCGGCGCACCAAAGAAGGGCTGGATCCTGTCGATATTGCGACGATCCCGCTTGAAGATCAGAAAAGTTTCGATATGCTGCAGCGCTCGGAAACCACCGCCGTATTCCAGCTGGAATCCCGCGGCATGAAGGATCTGATCAAGCGCCTGAAGCCGGACTGTTTCGAAGATATGATCGCCCTGGTGGCGCTGTTCCGTCCGGGGCCGCTGCAGTCGGGGATGGTCGACAACTTTATTGACCGTAAGCACGGGCGCGAGGCGATCTCCTACCCGGATATTCAGTGGCAGCATGAGTCGCTGAAGCCGGTTCTGGAACCGACCTATGGCATCATCCTCTATCAGGAACAGGTGATGCAGATTGCCCAGGTGCTGGCGGGCTACAGTCTTGGCGGCGCGGACATGTTGCGCCGTGCGATGGGTAAAAAGAACCCGGTCGAGATGGCCAAGCAGCGCGGCGGCTTTGAGGATGGTGCGAAATCGCGCGGCATTGACGGCGAGCTGGCGATCAAAATTTTCGACCTGGTGGAAAAATTCGCCGGTTACGGCTTTAACAAGTCGCACTCTGCCGCTTATGCGCTGGTCTCCTACCAGACGCTGTGGCTGAAGGCGCACTACCCGGCGGAGTTTATGGCGGCAGTAATGACCGCTGATATGGATAACACCGAGAAAGTGGTTGGCCTGGTGGACGAGTGCTGGCGGATGGGGCTGAAGGTGCTGCCGCCGGACATTAACTCCGGCCTTTATCAGTTCCACGTCAACGAAGCCGGTGAGATCGTTTACGGCATCGGCGCGATTAAGGGCGTCGGCGAAGGCCCGATTGAAGCGATTATTGAGTCACGCAACGAGGGCGGCTATTTCCGCGAGTTGTTTGACCTCTGCGCACGCACCGACACCAAAAAGCTGAATAAGCGGGTGCTGGAAAAACTGATTATGTCCGGCGCGTTTGACCGGCTTGGCCCGCACCGTGCCGCGCTGATGAGCGCGCTGCCGGACGCGCTGAAGGCCGCCGATCAGCACGCTAAAGCAGAGGCGACAGGGCAGGCCGATATGTTCGGCGTGCTGGCCGAGGCGCCGGAGCAGGTAGAGAAGTCGTATGCCGACGTGACGCCGTGGCCGGAGCAGATCCAGCTGGATGGCGAAAGGGAGACTTTAGGTCTTTACTTAACCGGGCATCCGATTAACCAGTATCTGAAAGAAATTGAGCGCTATGTCGGTGGACAGCGCCTGAAAGACATGCACCCGACCGATCGCGGCAAGATGACCACGGCGGCCGGTCTGGTGGTGGCGGCCCGCGTAATGGTAACAAAACGCGGTAACCGTATTGGCATCTGCACCCTGGACGACCGCTCCGGTCGTCTGGAAGTGATGTTGTTTACAGATGCGTTGGATAAGTTCCAGCATATGCTGGAGAAAGACCGTATCCTGATCGTCAGCGGACAGGTCAGCTTTGATGACTTCAACGGCGGGCTTAAAATGATGGCCCGCGATATGATGGACATCGATGAAGCTCGTGAAAAATATGCACGTGGGCTTGCTATCTCGCTGACGGACAGGCAAATTGATGACCAGCTTTTGAACCGTCTCCGTCAATCCCTGGAACCCCATCGTTCGGGGACAATTCCGGTACATCTCTACTATCAGAGAGAGGATGCGCGGGCGAAGTTGCGCTTCGGTGCAACCTGGCGCGTGTCGCCGAGCGATCGTTTGTTAAACGATCTTCGGTCGTTGATAGGATCGGAGCAGGTGGAACTGGAATTTGACTAAAACAGGATTATTATGAGTCTTAATTACCTGGATTTCGAACAGCCAATCGCAGAGCTTGAAGCGAAAATTGATTCGCTTAAGTCGGTTGGCCGTCAGGATGAAAAACTGGATATTAATCTGGATGAAGAGATACAGCGTCTGCGCGATAAAAGCGTTGAGCTGACGCGTAAAATCTTCTCAGATTTGGGTGCCTGGCAGATCGCGCAGCTAGCGCGCCATCCGCTGCGACCGTACACGCTGGACTATGTCCGTAACGTGTTTACCGACTTCGACGAACTGGCCGGCGATCGTGCTTTTGCCGACGATAAAGCCATCGTTGGCGGTACCGCGCGTCTCAACGGCCGTCCGGTGATGATCATTGGTCATCAGAAAGGGCGTGAAACGAAAGAGAAGATCCGTCGTAACTTTGGTATGCCCGCGCCGGAAGGTTACCGTAAAGCGCTGCGTCTGATGGAGATGGCCGAGCGGTTTAATATGCCGATTATCACCTTTATCGACACCCCAGGCGCTTACCCTGGCGTTGGCGCGGAAGAGCGCGGCCAGTCCGAAGCTATCGCCCGTAACCTGCGTGAGATGTCCGGCCTGACCGTGCCGGTGATCTGTACGGTAATCGGTGAAGGCGGTTCCGGTGGTGCACTGGCCATCGGCGTCGGCGACAAAGTGAATATGCTGCAGTACAGCACCTACTCGGTGATTTCACCGGAAGGCTGCGCCTCAATTCTGTGGAAAAGCGCCGATAAGGCACCGCTGGCCGCCGAAGCGATGGGCATCATCGCTCCGCGTCTGAAAGAGCTTAAGCTGATTGACACGGTGATCCCTGAACCGCTGGGTGGCGCGCACCGCCATCCGCTGGTGATTGGCGAATCGCTGAAAGCGCAGCTGCTGGCCGATCTTGCCGAACTGGACGTGCTGACCAAAGACGAGCTGCTGGATCGTCGTTACCAGCGCCTGATGAGTTACGGCTACGCGTAATCGTTAACCGTCTTTGCACACGAAAGGGCCCCTGGGGCCCTTTTTTTATGCCTTTTTTTCAACATTCATCGCATAGAGGCCCGGCGGCCACTGGGTTAGTCTGCGGTTTCTGATAACGCAAAGGACGAGGTGAACATGGATATTAACCGACGCAAGCTGGCCTTCGGGCTGCTCTCTCTGCCGGCGGCGGCGGCGCTGAACGGCTGTGCCGTCCCGCCGCACTCGCCACGGCCGTCGGAGTTTCTGCCGCTGGCAACGGACCGGCTGGCGCTGGAGCTGGAGGATCGGTCCACCGCAGAACTGCTGGCACCCGCGATTGTCGATGCCGGCTTTATGATGGCCCCACCGAAAGACGAGATTGCCGCAGCCAGCCTGGTAATAGGCTTTGCCTTTGGCAATCGGCCCAATCCGCAGAACGACCCGAATAAGCTGGCGCTGCCCGGCCCGATGAACAGGGTGCTGGCGCACTGCTGCGCGGCGGTGTATCGCAAAAAAGCGCTGCCGATGTACCTGCAGTGGGAGATCGCCCGCTGCCTGCTGGCGCCGGAGTTCGCGGATATCCCCCGCCATGCCATTATCTCTATCGAACCGTACTGGGATGCGCAGGGCACGCTGGTCTATCTGAGCACCGACGGCGTGGTGGAGACGATTCTGAAAAACCACTTTGCTAACGATCCGACGCTGGCGGGCAATGCTGCCATCATTGGCCATCACGATCACGTTAAACGCTGCATCATTACCTGCCGTGGGCGCCGGATCCACGGCTTTGCCCCGCGTGGGATCGCGCTGCCGCGCTGGTATGATCGGCGATCGGCACAGCCGTGGACGCGCCGCCGCGATCTCTACGTGCTGCAGGACGTGGCGGCACAGCTGTCGATGGCCGCCCAGACGCGCATCGCCCAGGCCTACCCCAACGGCTGAGCAGAGCAACCGACGATCCGCTATGCTTAGCCTTTTTAATCGCCGCGGGCAGGGCTTGCCCGCGGCGCATGGAGGTAAGCATTGAATATCATCGCGATCGTCGGGCCGCATAACGCATTCTATAAAGATGAACCGATCCGTGAACTGGACGCCGCGTTAAAAGCCCGCGGTTTTCAGACCATCTGGCTGCAGGAGGCCAGCGGGCTGATTAAGCTGGTTGAGCATAATCCCCGCATCTGCGGCGTGATTTTCGACTGGGATGAGTACAGCCTCGAGCTGTGCAGTGAACTGAACCAGCTGAACGAGTACCTGCCGCTTTACGCCTTTATCAACACCCATTCAACGATGGACGTCAGCATCAACGAGATGCGCATGACGCTGTGGTTCTTTGAGTACGCGCTGAACGCCGCCGAAGATATCGCCCAGCACATTGGTCAGTATACGGATGAGTATCTGGAGACCATTACGCCGCCGCTGACCCGGGCGCTGTTTAACTACGTCAAAGAGGGAAAATACACCTTCTGCACGCCGGGACATATGGCCGGCACCGCCTTCCAGAAGAGCCCGGTCGGCTGCCTGTTTTACGACTTCTTCGGTGCCAATACGCTGAAGGCCGATATCTCGATCTCGGTCACCGAGCTCGGTTCGCTGCTCGATCACACCGGGCCACATCTGGAAGCGGAAGAGTATATCGCCCGCACCTTCGGCGCCGAGCAGAGCTATATGGTGACTAACGGTACCTCGACCTCAAACAAGATCGTCGGCATGGTGTCCGCCCCGGCGGGCAGCACCGTGCTGGTGGACAGGAACTGCCATAAGTCGCTGACCCATCTGCTGATGATGAGCGATATTGTGCCGATCTGGCTGAAACCGACCCGCAACGCGCTGGGCATCCTCGGCGGCATTCCGAAACGCGAATTTACCCGAGAAAGTATCGCGCTTAAGGTTGCAGAAACGCCGCGCGCCAGCTGGCCGGTGCACGCCGTGATCACTAATTCCACCTATGACGGGCTGCTCTACAACACCCGCTACATCAAAGAGACGCTGGAGGTGCCTTCGATCCACTTTGACTCGGCCTGGGTGCCCTATACCAACTTTCATCCGATCTATCAGGGGCTCAGCGGCATGAGCGGCGAACGCACGCCGGGTAAGGTGATCTATGAAACCCAGTCGACCCATAAGCTGCTGGCGGCATTTTCACAGGCCTCGCTGATCCACATTAAGGGGGATTACGACGAGCAGACCTTTAATGAAGCCTATATGATGCATACCACCACCTCGCCCAACTATGCCATCGTCGCGTCGATTGAGACCGCCGCCGCGATGCTGCGCGGCAACCCGGGGCGGCGGCTGATTAACCGTTCGGTGGAACGGGCGCTGCACTTCCGCCGCGAAGTCCAGCGGCTGCGTGAAGAGTCAGAGGGCTGGTTCTTCGATATCTGGCAGCCGGACGGCATCGATCAGCCTGCCTGCTGGCCGATCCAGCCGGGTGAGGAGGAGTGGCACGGCTTCCGCGATGCGGATGCCGATCATATGTACCTCGATCCGATCAAGGTGACGATCCTCACCCCCGGCATGAGCGAGCTGGGTGAGATGAGCGGTGAGGGGATCCCGGCCGCGCTGGTGGCGAAGTTCCTCGACGAGCGCGGCATCGTGGTGGAGAAAACCGGCCCGTATAATCTGCTGTTCCTGTTCAGCATCGGCATTGATAAAACTAAAGCGATGAGCCTGCTGCGCGGCCTGACCGAGTTTAAACGTGCTTATGACCTGAACCTGCGGGTGAAGAACATGCTGCCGGATCTCTATGCGCAAGACCCTGACTTCTACCGCAACATGCGCATTCAGACGCTGGCGGCGGGCATCCATGGCCTGATCCGCCAGCATGATTTGCCGCGCCTGATGTTAAAGGCCTTCGCTATGCTGCCGGAAATGAGACTTACGCCACACCAGATGTTCCAGCAGCAGATCAAGGGCAACGTGGAAACGGTGCCGATCGGCCAGCTGATCGGGCGGGTGTCGGCCAATATGATCCTGCCCTATCCGCCGGGGGTGCCGCTGGTGATGCCGGGTGAGACGATCACCGAAGAGAGCCGCGCGGTGCTCGATTTCCTGTTAATGCTGTGCAGTATCGGCGAGCAGTATCCGGGCTTTGAAACCGACATCCACGGTGCGACCCTGACGGAGGAGGGCGAGTATCAGGTGCGAGTACTGCGGCAGGGCCCGCTGGCGTAAGATGCTGTCATACCGCCCCTCTGGCGCTGCGCGCGGCAGGGGGCTGACTATCCGTTGTAAGGAGCTAACATGTCGGGTTTAACGTTAACGAAGGTGCACCACGTGGCGATTATCGCCAGCGATTACCACGTCAGTAAGGTGTTCTATACCAAAATTCTTGGCTTCACGCTGATGGGCGAGGTTTACCGCGAAGCGCGCGACTCGTGGAAAGGCGATCTGGCGCTGAACGGTGCCTATACCCTTGAGCTGTTCTCGTTTCCTTTCCCGCCCGCGCGGCCGTCTCACCCGGAAGCCTGCGGCCTGCGTCATCTGGCCTTCAGCGTCACCGACCTGGATGCGGCCATTGCCCACCTGACCGCCCATCAGGTGTCCTGTGAGCCGGTGCGCACCGATCCGCTCACCGGTAAGCTGTTTACCTTCTTCAGCGACCCTGACGGTTTGCCGTTAGAGCTGTATCAGGCATAGAATAGAGCGCCTTAACCCTCACCCCGCGAGGGTTAAGCAATCATCCGACGATTCACGCACTCTGTTCAGGTAATCTCATGTCCGCTCTTGCCCATCTTGAACCGCTGCTGGTGGCCGAACAGGCTGTGATGCTGGCCTACAGCGGCGGCCTTGATTCCAGCGTGCTGCTGCATCAGCTGGTGTTGCTGCGCCGGCAGCGGCCTGAACTGCGGCTGCGTGCGGTGCATATCCACCATGGTCTTAGCCCGCATGCCGATGGCTGGGCAGAGCACTGCCGTCAGCAGTGTGCGCAGTGGCAGGTGGCGCTCGAGGTGGTCAGGGTGCAGCTGGACGTCCGCGAAGGCGGGGTGGAAGCGGCAGCGCGCGCGGCGCGCTATCAGGCGTTGCGGCAGCGGCTTAAGCCTGGAGAAACTCTGCTCACCGCGCAGCATCAGGACGATCAGAGCGAAACGCTGCTGCTGGCGCTGAAGCGCGGCAGCGGCCCGGCCGGGCTGGCGGCGATGCCGCTGGAGGGCCGGCTGGGCGAACATCGTCACCTGCGACCGCTGCTGGCGCAAAGTCGTGGTCAGCTGGAGCGCTGGGCGGCGGAGCACCAGCTGTGCTGGATTGAGGATGAGAGCAATCAGGACCCGCGCTACGATCGCAACTTCTTACGCCTGCAGGTGCTGCCACTGCTGGCCTCGCGCTGGCCGCACTTCGCCGCCGCCAGCGCGCGCAGCGCGGCCTTATGTGGCGAGCAGGAGCAACTGCTGGACGAGCTGCTGGCGGAGTCGCTACAGGCGCTGGTGGCCGCCGACGGCAGCCTCGACGTGGTACCGCTGCTATCGCTCAGCGAAGCGCGGCGCTCTGCGCTGATGCGGCGCTGGATTGCCCGTTGCCAGGGCGGCATGCCGTCGCGCGCCGGGCTGCAAAAACTGTGGCAGGAGGTGGTTTGTGCCCGTCCCGACGCCGAGCCGCGTCTGCGTATCGGCAAGGCGGAAGTGCGCCGCTTTCGCGAACGGCTGTACTGGCTGCCGCTGCTCGCCAGCGTGAGCGACGTGATGCTGCCGTGGCCGGCACCCTGGAAGCCGCTGCCGCTGCCGGGGGGGCTGGGTGAGCTTCTGCCTGGCCCGCAGCCGGAGGCGCAGGATGGCAGCCAGTTAAATCAGGACGGCCAGCCGGTGCCAGAAGCGCAGCAGACAGACATCGCGCTGCTGCCGGTTGATGACGTAACCAGGCCGTGGCTGGCCGCGTCAGGTAGTGGTGGCACGTTGCCGGCACTCGCCGCAGCAGATGCCTGTGGTTCACTGTCGTCCGGAGATGCGGCGGGCAATATTCTGCCGCCGGGCGACGTGCTGTTTCTCCTGCGCCCACCGCTGCCTGGTGAGGCGGTCAGCGTGCGTTTTCAGGCGCAGGGGCGCTTTCATATCGTCGGGCGCAACGGCAGCCGTCCGCTGAAAAAGCTGTGGCAGGAGCTGGCGGTGCCGCCCTGGCAGCGCGAACGCATCCCGCTGATTTTTTATGGCGATTGCCTGATGGCCGCCGCGGGCCTGTTTATTACCCGTGAAGCCGAGCCGCAGTCCGTCGCAACGGCCTGGCAGATCCGCTGGCGCCGGTAACCTTAAGAGAGCAATGATGAAGATGATATTAACCCTGCTGCTGGCCGCCAGCCTGCCGGCACTGGCCGCTGGCGACGCCAGCCGCGGGCAGGAGAAGTCGGCGCGCTGTCTGGCCTGCCACGGAGCCCAGGGCAAGGCGGTCGCGCCGATCTATCCGAACCTGGCCGGACAGCCGGCACCCTATCTGGAGCTGGCGTTACAGGCCTATAAGTCCGGCGGGCGCAGCGGCGGGCAGGCGGAAGTGATGAAAGCGTTTGTGGCGGGATTAAGTGATGAGGATCTGGCCGACCTGGCCGCGTATTACGCCGGGTTGCAGCCCTGAAAACAGACGGGGCGGATAATCATCCGCCCCGTTGCTATCCGTGCAGCACAGGTTAGTCGGATTCGCTGACCACAATGGTGCCCAGATCCGGGTGGCTGAAGCTGGCGATATGATCGAGGCGCAGGTCGCGCAGGCTCCCCGCCTCTTCAACGCTGAGATATTCCACGTTTTTACGCGAGACCATATCTTTGGCTTTCGCCTTCAGCTTTTCACCGTCCTTCAGCTCCAGCGCCAGCAGCCACTGATTCTGGCAGGCCAGCTCCAGGTTGTCGTAATCATCGCAATTGATCGGGGTGTAGGCTTCATTCGTCAACATAGTCGCTCACCAATAAGTTGGCGGCAGCAAAGGCTGCCTGTTCCCTGATGGAAGAGTGTAGCTCAGGATTGGCCGCTACCTCATCAAGTGCTTTCAAAGCGCACGCCAGCGGATCCGGCACGTACCCCAGAGCGCCACTGCCGATCTCGGCATATTTGCGGCGAACTAACTCACAATACTGTTGCACAGGTACCTCCTTCAGCTTTTTCTCTGGCTATTCTCCGACTATAGCACAGCCATTTATGGGAAATCAGCCAGCCGACAGGTGATTTACGGGTGCATCAGGTACAATAGCCGGCAACGACGATAAGGATCCTTATGGCACTGAAAGCAACGATTTACAAAGCCACGGTTAACGTCGCGGATATGGACCGCAACGTGTTTCTCGATCACACCCTGACGCTGGCCCGTCACCCCTCGGAAACGGAAGAGCGTCTGATGCTGCGGCTGCTGGCCTGGCTGGTGCACGCCAACGAACGGCTGAGCTTCACCCGCGGCCTGAGCGCCGAAGACGAGCCGGAACTCTGGCAGCTTAACGATCACAACGGCATTGACGTGTGGATTGACCTTGGCCTGCCGGACGAGCGTCGCATCAAAAAAGGCTGTAGCCGCTCACAGCAGGTCTGGCTGTATGCTTATAACTGGCGTGCGGCGCAGCCGTGGTGGCAGCAGCATCAGAACAGGCTGACGCAACACGACAACCTGACGGTACGCTACCTGAACGATGAACAGCTCAGCGCCCTGACCACGCTGGCTTCGCGTTCCATGACGCTGCAGGCCACCATTCAGGACGGCACCATCTGGCTGTCGGATGACACGCATCATCTGGAAATCACCTTTGAGCAGTGGCTGGAAAACGGGAAGCTCAGATGATTATTTTGTCACGTAGCGTCACCATTCCCGATGCCGAAATCGAGATTACCGCGATCCGCGCGCAGGGTGCCGGTGGTCAGCACGTGAATAAAAGTTCAACCGCTATCCACCTGCGCTTTGATATCCGCGCCTCCAGCCTGCCCGAGTTCTATCAGCAGCGCCTGCTGGCCGCCAGCCACCATCTGATCACCCCGGACGGGGTGGTGATTATCAAAGCGCAGGAGTACCGCAGCCAGGAGATGAACCGCGAGGCGGCGATGAAGCGGCTGGAGAACCTGATTCAGGAGCTGACGGTAGTGGAGAAAACGCGGCGGGCAACGCGGCCAACCCTGGCGTCGAAAAAACGCCGGCTGGAAGGCAAAGCGCGTCAGTCAGCGACTAAATCGTTGCGTGGGCGCGTGAAGGGCGATTAGCTTGCGGCAAAAAAAAGCCACCGCCTCAGGCGGTGGCTGATGCGTAGCGAACGGGCTTAAACGCCCAGTTCGCCGGCCAGGAAATCAACGATTTCGCTGGTTTTCAGCATGCGTTTGTCGCCGCTGCGGCGCGCTTTGTATTCAACTTCTTCATTGTCGAGGTTGCGCTCGCCAATCACGATGCTGTGCGGCACGCCAATCAGCTCCATATCGGCAAACATCACGCCCGGACGCTCCTTACGGTCATCAAGGATCACATCAATCCCTTTCGCCCGCAGGGTAGCGTACAGCTCTTCGGCCAGGTCTTTCACGCGGAACGACTTGTGCATGTTCATCGGCAGGATCGCTACCTGGAACGGCGCCAGCGCCGCCGGCCAGATAATGCCGCGCTCGTCGTGGTTCTGCTCAATGGCCGCCGCCACTACGCGGGTGATCCCGATACCGTAGCAGCCCATGGTCATCACCTGGTTGCGGCCATCTTCACCCTGAACTGTGGCTTTCATCGCTTCCGAGTATTTGGTGCCGAGCTGGAAGATATGGCCCACTTCGATACCGCGTTTAATCTGCAGGGTACCCTGACCGTCCGGGCTGGCGTCGCCTTCCACCACGTTACGGATATCCGCAACCTGCGGCAGCGGCAGGTCACGCTCCCAGTTAATGCCGCGCAGGTGCTGGCCGTCGATGTTGGCGCCAGCGCTGAAGTCACTCATCGCTGCAACGGTGCGGTCGGCGACGATTGGCATCGGCAGGTTGACCGGGCCGAGTGAACCCGGACCCGCGTTAACCAGCGCACGGATCTCTTCTTCGGTGGCGAAGGTTAACGGGGCGGCAACGATCTCAATCTTCTCAGCTTTGATTTCGTTCAGCTCGTGATCGCCGCGTACCAGCAGCGCAACCAGCGTATGGCCGCTCTCTGCGGTGGCTTTCACCATCAGCGTTTTCACGGTTTTTTCCACCGGCAGGCCAAACTGGGCCACCAGTTCGGCGATGGTTCTGGCGTCCGGGGTAGCGAACTGGCTCAGCGCTTCCGCGGGAGCAGCGCGGCCTGCGGCCGGCGCGACGGCTTCGGCTTTCTCAATGTTGGCCGCATAGTCGGAACCGGTTGAGAACACCACGTCATCTTCACCGCTCTGGGCAAGCACCTGGAACTCATGCGAGGCGCTACCGCCGATCGAGCCGGTATCTGCATCCACCGCGCGGAAGTCGAGGCCCATGCGGCTGAAACTCTGGCTGTAGGCGCGGTACATCGCGTCGTAGGTTTCCTGCAGAGATTCCTGGGTGGTATGGAACGAATACGCATCCTTCATGATGAATTCGCGTGAACGCATCACGCCAAAGCGCGGGCGCACCTCATCACGGAACTTGGTCTGAATCTGGAACAGGTTCAGCGGCAGCTGCTTGTAGGAGCTGAGTTCGTTACGGATCAGATCGGTGACCACTTCTTCATGCGTCGGGCCAAGCACAAACGGGCGCTCGCCGCGATCGACAAAGCGCAGCAGCTCCGGGCCGTACTGCTCCCAGCGTCCGCTCTCCTGCCACAGGTCCGCAGGCTGAACCACCGGCATGGAGATTTCAATCGCGCCAGCGTTGTTCATCTCTTCGCGCACGATGTTTTCAACTTTCTTCAGCACGCGCAGGCCGGTTGGCAGCCAGGTATAGAGACCGGAAGCCAGTTTGCGGATCATCCCGGCGCGCAGCATCAGCTGGTGGCTGATCACTTCGGCGTCGGCAGGGGTCTCCTTAAGGGTGGAGAGCAGGTATTGAGTAGTACGCATGAGTTAAGGTTCCATATAAACGGAAAGCTACTACCCCCGATCGGTCATTTGGCCGGCCGCAGGCTGGCTGAATTCACCAGGGGGTAAAATAGGGTGTCAAAATCCTGGCGGCTAGTGTAACAGCGTGACCGGTGAGTCAAAAGATGTCCGGTAAAATTAACGCGGATCGATGCCGGTGACTTCGGTACCCGCAGCGGTCACCCGCCAGCGCACGTTAAAGTCCAGCAGCCAGGCGGCATATTCGCGGTCGGGCTCTTCGCCCTTGCGGTAAGCGGGACGCGGATCCTGCGCCAGCACCTGGCTGATAAAGCGTTCAAGGTGCGGGTAGCGCGCCAGCTGCCCGTGCAGCTGCTCGCGTGCTGACGGGGTAAAGATGACCGGCATATCGGCAGCGGGTGCCTGCTGGGCAAAACCGGCCCGCGCGTCCGGCACCGATTCGGCAAACGGCAGGTAGGGCTTGATGTCGATCACCGGCGTGCCGTCGACCAGGTCAAGGCTGCCCAGTTCGAGGATCACCTGCTGCTGTTCGCAGCGGATGCCCTTCAGCTCGACCAGCGACATGCCGATCGGGTTCGGCCGGAAGGTGGAACGGGTGGCAAACACGCCCATGCGCGCGTTGCCGCCGAGGCGTGGCGGGCGTACGGTCGGTCGCCAGCCACCGGCCATCGTCTGGTGGAAAACAAACACCAGCCACAGATGGCTGAACGCCTCCAGCCCCCTGACCGCATCCGGCTGATTATAGGGGGGCAGCAAACGCAGTTCGCCGCCGCCGTCGGCAATCAGGCCGGGCTGTCTGGGCACGGCAAATTTCTCCTTCCACGGGGAGTGAATAGTGCCGATCTGCTGGAAGGAAAAAGTGGACATAGTGGCTTTACTCGTCATGGCTGAATGCGGTGAAGTGGCCTGCCAGAGAGGAGGCCGGCCACGCAAAGAGGTCGCCCGCGCAGGAGCGTTTATTTGGCAACGTTGAGGGCTGAGCCCTGACAAATCGCCTGGCGGTAGCAACCCGGAGCAGAGGTGACGATCTCACACTTGTGTACCAGCACCGCGTTGGCCTTCATGCCGGAGGCACGCACCTGCAGCCGCTTACGCGCGGTCGCCAGGTTCGGCGGCGAGTCCTGGGCGCTGCTCTGGCAGTCTTCCCCGTAGACTTCACCCAGATCGCGGAACGGTTTGCTGACCAGGTCCGCAGCATCGGTATAGAGCTTCACCGGGGCAGGGCGCGGAGCCGTTTTGGTGCGTTCCGGCTCTGCCTGCGTTGACGGCGGCAGCGGGGTGACCGGTTTGTAAGGTTTAGGCACCAGTGAGCACCCTGTCAGCGCGAACGCTAACAGACAAAGCGGCAAAGCACGCATGGGGAATCCTTATGTTCAGTAAAAAGTGGCGTTATTGAACCAAGCCAGCAGGGAAATAACAAGCAGAGAGCGGAGGAGTCGCAGGGAATCGGTCAGGCAAGGGGAGAGGAGAAAGAGAAACGGGCGACCGGAGCCGCCCGTCGGCTGAACTTACCAGCCTTTCACTGCGCCGCCGTTGAACACTTTGTTCGCGGCGTCGTTCACTTCGTCAGACTGATAGGCCTGCACGAATTTCTTCACGTTTTCCGCGTCTTTGTTATCTTCGCGGGCCACGATCAGGTTGGTGTACGGAGAGTCTTTGTCTTCAACAAAGATGCCGTCTTTTGCCGGAGTCAGGCCAATCTGGCTGGCGTAAGTGGTGTTGATCACCGCCAGGGCGATCTGCTGATCGTCCAGCGAGCGCGGCAGCTGAGGGGCTTCCAGCTCAACCAGCTTCAGGTTTTTCGGGTTCTCTACCACGTCCAGCGAGGTTGGCAGCAGGCCCACGCCATCCTTCAGCTTGATCAGACCTACTTTCTGCAGCAGCAGCAGTGAACGGCCAAGGTTAGTCGGGTCGTTAGGGATAGCCACCTGATCGCCGGCCTTCAGTTCATCCAGCGATTTGATTTTCTTCGAATAACCGGCGATCGGGTAGACGAAGCTGTTACCGACGGAGACCAGCTTATAGCCGCGGTCTTTAATCTGCTGATCCAGGTAAGGCTTGTGCTGGAAGGCGTTAACGTCGATGTCACCTTTGCTCAGCGCTTCGTTTGGCAGCACGTAGTCGTTAAAGGTCACCAGCTCAACGTCGAGGCCGTATTTATCTTTGGCCACTTTCTGCGCCACTTCAGCAACCTGCTGCTCTGCACCGACGATCACACCCACTTTAATGTGGTTTGGATCTTTGGCCTTCTGGTCGCAACCCACCAGTGCCAGTGAGCCGATCAGCGCGCCAACGGCGGCAAACGTTTTAAGATTAAAAGACATATCCCTTCCTTAAATAGAGAGAACTTACCGTTATGTTTACTTGTGAGTAACCGCACGAACGATGCGATCGCCACAGAGCTGAATTAAATACACCAAAATGACCAGCAGAACCAATACCGTGTTCATCACCGTGGCATTGTAACCGATGTAGCCGTACTGATAACCAATCTGCCCGAGCCCGCCGGCACCGACCGCGCCGCCCATGGCCGAGTAGCCCACCAGAGTAATCAGAGTAATAGTAGCGGCATTGACCAGACCCGGCAGCGCCTCCGGCAGTAAAACTTTGCGCACGATCTGCAGCGGGGTGGCACCCATCGCGCGTGAGGCCTCAATCAGGCCACCCGGCAGTTCCAGCAGCGCGTTCTCCACCATACGCGCAATAAAGGGCGCGGCACCCACGGTCAGCGGCACGATCGCCGCCTGCAGGCCAATCGAGGTACCGACAATGGCGCGGGTAAACGGAATCATCCAGACCAGCAGGATGATAAACGGAATAGAGCGGAAGATATTGACCGTTGCCGAAAGCACGCGATACACCGCCGGGTTGGCGATAATCTGCCCCGGACGCGTCACGTACAGCAGCACCCCGACCGGCAGGCCGAGTACGAAACCAAAGAAGCCGGAGACAAAGGTCATCATCAGGGTTTCCCAAATGCCGCGGCCCATTAACCACATCATTGCCTCAGACATAACCTAATACCTCTACCTTTACGTGATGCTCATGCAGGAATGCGATGGCCGCTGCGGTGTCCTGCGGCTCTCCATGGATCTCGGCCAGCATAATGCCGAACTTCACGCCGCCGGCGTAATCCATCTGCGCGCTGATAATGTTGTTATTAACGTTGAACCGACGCGCGGACTCCGACAGCAGCGGGGCATCCACCGACTGACCGGTGAACTCCATGCGCAGCAGCGGCACCTTGCCGCCGGTTGCCGTTGGGGTCAGGCGCTGCAGATAGTCTTCCGGAATGTCCAGATGCAGCGTTGACTGGATAAACTGCTGCGCCAGCGGGGTTTTCGGGTGAGAGAACACTTCGCTTACCGTGTCCTGCTCGATCAGCTGGCCGTTGCTGATCACCGCCACCCGATCGCAGATGCGTTTCACCACGTCCATCTCATGGGTGATTAACAGAATGGTAATGCCCAGACGCCGGTTGATGTCTTTAAGCAGCTCGAGGATCGAACGGGTGGTTGCCGGGTCCAGCGCGCTGGTGGCTTCATCACACAGCAGCACTTTCGGGTTGCTGGCCAGCGCACGGGCAATCGCCACGCGCTGTTTCTGTCCGCCGGAGAGGTTAGCGGGCCAGGCATCGCGTTTATCCGCAAGGCCAACCAGTTCCAGTAGTTCAGTCACACGCTGAGCGATATCGGCTTTGGACAGGTTGCCCAGCTCCAGCGGCAGCGCGACGTTACCGGCCACCGTGCGCGAGTTAAGCAGGTTAAAGTGCTGGAAGATCATGCCAATCTGGCGGCGTGCCAGCGTCAGTTCACCGGCGGACAGGCGCGTCAGGTCCTGGCCATCAACCAGCACCTGGCCTGATGTCGGGCGTTCTAACAGGTTAACGCAGCGAATCAGCGTACTTTTACCGGCACCAGAAGCGCCGATAACGCCATAAATTTGTCCGGCAGGCACCTCAAGGCTGACGTCGGTCAGCGCGGTGATGGTGCGTGTACCCTGCTGGAACACTTTGGTGATATGGGAAAGTTTAATCATTGATTTATTTATTATCGCGGTGGGTGTTGTCCGTGGTGTCCAGTTTAGTGTATCCGCACTAAAAGGGTGTTGATGTGGATGTTAAGGCATCCAGACGTCTAAATCAATCTCAGTCGCCCAAACGCCCATTCTCCTTATTCTGTTAATCATGCGATAATCGACGGCAAATCTTTATCAGGAGTAAGTCAGTGGCTAATAAGGTTCCGGCAGTTTTTCTCGATCGTGATGGCACTATTAATGTCGATCACGGTTACGTCTCTGAAATCGATAACTTTGAGTTTATCGACGGTGCTATCGACGCCATGCGTGAGCTGAAGGCGATGGGCTTTGCGCTGGTGCTGGTGACGAACCAGTCCGGTATTGCCCGCGGCATGTTCAGTGAAGATCAGTTTATGCAGCTTACCGAATGGATGGACTGGTCGCTGGCCGATCGTGATGTCGATCTGGATGGCATCTTTTTCTGTCCGCACCACCCGGAAGCAATAGTAGAAGAGCTGCGTCAACGGTGTGAATGTCGTAAGCCACAGCCGGGCATGTTGCTGTCCGCGCAGCAAGAGCTGAACATTGATATGGCGGCTTCTTATATGGTTGGCGATAAAATTGAAGACATGCAGGCCGCTGCTGCTGCCGGAGTCGGTAAAAAAGTGTTAGTTCGTAGCGGTAAACCGGTCACTGCAGAAGGTGAAAGCGCAGCGGATTGGGTGCTCAATAGCCTGAAAGAGCTGCCTGCACGCATCAAACAGTCTTAAAATGCAGCATTGCGGGTGAACTTTAAGCAAGTGGAAGATAATTTAAGATTTCCACTTGCGTTCCCGAAGCGGCTCCCTATAATGCGCCTCCATCGACACGGAACAACGGCTTACAGGCCAGCGTGTTGAAAGGTTCAGGAAGTTCTGAACCGCCGGAAAAAACTTCTCAAAAAGAAGTTGACTCCGAAGGAGGAAAGCGTAATATACGCCACCTCGCAACAGGAAGCTTCGGCACTGATTGCAC